>NZ_JBIRGP010000023.1:0-73548 GCF_044328075.1 Streptomyces sp. NPDC017991 | reverse complement strand
CCCGCGGAGCGGGTACCACATCGCTGCGCGATGTGCAAGCGGGGCGGTCGCTGCACTCCCGCTGGCCCACGCGATGCGTGGGCGCCTCCCTCCGCTGCGCTCCTGGAGGCAGTGGGGCCGGCCGCTGCGCGCCTGCCTGGCCGCGCGGTGCGCGGCCAGGCTGATCGGGTCCGTGGGTGCGACTAGTGGGGCCTCCAGTACGGGAGTTGGGGGAGCGCGGGGCGCTCCCGGCGGGTCCGCTGCGCTCCCCCGCCTGACGGTCCCTCCGGCTGGGTCTCTAGAACCGTTGGGGCCCGCTGGCGCGGGCCAGGCTGGCTGCGAGGGTGGGGGTCGCTCGTTCGTGTGAGTTCTAGTGTACCGCGCACATCGGGCTGATGCAGCATGTACCATTGGCAGAAACATCGGACACCTCCCCTCAGTCATCCCAACAGGCCACGTAACGAGATCAAAATGCTGAGGCGGTCGAAAGGTGCTCGCAAGAAGGAAAGTTCGCTGAGGAGACGTCATGGATTCGGGTAAAGCTGCTTTTTACGCTGCCATTATTGGATTCGCTGCTGCTGTTATCGGCGCTGGGGTTGGCGGATGGGCCAGCTATCGCGGCTCTAGGCATCAGGTAATTGGTGGGGCGAGGAGCGAACATGCGCACTGGTTACGTCAAGAGCGTCGCCTGGCTTACGGCCGCCTAATCCAGGCAACCATTAATTTTAGAATACATGAGATTGCCCTATTCAATAAGACGTTGAAGGCGCTCGACTCTTCGAGTTCACCACTTAAGGACGGTATTCTTTCGACCTGTTACAGCAAAGAAACTGATCTATTTTTAGAGGTAATTGTCGCAGTTGAAGAACTCAGCCTGTTCGGTCCTACCGCTGTTCGAGGTCAGGGCTTGGCGGTGAGTGAAGGCAGTCACAGGCTCGTGAAGGCCATGACGAGTGTCGCCACGTCATCTGGCGCAACGCGCGCGGCAGCAAAGCAGGAGTATAACAATGCTCGATCAGCGTTGGACACCAACCTAGGCACATTTATAAAACTATGTCGGGAAGATTTAGAAAGCCCTGTAACGCTTTAGATATTCGGAGATTAGCGCCAGAAATTCAACTCGGGAAGAGGACCCAGGAAAGGCATATATATGTCCGTTATTTCGCTCAATAAACATCAGATCGACCAAAAATCAGCTTTCCGTAAGTGGGTGGGCTTTCCTGCAAGATCATCTGTGCCACCGCGGGGTGCCCGGGGCACGATCGTGTCAGCGACAGGTTCGGGCAAGACGATCACGGCCGCTGCGTGCGCGCTGGAGTCGTTCGCGGACGGCCGGATCCTCGTGACCGTGCCGACCCTGGACCTGCTCGCGCAGACCGCCCAAGCGTGGCGGGCAGTGGGCCACCGGGCGCCGATGGTTGCGGTGTGCTCGCTGGAGAACGACGCGGTGCTGAACGAACTGGGGGTGCGGACCACCACGAACCCGATCCAGCTCGCCCTGTGGGCCGGGCACGGGCCGGTCGTCGTGTTCGCCACGTACGCCTCTCTCGTGGACCGCGAGGACATCGACGCGCCCGTGGGCCAGCGGAAGGTTCGCGGGCCGCTGGAGGCCGCTCTGGCGGGCGGGGAGCGGCTCTACGGGCAGCAGATGGACCGGTTCGACCTCGCGATCGTGGATGAGGCGCACGGAACCGCTGGTGATCTTGGCCGTCCGTGGGCGGCGATCCATGACAACGCCCGGATCCCGGCGGACTTCCGGCTCTATCTCACGGCGACCCCGCGCATCCTCGCTGCGGCCAGCCCGCAGAGGGGCGCCGGCGGCCAGGAGGCGGAGATCGCGAGCATGGCCGATGACCCGGAGGGCACGTACGGCGCGTGGCTCGCGGAGCTCGGGCTGAGCGAGGCGATCGAGCGGGAGATCCTCGCCGGGTTCGAGATCGACGTGCTGGAGATCCGCGACCCCTCCCCCGTTCTGGGGGAGTCGGAGGAGGCACGGCGGGGCCGGCGCCTGGCCCTGTTGCAGACCGCGCTCCTGGAGCACGCCGCGGCGTACAACCTGCGTACGGTCATGACGTTCCACCAGAAGGTCGAAGAGGCCCGCGCGTTCGCGGACAAGCTGCCCGAGACCGCTGCCGAGCTGTACCTGAACGACGCCTCCGACGCCGATCTGGCCGCCGCCGACAAGCTGCCGAAGTCCTCCATCGACGCGGAGTTCTACGAGCTGGAGGCCGGCCGCCACGTACCCCCGGACCGGGTGTGGTCGGCGTGGCTGTGCGGTGACCACCTGGTGGCCGAACGCCGGGAGGCACTGCGCCAGTTCGCCAACGGCATCGACGCGGCCGGCCGCCGGGTCCACCGCGCCTTCCTCGCCAGCGTTCGCGTCCTCGGGGAAGGCGTCGACATCACGGGCGAGCGGGGCGTGGAAGCCGTCTGCTTCGCGGACACCCGCGGCTCCCAGGTCGAGATCGTCCAGAACATCGGCCGCGCGCTGCGCCTCAACAAGGACGGCTCCACCAAGGTCGCCAGGATCATCGTGCCGGTCTTCCTGGAGCCGAACGAGGACCCGACCGACATGGTGGCCAGCGCCAGCTTCCGCCCGCTCGTAGCGGTCCTCCAGGGCCTCCGCTCGCACGATGAGCGCCTGGTCGAGCAGCTCGCCTCCCGCGCGCTCACCAGCGGCAAGCGCAAGGTGCACGTCCAACGGGACGACGACGGCCGGATCGTCGGGGCCGCCGGCGGCGAGCGCGACGGCGAGGACCAGGAGGACGACGACACGCAGGCCGCCGCCGAAGCCGCCCTCCTGCACTTCTCCAGCCCGCGCGACGCGGCGACCATCGCGGCGTTCCTCCGTACGCGGGTGTACCGGCCGGAGTCGCTGGTGTGGCTGGAGGGTTATCAGGCCCTGCTGCGCTGGCGGGCGGAGAACGAGATCACCGGCGTCTACGCCGTCCCGTACGACGTCGAGGTCGAGGTCGGGGCGACGAAGTCGTTTCCGCTTGGCCGGTGGGTGCACCAGCAGCGGAAGGCGCTGCGGGCCGGTGAGCTGGAGGAGCGGCGCAAAACGCTGCTGGACGCTCCGGAGGCCGGGATGCTCTGGGAGCCGGGCGAGGAGGCGTGGGAGGCCAAGCTGGCCGCCCTGCGGTCGTTCCGGCGGGCCACCGGGCACCTCGCGCCGCGTCAGGACGCGGTGTGGGGCGAGGGCGAAGCGATGGTGCCCGTCGGCCAGCACATGGCCAACCTCAGGCGGAAGGGCGCGAAGAACGGCCTGGGCAAGGACCCGCAGCGGGCCGCCGTGCGCGCGGCGCAGCTGACGGAGATCGACCCGGACTGGGACTGCCCGTGGCCGCTGAGCTGGCAGCGCCACTACCGGGTGCTCGCCGACCTGGTCGACGCCGACGGCGTCCTGCCCTACATCGCGCCGGGCGTCGTCTACGACGGCGACGACATCGGCACCTGGAGGTGGCGGCAGCAGGAACCGGGCACCTGGGCGCAGCTCCTGCCCGAGCAGCGCGAGCGGCTGACCGCGCTGGGCGTACGGGGCGCCTCCCTCGCCGTGACGGCCGCCGCCCCGGCGGAGCTCCCTCCGGCGCCGGCCGACGCGGCCAAGAACCCGAAGAAGGCCGGGAGCAAGGCTGAGGCGGCGTTCCAACGGGGCCTGGCCGCCCTGACGCAGTGGGTGGAGAAGGAAGGGCAGCGGCCCGTCCCGCGCAGCACGGTCGTGGAGTTCACGGTCGACGGCGAGGCGGAGCCGGTGCCGGTGAAGCTGGGGGTGTGGCTCTCGAACACCAAGTCGAGGCGCGACAAGCTCACGGGGGAGCAGCTCGCCGCCCTCGCCGCGCTGGGCATGGACTGGGCGGGCGCGGTCCTGGCGGTCGAGGCGGCCCCGGCGCAGCCCGCTCCGTCGGCGACCCCGGCGGAGCGGCAGCCGTGGGATCACCATGAGGAGTGCGACAAGACGCACTACGAAGGCGGGACCTGCACCTGCGACCTCATCGAGCGGTACGGACCGAACACCGAACGCGACGACTACTGACCCTGCTCCCGCACCGTGACCGTTCCCCGGGCCTTTGGAGGCCCGGGGAACGGCAAGCCAACCGTGCCTAGATTGCACGAAGCTCGGAGCTGATCCCCATGCCGTCAAGGTCGCTCACGAGCCTCCAGTAAACGTCGCTCTCGTAGAAGCTCGCTGCATCGCCGTTCCCCTCAACGGGGTCGATCTTGTCCATCTCGGGGACGTCGTAGGCCACCGTGTAACCGGCCTCCGCGTCGTTCCACTGGACCCGGACCACCATGTCCGCTGTGCCGATGTCGTAATTGTCGTTCCCGTAGTTCTTAGCGATGTACTCGAACGGGTACGTGAACGTATAGCTGTCGTCCTTCTTGATCGACCGCAGGTAGTCCAGCTCGTTCTCGAAGCCATAGTTGTTCGACTCACTCCACATGGAAGGAGCGTAGTGCTCTGCACCTCTGCCAGAGTCGACACCATGGGCCAGCAGGCAAAGCGCTCGTAGACCGCGGAGCCCGTAGACGGTGCCTCCGCCCGCGGTCCTGGAACACTTGGGTCATGCCACTCATCCGTGACCTCGTCCAAGCCGATTACTCGGTGGTGGAGGAACTGTTGTACTCGAACCATCTGGGAGGCGGCAGGTTCTACGACCCCGAGGGCCTGGACGTCGTCGTGGCCGAACTCCGCGGGTCTGTCGTCGGGGTCGCTGAGTTCCAGCTCCACTGCGACTTCGGGCACGACATAGGCCGGGAGGCGCATCCCGGCGAGCAGACGTTCGTCTTGACGATGGCCGTCGCTCATGCCGCTCGTCGCGGCGGGGTCGGTCGGGCGCTTCTCGCCGAGATCGCCCGCCGGGCCCAGGAAGCCGGCCACACGTTCCTGGCACTGGTGCCGCAAGACGGCGGCGATGCGGCTGACCGGCAGGCGTTCTTCCAGGCGTGCGGGTTCACGCTCTACGGCCCCGCCGGACCGGGCGCGGCGTGGGGCTGCCCGGTCTCGGAGATTCTCGCCGTGAAGGGCACGGCTGCCACCGCCGGTGAGTAACCCGCACTGGGCTGTGGCCTGAGCGGAACCGTGTCCGCCTTGCCGGTCGGGGAGTTGACCGGGCATGGAGAACATCACCACTGCGGCCGAATCCACGGTGTCCGGTGCCGTGATCGAGCAGTTGCTGTTCACCACCGACTGGCTCACGGGCGGGCGCGCCACCGCGAACATCGCCCTCACCGAGCAGGCGGACTACGCGTACAGGCTGGCGTACGCCCTGTCGGGCGGGGGCGAGCTCCATCCCGACGCGCACAGCGCCGCCGTCGCCGACCTCCTGCACAGCGTGGCGCCGGGCATCGTCGCATTCGCCCTGCACCACCTACGCCCGCTCCTGCCCGACCTCTCCGACGAACAGTGGGCCCGGGGCGACGCGGCCGCCGTCGAGCTGGATCTGCGTCTGCGCGAGGACCTCAGCGGCGCCAGCGTCATGCCGGAGGCCCCCGGGTCTCCCCTGGCACACGCTCCGCACACTCCCGGCGAGTAGGACAGGGGCATGGAGATCACGGTCGACGGCGAGGCGGAGCCGGTGCCGGTGAAGCTGGGCGTGTGGCTCTCGAACACCAAGAGCCGCCGGGACAAGCTCACCGCGGAGCAGCGCGCCGCACTGCGGGAACTGGGCGTGGAGTTGGCGTGACACTCCCGCTCCCTACGACACCGGCGCGAGAAGGCCCTCAGGCGCGGAAGTGAGAGTCAGCAGGCTGGAGTGGGCGGCGGTGTAGGTACGTACGTTCCGCTTTCGAGAGGCGTTCTTGGGGGCTGCCGGTTGTCGGCAGCCCTCGAATGGTCGTACGGGCTAGCGGGTCAATCCGGCGAAGAAGACAAGGGCGGCGCCTATACCGAAGGTGATGAACGACGTTTGGATATGCCGGTGCTTGGCCCATGCGATCTTGCTCGTGACGATGAGCTGACGGCTCAGGACCGGGAGGATGTCCGTGGTCTTCAGCGCGGTTGCGAGTTCGTCCGCCCGCCGGTGCTGGAGATGGCCGAAGTAGATGAAGTTTGAGGCGGCTTCCGCTTTGGCTTTTCGTCCTCGAAGGCGGGGAACTACGACCAGCATCGCGAAGACTCCGGACACAAGGATGAGGGCGGTTCCGCTCCAGAGAAGAGTGCGGGCGCCCCAGCCATGGAGATGAGCGAGGACGTGGTCGTCGGTTGACAGGGCGATGATGCCGGCTGTCGCTGCCGAGTCCAGCGTGAGTGCGAAGGATGCCTTGGCGTCTACCTTCGCTGTCCAGTTGCCGAGCTCTCCGTGAATGCGCCAGGCCGTCTCGATCGCCCGGTCCGTAGCCAAGTTCTGATCGGTCACAGTGACAACCAGTAGGTGGACCGGTAGATCGTCATCTGCTCGCCGCCGACAGCGTCCCGGTACGAGTTCCAGATGTTGGTCCCCTTGGAGACCTTCACCTTGTCCTGGAGCCTGTTGTAGACCTGGGCTGTGATGTACGTCCGGTAGCGGCCGGGTTGGCGGATGTCGCTGAGTTTGGCAGCAACGTTTGGGGCGCGCCCGATGGAGACCAGGTCACTGCTGCCGCGCACGCCGGCGCGAGAGATGAACGCCTCCCCCGAGGCGATGCCCACGCACATCCGTGGGATGTATCCGTCGCGCTCCAAGGTGGGGAGCTTGGCATACAGGGCAGGCTGGACGATCTCCTCCATGGCGTAGTTGATTCTCAGCGCGGCTCTCGCCGCGTTGGTGTTCTTGGAGCCGCCGATGAAGATGCCCATGACACGGTCGCCGTCATAGCTGCGGATCTCGCCCTCGCACGCCTTGATGATCGTCGAGGCGGTGCGCAGCGATGCGCGGATCACCTTGCCTGCGACGTGTGGGGTGAATTCGCGTGCCAGCTTCGTGGATCCCAGGAGGTCGGCGTAGAGGTACACGGCGTCCAGCTTGACCGCATCGTTGTTGTAGAGGCCCACATCGTCAGTACCTGGGACGACGTTGCCGTTCCGGATACTCCAGGGCTTGCCCACCATATTGTCCAGATCGGACCGAATTTTATCGCCGAGTGCCATGTGTAACCTTCTGTTGCTTACTGGGACTTGGTAGAAAATTAGCGGTCGAGACTGACAGCGCCTGACCCATGCCCGGGTTGCGCTGCGGACCGCACGCCCGGCGAAGCACACGCAGTCCTTCTTGGAAGCACCCGGAGGGGTTCCCCAGACTTCTTGGGGTTCGCTGTCAGTCCTGCCCGCGCGGTACGAGACGTGGGTGTACCGGTGGCGCGGGTGGCGCTTCGGGTTCGGCGGCGCGGGACCAGCCGTGGGCGTGCATGGTCTCGGTCTCCCAGTCCTCGAACAAACTGGGGCAGGATCCTGGGGTCACGGTGCCAGTCGAGGAAGGCGCGGGCGGCCGGCTTGTGGGCGTCACAGGCTGGACAGAGCTCTATTATGACGCCGGACACCCACGGGCCGCGCCAGTGCAGCGTGAGGCCGCCCCTGCAACGGGAACACGGCCACCAGGCCGGCTTCAGTGCCTCGTCATCGTCTCCGCGGCGCATGGCTTCCATGTGAGCGAGGTCGACGTCGGTGTAGTCGTCGAAGCTGCCGTCGATGTTGCCCATGCGGCAGAACGAGCCGTCGGCGTACGCCAGGTAGCGCCAGGAGAACGTCCTCATACAAGCCCCCTTCTTTCGGGGTGGACTGCGCGAATGGCCACGATCCGCCCGCCGGTTGATCAGCGTCAAGACACGTGCACGAACGAGATCCCTGGCTGGAACAGCGCGGGTTCGTGGCCGAAGAGACTGCCCCGCACTCGCGGGCACGGCGAGTACGGGGCAGCAAGCCGGGTATCGAGCTCTACGGCCAAATCCGCCTCCTCCGAGGAAGGCTGCTGGCAGCCAGTGGTCAGTCGTCGCGGGAGGCCGACTGGTCGTTTTCCTGTTCGCCGTTGCGGCGGTCCCACAGGGCGCCGGCCGCGTACATCGCGAGCGTGGCCAGCGCGCTGAGCTCGATGCCCTTGCTCACGACGCCATCAGCGGTCTCGCTGGAGAACGACAGCGTCATCGCGGACATCAAGACGACGGCCCCGATGAACAGAGCGAAGGTCTGGCGGCTCACTGTGATCGGAAGGTAGATGTCCGCGTCCGCGATGTCGCGAACCGTTGCGGCGAGATCGTCGGGCAGGGCGCCAGCAGGTTCGGCGGCCGTGGTCGCGTACGCGGATTGCGCAGCGTCCAGAGCCCGGTCCCGCTGTTCATGGGTGAGGTCTCGCCAGGTGTCCAGATCATTCAGCAGACGGTTCAACTCTGCGGTGTCGAAGGTCAGGTTGATGCTGTCGAGGGCGCGGATCTGCTCTACGGCGATCCCGCCCAGAGCAAGAAATGCGTCAGTGAGCTGGTCGCGCCAACTCCGGTCTGCCGCGGCCAGAACCTGGGACATCCGTTCCGCAGTGTCGAGCACCTGATCACGAATGCGGTCTGCCCCCAGGGCGAGAGCAGCATTGATTGTGGCCGCGTTGCCGGCGAGAACGTGGTTCACAGCGTCGATCGCGGGCCGCAGGGAGTCCAGGGCAGTTGCTGCCTGTCCGGCAGCATCCAGCGGCACGGGGAAGGCGTCGAAGGAATGCATACGGGCCAGCCTGTCACGAGGGTCTGACACTCCCCCCAGTCCGAGAACCCTCCGCGCAGGTGGAGGAACTCGCGGTCGAGGCCATGGCGCAGCAGCTGTCGGACGAGCGGGCCCGCAAAGCGGGGACGGCGTTCGTGGAGGTCGCACGGATGGATCCGCGGGCACGGCCCGACGTCCGCGATACGGGCTCCGTGGAGGAGATCCGGGAGGCGTTCGAACAGCGTGCTGGATCCAGTACCTGCCGCACGCCGCAGCGATCGAGGTCCGTGACATCGGATGGGCTGACTTTTGATCCCCTGGCTGACGCGAGATGCCCACCTCAGTGACACGGGATCGACCGGCCACTGACACGAGAGCAACACAGCGGCGGTTCAGCTCAAGCGGTAGACGAGGAGGGCGAGGCCGACGGCCGCGGCGCGATGTTGGTAGGCGCGTAGTCCGGGGGTGCGGGTTTGCGGGCATTGCGGTGCCAGTGTCCGGTGAGTGCGGCGAGGAACGCGGTGGTGCATCGGGGTTGCTGGCGGTGGCGGGGTGTTCCTGGAGTAGGCGGGCGATGTCTGCGGGCGCGTGTCTGGCTGGGTGCTGGAAGTGATGAACGGCGCCTGGACATTGCCCGTTGGTGGGCAGCACCTTGCGCCGAGGCGGAGGACAGTCGAGGCATCGGTACGAGGGGACAGATTCGACTGCGACGCCAGGAAGGGGAGCTCGCATGGAGAGCGGGGCCAGCGACGTGACAGAGGTCAACGCTCAGCAGCTCGCGCGGCTGCGAGCCATGAGCGCGGACATCACGGTGGAGTTGCAGCGGGCGGATACGAAGGCTGCTGCGCTGTGTGGGGCTGCCGGAGGGCTTTGGGCGACCGGCGTGACGGCGTTGTCCGTTCTTGATGCTTCGCCCTTTCCCGGTCTGGCGCTGTTGGTGGCGTCATTGCTTTTGACCGCAGCTTTGGGTGCAGCGTTGCGGGCTCTCCGTCCGATGCTGCCTCGTCGTGGTGCACAACATGGGCTGCTGGCAGCGGGACGCGGCGCGGGCGCAAGGCAGCTGGTGGCATCGCTGGCCGGATTGGACTGCGAGGGCCAACGGCGCATGGAGGAGCGTCGGCTGACGGTGATCGCGGTGTTGGCGCGGCGGAAGTTCAGGGCCGTTCGCCTCGCCGCGGATTTGGTGTCAGTTGCGCTACTGGTGGCCGGAATTGGGCTGTTGATCACCTACATGTCACCTTGAGATCATTCGGATGGCAACGAGATATATGGGGGGACTGTGTATCAGCCGCATATCACTGTGATGGGCGAGCATTTATGGTCTGCACTGCGTGATCTGGCGCCGAAGAGAGTGCGGCCGGCACGCAGTGTGCTGCTGCGTCAGGGGGATCCAGGGACTCATGTGATCCTGCTGGACTCTGGTTCCACTCTCATCACTCTGACGGGCACGGCCGGGGAACGGACGCTGCTGGCCGTACGCGGAGCGGGGGAACTGCTGGGCGAGTTGGCGGTGCTGGACTCCCAGCCGCGCAGCGCATCAGTGATCGCTGCAGAAGTCTGCTGTGTGCACATCATCCCGGCCCCGGACTTTCTTGCTTTCGTAGAGGAACACGACCTGGTGACCGTTTTGCTCAGGCATGCCATCACCCGCGTGCGGGAGGCGGAGACGGTACGCCTGGAGATGGCCACCGCGCCGGTGGCAGTGCGCCTGGCGTGCGCGCTGAGCCGGCTGCTGCAGGCCGCCTCCGCCGCAGGCAGTGGCTACATCGTGCGGCTGACGCAGACGGAGTTGTCGCAGATGATCGGTGCTTCCCGCAACGCCGTGGGGACGGCTCTGCGGCCCTGGCGCGAGCGGGGGTGGCTTGCGACGGAGGCTGCCGGCGGGCTGGTTGTGCGTGACATCGCCTCCATTCGTTCCCACGCCCTGACACAGGGGTGACCGACGGCACCGCCGGGCTGCCCACTGCTGGGCACCACCGCCCACGGGGCGCAGCCAGCATGAGGGCTCAACCCGCTGTCATGAGCCGGAAAGGGCCGTGCCGTGAATTCTGTCTTTGTGCCCGACGCCGACGATGTTCCGCCGGAGCATGCGTTGCTGGTGGTCGATATGAAGAACTACAGCCAGATCCCTGAGGCGAAGATGGCGCCCACCCGGGCCGACCTCGACGACATCCTGTCCACGGTCTTCGTCCAGTGCGGGATCAGCGATGCCGCACTGCTCGACAGTGCAGTCAAAGACCGTGGCGACGGGGCCATCTTCGTCCTTCCCTCCCGGCACGCAGCCCGGCTGGTCGATCCTCTGCTCGGCCACCTCAGGCTGGCGCTGGAGCGCCGCGAGCAGACGCGGCTGGCCAGCTCACCCAGCATCCGGCTGCGCGCCAGCATCCATGTCGGCCCGCTCGCTCCGCCCGAACACCGCGGGGACGCCGCCAACGACGCCTGCAGGCTCGTCGACAGTGACGCCGTCCGCGCGGCCATGACCGCTGCCGTCGACAACGGGCTGTATCTCGCCGCGGTGGTCTCCGACCCGGTGTTCCGGCGCACGGTCCGCGCAGAACGCACCAAGACGCTCACATCACGCCACCTTCGCCAGGCGACGGCCCGCGTCGAGGGCAAGGACGGATTCCAGGAGACGTGCTGGCTCCACGTTCCCGGGCTCCCCCCGTCCGTCCTCGACCCCTACCTCGACACCGACCCCGGCCAGACACTCCCCACCGGCGAGGAAGGACCCGGCACGCCACCGGACGACACCAGCTCCGCAGCCGTCAAGGACGACCCAACGGCACCGGTGCGCCAGCGCGGCAAGGCCACCGGCAAGTCCCGGCTGATCCAGGTCGGCCGCGACTACAACACCGGCCCGGAGCAGCAGTCATGAGCGCCGCGGAAGAGCCCGACACGGGCCACCTGCAGAGCGCAGAAGCCAGCGGCCACGCGCGCGTGACACAGGTCGGCCGCGACTACACCGAGCACCACCACCGCTATGTACGGGGCTGGCAGTACCTGCGCGGTTCCCGCGTGGATGCGGCCGAGATGGAGTTAGCCGAACATGCCTTCGTCGATGCCGTCGGCCCCAGCGGCAACAAACAGGCAGCGCAGACCATCAGCGCCCTGACCCGCCCTTTCCGGCGCAGTCCAGTGGTCGTACTGCGGGGCGAGGCCGGCGTCGGACGACGCACGACTGCCCTGCATGTGCTGCGCGGTGCGGGGGTACCGGCCGAGCGGATCCGCTGGCTGTCACTGGACTGGGACCAGCCCCGCACCGAGCAGATCCCCACCGCCAAAGGGCACGGCTTCATCCTGGATCTGACCCGCAGCCAGGAACTGGACGAGGACTTCTACACCGGGCTCGCCGACTACCAGAAGGCGGCTGAAGAGACCGAAGCCTTCTTGATCATTCTTACTGGCAGCGGCAACTGGAACCCCGGGCCCATGGCCACGGTGCCCGTGGTCACCCTGGTTCGCCCACCGGCGGTGCAGATCGCCCAGGCCCACCTGCGCCGTCACGCCGAGGACCGGGTGGACTGGCTGACGCGTCCGGAGCTGAACACGCTGCTGGCCAACGGTGCTTCGCCAGCCGATGCCGCTCGTCTCGCCCGGCTCGTCGCGGACGCCGACGATGACGGTCAGGATGCGGTCCGGGAGGAGTTCACCGGCTGGAGCGACCATCTGACGCAGTGGTTCAAGCAGCACAGCACCCCTGAGGACATCTCCGAACGCGCGCTGCTGATCGCAGCTGCCCTGCTGGAAAACGTTCCCGCCGACGTCGTACTGGAGGCCGCTGACCGGCTTTTCGCAGAGGTCGGCGGCATGCTGCCGACGGGCGGCGCGCTGGCCGGCCGCGATCTGCGGCTACGGCTGGACTCCGTCAAGGCCTCCACCGTCGACGACGAGCGCATCTCGCTGGATGCCGACCGACACGGTCTGTCCGAAGCGGTCCTGAGGCATGTCTGGCAGGAGCGCCCACAGCTGCGCAGTGTCCTGTTGACGTGGGCCTCGCAGATCAGCGCACCACACGGTGCCGCCGTGCGGCACCTGCGGCGCATCGCCGACTGCCTGGTGCGGCTGTCACTGCTGCCCGGAGGGTCGACCGTCCAGGGGGTGGTGAGCAACTGGATTGACACCGGCGGCCCCGCGCACCGGCAGCTGGCCGTGGAGGTGCTGGAGAAAATGGCGCTGCACCCGGACACCGGGGTAGGCATCCGCAAGCTGCTCTACTCATGGGCGCAGGCAAAGACCTCCAGCGAGGAAACCCTTACCGCCGTCGCGGAGATCTGTGCCGGCCGACTCGGCCGCGAATATCCCCGGATCGCTCTGACCCGGCTACGGGTGCTGGCCTCACGGGCCGACGGCCTGGCCCGCAAGGCGGTCGCAGACGCGGTGCAGGCCTTGGTGGACGCCCCCGAACAGCGCCTGCTAATCCTTTCGGAGATCGTCAGCTGGGCCGAATCCACCAATGACACCACGGCCGGGGCCGGAGCGACCACATTCTTGGCCCTGACCGACATCAGCAGTGAGAGTCTCTTTCCCCTGCCCACGCAGCAGGAACCCGCTGATCACGAAGGCGACGTCCGCACCGGTGACCTGTTCGTGCGTGGCTGGCGGGCCGCCCTGCGGGAGGCGACGACAACCGTGGCCGCTCACAGGCAGCTCGCCGCCTGGCTGGACACGGCCAAATTGTCGGACGAGCAGGTTCTGCCTGTCGTGGCCGCGGTGCTACGCGGCAACCTCCACCAAGCCGGTGCCGCCGAGCTTTTGGTGGGCAGCCCCGACACCTCACCGCTGGGGCGTACACGGCGCAAGAAGCTGCTCGACCAGTTGCTCACCGAACAGAGGTCTGCTCTGCCCGCCACGCCTGCCCTCGAGCCCGGGCCCGGCGGTACCGACGACCTCACGCCGGCGTGAGTCTGCTGCCCTGGCGCCGCGCGGACGCCCCGCCCCTCTCGGGCGGGGCCGATGCCGCCGCAGCCTATCCGCTCGCCGTGCACGGCGAGCGGATGGCCAGTACCCACACCGGCGCCCTGTTCTCAGTCCGCATCAACGGCGCCTGGCGCAGGACGCCCGCCAGCGCCCCAGCCCACCACGAACCTGCCGCCGTGGCGCGCAACCATCTGCGCCAGCAGACCGCAGCCGTTCTGCGAAAGCACTGCGTACTGAACCTGCCAGCCGCCGAAGACGCCGCCAACACGGCCATCGGCACCTGGAGCTGCCCCATGGAGGGGCTGGAAGTCACCGGCACCGTACATCTCAGCACCACAGCCCACGACTGTGCCCTAGCCCAAGAACACATCCGCCGCCGCCAGGCGGCAGACCTCGCCCACGAGGCAGAACTGCACCGGCTCACCCACCTCCAGGCCCTCCTCGCCGACCGCGATCTGCGCCGGGTGTGGTGGATCGCCCAGTTTCCCGGCCGCTTCAGCGAATGCGACGCGCTGCAAAAGGCACTCCAGGATCTGCCGTCACCGCACGATGCCGAAGGAGAGGAAGACGGCATCCGCAGGGACATCCGGCGATTCACCGACCAGCTCCTGACCGACCTGCACACACCCCAGCAACGCGACCTTTTCCTCACCGCCCTCATCCAGACCCTGCGTGCCCTGGGCCACGACGAGCTCACCGCAGCCGCCGCCGCCTTCCAAAGCCGACCCGCACCCAGGAGCGAACCCATATGAACGTCCGCACCCGACGATGGCTCCTGGCACCCCGGCGGCAACTGCGCACCCGTCGGCTCATGCACCGGCACGGGCCGGCCCTGCCCTACGACACCGCCTGGGCACTGATCACCTTGCATGCCACACCAGACGAAGCCGCAGTCGTGCGTATCTGGGTCCGTGAGAACTCAGGCGGGCCACCCGGCATCCACTACGACAACTGGCAGGAGCTGAGCCACGACGAACAGCAACGCCGGCGCTCCTGGCTGCAGCGCCACGGCCGCTCCCCCATCCAACTCCTGGACCTCGAAGTCAGCCTCGTCCTCAGCACAGGCCTCCACGTCCTCGACTGGAGCCTGCCACCCGAACGCAGCGCGCAGTGGGCCCCGGCCTCCCAACCCCGATCCGACGACACACCACAGTCCTGAACCGTTCTGGGTTCGGTAGAGATGGTATGCCCCGGATCTGATGGAGTCGGGTTGCTGGACAATTGACGATCCAGCAGCCTTCGGAGGCCGTGGTGCCACGCAGCTATCCGCCCGAGTTTCGCCGCAAGGTCCCCGATCTCGTCGCATCCGGAAGGAGAATCGCCGAGGTTGCCCAGATTCTCGGGATCAGTGACCAGACGATCTATGTCCGGCGGCGCCAATACCTCATCGATACAGGGCAGTAGCCTGAAGCCAAGCAACCCGACTCCACCCAACTCGGGACAGTCCGGAGTCTCTATCGAACACGGGGCGGTTCAATACGGCCCTTATCGGGGTCGGTGGAGGTGGTCCGACGGCCGCGCAGGTCGTAGTCGTACGTCCAGACCGCCCCGTCCGGACCGGTCATCTTCTTGAGCTGGCCGCCGGGTGCGTACTCGTACAGGGTGCGGGTGTAGTCGCTACCGGTGGGGACGGGGCCGCCGTATTCACGGTGCTCGGTGACCCGGCCGCAGGCGTCGACGGTTGTCAGGATGCCGGTGCCGCCCTCAGCGGCGGTGACGGCGGTGCGGTCGCCTTGCTCATCGGTCTTGGTGCGCCACTTTTCCTGGTCGTAGACCCACATCAGCCCGTACGCTGTCCAGGTCACCGGCGCCAGCCCGGGCGCGCGGCACCACGAACGGCATCGTCATCGCCCCCTGCACCAGCAACGCGACCCCCGGTATCCACCACGAGCGGCTTGGCACCCCTCGCGCACCCCGTATCCCCGTCACGGTTCCTCTCCGTAGCGGGCACACGCGACCGACGACGTCACATGCACAACTGCCGTAACACGCGCGGTTGCTGAGGTGTCATCACCCGATGCACAGGGCTGGCCCGGGTCACCTCCCGTGCCGCACACTGTCCTGCACGTGATCGAGACGCCACGGCGGGGGACGACGTGCTGGACGTAACGCTGAGACTGCTCACCGACGACGCCACCGGCCAGGCGGGCAACGCCCCCACCACCGACGAAGACCTGTCCCTCCTGCGCCGAGGCCTGGTCGCCGAGCCCGAACTGCGCGGCCGGGTGAGCCTGATACCCAGGGTTCCCGAGAAGGGGCAGATGGGCTCCGGCATCGAACTGCTGGCCATCGCCATCAGCAGCAGCGGCGCCGTCACCGCCCTCGTACGCTCGCTCCCCGCGCTGCTCAAGGCGCGGCGGGCAGCGGCAACGGTGGAGCTCACGCTGCCCGACGGCCGCAGCGTGAAGGTCACCGCCGACTCCGCCGACGACGCCCGGACCCTCCTCGACACCGCGCTGCGCGACCACCGTCAGCCGTGACCCTCCGACTGCCGGACCCCCGGGGTTCCCGCGCGGTCCTCATCGGCACCTCCCGCTACGACAGCGACCTGCCGGACCTCCTCGCCGTACGCAACAACCTGGAGGTCCTGCAGGAGCTGCTGACGTCCGACGCTTTCGGCGGCTTCCTGAGCGGGCGCTGCACGGTCGTGCAGGACGCCCCGGACCCGCGCCCGGTCTGCGCCACGATCCGCGAGGCCGCCATGACGGCCACCGACACTCTGCTCGTCTACTTCTCCGGCCACGGCGTCCTCAACGACAAGCTGCTCCTGCATCTCGCGCTGACCGGCACGAACGAGAGCGATCTGCGCTGGACGTCCATCCCGTTCGACGCTATCCGGGAGATCCTCGAGGACTCGCCCTGCCTCAACAAGATCCTGATCCTCGACTGCTGCAACAGCGGCCGCGTCCTGGACACGCTCATGGGCACCCCGACCGAGCCGGCCGAAGCCCTGGCCATCCGGGGCACCTACATCCTCACGTCCTCCGCGAACGCTCCCTCCTACGCTCCGGTGGGCGAGCGCTACACCGCCTTCACCGGCGAGTTCCTCCGCCTCCTGCGCGACGGCCTCCCGGGCGGCCCCGACCTCCTCACTCTCAGCGCGCTCTACGACCCGCTGACGAAGTCCCTGGCCCGCAGGGGCTACCCGGAGCCGCGCCAGCAAAGCTCGGACGGGCACGCGCGGCTGGGGCTGGCGCGCAATAGGGCGGCGCCCCTGCCGGCCGGGGTGAAGGCCGGGGGCGGTACGGAGGACGAGGGGGAGAGGGCGCCGGACCGCCGCCCCGCGAGCGGTGAGATCCGGTTCGGGCCCAGTCTCACCTATCACCGGCTCCGCAACTGGGTCGTGGGAGCGCCACTCTCCGTCGGCCTGTTGCTGCTGGGCAAAGCGCTGTTCCCCGACGAGGACAAGAACGTCGACCCGGCCGACTGGCGCCATTGGGTCACGATTCTCGCGTTCGTGGGCGCCGTCACACTGTTCTGGGCCCTCTGGGTGCGGAATCCGGCCGGCTACGCGCTGGTGCTGAGTCCGGACGGCATCGAGCTGCGGTACGGGGTCTCCGAACACTTCTCGTACCCGTGGCACGGGATCAGCCGGTGCTGGCTGCGGCAGCGGCCCCCGGGCCGGCTGCGGGGGCGCGGATACGACCTGATGCTCCGGCCCATGCCCGGAGTTTTCGCGCACACGGGGAGCCGGAGGTCCCCCGGACCTCACCAGGAGGACACCGAGGGTATCCTCCGATTCGCGGATCTGCGCAGGCTCAGGACGACCCCGGAAGCCGTCGAGGCCGCGCTCGCCCTCTACGCCGGAACGGCCTGGGCCCCCAGTCCCGGCATCGCCACACATCCGGCGCCGGCCACCGCGAACGAGCAGGTCTTCACAGCCGACCGTCGCGCGCTCGCGGCTATGGCGGTGCTCTGCGCGACCCAGGGTTTCGACACCGCCCCCCTCGGTGTGCTCGTCCGGCCCACGGACATCCTGACGGAGTACGTATCGCTGGCCCTGTGCGCGTTCTTCCTGGGCACGGCCTGGTTCGCCGCCTCGCGATGTATCCGTCCCGTTCGCCTGACGGTCGGAGCAGCCGGGCTCACCCTGACACGGGGCGAGCTGAAGATCGCGTACGCCTGGACGGAGATCGAGCGGATCGGCGTAGTGAACTGGCCGCGAGGGATCCCCTATCCAGGTCTCCTGGCGGTTCGGCCCACCGGGAGCATGGAGGGCCGAGTCGACCGTACGAACAGGCTGTTGCCGAGACTGGTGCCGGGAGCCCTGACCCTGTGCGTCCTGCCAGAGGTCGTACTCGACCGGCAACTTCTGGAGGCCGCGCTCTCGCGGTTCGCCGACGAGGAACAGCTCGCGCTGCCGAGCGAGGCGTGGTTGCGTACGCGGCCCGACGCGCCGCCCCTGCCCGTCATCGGCCGCACCTTCCGCGGTCGCCACCGGGAACACATCTTCGCCGTCGTGGGCGCGGCATGCTTCGTCCCGTTCGCGATCGGTGTGCTGGCGACCGACAGGGCGCGACCGCCCGACTGGCTTCCGGTGGTGATGGACGCGCTGCTGTTCCCGTTCTTCGTCTTCGGCTACGCGGCGTACTTCCTCACCGGCAGACACCACGTCCACATCCATGTGGGCCCGGCCGGACTGACCTTGCGGGCCTGGCTCCTGGGCAGACACCAGCTCCACATCCCCTGGGGGGACATCGACCGCGTCGGCATCGTGGCCCGCGCAGATCCGAAGGAACACGCCCTCGTCCTGTGGCCACGCCACGGCGCCGTGATCCCGCAGGCGCTGTGGCTGCGTGTCCGGCGTCAACACGGCGGTCTGCGCCTGCTGATCCTGGAGGAGTACGGCATCAAGGCCCCACCGGAGGATCTGGACCAAGCGATAACCCGCTACGCAGGCCGCCGCCACACCCGTATGGCACAGCTCCGTCAGACGGCACCGAAGAAGAAGTGACCCGCCTTTCGCCGGCTGCGCTCAGCGGACACCCGGCGGCGGTGCCGTACTCCGTCGCCGCACGAGCCGCGTCGGGACGAGCGTCGTCCCGTACCCGCCTTCTTCGACGCCCCCCACGCCCTCACACCCTCCCGCATCTTGCTGAGCACCTCCTCCGCACACAGCCGCCCCACCCCGGCGAAGTCCTGATGGACGGTGGTGAGGGCCGGCAGGAAGGACGTGGGCTCGGGGATGTTGTCGAAGCTGAGTCTTGCCCCGAACGACGACGAGGAGCGCTCCGGACGGACCTGGGGCCAAAGAATATGGTTCCGGGTACCGGCCTGGTGGGCGCTGGGGCCCCAAGGGCGAACAGCAGCAGCACTCCTCGCCCGGTTGGAGAAGCTGACCTGGGACGAAGTCCTCACCCTGCGCCGCTCCTACGACAAAGCATGGCCGACCGATCGCGAAGACCCCGCCTGGTACGAGGCACAAGACCTCGCCGCGAGCGCCGACCGGGTCACGCTGAAGAACGCCCTGATCAAGCACACCGAAACAGCACTGGCCCGAACAGCCCGCTCCCACAGCAAACGCGTCCAGGGCTTCTCGGACGAACAAAAAGCCGTGTGCTTCGCCGCCACGGCCCTCGCAGTCGAAGACCTCTCCCCCAGCCTCGCCCACCGTCTCCTCGGACCACTCCGCCTCGCACTCGGCGACGTCCACACCTACCCCGTCCCCTCATGGGCCGACAGCCTGTAACCCAAGGCGAACTGCAGACCAGTCGTGATCAGCCCAGATCCGTAGCCGTGGGCACAGAAGCAGTAGCAGTAGCAGTAGCAGTAGCAGGGTGACGCCCCCAGCGAACTCACTGCCAAGCAGAGGTCACCGTCTGAGCGTCGGGACCCGGTTCAAGAAAGGCGGCACATCACCACCGAACCTGCACCCTGCTCACCCCAGATGACACGACCTGTCACCCAACCAGCTACCTGACAAACCCGCAGGCCATATCCCTGCTCCAGCGCAACGCCCTCAACCACTGCAGCCACCGCGCCACTACAATCCCTCGCCCACAGACGCACCACAACCTGATCAGCACAGGCCAGACCACCACCTACCGATCAGAAAAACCGCTCCTGGACACCGCCCTCGCAGCCCTGGGTGTGCCTTGGGCAAAGGCCGCAGCGGTGCCGGCACCGTCCAGCCCGGCGGTGGACGACAGTTCCGTCCAGCCTTCGCCGTCGGACGCGTAGGCGCAGGAGGACCACGACCAGGGCGACACCGTGACGGAGGAAGAGCGCCAGGTGGCGCGGATGCAGCGCATCAACGAGCTGGTGCGCAATCACACCAAGGCCGAACTGCTGCGCATGGCCTACGCGGGCGGCCTGATTCCGTACAACAACCCCGAGAAGTGGAGCAAGGACGAAATCGCCTCCACCATCGTCGACACCGAGTTCCGCACCGCCGACCAGCCCGCGCCGGCCCCGCCCGACGCAGTCACCCCACGTCCCGTCCCGGCGAAGCCGCTGCCTCAGGCTTCTGCCCAGGTCAAGGGTGCAACGTGCTCGTTGTTTCACTGCCCGTGTTGCTGCCGGACGCTGCCGCGCCGTTCTGGCCGTCCTCGGCGAGTGCCTCCGGGATGAAACGGGAGTAGCTCTCGCGCAGGTGCTGCGTGACGCGGTCGTCGGTGGCCTCGTAGTTCAGCTGACGCTGGAAGAACAGCAGTTTCTTCTCCGCCGTATTCAGGATCTCGCCCCAACTCTTGACCCAGACTTCGTAGTCGTGGTGGTCGTCGGCGAGGCCTTCCGGTTTTTCCTTCTGCCGGATGTCGCGAAGGATCTTGTCCGAGTATTCGTAGGTGATCAGGTAGAAGCGCCATTTGCAGTCGACTCCGCTGTACTGCGGATCGTCGACGATGGCGCGGGCGTAGCCCTTAATCTGGTCGAGCTCCTTCTTCCCCACCTTGACGTTGGGGCGCTTGAGTTCGATGACGAGCCGTTCGGTGGAGCTGTCGTCGCGTCGGCTACGGAACATCAGAATGTCCACCCGGCCAGTGCGCCCGTCCGGCTGCGTGACGGTGTCGAGCCGGTTCTCCAGGACGATGTCCTCACCAAGTTGGTCTTCCAGGTGAGCCTGGAGCACGTTGGTGAGACCGACTTCGTTCATGGTCATGTTCCAGTCTTCACCGAACAGCCAGAGGTTCTTGGCGATCATGGGGTGAAGCTGATCGACTTCACGCAAGTCCTTGCGGAGATGAGGGTCGGCGAGGATCTTCCTCAGCGCGCCGATGAAGTTCAGGCGGTTGGTGACGGTGGTGGCGGCCTCGATGACATGGGTCAGGTCGGTGCTGTCCAAGAGGTTTTTCAGGTGCCGGCGGTCTTCGTCGCTGAGTGCCAGGACCTTCGCCAGGATGGTGTGGAGGTCGCCGGGGCTGCTTTCCAGCGCGGTCTGGATGAGACTCACGGAGAGCCGGCGAGCTGCGCCCTTGGTCGGGAGGGCGTCGCGGGCGACGGTCACCACGACGTCGAAGGTCTGGCGCTCGATCGCCTGTGTACCGCTGGCGGGCGGCCCTGCGTAGGGGTAAATGCCTTCGGCCTTCAGCTGCCGCACCACAGCTGCGGAGATCTGCGCACCGCGTAGGGAGAGGTGCTCCTGGACAGCCGTGGCAGCCGCATCCAGGAGGCCGCCGTGGGACATGGGTAGGCCGTGCAGGTCTTCGACGGAGATGTCTTTGAACAGGTTGGACCGCAGGTAGGGCGTGAAGCTGACGATGCTGTCGGACCACTCCCGGCCCTGTTCGTACAAGGCGATGCCATCGGCGTTGCAGATGAGCATCCTGCGGTCGCTCATCCGCTGGTTCCACTCCACGAAGGTCACGACGGGGGCCGGGTCCTCCTGGCTGTACTCCTCTGACAGGTTCAGCGGCAGATCGATGGGTTCACCGACGATGATGTCGCTGGGATCCAGCCGCCTGCCGTCAAACGTCACGCAGACGTCCGGGTAGGCCCTGAGGTAGAACGCCAGCTTCGCGGTGAGATTCGCAGCAGCGTCATCACGCTCCAACCGCCGCAGGGTCTTGCCCTGGGGAACATCGATGCGAACCGTGGTACCGGTCCGGTCACGGGCGGGCTCCGTCTTTTCGGCCCGCCAGACGGTGGAGTGGTCGGCGTTGCCGCTGACCCAGACCCCCACAAGACCGCCGTCGACCTCAGCCACCGACTCCCAGGTGAGCCGGTCGCCCAAAGCAAGGGCGAACAGGCGCCCCTCGCCGTTGCGGCCATGCAGGATGCGCGTGTTGCCTTCGGTGTGCGTCTTGCCGGTCTTCCAGGTTTCGCCATACCCCGCGAACGCGGAGCGGGCCCGCTCCGGCGTCATGCCGTCACCGTTGTCGCTCACCACGATCTGAGTGATTGCCTCCCACTCACGGCGCAGCTCAACATCGACCAGCGTGGCATTCGCGTCCAGGGCGTTCCATACCAACTCTGCCACAGCGTCGATCTGGGGCTTCTTCTTGAACTGAAGGATCTTTCCCTCGCCGACCGACAGCTGGAACTCAGCCGGATGCGGCCCCGCTTGCGACGGCACGGCGGCACTCGCCATCTCTACCCCAACTCCGCTGCGAGAAGGGCCTTCTGCGTCGTGTTCCCCCATAGGCATGCGCAGACCGTACCCGTTACGCACGCTTAGTTACATATCGCGTACGCAAGGCGGGCCCTGGCCCTGCCAGCCGCTGCCTCAGGCTGGGCGAACAGCGACTCGAGGGGGCTCGTGGTCGGGTGCAACCACGAGATCGACCGCTGCTGGCCGCAGCCGCCCAGGTGGGGTACCGGATGGGTGGCAGGCATGCGGTGTGACGTGGCAGCTGCCGGAACCGATGCTGACCACGCCGTACCAGCGCCCGATCTGCGGCCACCTCCAGGTCGCGGACAATCAGAGGTGCTTCACCGATGCCCAGCCGCGGTCGCCGTTCTCGGTCTCCGCCAGTTCACCGAACTGAACGATGTCCCAATGAACAAGACGGTCACGCAATGCCTGAAAGCGGCGGGCCAGCTCCCAGACTGCCTCGCTGCCCGTATGCGCAATCTCGGGTCGCGTCATGCCATGGGCGCCCTTCAGGGTCAGCCAGGACTGAACCTCAGGATCGAATATCCAGTAGCCGTGCAGAAACCGATTACGGAACCGGAAGCCTTCCTCGGCCAGGTCAAGGTCCTGCACGAGCGACGCGCGGCGCGTTGCAGGAACTGCTGAGTCACCGAGCTCCTCCAGCGTTTCTCTGCACTGCCGGATCAGAGCCCCGCCGGTGGCGATGGCCTGCGCGGTGTAAGCCCTGGCGATCTCCGCGAGATGGACGTAGATGCCGTGCAGGACGTACTCGACTGCTGCCGCTTCGCGAGCAACGAGCCCCAGTCCCACTGTGATCGCGAGTTCTTCCTCATCCATCCCATCGATCAAGCCAGGGGCGGGGGGCTCGAACCCAATCAGGGCCAGCGTGGGGTGTTGAGGCTCTTGCACGGCAACTCCGGAAGTGCGGCTGACATGGCGTGGTGCTGACTCGCAAAGGGGCTGAAGGGTTGTACGGCTTACTCAGAGCCCCAGCCGTTCCAGGAGATCCCGGCGGCTTGCGTCTGCACCAGGTCGTCGGGGAGGCGCGCCAGTGGCGCCTTCAGGCGCACCATCGGTCGCAATCGGGCCCGGCTCAGCGGTCCACGGCGGGCAGGTGGGCCAGACCGGTGTCGTTCATGATGCGGTCGACGGTCTCGTGCAGGGCGCTGTCGGCGCCGATGACGGTCTCGATGCTGCCGGGCAGCAGATCGCGTTCCCGGTACCAGTCGCGCAGTTGCCTCTCGTCGACGTCGTCGGCGATCGGTTTGGTGGCGTGCCGGGCGACGGTTCCGCCGAACGGCACGTCCAGGTAGTAGCCGTGGGTCGGGCCGCGGTGGTCGGTGCGCAGCTGGGCGAGCATGTCGCCGTAGTGGTCGGCGTAGAGGATGCCTTCGAGGACGACGTGATAGCCGGCGTCCAGGGCGTAGCGGGCGGTCAGGTCGATCAGGCCGATGTTCGCGGCGCCGGGCCGGTCGCGCTCGCGGAGCACGATACGGCGGAGGTTGTCCTGGCCGACCAGGGCCAGGCCGCGGCCGAACCGCTCACGCAGGCTAGCCGCCACGGACGACTTCCCTGAGGCACTGTTGCCGCGGACCACGACCAGTCGGGATTCTTCGCTACCCATCATCACGGCGGTCACGTTATCGACGGCCGGTGACAACGCCGGGGCATTCCGGGGCGGGACCCGCTTCGACGCCCGGACAGGTGACTTCTCGCGTACGCGAGCACGGCACTCCTACTCGGACCCGAGCAGGCCGCCGCCCGGCTCCGGATGCGCCGTGCTGACTTCGACCACATGGTCCAGCTCGGTTGGGTCCGCTCCCCGCCGTCGATCGAGGTCCAGTTCGGCACGAGCCGGGCCGGGGCCGTCGACGTCGCTTTACACCACGGCGTCCGTCGACGCGGTCGTCCCTGCCCACCCGGAGGTCGACTGAGAGCATCTGCGCTCAATCGAGAAAGGCCGGCACTCCCCGCTTGCCTCGCTGAAGCCGGCCCCGGCCCCGGTACCCGCCTGAGCCTGCGAGTGCCGGTACAGCACTGTTCCCCCGCCCGCCGCGTCCCAGCGTCCAGGAGGGCGGCCAGGGCACGACGTTGGACTTCCTCGCGGGCAACCTGCCCGGCGTGCACGGCCAGCGCCCTCCTCGTCGCCCGGCACAGGCAACGCAGCCCTCATCTGGACGCAGCATCGCCGAGCTGACGCCCTACGCATCGGCGTGGATCGCAGAATCGCATCCCGTGACCGCGACCACGAGAACTCCTTGCTCTTCATCGGAGGGTAGTGAGGCACGGCGCACCCGGGTTTCCCACTGCGCCGGCCATAGGGTTGTTGCGTCCCACAGGATTCCCTCCAGGGGTACATCGTCCAGCTTGGCGCTGGTGAGGTCTGCTCCGACGAAGTCGTTGCTGGCCCGCTCGACTTCTGCGACCACCCTGGCCAGCGCGTCGGCATGTCCACAGCCGTGGGTCAGATCATCCATGAGGTCCTGAGCGACTGCCCCGACGCCGAACAGGTAGCTGCGTCCGGTTGCCTGGAGTGCGGCGACGGAGGGCACCAGTTCTTCATCCAGGAGTTCACGGATGCTGTGCAGTTCGTCGGCGAGGCGCTCGGCCGGGTCGGCGAGGGCGGACTCGACGGTGTTGAGGTAGTCGAGGCTGCTGAGGGCAGCCTGGGACCGGTGCGTCTGGGAACGCCGGGACATGCCCTCAAGGTGTTCTCGGAGTTGCTCCACCGTAGTGTCGGCACGACTCAGAGGTTGTGTGCTGTCGCCCAGAAGGTCA
Source organism: Streptomyces sp. NPDC017991 (assembly GCF_044328075.1). Taxonomy (NCBI): domain Bacteria; kingdom Bacillati; phylum Actinomycetota; class Actinomycetes; order Kitasatosporales; family Streptomycetaceae; genus Streptomyces; species Streptomyces sp. NPDC017991. The sequence continues at coordinate 48,745 of NZ_JBIRGP010000023.1, read as the reverse complement.
CACAGGTCCTGGACGATGCGGACAGCAGTGCGCATGGCCTCGGCCAGGTCGAAAGGCCAGTAGTTGTGTACCAAGCGCAGGGCCTCTTCGCGGTATTTCACTCGGATCGTCGCGGGGCGGCGGACCAGGTGACTCCGGGGCTCGAGACTCGCCTGGAGTGCGGAGTCGTGCTGATCGGCGTAGTCGTCCCTGGACAGACGGCGGCTGACAGCATTCCCCGTGGCGCGGTGGGTTGCTGCCAGGAGGCGGTCCAGCGCAAGATCCGGAGTACGCAGTTCGGGCGGCCCGCCGTGGGCGTTGAGGCGGTCAACAACGGCAATGCCCAGTCGACGGTGCATAGTCGTCAGCAGGGCGTCAAGGTCGTCGTCGTGTCGGCCGTTTCCTTCCGCTGCACGGGGATCACTGCCCATCACACCTTCCTCCTCTCGTCGATGAACCGGCCTTCCAACTGCAAGCCCTGCTTCAGTGCGGCTCTCGCGCGGGCCAGGTTCTGGCGGACTGCCGCCTGAGTGGTCCCCATCGCGCGTGCGCTCTCCTCAGTGGTGAAACCGTCCAGATGCCAGGCCATTGCGGCTCGTTGCTTGGCCGGCAAATGCTGAAGAAGGGAGATCACCTGGCGTTCTTCCTCCCCCAGCTCAACGGCGTGGGCCGGGGTCTGCCAGCGCAGGCCGATCTGCGGTTCGGGCAGATCTGCGCAGGTGTCTTCGAGTTTCACCTGCTGGCTCAACCAAGACCGCCATGCCACCGTGCGCAGCCAGGCGCGAGGGTAAGTGATCGTGACGCCTGGCGCGCACATCTGAGTGAAAGCGTCCTGCGCGGCGTCCTGGGCCTCTGTCCACGACGCTCCCTGCACCAGCAGGAAGCAGACCAGAGCGGGATACTGCTGGTCATGCAGAGCCCCGGCAAGCTGGATACCCGGCAGCGGGGTGGCATCTGCCTCCAGCGGCTCGGCAAGGTGCAGATCAGTGCTGACGGCGTCGTCCACGCTCGCCACCCCCGCTCCGGCCGGCGGGATCCGCCTCACGGCCGTCACGGTAGGGGGCAAGTGCGACGGACCGCCCAGTGAGGCAGCGGACCCGTTCGGTCTGCGCCGCCTCACTGATGCGCGCCATCTCCACAGACACGTTCAACCGCCGCTGAGCGATCTTCACCATGGCGTTGATGCCACTGACGGCCACGGTCACCACCGCTGCGGTGATCACAGGCTCCATTCCGCACCCTTCCCTTTCCCGTACAGGCTTCCAGCCCACCTTCACGCACCTCGCACACCTCAACAGTGCGAATTCTCCGAAGAGTTGTGACATCTGCCTGGTCACGAGACTGTCCCCGCCTGGGAGGAGGGCTCGGGACGGAGCGGCAGCACATCGTCATTCGAATGTGTGCTCCCGAAATACGCGTGCAGGACGAGCACTGGAGGGCGACCAGCGATTCGCTCTGCCGAAGGAGGTGCGGAGCCCGAGCCAGTCAGTCCGTAGCCCCACCACACCGTCACTTCCGGGCCGACAACCGGGCCGAGGACCGTGCAGGCCGTATCGGCAAGGCGGTCACCGACAGCGCAGGCGCCCCACGCCGGAGCCGCGTATCAGGCCAGGGCGACGCTGACGAGCCCGGCTATGACGAACGCCCGGCAGGCCCGGGCCAGCACGACCGGCGGGGCCGGCCGGCCTGTCGCCGGTCCGGTCAGGGCTCGGGCCTCGTGAATGAGCACCTCGGGAAGGCGCCGGTCGCCCGGCTCGCTCGCGGTCATCCTGCGACGGTAGCCGCGGCGGCACACGACCGGGAGGCCGCTCTCAGCCGGGAGACTGCAGGAACGCCGCCTGGACGCGCAGCAGATGCGTCTCGGGGCGGGTCTTCTCGTAGCAGTCCATGACCTTCTGATACCGGCCCGCCGCGAAGCCACGGCGGGCCTGGTCTTCCTCGCCGTCCAGACCGCAGGCGATCGCCAGGGCGGCGCCTTCACGCAGGGCGTCCCGCTTGGTTGCGTAGACCCACACGTCCAGCCGTCCGCTGCCGGAGTAGCCGCGGTGCGCCAGGGTCCACACCGCCGGAGCCCGAGTCGTCTGCGTCGAGCCGTCGGGCCGATGGAGACGTGAGGCCACCTGCTGCTTGATGAACCCGGAAGAGTCGCTCACCCGATCACGGTATCGACCGCCTTACCGCGGTGTGACCCGTTCTCAGCAAGCCCCTTCGCGGCCGCGTCTGATCCGTCCGGGGGACCGGCAAGCCGCGACTGCGCAGTGCGGGACCGCGGGCCCTTTAACGTGCGGGGCATGGACTGCACTTCGATGCCCGAGCCGCTGCGGCAGGCCCTTCACCAGCTGGTCTCCGAGGCGGTGATGAACTGTCAGGAGGTCCTGCGCTACACCGAGCCGAACGTCGCGCACGACTGGACACGGATGACGCTGTACCGGGCCACGGACGCCTCCGACACCCTGGACATGGCCTCCCTGCTGATCGCCGCGTACTGCCAGCAGCACACCGACATCTCCCTGGATACCCTCGCTTCCTACCTCCAGACCCGCCAGCAGCGCAGCCGGGCGGCCGGCCCCCGCGAGTCGGACCGGCAGGAGATCGCCGGGATGCTCGGTGCCGCGCCCCCGCCCGAGAGCGACTCCGACGCCCGCCGGTGGTACTCGTGGGGTAGCGGATATGCCAGCGGTGGGCTGATGTCCGAGGCCGATGAGCAGCGGATGTTCACCGAGGCGTGTCTGCACGGGCTGCGGGCCCGGCTGTGTGACGACGTCGACGCACTGGACAACTTTCTGCCGCCGCCCGTCGCGGCGCTGGCGCGGAAGGTAGCCGAGGTCCTGGAAGAGCCGCAGCCGGCCACCGTGTGACCTCGCGGTGCCACAGACCGACTGTGCGCACCAACCTCGCCCTGCCCCCTCGAAAATGGGGACCCCATTTCCTCGATCCGGTGGATGCCGGTCGCCGGGGCGCGGTGCACCGCAACGTACAAACCCCAGCCGGCGTCACCGGCCGTGAGCCAGTCCCCGGCCCCCGGGACGCCGGCGAGAGCTTCCCGCCTCACCCCCTTGGTGGGGCTCAGCGTCTGGAGGACAGCACCGGAGTGCTGGCGGCTTCCCTCCCGCCTCCCGGCCAGGCTGCCGGGCCGATGGCCGGGGCTGCGCGGCGGCCGGGCCCGCCGCGCTGCCGGACTGAACGCGCCCCGGTCCCCGGCCGCGGCCGTACCGCCTATCCCGCCCGTCCCTTACTCCTTCACTCCAGCCGGGGGGCAGGGGGCCAGAGCAGCCACAACGGGGGTGTCAGCAGGCCGACAACGGCAAACCGGCGTGGTCGGCCTGCGCGGACACAGCGATCGGCTGGGGATCAGCTCCGAGACCGCCACCGCCTGGACCCAGTCCGGAGACTGGGTCCGATATGCGGCAGAACTTCCAGGTCGAACGCATCCACGGGCTAAGCACCGAAATCCAGGTTCGGCCGCTGCCCCAACAGCCCTATGGTCCACTCCATGCATGCCGAACAGCTCAAGGCCTCGTCGCGGAAGTGGATGACCGCGGCACTCACGGCGTTCGCGGAGGGACCCGAGTCATACGACTTCGCAGTTCACCACGCTGGGATCGCCGCCGAACACCTCCTCAAGGCTTTCCTCGCGGCCCTCCACCCGGCGCTGATAGTCGAGGCCCGGGACTTCGATTCGCTCCTCCACGCCACCGGCCACGGCGCGCACGCCACGGCCCCCGCGAGTCGGGCGAAGACGATCGGGCTGGTGGAAGCCCATGCCCGAGTCCACAAGATCCTCCGGAATCAGATCCCAATCAACAAGCAAGCACTGGAGCCCGTCGCGAACGCCCGCAACGGCGTTGCTCACAGCGGCGTTCATGACGTCGCGGAGGTCCAGACGGTCTTCACCACATGCCTGCGGCTGATCGACCCGTTGCTCGCAGAGCTGAAGATCGCTCCGGATGACTACTGGGGCAGCTATGTCCCTTTGCACGACAGGCTGATCGAGGAACGCGTTCAGGCCGCCCGCATCCGACTGGAAGGCAAGCTGGCCAAGGCACGGGCCATCTTCGAGCAGCGTTACGGGCATTTGGCGTCAAAAGAGCGGGAGATCGTGCTCGCCACGATCACACAGCACTCGCCCCGCTACATGGAAGAAGACCTGGAGACGACCTGCCCTGCCTGCCGCTCACAGGGGTGGCTCATGGGCGACACCCACATCGAGGAGACGAACAGCCCCGTCGTGGTCTTCACCCCCTACGTCTTCGCCTGCTCCGCATGCGACCTCGACGTCGAGAACGAGGAGTTCTGGCAGCTGGGAGACCTCGGTGACGAAGTTGAACTCTCCGACTCGCCGGAAGACTTCTACGGGAACTGGGAGCCAGACCCCAAGTTCATCCCGGACGACCCGGAAGACCCCACGGACGAAGACATCCATCGAGACAGATGACCCGGCACCGGCATCGCATTGCTCACGTTCTTGTACCCTTCCGCGCGGCCATCGGCCCCGGCACGGGTCAGCCAGCTGTCGGTGCGCCCCTTCCCGGGGCGGGCGCGGCCTCCAGCCGGTCCGGGCGTTCGTAGAGGGCGCGGACCAGGCGGGCGCGGTTCTGGACGCAGCCCCACGGTGCCTTCCAGCGTCGTGGACAGCCGGCCTACCGCCTCACGCAGGACTACATCGGCGAGCGCCCGGGGCCCGCTGTCCTTCGGCAGCTGGTCGGCGCGGCGCCGTACGTCGGCGGCGACCGCACGGGCGTGGCCGTGCATCGAACGCAGCCGGGCCGGCAGCGGGCTCGAAAATCCCGTACGGATGTCAGTGGCGGCGATCGCACTTCATCCATGACTGCGCCCGCCCCCACGCCTGCATCATTTGCGTTCCACCACTCTGCGTCTGGCTCGTGCTCTTGCGTCCATGATCCGGAACGCTACGGTCATGCAGGCCATGAAGATGACCATCGCCATGGTCACTATCAGCCCGCCCGCCTGGACCGACTGCGCCCAGGGGCGCAGCGGTCCGCCGTCGTGAACGCGGCCGTACAGGGGCACGGTGAAGGAGACAGCGGCGCCGAGCAGGCCGATACACAGTGCGGCGGTAGCTGCTTTGGGGCGTGTGAGGCGTCGGGGGTCCCATGAGTGAGCGTGAGAATCGGGCGGACGGCGAGCGGACCGCAGCCATCGAAGAGGCGCTGTGATGGCTTGCATCACCGCTGGGATTGTGCGCGGGATGCAGAAGGCTATCCCCTGGCAGTAGGCGGCCGATCGGCGTCTGTGGGGGTTGGTGATGATGGCGCGAAGCTCGGCTTCCCAGAGTGTGTGCGTCTCGTGTGTGGTGGTGATCTTGGCGAAGTTCAGGAGGAGGAAGGGCAGGCGCGCTCCGATCGCCCTGCTCAGGACCAGGGCAAGGTAGAGGAGCGCTGACAGCGCGAGGGCCAGCAGGGCGAGAGCGATCCACGTGGTGCCGCTGTGACCCAGGTAGGTCGGTTGCGCAGGCGGTGGGTAGCCCTGCGCCGGATCTGCGGGGCTCTTTGAGGCAGGCCGCAGTTCCCTCGTGGCAAAAATCATGACCATTGCGACGCCCGCCGTGCACGCGGCTGCCGTCAGCACCACCAGACGCGTCAGCGCTGTCGAGACCTGAGCGGCGACAGTGCCGGGGCGCTTACCGAGACGATCGGCGGTTTCCTGATAGGTCAGGCCGACCCCCTTGGTGAGGTAGAGGGCTCTGCGCTGTTCCAGCGGCAGCTCTTTGAGATAGGCCGTGAGTGCGAGACGGTCGTCGACCATCCTGGCGTGATCGCTGTCGAGGTACGGACCGAGTTCAAGTACGTCGTGGCCGCAGGTCATCTCTGCTTCCAGTTGCTGCCGGTAGCGCTTACCGGCCGCGGCAACGTCACGTGAAATGATCTTGTGGAGATATGCCCGGGGCTGGCCAATCGCATCCGGTGTCTTCAGCGCTTTCACGAAAGCGTTCTGCACGACGTCGTCTGCGCCCAGCCGGCTGGGCGGTACCTGTGCCTGTCGCAGCAGCTTGACCGCCCTGCCGGTGAGCTCTCCGCGATAGACCCGGAAGGCAGTTTCTAACGACGCGTGCGGAACGCCCTGGCCGTCGGTACTCGCGCTCACCCCTGTCCGCCTCGACGCTTCCCATGCCGGGCCAGAGCCGCTGCATCCTGTGCCGCGCCCCGGCTAACTACGCTCTTGGCCCGAATGATCTCGGCCTGGCCCTCGGCCTTCGTACGGTAGGCCAGGCTGTCCACGAACTTGCCCACACTCGGAGCCATCACCATCAAAATTGCGACCACCAGGACTTCCATCGCCTGCTCCCTGTCAGAACCCGCAGCCGGCGCGAGAGCTTGCGTCCCTGCCCCGACCGCCTTACATACACGTAGAGCACAGCAGCGGCCGAATCCTTTAGAGGACTCTTCTTCCTCCCGGCCCGTCCCGTCTCCCTCTTCCAAGGGGACAGATGGGGTGCGGAAGTGTGCCCCGGGGTGTCGGCTCACGTGGAAGCCCTGCCCAGACTGCCGAGCCTGCGCCGATACACGCCTGCGTGATCCGGCGGGGCATCTGATCTCGGGCCATGTAGCGCGCCACACGGTGCGTCTGATGTCGCGCCAGACGCTGCACCCGGCGCCGAACTGCCCCCTGCCGGTCCCGTTCGGCGTGTGCAGCGCGGAGACGAAAACGACGCGCAACCGGCAAACCGGCGCCCCGATACCTCGAGGCACACCTGCCTGCCCCGTCCTTCCCGTCTCCTTCTTTTCTCGTCCTGGTGGGGTGTGGGGGTGTGCAGAGGGGGATGTCGGCCTCGTTGGTCGGGCCCTACCAGGGCTGGTGGCCTGCGGATACGCGCGCGAAGGCGCGGCAGGGTGCGGGCAGTTACCGGCGGGGTTGTGGGCCCGGTCGGGGGTGGTTTTGTCGCACAGGCGGAAGAAGCCTAGCGGCGCCGCTACCCGCTGTTCCCACGGCTGCTGTTCGTCCTCGACAACACCGGCCCCGCCCGGCATCTAACACCGCATCCGCGCCCTGCGCGCAGCCACCATGGAAGTGACACTGGCGCCCTTCCCACACGTCCCAGACCCTGCCTGTCTGCTCACGCTGCCACGCCGACCAGCTCCTCACCATGGCGGTGCCCAAGACCGACGCCTACGGTCGGCGCATCCGGCTGAAACTGTGCAAGGTCTGCGACACCGACAAGCCCGCGGCCGCCGCGTTCATCGACTTCTTCACCTCCGGTGGCAGTCACGACCTCAGCCGGGCCGCAGAAGGCTCCCGCCTGGTGATCGAGTGGACCCGGGAAGGCATGGCCACCTACGGCTGGCACTGGGAAGAAACCCCCGAGGCCACAACTGAACCCGTCGGCCAGCAGCCGAGGACTGGCAGGCCGTGAAAGGAACATCTGCTGGCGGGTAAAAAAGTTCCGCTCTCTTCGGCGGGTCTGACGTGTCAGGCTGTGGAAATGGGCGCGAACAGTCTGATTTTTCATGTACTGCCGGATGGCGGAGACGAGCGTGGCAGCAGTTTTGCGCTGCCTGCCACCTGGCTCGGGTCGGCTGGCAGATCCGTAGACGTGCATGTCACGACGCTTGTGCCCGAGGCCGTGCGCGGGAACCATTTTCACCGGACACGTCGCGAGCTACTGATTGTTGTCCATCAGGGCGCGTGGTCGGCTCACTGGGATGAGGGCGGCGAGACCACGCCTGTACACAGCCGGGTATTCGAGGGGCGCGGGGCAGTTTTGATCGAAGTGCCGCCCATGGTTTCCCATGCTGTGCGTAACGACGGGACGGCCGTACTACAGATCACCGGGCTGTCGGATGGGGTCTACGACCCTGCGGCACCTGACGCGCACTCAAGGGAAGTGGTGGCCCTATGACGTCCTCGCCGACACGGTTCGCGACGTTATGTCACATCAGCGAACTGGGTGCTCCAGGGTACGGGGAACTGCACAGGATGCTGGCGGCCAGCAAGCCGCTGACGCTGTGGGCTCCGTCGAGCGCGCTTCTGCAAGATTCGTGCTGCCGGATCACTCCAGCCAGCTTCGTCAAGTACGTCGAACAGGGGCATATCAGGATCGTTGCCCGGCGCAAGTGGCTGATCGACCGCGAAGCACGCGATGCCCACCCCTGGGGTGGGGCGCGGTGGAACACGTCGGTCGATGGGGCGATCCGCAGCATCATGGAAGACGACCTGGCGATCACGGACCGCAGCCTGCGCCGTGTCGTGGCGGCCGAGGACGAGCGCGGATGGGATTTCGCGAAGGCGGCTGTGGAGGAGGACCGGGGAGGCACCCTGGAGTGGGAGCGGCTGCTCGCTTCAGGAGAGGCCGAACAGGTTATCCCGCCCGGCACGTTAGAGACGGCACGGCGATGGGGCGGCGACGATCCGCGCCGCCAGGTCATCGCAGTGCTCCGTGACGCGTATAACCACGGCCATGCAGTCCGCGAATCGGACGCTGACATTCCCTTCCTGATGCGCAGGACCGACCGTGAATTCATCACCCGGATCGCCTCCATGTCGTGTCCGCCGCCTGTACCGCACCTGGCACACCCCGCGCAGATCGGTGGAGAAACAGCGGTCCCCGTCAATCTCGCCGAGGTCACCGGGCAACTGCTGGACGTCCTGCGCAGCATCGAGACAAACCGGACCGACATCGGAAAGTTCGTCGGAACCCAGGAGCACACCGCCCTGGTGGCCTGGACAGCCGCGGTCTGCGAGCGAGTCAAGTCCCAGGGAGTCGCCGCAGCGAACGTCGATGTTGCCCGGGAACTTGCCGACCAACTCGCGCAGGCCGGCTTTCCAGGGCTGGCACTGTCCGAGGCGGGGCTCCATTGGACGGCGGGCGAAGCAACATCCGCAGTTGTCGCGAGCCTGGACCTCTGGCTCACCCTCAGCCCGATCGCAACGGGAACCCCGGGCATCAACGACTTCCTCGGCCTGCTGACCGCCGCGTTCCCCGTCGGCCGTGGACTGTGCAAGCGCGTGGGCCTGGTACCCGGCCTCTTCGACGGTCCCCAATGGCCATTCCTGTACGCCGGAAAAAACGCCACCCGGCGGTCCGTGTCAGCACTGCTGGCAGAACTGCAAGAACCCACGGGGTGAAACCGAAGATTGATCCTTTCGGCACCGGGTGAGCTACAGGTCCGACTCCAAGATCAGGCGTCTCGGCCCCATGATGGCGGAAGAGCACGCGACTCAGGCAGCGGGGCCGGGCGCGGGCTCAGCACATGAACGAGCTGAGAGCCTGAATTGGAAGGCCCCTACATGGGAGTTGTGGCCATTGGTTGCTGTCGATCTGACGGCGGACTGATGCTTGAGGCGTGAGGCGGGGTCTGTCGCCGGCTGTGAGGGAGCCGACGCTCCCCACTCGCCTCCTTACGCCCGACATCCGCATCCACACCCGCCTTCAGGGCGAGCTGAGCGGTGTGACGGTCGTGTTCGTGGCGGCGTGTTCGCTGTGGCTGGTGCTGTGGCGCAGGCGTACCAGGCGCGGCTGGCCGGCATGGCCGCTTGTGGTGCTGCTGTGCGGTGCGGCTGTTGCGCTGGTTGGGGCGGCCATGGCCGGTTGACCGGCGCAGCCAGGCAAGTGGGGCTTCCCGTTCCGGTGGGCGGGGAGCCCGTTGGCGTTTTCGGGCTCGGGCTCGGGCCGCTGATGAAACTGGCGCGTCCCCGGCAAGGTACGCACCGCCCCCTCCCGGGCGACCGCCCTGGTCAGGGCCCTGCTGGTCCTCATGGACCGCGCAGTCGCCCCATGACCGACGCTCTTCACCAACGTCACCTGCCAGTAACCAGCACGAGCACCTCGATGCCCACGGCACGCCAGCCCTGTGACCAGAAACTTTAGCCTGCACACCTCCCAGTGACTCCCGCAGCCACTTCAAAGCGTCACCATGCGCGAGCAGGAGGGGGCCCCGCCGATGTCGTCGGCGGGGCCCCCTTCTGGGATCGGTGACCGGCGGCCGTGGAGGGCCCGGTAGGTTCGGCGTGGGTCCGTGTCTGTCGGAGCAGGCACGTTGAAAGGCAGCGGGACGGACAGGCCGTGACCGGGCTGCGGGAAGCGTCGTTGAAGTCGGCGAAGCGTGTTTCCCGTCTCCCGTGAGATGCGTATCGTGAGCCCCCGGTGGTTGAGTCCCGGGGGCTCGCTGCTGTCCCTGGCCACGGCAACGCAGTGGGTCGGCACCGCCCACGCCCCGCTCTCTTCCTCTCGGACCTGCCTCGCACGAGGGCACCGCGCTGACCTGCTCCGGTCAGGTCCATAGCCGGGGTACGTGCTCCCGTGGTCGGCCCGTGACCATCAGCGGGCCGTGATGATGCCTTCGCGTGGCAGCTGGCGCCTCGGTCCTACAAGAGCCCTATGAGGTGAGCGAGCCATCGGCCTGGGGTGCCGAAGTTCAGCAGCCAGGGCAGCGCCAGTCCTGCCGGGGCGGCGAGCGCGCTGACCGCGAGGCAGGTGGCGCTGAACCGTTTACTCAACGGTGAGCGTTGCCTTCGTGCACACAGGGCCGCGACGCGTGCAGTGACGAGCAGGATGAGGAGACATCCCGTCAGCAGGAGGACTCCGTAGCCGATCAGCGTGGCTGGGCCGGGGCGGGGTGATGCCTGAAGGGCGGCTGTGTAGGCGGTCGCCATCCCAAGGACAGCAGCCGGAGCAACGGCTGCTGTGCCCCATTCCCGCTTCCGGGGCGGCGTGCCAGGTGCGCCAAGGAGGTACCGCGTGCTGCGGGTGAGGGGAGCCAGGTCGGCCAAGTCGGGATCACGGGCGCTCCATAAGGGGTTGCTGGAGTCGATGCGCCGGTAGGCCTCTTCGAACGCGGATGCTTCGTCATCCGTGGCACCCATCTGCCGTACCAGGGCCTCAAGGTGGGTCCATGTGTCGGGGAGGGTGTTGCCGTCGATCCAGCGGCCGACTGTGGAGCTGACCACGTCGTCTCTCATGTCCTCCGGCAGCGTGGCGGCCAAGTCTCGAAGCGGCTGTGATCCTGTGCGGTGCCGCAGCCGGGAGAGCGCCGTCGCCAGCGCGTCCGGTGTGCTTGCTGTACGTAAGCCGGCGACCAGCTGCGTCGACATGGCGTGTTGCGTGCGTGCGGCCGCAGCATCCGTGGAGGACGTCGCGGGTCCGATTTTTTTGGCCGCCCGTGCTGTGTCTGTGCTGGTCAGGGGTTTTCGCGCGTTGTCCGTCGTCTGCCTGGGGACATCCTCCCCAGGTTCTGTCGATTCCATGGTCTGTCCCCAGACGATGTGATGCGTCGTCACGTCGTCTGGGGAATCCTGAGTCTGCTGGACACCGAGCTCCCTGCCGAGGCCGTCCAATTCCTCGTCCAAGGCGTCCATCTGCTGCTGATTGACGTCCAAAAACTCCTGGAAACGGTCAAGGGGCGGTAGGCGCAGCTCTTCGGCCACGGTTGCGCCTGGTCTGAGTGGAGGAGGTTCCTCCACCACGCCGTCGTCGGCACGGAACAGTTCGTACTGCTCGCGTGCCACTTGCTTGGTGGCCACGAGCCGCAGCTGCTGGGCCCGTTCCAGGGCACGGCTGGCCTTGGTGAGTCTTTCGCCTGCCTGGCGCCGGTACTCCCGCGACATCTCCAGCTCATGCTGCAGTTCCGCCCGGACGTCTTCCCTGGCCCGGTCGCGCTCGCTCTCCAGGATGGTGATGCGCTGTTCCAGGACCTCGACCATCTTCTTCAGCCCTTCGCACTGCCGTGCGGAGTCTTCATATTTGCGGATCGCCTCGAACTGGAGGACGCGAGCGTCGTCCAGGCGCAGAGCGAGCGCGGCGACCTCGCTACGTTGCTGAGGCGCTCGTGTCACCGGCAGGTCCGTACCCGATGAGGCAGCCTGTTCGGACAGGTCCTTCGCAGCCCGCTCGGCGGCCGCGAGCAGGCTCAGTCCGTGCTCCAGCTGGCGCTTGCGCATGAAGGGCTCGCGAACGAGGCGCGTTACCACTTCTTCCACCAGAAGCGCCGGCGGCAACCGGCTGCCGTCGCGGAACCTCCCCCATGAGGTCTTGCCATGGGGGAATTCCTTCTCCAGGGTGCGCACCGTCACCCCGTGGGTGATCTTCCGTAGCCAGAGAGCGAACTCATCGGCTTGTTCCGTCAGCCCCTTCAGGTCCCCCAGCGGCCGCCCCATCCGCTCCCCCGCTCCGCCCTTGTCCCGGGACAACTGCCGGTTGTCCGCAACTTATGGACCGTCACCTGCAGCGATCACATGCCTCTGCGCCGGACAACGAAACCATGGATGAACGTGGTCTCCAACCACTCGGACAACTTCTGGAGACCCCGTGTTCACGCCCAACTCGACTCAGCCAAACCGCCCTTCGTGGCCCTACGTGGTAGCCGCCGCTCTCACCCTCGCCGTCCAGCAGGGGTGGAGCGCAAAGGAAGTCATCACTCTCGCCACCTGCCTTCTCGTACTCATCGCCCTCGTCACGTCAACCGGAAGTGACCAATAGACCGCCGGACGCACACCGTTCGGGCGGGCACCTCGACCGGCCATGCGCCAACGGCACGGTCGGTGCCCGTCCTGAATCAGCACACCGCGCTCTTCACGAATTACGCAGGTGGCAGGCGACCAGCACGGCTTGCCACCACTCGCTGCGCCTCAGCGGCGGGACCTCGCCCGGGAACGCCTCGGGACAAGGCCCGCCGCGTGCGGTACGACCAATGCACCCTCCCGGATGACGGAGGGCCAAAGCCCGGGCGGGTCGCAGCCGCACGCCGCTACCAAAAGCTCATGCTCTCGAAGATCGCGGCCGCTGCCGCCCTCCTGCTCGCCTTCCCCCTCACCACCACACCCGCCGCCGCACACGAAACGCGAGCGGAACCCCTGCCGCTGGCCCAGGCCGTGCAACTACTGCCATCGGCAGACGAAACCCGAGACGGCTACCAGCGCACCAGCTTCAAGCACTGGACCGACGCCGACCGCGACGCGTGCAACACCCGCGCCGAAGTACTGATCTCCGAATCACGCACCGAACCGGCCATCGAAGCGGGCTGCAAGGTGACCGCAGGCGAGTGGTATTCCTACTACGACGGCGTCACCCTCACCGCACCGGGCGGCCTGGACATCGACCACATGGTCCCCCTCGCCGAAGCCTGGGACTCCGGCGCCCACTCCTGGACACCCGCCCGGCGCGAGGCCTACGCCAACGACCTCGACGCCGACCACAGTCTGGTCGCCGTCACCGCCCGCACCAACCGCTCCAAAGCCGACCAGGACCCCCGCCGACTGGCAGCCCCCGCTCGCCGACGCCCGCTGCACCTACACGACTGACTGGGTCGCCACCAAACTGCGCTGGCAGCTGACCGCCGACAACCGCGAACGAGCCGCCCTCACCGAACTCGCCGCCGGCTGCGGACAGGAGACCGTCGACTACCAGCCAGCGCCGTAGCCGTACCCCCAAGCTGGCCAGGCGGTGCCCGCCCATTGCAGGCGGCGAGCACTGCCAGATGGTCTGTCCCCGTGAGGCGGCGCCCGGATCAGAACCTCACCGTGCAAGCCGCGGTAGTCGGCCCAAGGCCGAGCGGCAGCAGGGGTTCCCAAGACAGAAGCATGCCGAGAACCCCGGAAGGGACTCTCGGCAACACCACGAAAATCAGCTGGGAATGGCCCGCGTCAGAACCAGTCGGTACAACGGATCACCGCAGCCTGACTTCCGGTCCTGATCCACGCGCAGGCGCGCATCACCTTCTGGTTGTCATCCAGGGCCGGCGTGTATGCAACCCCGTCGGAACCGGCGTAGGTCGTCAGGAGAGGACCGTCCCAGCCAGCACCGGCGTACGGTGCACGATCCACCCACACGTGGTCAAACCCGGGCCAAGCGTTCGTGATCCGCCCCCACGCGCACGTCGTGTCCGGGTGGTAACGAAGTTCCACAGTGACGTTCGCCTCAGGCGGTGTGGTACGCACCGTTATGCCACCGCTTGGCGGTTCCTGCCCATCGACACAAAATCCAGCCGCCGCAGCACTGGCAGGCGCCGCCAAACCGACACCGCCGCCCAGTAAGCCGGCGGCCAGCGCACCGACCGCCAGCAGACGCTTCACTCGAATCACGTAATCCCCTTTGATCACTGCCTAGTTGACTGCTCCTGCCGGGTGGGACACCCGGTACAACCAAACGGTTGTGCGACACCAGGTAGCAGAGATGCGGTTCGAGCAGTTCGGGGACAGGGGCACGGCTGCCCGCCCAACTGCCCGTGGCAGCAGCGCGATGACGGACCGACCTCGGACAGCGAACTCAGCCGGACGGGTGAACACGCCTGGCCGGCAGAACCCTGCGGGACGGGCGCTGCGTCGTGGCAGGCATGAAGCCGATCAATGACGCACACGTCGCCCGGCCCGGCCTGGCCGTGGTGGACGTCGCAGCCACCGACGACCAAACCGCCTTCGCTATCCAGAACCTGCTCGCCGCGCACTGCGCCATCGCACCCGCAGACCGGACGGTCAAAACCCCCGGCGAGCCCGGCGTACGACTGCGCTGCTTCGTGGACCTGCACCAGGAACCCGACGCCTAGAAGCCCTGCCGCCACGGGCTCCTTCGTCAACCCGCCCTGCCGGCCACCAGGGTGAGGTGGAAGGCGTCGATCGCGGCGCGCACCTGCGGTGCCAGTTCCCATTCCTGGTGGTGGTCGCCGTTGTAGTGGTGGAAGCGCCGGGAGACGAGCGCGCCGGCCACCTCCGCGACGTCGTTGGGTGTGGCGTAGACGCGGTGCAGGGCGGTGAGGGGGCCGCGCGGGATCGCGCCGACGGCATCGGGGCGCAGCAGGCTGTGGGCCCAGCCGGTGTCGTCGTGCCATATGAGCCGGATGCCGCCCGGGCCGGCGCAGCGGGAGGCGTCCCAGGTGAAGACCAGGCGCATGGCGGTCTCGCGTCGGTAGTCGCGTTCCACGCGGACGGCGCCGGGCGGGATGCCGCGGCCGGTGAGCTCCTGGTCGACGGCGCGCGCGTAGGGCCAGTGCGGCAGTGACGCGGGATCCAGCATTCCGGGCGGGTTGAGCAGCACCAGTTCTCGCTTCCAGGGCAGATCAGGCCGGTGTAGCCGATGGGCGGGGGTGGGGGTGGTCAGGAGGCGCGGCGGAAGGTGGCGGCCGGGCCGATCGCGCCGGGCCCGAACTTCCTGCGGATGCGGTCACTCACCGCCTCCGCGACCAGCCGGTCCTCCCGCGCCCGGTCGAGACTGATCTGCTCGGCCACCTGGCCGGCGCCGACCAGGTCCTCACCCTCAACACGAGTCCGGTCAGGCGCCCGCGCTGCAGGCCCGCGGCATCGATGAGCCGGAAGGCCATCGTGCGCAGGTCGTCCTCGTGCGCGGACGCCTCCGGCAGACGGTGCGTCTTCTCCCACGCGGTGCCGCCGGCGAACCGCAGCGCGAGGGTGAGGCCGCGCGCCACCTGGCCGCGATCGCGCAGTTGGAGACCGAGCTGGACGACCAGATCAAGCAGGGCGCCGCGGACCGCGGCGCCGTCCAGGGTGTGCTGGGTGAAGGAGTGCCGCACGCTCGTGGACGCGGGCAGAGCGCGCGGGGCGACGGGGCGGAGGCCGATGCCGCGGGCCCGGTCGACGGCAATCCGGCCGGCCCTGCCACCCAGCAGACGCTGCACCGTGGCCGCTGGAATGGTGGCGAGCAGGCCCACGCAGTGCACGCCGTACGCGCACAACGCCGCCGCCTGCTTCGGCCCGATGCCGTGGAGAGCTTCGACGGGCAGTGGCCCGAGCCAGTCGAGGACCTGGTCGGGGTCCACGGCGAGGACTCCGCCGGGTGCGTCGATCTGGCCGGAGGCGGTCGCCGCGACGGTGATCGTGGGGCCGATCCCGACACGGACGTCGACACCCAGCCGCGAGATGGTTCGCACCCGCAGCACCTCCCCGAGCCGGCGGGCGTCGGCGCCGTGGTAGCGCAGGGCGCCCTTCAGCTCCACCAGAGCCGCGGACGGCGGGAGGGCCTGGACGGTCGGGGAGAACTCCGCGCACAACTCCAGGACCTGCCGGAACGTCTCTTCCGGCAGCCGGTCCGGGCAGCGCACATGCATCACACTCGACACCCTCATCTGGTCTTCCGCTGCCGCCATGGCACTCCACCTCCTCCACCCGCAGAGTATCGAACTAGTATTCGAACACGCGAGTGGACGGGCCTGGCCGGTCCGCACACCCAGGTGTGACTGAGCGTCGTAGTTGGCCACTGAGCGCTCTAGTTGGCCGGACCCACGCACAGCGGCCGGGCCGGAGGCTCGACTGGTAGCGCGCGAGTCCGGGAAATGGAGGTGCCGGCTCCTGACCTGCACAGGCAGGATCACTCCATGTCGACCGACGTGAGCGGAATGATCGAATGCCGACCAGGGGCCCGCCTATGGGGCCCCGACGACGAGGACTCTGCATGGGAGGTCGGCATCGATCTCTTCCTCCTCAACAAGGGCAACGCCTACGACGGCCTGGCCTGCCTCTTCGGAATCCGCAACTCCTACGGCTTCCGGCCCCTGGCGGAAGATCGTGGCTTCCCGAACGACGCCTCGGATGGGCTGCGAGCTGAGTTCGCTGGCTACGGCGGCCCCCACGATGTGCACGGGACCACCTGGCTGACCTGGGCCGAGCTGGACACCACGGACTGGCAGGAAACCAACGCCTCAGGAACGCGAACCCGCGCCGCGGCCGCAGGGATCGACACCGACTGGGGCCGGGTCTGGACTGTCATGCGCATCCTCAGTGAAATCCACGGAGCCGAGAACGTGCGCCTCGTCGTTTGGTTCCACTGACTCGCGGCTGAGCAAGCGGTTGGCCAAGCTGGCCAACTACGACGCTCAGTCACACCAGGAGCGAGACTACGTTCGATGACCTGCCCGCTGACCTGGCACGACTGCTGACCTTGAGGACCTGGCACGCCATGTGGCTTCAGCGCATCGACGCAAAAATCGCCACTGTCCGGCAGCGCGAAGCAGAACAGGAACGTGGGCGGCTCTCCCGGCTCCCCGGACCGGAGTGGGTGGTCGAGCTGGGCATCGGCGTCGGCCAGCCGCCTGTCGAAGTGCACGCCGGACACTGCTACGCCATCGGCAAGCGCCACCGGCCCATCAGCCGCGACGAAGCCCGCCGGCTCCTCGACGCGGGACTGCGCGCGTGCAGCCACTGCGCCCCGGACACCGCGCTCGACATCCCCTTATCCAGCCGCCCGGCCCTTGCCACCGCGGCGCGCTGACGGCTCCCTGCCCCCGCACGGCCTGCCACCTCGCACCGCGGTGTCCACCCACTCCTTCACCCCGGAACAGGACACCCCGTGATGACCAGCACTCCCCCGCCACCGATCAGCGAACCGGACCCGTCGACCTTCAAAACCTCCAGCAGCTACGTCGGACCCTGCTCCGGCTGCCAGCGGCCCACGCACAAGTACGGCAGTGGCGGACTGCCGCTGTGCCAGTGGTGCCTCTCCCCCGTACGGGAAAGCTGGGGACCGGCCGTCCGGTTCACCAGCACCCGCACGCAGGCGAGGTGACGGCAGGACCCGCTGACGAGTCGCCGTTCGGCCGCCTCCGCACCACCCGGCGCTGCCAGGGGAATCGAACGCCTACCTGTGCGAGGGAACAGCGGAGCGACAAACCGGGTCTGCGACCTGTTACGAGTATGCGGGAGGGCCGGCCGGGGGCGTGGCGGGAGTGGGGCGGGGGCGTGCGGGAAGCTGGAAACCGCTTCCACGGCGGTCCTGCGGTGTGGGTGTGGCGGGCACCGACCTGGCGCCGCCCGTCCGCCAGGATAGCTGCGGGATACATCCGGCAGTCACGGAAATGTCCGCATACAGCAACACCAAGCAGGACACCTGCCGCACCAGGCGGGGTGTGGCCAAGCTGTGGGTCCTCGGCACTCGCCGGGAACGCACCACCGTCCACGGTGACCGGTCAGGGCCGGCCGCCGGGACACGCACCGTTGGGGGATTTTCGTGTCTTCACGCTCTACCCGCCGTATCGCCGCCGCGGTCCTCGCCGCCGGCGCAGCACTCGGCGCCACCGCCCTGCCCGCCACCGCGGACAGCAGCCAGCAGCAGGCCCGGCGCTCCCACGTCGAGATCTCGGCCGTGCAGTACGACTCACCCGGCCGCGACGACCGCTCCAACCGCTCCCTGAACAAGGAGTGGGTCGAGATCACCAACGCCGGACGGCGCGCCGTCAACCTCGAAGGCTGGACCCTCAAGGACGAGGACGGCCACACCTTCACCTTCAGCCGCTACCGCCTCGGCGGCCACGAGTCCGTCCGCGTCCACACCGGCGAGGGCCGCGACCGTGACGGCCACATCTACCAGGACCGCCGCCACTACGTGTGGGACAACCGCTCCGACACCGCCACCCTGCGCAACGACAACGACCGCCGCGTCGACCGCGAGTCCTGGGGCCACGGCGGTGGCGGGCACCACCGCCGCTGACCACCCCCACCCCACCCCAGGCCATGACTGTGAAGTGAAGGCCTGCGGCAGGGTATGACCTGCGGCATGGCCCGGCGGTTTCATCAACCGCCGGGCCATGCCGCCGCTTGCGTGCGCCAGGGCCGCGGCGAGGTGCCCGCCGCCGGCAGGCGGCAGTACCGGTCCGGTGACCGGCCCCAGGCTGCAGTCGCGGTGCGCGTGCCGGTCCCCTCGGCTCCTCGTACGCTGAAGACCTCGGGGCCGTACAGGAGGTTTGTCGTGCCCCGAACCATCTGGTCAGGTGCCATCTCGTTCGGTCTGGTGACTTCTCTGAACTAAGTGTGGTCGCAGCCCGAAGGTGCAGCAGCGCACCGGACAGACGAATCACTCGCGCATACGGGCTGACGCGGGCGAGTCGAGCATCGCCTTGAGGATGCGTTGCAGCTCAACGCGGTCCTGGGGGGTGACCCTCGCCAACCTGCGGTCGTACTCCGCCGCGAGGGCTGCAAGGGCTCGATCGCGTGCTTTCGTGCCCTCGCGGGTCAGCACGAGCCGATGACGCCGCAGGTCCGCCTCGTCGATCTCGCGGCGGATGAAGCCCTTGGTGACGAGGTTGCGGACGTAGACCGTCACGCTCGCCTTGGGCAGCAGTAGCGCGGTCGCGATCTCGGCCGGGTACGGCGATGCCTCCACCTCGGCCAGGACGAAAAACTCCTTCGTCTCCAACCCGAGCCCGGCCAGCTCCTCCGTGCAGGCATCCATCACGACTGCCAGCAGCCGCTGGTTCAGCGTCCACAGCTGCGCCCCGTCGACCGACATGCGACCCTCCGCTCCAGGTGGTACGGTTTCGTATTAGTTCTAGATCGTACAATATGTGACATTGTACTGGACTCCTATGGAACAACAATCTCACGAAGGAAGCCAGCCATGCTTCAGCACCTCACGATCCCGCGCGGTCCCATCAACCTCGCCGCGGACCTCCACCTACCGAACAACGCCGACAGCAGCGCACCGCTGCCCGCCGTGGTGCTCTCCACCCCCGGCAGCAGCGTCAAGGAGCAGATCGGCGCCAACTACGCCTCCCGTCTCGCCGCCCACGGCATCGTCGCGCTCGTCCTCGACCCCGCCCACCAGGGCCAGAGCCAGGGCGAGCCCCGCGACCTCGAAGACCCCTACCGCCGCGGTGAGGACATCTCCTCCGCCATCGACGCGCTCACCACGACGCCCGGCATCGACCCGCAGCGCATCGGCGTCCTCGGCATCTGCGCCGGTGGCGGCTACGCCGTCCACACCGCCCGCACGGACCACCGCATCAAAGCGGTCGGCACAGTCGTCCCCGTCAACATCGGCAACGCGTTCCGCACCTTCTCCCCCGACGGTCCGGCCGCAGCACTCGACGCCCTCGCGGACGCACGGACCGAAGAGGCCCGCTCCGGCGAGACGACCCGCGTGAACTGGCTGCCCGACACCCTCGAGGACGCCGCGGCAGCGGGCCTGACCGACATCGACACCACTCAGGCCGTCACCTACTACCGCACCGAGCGCGGCGGCAACGAACACTCCACGAACCGGCGCCTCCTGCGCAGCGACTCCCTCCTAATGGGCTACGACGCCTTCCACTTGGCCGATCGGCTCATGACTCAGCCCTTGCAGGTGATCCTCGCCGGACGCATCGGCAACACCGGCTCCTACGACATGGGCATGCAGCTGTGGAAGCTGGCCCCCAACCCCGTCGACCTCATGGTGATCGACGGCGCCGGCCACTACGAGATGTACGACGAACCCGCATACGTCGACGCCGCCGTCGAACGACTCACCAGCTTCTACGCGAACAACCTGTAAGGCATCCGAACCAGCGAACCTATTCGGTCACAGCACTACTGCGTTGCGGATCGTCGAGTGAGATTGGCCGTGGATGTGCGTCCTGCCAGGTTGGAGAACGTGGGCATGCCGAGGTCGATGGTGCGTTGACGAGTTTCCTCCGCGTCGAGCTGGGCGAGCTTGTCCTGGGCGCCGGCGAGGCTGACTTCGAGTCCCTCCATCTCGCCTAGCCAGCCCTCGCGTTCGGCTTCGGTGATGCGGGCCAGGAGATTGTCGCGGATTTCGGTCAGGCGAGGGCGCTGGGCGGGGTCGGGGCGGAGCATGGAGCAGCGGATGCAGGCGTGTTCGTGGATGCATGCGGTGCCGAAGGCGCGGGCGCAGATGCCGACGGAGAGCTTGCGTCGCTCGAAGTGGCCGAGGAAGGCGTCCCATTCCTCGGAGGTGGGGGTGCGGTATTCCTCGCTGGGGCGCAGGGCTCGGCGGCGGGCGATGAACGCGCGGTGGGCCTCGATGGCTTCGGCCGGGTAGATCGCGTTGTAGCCCATGGTGGTGTTGATGTCGGAGTGTCCGGCGATGACTTGGGCGATGTGAGGGGGGAGTCCGCTGCGGATGGCGTCGGTGATGAAGATGCGCCGGAAGTCGTGCGGGTCGAAGTCCAGTGGGCAGCCGTCGGCGCCGGTCAGGCCGGTGGCGTCGAGGACGTCGTTGAGGCATTTGCGGAGGAACTCGCCGTTCATGGCGGAGATCTCGCCGCTGCGGTCGTACTGGAACAGAAGCGGCATGGGCGGATTCCACACGCGTTCGTTGTAGTCGTAGGCAGCAACCTGCGGGACGGCTCCAGTCTGCGGATCCCGGATCCGGGTAATGATGGTGCTCAGGACGTCGGCGAGTTCGGGGCTCACCAGCAGGACACGCTCCTGGTCGGTCTTCGAGGGAGCGATCTGCAGCAGCGGCACAACTTCGCCCGTCTTGGGCAGCCGGTACTGGATCAGGCTGTGATGGCTGGCCTCCAGCATCTCCTCGATCCGGGCTCCGGTGTGCTGCAAAAACTCAACCATCGCCCATCCCCAGAAAGCCCGGCGCTCCCGCTGAGCTAGATCCCGGCGTCGCCCACTGGCGTCGTAGACCCAGGTAGAGCCCGGCCTTTGGGTGCGAGTGAAGGTCTCACCGAAGACCTCGAACCGGCCGCCGACCGGAGCCGTCTGGAGGGCCTGCAGTCGAGCCTGGGCCTTGTCCAGCAGTTCCTTCGCGGCGAGGACAACCGTTGGCAGAGCCGGCAGGCGTTGCCGGGTGCGCTGGTCCATGCGGGCTTTGACCCGCTGGCCGTGCTTCTTGACGTTGAGGTCGGCCTCCTTGATCGGGCAGGGCGCGACCCAGGGCCCCCAGCGGGTCGGCTCCTCCCCGGCCCACTGGGCGAGATCCAGGTAGAGGGCCCGGACCGCGATCAGCAGGGTGGAACTGTCCAGGCGGGGGGACACGACCTCGTCGTAGGTGCCGTCGCTCTGGCGCCGCCGCACGATCTTTGTCTGGGCCCGCTGCTTCCACTGCACCGCCACCTCCTGCGGCAGGTGGAGCGAGTTGATCCCGGGATGGTGCGCTTCCAGGTCGGCCCAGAAGTGCAGGGCCAGGAACCGGGAGAGGTTGTCCAGCGTCGCGTAGTCGAGTTCGGGTCGGCGCTCTGTGAGGTAGTCCACCAGCAGGTCGCGCACCGGTCGGCAGGTGAGGTCGTAGCGGTCGACAAGCTGCGCGATTCCGACCTGGCCGGTGGCCCGGCTCAGATTCCTCAGCGTGGTAGGGGCATCATCCGGAAGGGTGCCCAGGCGGCGTAGCCAGGCGTAGAACAGGGTGTGCCCTGCCGACTGGGTGTGATGCTCCTGCAGGGCCGCCCGGTACTCCAGCGCGTCACCGACCGTGATGTCGGCCAGCGCCCCGCCCTTCGCCACCATGATCTTGATCAGGTCGTTCACGGCCCGACGTCCAGTCAGCGAGTCCCATCCGGCTGGGCCGGCCAGCGTCTGCAGTCTCGCGAATCCCTCAGGGTCACGCACGAGAGGGAAGCGCTCCTGTATGTGCCGCGCCCGCCGGGCCATCTGCCAGGACAAAGACGGTCGCAGCACGTCGGCGAGGACGAGGCCCACCAGCCCTGAGCCGACGATCGGCGCGGTTACTCCCGTGCTCGTGCTGGCGATCCACTCGACCGCCTTCCGGTTCCACTCCACTCCTGATGCCGCCGCAGGACTCGCGTTCCACCGCTGCTGCCAGGAGGCTCCGGGGAACTGCTGGAGCCAGCCGAGGATCTGCCGTGCGCCAGTGACCCGGCACCACTGGGTGTGTCGCACCGCCTCCCGCAACGGCGAGGACTCCAGACGGTTGACGATGTCGTCGATGCCCGCCTCTGTGGTCGGCCAGACGTCCGCCACCGGCCGCGGCGGGAACCGCTCCGTGATCGATTTGAGGGCCTCTCCCAACAATCGTGCATTCCTCGTTGCGGGCCCTGTGACGGCCTGTTCGGTGCGGGCGGTCACAGGGACGCTCCGAACAGGGTGCGCAGGCTCTCCGGGCTGTAGCCCGGTGCCGGCACGGTGGGGCGCTGAGCTGCGGCGTTCCGCCGGGCGTGATGGGCGCGGATGGTCTCGATCACCTCGTCGTCCCCCGCCTGCAGGTAGATCTGCGTGGTGGACAGGTGCGCGTGCGCGAGCACCCACTGCACGTCCGTCAACGACACCTTCGGGTCCCGGGCCATCCGGTAGGCCGCGGTGTGGCGCAAGTCGTGCAGCGTCCAGTTCGACCCAAGCAGATCGTTCGCCCGGTTGAACATCGCCCGGGCCGCGTCGTACTTCAACGGCCGCCAAGGCCGTCGCAGCGTCCACCACAACGGCAGGCTCCTGCCCTGTGGGACCCCGTCTCGCCGGTTCTCCTCCTGGTAGAGACGCAGCCACACGAACGCATCGGCAGAACAAGGAAGTTGCTGGTAGGCCCGGGTTCCCTTCCGGACCACGCCGAGCAGCTGCTCGCCGGGTAGCGCATCGCACTGCCGGCTGGTGAGAAGTTCCTCGGCCCGGGCCGCGTTGGAGACCCAAAACGCCAGCAGAGCACGGTCCCGGTGGTGCCGCAGGGCGGCGAACAGGGCGTTGAACATCTCGTCGGGGATGCGCCGCGGGGCCCGCTTCGGCACAGTCGGCCGGTAGCGGCCGACCCGTTCCCGCTGGAAAGGATGGCCCGGCGAGTGGTGGGCATTCGCTCGACCGCCGCCGCGGGAGCGGCCCAGCGGGAACGGGTTAATGATCGGTCCCGTGCCCTCAGCCAGGTGGAAGTCGTAGAAGGTGCGGAGCACCGTTTCGCAGTGGGCCCGCGTCCGCGCCGCGTACCGCGGGCCGGGTGAGGCCTTGCCGGTGATCGCGTTCGGCATACCCGGGATCTTCTTCTGCACCGTCTGCGGGGCCGTCTCGGCGGTGTAGCCCGCCTTGCGATGCCGCCAGTGCAGGCGCTGCGGCTTGTTCGCGATCTGCATCCACCGGGAAAAGTCCCGTGCATCTGTGCGCGTCGCCCGATTCCACTCGATGTCGAGCGCCCACAGGAACCGCCACCAGCGCAGCAGGTCTATGCCGTAGGAGCGGATCGTGGAGGCCGGTTTGGCCTCGGCCTGGAGCTCGGTGAAGAAGACCTGGACGGACTCGACGACGGCACCGCTGGAGTCCAGTAACCGGTACAGCGTCCACCGCTCTCCGGTCTCGTGCAGTCTGCCGATCTCGGGCAGGACGAACGCGGTTAAGTCCCTTTCGGGGAGGTCGCCTTGAAGCATCCCGGGAAGCTAGCAGAAGAGGCCGCTGACCTGCGAATACTCAAGGGTTAGTTCGGTTAACATGCCCGTGCCGATCCATGTGGTGTCCGCGACCGAGAACCACGCGATCCGCTTCCACCAGTACCACCTCGACGACATGAGCCGGGTCCGCGTCCGCAAGATCTGCGAGATCGAGGACCGCGAGGTCCCGCAGGGCGAGATCGGCAAGGCGTACGAGATCAGCAAGGACACCCTCATCGCGGTCACCGATGAGGAACTGCGCGAGATGCCGCTGCCCACCGCGAAGGCCATCGAGATCGCCGCGTTCGTCCCCGCCGCCTCCATCGACCCCCTGCAGGTCGGCGACGGCTACTACCTCCAGGCCGACGGCCCCGTCGCCGCCAAACCGTACAAACTGCTGCGTATGGCACTCGAACGCAGCGCCAAGGTCGCCATCGCCAAATACGCCTGGAGCGGCCGCGAACGCCTCGGCATGCTGCGCGTCCGCGACGACGCGATCGTCCTGCACGCCATGCGCTGGCCCGACGAAATCCGCTCCCCCAAAGAACTCGCCCCCGACGCGGTAGAGGTATCGGACGACGAGATCGAGGGCGCGCAGGCACTCATCGACCACATGACCCGCGACAACTTGGAAGGCAGCGAGTTCGAGGACCACTACACCGACGCCCTCGCCGAAGTCATCAAAGCCAAACGCGACGGCCACGCACCCCCCGAACTGCCGGAACCGGCGTCACCCCAGGGGAAGGTCGTCGACCTGATGGCCGCCCTGGAAGCCTCCGTGAAAAAAGCCCGGACCTCCCGCGGCGAGAGCAACGCCGACGTCCACGAACTGCACCCGAAGAAGAAGGCAACAGCCACGAAGAAGACGGCCGCCAAGAAGACCACCGCGAAGAAGACCGCCAGGAAGACAGCGGCGAAGCCGAAACGCAGCGCATGACGCGCCGGGCCACAACCGGTCCAGGACAGCGAAGACGCACTCGGCTATCAGGCCGCGGCAGCCTCCGGCGGGCGCGGCCGTAACGGCCTCCGGCCAGCAGCGGTCGATCAGCTCGCGCGCTCGGAAGGCGTGACCATGTGTGCCGCTGCCAGGGACGTGCGGATCTTGGCGGCCTGCTGGGACAGCCGGTCGGCGACGTTCTGGGCGTGGCGGACGATGTCGTCGTCCGTGTCGTCGTCACCGATCAGCGGGCCGTGGTCGCGGTCGGTGCCGAGCGTGTGTGCGCCCCAGGCGTGGAAGAGGATGTCGTCCATGTCGCTCATCGCGCCGGCGACCGCTTCCAGGATCTCGCCTCGCTGGCGGTACCAGTCATCGGGGAGGTCCGTGAGCGGTCCGTACGCGGCGGCCAGGCCCTGCCACGGAACCGGCGTGCACTTCTCTTCGAAGGACAGCCGCGGCTTGTAGCCGCGCAGCTGCCACTCGCCTTTTGTGCGGGCCGTCGACGGTGATGCGGATCCACAGGTCACCTTCGCCGTCTACAACCAGCTCCCGCCAGTCCCGGTAATCATCCGCGGGCGCCGTGTCATCGGGTCCCCAGGTCGTGCGGTCCGGATGCTCGGAGCGCCGGGCCTGAGAGACGGCGAGCTGAACCGTGCGGTCGCCCGACCGGTCGGCGGCAAGGGTGGGGAGCTGAATCATGACCCCTATCCTTTCGCGGTCCGGGCCATCTCCGGCGTTCGTTCCCGAAGTTCGGCGCCGCACCGGAGCGCTCTGCTGCACGGCAGCCGACCGGGCGGCGCAACGGTTCGCGGCAGCCGGGCCCGAGGGGTGACCGGCAACGCGGCGTCGGCCCGGGCGGATGAATTTCTCCCTCGTGTACGCGGGCGCCGTTCTGGCTGCACGCATCCAACGTGCCTGATATCAGGGGCTATTTACTCTCTTTAGGATGTTCTGTGGTGTTCTGTTCCGCCACTTCCGAGAGGCGAACGAGCCCGCGGCGCGCCGCCCCTCGCTCAGGGGGTATGGCGCCGTCGGCACGCGGAAGCAACTGTGCCCGGCCGGGTCAGCCGCAGTCGTTGTTGTTGATGCGCAGAGAGCGGGTGGTGTCGTTGAGGTTGTAGCCGCGCAGGTCGTGGATGGAGCCGCCGCTCCTGGTGACGCACACCCAGCGCCCGGCGTAGTCCCGCTTCTCATACACGCGGGCGGTACGCCCGGAGTTGTTGCGCACCGAGCTGCCACGGTCACGGATCGCGGAGGGCAGATCCTTCACGCTGCCGTCCACCGCCCGCTTCACCCACGGCTGTCCCCCAAAGTCGATCTCCGGGTAGATGCACACGTACCCGTCCGGACAGTCCACCGCCGCTACAGCCAACTGACTCTGCGCAACAGACGCCGTGCGGACGGCGCCGGCCTGAGCCGGAACGCCGAGGGTCAGGGGAACGAGCGCCAGCGCGGCGGCCGCAACAAGGCGTTTCACAGTTGAGGTCATGCCGTCAGGCAAGCGCAGACAACCGCACGGCACGCCGCGGACCACACCTGCTCCACCCGGTCGGGTACACCACAGACCGACAGAAACGATCCGCCCGCCCGGCCGGGTTTGCCCCACCGCTTCGGCCGCCGGTACACCGCCCCCGGGCACCGCTCACCGCCGGGAACGCTCTCTGCCCGCAGCCGGGGAAAGTACGGCGCACCCGGCCGCGCCAGCAGGGCGGGCACCCGCTCCCGTATGCCGCACAGCCGCCTGCCACCCGGCATCCGCACCGACCCACCGCGTGCGCTACCGGATACGGCCAATGGACTCTGGTGGTGAGCCGGTCGTCCGGCTGGCTGTCAGTGGCCCCTGCCACGATGTGCCGCATGCTGAGTCGTGAGGAATTCATGGAAGCCGCGCGCGCGAGCGGGGTTTCACAGGGTGCCGTCGATGAGATTCTGCGGTGCCTGCGGCCGTGCGTGGTGATCAACAGGGACAAGGCGGGTGCGCCGGTCGGCAGGTGGGAGCGCGAGGAAGAGATGGTGGTCTTTGTCGACTGTGCCGCTCTTCCTGACCGGCACCTGGACCTGGGGCTCGGGCTTCCCGGTTCGGGTTCTGTGGTGCTGGAGCCGTCGTTGTCACCGCGGTGGCTCCCGGGTCCCTACGCCGACGAGTTGACGGATCCGGAGGACAGCGGGGAGCTGCACGCCTATGCGGCGTGGACGCACGCGGAGTGGTACACGTACACCAAGGACAGTGAGCATCCCGTGACGATGCATCCCGCCCTTGAAGAAGCAATGTCGGAGTACCGGCGGTGTCACGGTCCCATGGAGCTGTTGGCTGACGGTTATCTTGCTTCCGACAGGTCCCTGCAGCTCGGAGGTGTGATGCTCAACATCGCATCTGCGGGTCCATTGGAGCTCGAACTGATCGATCTCGACGACGACTGGGACTGGAAATTCACTGACGAGATAGTGCGGAAGGCGTCTGTCTGGAGGCTCTTCGCCCATCTCCACCACGACAGCGGCTTCGAGTACTTGTGGATGGTCCACCGTGAGGACACCGCTGTGGAGCGCTACGACGAGATCATCTGGATGGAACATCTCGAATGACACCCCTGCCGGTCCGTAGAGCGCTGCCCCCTCTCACACCAGCTACTTGACCCGATAGCTGCATGAGTGTTGTCTGCCCACGCCCACCGCCCGACTGGATGGAAGGCATCGGGAATGACATGGACTCTGCCAGCGCCGATGCTCACCGACGCCGTGCGCGGCCCCGCCCTGCCGGCGATGTCGGCCGCAGAACCGAAATGGGACGCCTTCCGCGCCGGCCTGTCCGTCGACGGCGGCCAGGACGTGCTGCGCTCGCGGCGCGGCACCCAGATGAGGCCCGCGTTTCCCGAGGTCGTGGCCGGCGCCGCGCAGCTGCCGGACGCCTGGCTGCGAAGCTCTCAACGAGTGTCGTTTGTCGATGAGTCTGGATGTCAGTTGAGGGCCGAACAGGCGTCGAGTGTCGATGAGTTTGAGTGTCACTCAGGCGTGCGCGGAGGGGTGCAGACCCGAGAGCGCGTCCGCGCGGTCGCTCTCGCCAGCTCATCGCTTTGGGCGAACTCGTCGTGATAGTCAGAACCAGTGATTGGTCGACTTCCCCTTGATGAGCAACTGGACGTCTTGCAGACGGTCCTCTCCCGCAACGAGATCTTGACGGATGTGCTGGCCAGAACCGCGACGCTCGACTTGCCCGGTTGGTATGTGACCGCGGGCTGCCTGTTCCAGACGGTGTGGAACGTCGTCACCGACAAGCCGCCGACCAGCGGCATCAAGGACTACGACGTCTTCTACTTCGACAGCTCCGATCTGTCCTGGGAGGCGGAAGACGCGGTGATCAAAGCTGGGCAGGAGGTGTTCGACGGGGTGCCGGCCGAGGTGGAGATCCGCAACGAAGCACGCGTGCACCTCTGGTATGAGGAGAAGTTCGGCGTGCCCTGCGCCCCGCACGAATCCACCGAGTCGGCGATCGATTCCTTTGCCGCGACGACGTGCTGCTTGGGGGTGCGGCTGGAGCCGGACGGACGATGGCGCGTCTATGCCCCCCATGGACTCTCCGACGTGTTCAACCTCGTTGTCCGGCCCAATCCGGCGCTTGCCCCGCAGACCGTCTATGAGGCCAAGGCACTGCGGTGGAGAAGCCAGTGGCCCGAGCTCTCCGTGCTGCCGTGGCCGAGCTGATGCCCGGTCGATGAGCCCACTCCGGCGGAGCGTCGGAGTGGGCGGGCCGACCAAGGGCTGTCCGTCTGGCTCGGGTCGATGTTGGTGGCGTCAGACTGTGGCGGCTTGTTCCGCTCGGGCTTTGGTCTGGGCGAGTCGGTAGGAGTCCGTGCCGGTCTCGATGATGGCCGCGTCGAAGGTGAGCCGGTCGACGATGGCCGTGCAGAGCCTCGGATCACTGAACGTCTTCGTCCATCCGCCGAAGCTCTCGTTGGAGGCGATGACGACGCTGTTCTTCTCCTCGCGTTCGGTCAGGACCTGGAACAGCAGCTCGGCGCCCCTGCGATCAAGTTCCATATAGCCTAATTCGTCTATCTATGCGGATATCCGCATAGATTGATCTATGCCGAGACCGCGACTATGCCGACAATCCGCTGGCGACGGTTGCATCCTCGCCTGTCTGGTCTGCGTTTGAGACGTCGAGATGGAAGGGTGATCCGTTGGCGAGTGGCGTCCATCCCTGCGCGAGGGCGGTCCGGATGGCCTGGGCGACATCAGCGGGAACGACTGGCCTGGTCGTCAGACCGAACCAGTTCTCGGGGTGGTGCGAGCCGGTCTCGACGACGAGAACGGTTCCCGGGTCGGTGGCGTCCTCGACCGCGAACGTCAGCGGACCCCAGCCGTTTGACTGGCAGTAGGTCGGCTTATGGCGGACGCGCCAGCGGTAGGTGACGCCGTCCACGACGATGCGCCGAGAACCCTTCTTGACCAGCGCCACCGTCTGCTCCTTCGACTGCCCGTATGTCGCTCCGACACTCTCAGCCCGGCCTCGGGGAAGCAAACCATTTGAGTTTCCTCGGCATAGTCACAAGCGGCCGAGGAAGGCCAAGACTTTGTCGGTGGGCCGGTAGCGGCCCGGCCGGGCGGTGACGGGCGCAGTCAGCGCGAGCGCCTTCGCCTTGATGGTCATGTCGGCGTGGACGTAGGCGTCGGTGGAGCGGACGCCGGCATGGCCGAGCCAGAGCGCGATGACCGTGGTGTCCACTCCGGCCTGCAACAACGACATCGCGCAACTGTGCCGCAGGACGTGCGGGTGGATGCTCTTGTCAAGCAGAGACGGACAGGTTCGCGCCGCGGTCTTGGCGTGGGTGCTCAAGCGTTGCGCGACGGCGTCGCGACTGAGGCGCCGGCCGGTGCGGGTGCAGAACAGGGGGTCGCCACTGCGGCCGGCGCGTTCGTTGAGCCAGGAGTCCAGCAGGTTCTGGACGGGACGGTCGAGCGGGACGCTGCGCTCCTTTCGTCCCTTCCCCTCGCAGCGGACGGCGGCGCCGTCGCCCAGAGTGATGTCGCCGCAGTTCAAGCTGGTGAGCTCGGAGACGCGCAGGCCGGTCTGGACAGCCAGTGCCAGCATGGCTTTGTCCCGTCGTCCTTCCCATCGTTTCGGATCCGGCGCGGTCAGCAGCGCGTCGACCTCTGGGCTGGTCAGGAACGTGACGGTCCTCTTGTCGTACCGCTTCGGCGGGATGTCCAGGACCCGCTGGATGAGCAGAGCGTGTTCGGGATGTTGGAGGGCAGCGTAGGAGAACAGGGAGCGGATCGCGGTCAGGCGGACGTTGCGCGTTCTCGTGCTGTTGCCGCGCTCGTCCTCCAGGTGATTCAGGAACGTGGAGATCACGTCCGCGTTCAGGTCGTTCCAGTCCAGCTTCGCCGGAGCAATTCCGGTCCGCTGCTGGACGAAGCCGAGCAGGAGGCGGAGTGCGTCGCGGTAGGCGGCGATGGTACGCGGGCTGGCCTGGCGCTGGCGGGCAAGCCGGTCGATGAAGAATGCCTGCAAGGTGGGTGCGATCAGAGTCATGAGCGGGCCGCCTTCCGGACGCCGTCGCGGCGGGCGGCGGCCAGAGCGAGCAGTTCCGGCGCCGCCGACAAGTACCAGTAGGTGCAGGCCGGTTCGCGGTGTCCCATATAGGTCGATAGTGACGGGATCCGTGCCTGGATGTTGTCCTCGGTGCGATACCAGTGCAGCAGGGTTCGAACGGCGAAGGTGTGTCGCAGCTCGTGCAGTCGCGGTCTGTGCGGGGCGTCGCGGCCGACGCCGGCGGCGTCGACCAGGGCCCGAAAGACTGGATGAACGCAGGCGTAGATGAGCCGCTTGGCAGTGAGGGAGATGGAGAACGCGGGGTCCTTGGGCCTGGGCATCAGATCCTTGCGAAGCCTGTCGTACTCGCGCAGCGCGTTCGTGGCGCTGTCCTGCAGCGGGACCAGCCGGGACTTGCCGAACTTGGACTCGCGGATGTGCAGCACGCCCTGGGTCCAGTCAATGTCGTCGCGATCCAGCTTGATGGCCTCGCCGATGCGCAGGCCGGACGCGGCCAGCAGCCCGATCAGCGTGTGATAAGTCGCCGCCCGCAATGGCTGAGGGATGGTGTCTTCGGTCGCGGCCATGATCGCTGCGATGTCGGCGTCGGAGTAGAGGAAGATCTGACCCCGGCGCCGGTTGTAGGGCACCAGCCCCAGTGGAGGCACCTCGGTCGCCGGGTCGGTTCCGCTCAGATAGCGGGCGAACCCGCGGACCGCGGTGATCCGTCGAGGGCTGACCGTCCTGACCACCTCGGGCTCGCGGGTCTTCATCCAGTCCAGCGCGGCGGCCACGGTCACGGTCTGTTCGCCGCGGTTGTCCATGAAGCTCACGAAGTCCGGCAGCAGATACGCCGCTTCGGCCATCTGGTGCCCCAGCGAACGGCGAAGCCGCAGGTAGTCAGCAAGCGCCTGGTGGAGATCGGTCATGCCGCCTCCGTCCCGGGCCAGGGCTGTGCGACCGCGCGCAGCGCGATGAAGTCGACCTTCGCGTAGAGCGCGGTCGTGGCCAGGTCCTGATGCCGGAGAACCTGGCCGATCGCCGTGAGACCGGCGCCGTTGCGGAGCATGTCGGCGGCCAGGGCATGGCGCAGCCGGTGCGGCCCGACCTTGGGCGAACCGGCCCGCAGACAGGCTCGTTCCACGACGTCGCCGACCAGGTCCGCCCGGATCGGACCATGCGGAGCCCTGCAGGTCAGGAACACGTGACGGGCATCCAGGCGGGGCCTTGCACTGGACAAGTACGCGACCAAGGCCTCGCCGACGTCGGCCGGAAGGGGGAGCCGGTCCTCACGGCGTCCCTTGCCGCGGACAACGATCTCGCCGCAACGCCAGTCCACGTCGTTCAGCAATAGCCGGGCTACCTCGATCGAGCGCAGCCCGAGCCTGGCGACCAGCATCAGGATCGCGTAGTCGCGGACGCCGACCGTTCCCTGGCGCGGAGTGTGGTCCAACAACCGCTGAACATCGTCGGCGGCACGGAGGCGAAGCGCCACCCACCCACCGGAGGCACCGCGCCGCCGAGCTTCATCGGGATGACGCCGTGCAGGTGCAGGAACCGCATAAGGGATCGCAGTTCGGCCACCCGTCCCTTCGCCGAGCCCGCCGAGACCCTGGAACACTCCCGCAGCAGGAACGCGTTCAGGTCCGCCCCGGTCAGACCGTACGGCGCGAACTCCCCGTCGGCCATCGCTTGTTCGGTCAGGAAGCGCCGGGCGGTGTTCCCGTAGCGCAGCATCGTCGACGCCGACAGGCCACGCTCGGATTCCATCCACCACCTGTACCGCTCCAGCAGATCCTCCGCCGGCGACGGTGTCACCCGCGGCACTGGCACCACTCCGGCCTCACGCAAGAACGTCAGCAGCGGGACCATGCCGCGCGGCCCAGCCACCCGGCAACGACCCGACTTCCGCAGGTCGGAAAGGTGTTGCTTCAGCCGCCCCTCGTCCAGATCAGCAGCATCGAGGCCCTGCTCCGAAAGCCACAGTCCCACCTGCCCCAGATCCTTGAGCATGTTCCTGGAGGTCTGGGCCGTGTACCCGCGCTCCGCCAACCATGCCCGGTAGCACTCGACCTGTGCGGTCAGGACACCCGCCTTCCGACGCGTACTTCCGAACGGCATCGTCACCCCCTCGCGGGAGCACCCTGCCCCCTCGCTCACGGAGGCTGCCCGGCACGGAAACTATGCAGAGCCATGCACAGCCGAAACCCCACGAAGGAGCGGAACAACGCACACGGCTCCGGCATAGTCGCGGTCTCGGCATAGGTCTATCTATGCGGATATCCGCATAGCTGGACGAACTCGGCTATATGGAGCTTGACCGTCGCGGGGCGGAGCTGCTGTTCCAGGTTTTGACGGAGCGTGAGGAAAAGAATTCTGTAGCGATCGCCTCCAACGAATCCTTTGGGGGCTGGACCAAAACCTTTACGGATCCAAGGCTCTGCGCGGCCATCGTGGATCGGTTGACGTTCGGCGGCAACATCATCGAGACCGGCACCGACTCCTACCGGCTGGCCGCTACCCGGGCCCGCGCCGAACAGATGGCGGCGGCCGCGGACGCCGGTTGACGAAGCTGTGGGGCGGGTCGCGGGGTCCTCGCGCCCGCCCCCGCTGGCCTATCGCAGGGAAATATTGAGCTTCTCGCCGACGGTTCGGTAGCCGATCCGGGCATAGATCCTCTCGATACCAGGATCTCCTGGCTCCAGCCACACCATCCTGCAGCCGCGATCCAGGACCGCAGCGGTCAGATAGGCGGAGACCACCGCGCCGATACCGCGCCGCCGGTAGCTCACGGCGACCGCGAGGCCAGCCAACTCACTCAAGCCGTCCACCGGCGATGAGCAGACGCCCGCGCCGACCGCCGTGCCGTCGCTGACGCTGGCCAGGGCGACCACGCCGCCACTGTCGACGGTGTCGCGCAGCCAGGCGGTCTCACCCGTTGTCGGCTCACCCGGCTGACCGTACCCAGCGTGCTGCACCATCGCGGTGGCGTAGAGCCCGGCGTCATCGGTTGGCTCAGTGATCAGGACGTCGGTTGCCGCTCCGGGGGTGATGAGTGTTTCAGCTGAGCAGGCCATGACCGCGGCGCGGTTCTCGGCCGTGAAGCCCGCCGCGAGCAGGGCCGGTTCGACCTGCGGCGCGCAGGTGGGCAGGTACTCCAGACGCGGCACCCGATTGAGCGTGCGAAACGTACTGATGAGGGCGCTGACCTCGCTCGCAATCGGCGCGGCCCCGTCATCCGGGATCGCGTAGTTGGCGAACGGGCTCGGCCAGTTCCGGTCATAGCGCACCACGAACGGGCCGCTCCGCACGTGACCGTCGGAACGCAGGGCGCGAGTGCGCGCATGGTTTTGGACGTCGAAGTCCATCTGAAGATTCCCTCTGAAGGCATGTAAAGACTCGGACATGCCGCCGATATCACCCGGGCCCGAAAACGGGGGCACGCCGGGTGATGCATTCGGTGCATCGGCGGCTCACGTAGCGAACTCGCCCGCATCCAATTGGCTTCAGCTCCAGCTCTGTGAGTGCTCGCAGTCAGCGGTGATCTTGGCATGCCCGCTGCCTGCTGGACAAGCGGCTGACATAGGGGTCCCCTCCGCCGGCTCGCTCCGGCGCCGAAGCACAGCATCGAGCTGGCTGTCCGTTCACGAGCTCTCATGTTCGCCCGACCAAACAGCCCGGTGACGCGGACGGCGCGCGTAGAACGGGAGAAGCACACCCCCGGCAAGCCCATGACCGGGCCAATCGAGACGCCTAGGTGGAGTCAAATCTCACCAACAGAACGGGGCCGTGAACCCCTCACGTGGAGTCAGAAGAGACCTATAAATGGAGTCGGTTGTCACCTACGAAGCCAGCTCGGAGAGTCCCGCACGGAGAAGGAACGCACGGAGCGGGCCATCGACGCCTTCGCCCGCTTCCTGGGACAGTCCCGGCCGGACGGCATGGTCTCCGACCTTCTGCAGGAACCGCCGGCACCCGCGCCGCTGCCCCGGCAGCACGACCTGTCCGCCGAGGAGGCCCGCGCCGAGTCCGAGCGCAGGTTCCGGCAGACCCGCATGGCACAGGCAGGACGGGCCAAGTCGGTGTCCCTGTCCTCCCGCCAGGCGCAGAACGAAGCCCAGCGCGAGGACGAGGCCGGGCGTGCCGAGGAGAAGGCCAAGCAGCTGCTCGCCCGCATCCAGGCCGGTGCCGAGGAACGCGCGGTCCCCTCGTGGACGAAGCGCGTCTACGGCACCGCCTCTCCCCAGGAGCTGAACCGGCTCATCGCCGAGGCCGACCGGCTCGGTGCCGACGCCGAGGCCGTCGCCGCCGAGGCGCAGACCAAGGCCCGGGAGCTCGCTGCGCGTCTCGACCGTAAGAAGGCCACCGGCCAGCCCACCCAGGGGCAGCAGTTCGCCGCCGAGGCCGGGAAGGTCCTCGACCAGGCGGACGCCCATGTCGCCACCGCCCGGGGGCATCTGGAGACCGCGTTCGCCGCGGCCGGGCACGCGGATGACCAGGCCCGGCAGCTCGCCAAGCTCGCCGAGAACGAGGGCAAGGGCCGCGTCGCGCTGCGTCTGGCGGGCACGTCGCTGAAGGAGTACCGCAAGCTGACCGGGCGCCTGTCCGGGGAACGCGCCGGGTACCTCCAGCTGGAGGCCGACACGAAGCGGGACGCCCGGCAGGAACTGCGAGATGCATGGGACGTGGTGAAGGCGAGCCGCTTCGCCGAGAGCTTCGGTGTGGCGGGTACGCCGGTGCCCGACCCCGTGGAGAAGGTCGCCGAACGGCTCGTGGAGATGCGCTCCGTCGCCGAACGCCGCGGCCACAACATGGACAAGCGCGACCGCGACGACGTCGGCCGCGCTACCAGGAAGGCGGGCGAGTTCCGGGGATACGCGGCCAGCAACCGCGCCCAGGCCGCCGACGCCCGCGCCGAGAAGGCCCTGCGCACAATGATCGCCAAGAAGTTCCCGCAGTTGCACGACCGGGAGG
Organism: Streptomyces sp. NPDC017991; assembly: GCF_044328075.1. NCBI lineage: Bacteria > Bacillati > Actinomycetota > Actinomycetes > Kitasatosporales > Streptomycetaceae > Streptomyces > Streptomyces sp. NPDC017991. The sequence goes on along the minus strand of NZ_JBIRGP010000023.1, from coordinate 13,335 downwards.
CGACCCTGCGCCGCGCCCATCAGCAGGCACAGCACGCGAAGCAGGCCGCCCAGCACCGATCAGCCGGCACCGAGCACCCGCAGCCGAAGCCGTCCCGGGGGCAGGGCCTGAAGTAGGAATCGGGTCGCGCCTCTGGTTGCGGGCCGCAACTTTTTTGGGCGAGTTCCCCACTTTTTGATGGGCGTTGGCCTCTTAGCTCGTAGACGCGCACCTCACCGAACGGGTGTGCCGAGCGCCGGTCCCCCGGTCAGGAGTCGCCAGCATGATGCGGAAGCCGCAGGATCCCAACGGGGTCAAGGAGCCGAAGGGCACTCGGCGTACGTCCGTGCCCAAGCAGTTCACGGTGGAGACGATCGGCGGGTGGGATGAGGAGCTGCTGCCTGAGGCGTCCCGCGAGCAGTGGAAGGAGGTGGGGGCGATGCGGCGTACCTGTCTCTTCATCGCCTACCGGTACGTCTCCTGGGATCTTCGCGAGGACGTATGGCAGGAGACCAGGTTGGCCATGTGGCGCCGCCTCCTCAAGGGACCGGTCGACAAGCTCGGTGGGTACGTGCGCGAGACCTGCAAGAACGAGGCCATCAAGGTCCTCAAGAAGGTCAAGGCACGGGCCGAGCAGTTCATCGGTCACGACATCGACCTCCTCGAGAAGAACACCCCGGTCTTTGACGAAGAGACCGACGCCCGCATCAAGGGTCTCGTCGAGAACTTCGTGCCGGAGCTGACACCGCACGAGGCTCGTATCTTCGTCCTCCGCTCGGGACTGAAGTGGAGCATCAAGACCGTCGCCGAGTCGCTGGAGATCAGCGAGGACGCCGTGAAGTCCGCGTTCTACTCGGCGAAGCAGAAGCTCGGCCACCCCGGAATCCGCACCGCCATCTTCCGGAGGCTCAATCCGGAGTAACCGCCGCGCGGTTCCCTCCGCGGCTCTGCGGCCGCCTCTGGGTCCGGCACCCTCGTCCGGATCATGCGGCCGTAGGGCCGAGCGGGGATCCGACCGGATACCCGACGGCGAGTGGCCCCTGCGCCAACAGAAGCCACTCGTAGCACTCACGCCAGCAGCCCACTCGAAGGAGCACCACTCCATGAACCGTGTTATCCACCTCTTCGGCGCGATCCTCGTGGCCTTGTGGACCTTTGTCGTCCGCCGAGCCGACCACTGCATCCTCGCGCTTGAAATGGCGTACCTCTCCCTGCGTCGTCGGCTGACGAACCGGAACAGCGTGCACGCCGTACCGACCGCACCTGCCTGGCCCACCGGCAAGCAGTGCTGATTCTCTTCAACACGACCAAGCACTGCTAGCCGTCTTCGACACGACCAAGTGACATCAGGCACCACTGACCAAACACAGCCGAGCCAGCACCAAGGAACATGAGGCACCACTGACCAAACACAGCTGAACCACCGAGAGGCCGGGCCCCACTTTCTGGGGCCCGGCCTACTCATGTCTGGTGTACGCGAAAACGGCACCAGAGCCACAACGCCCAACCCGGCCACTAACCGCGGGCGAGTGACAACGGGCCCCTTCATGGAAGGCACCCACCACATGTTCAGCATGCCCGACCAGCCCGCCCCGGACCACAAGGAAATCGACAAGCTGCTGGCTGCGGTCGACCACCAGCTCAGTTGCCTGACAGAGCAGCGTCAGGCCTCGAAGCGGGAGCGCCGGCGCCTCCGTCGGTCCCAGTTCGTACTGCGTCGCCGTGCCGCGACGATGATCACCCGCACCGTGCTCCGTGTGGGGCTGATCTTGAGCGGCACAGTGTCCTTCGTCATCGGGCTGATCTTCCTCGTCGCCGGGAAGGACGGGGGGAAGGACCTTCTGGAGGCGGCTGCCGCTGCGTGGGGTCTGGCGGCGGTGATTCCGCCGAGGAAGTAACTAAAGAGCTTGAGGAGGCATGGACGCCCGGCACTTCGGTGCCGGGCTTTCCTGCGTGTCAGGCCATCGGGTGTCCACCCGATGAGGCCGCACGCCGACTACTTGTCTGGATCGACCTCTTACGCCGGGCCGGGGCACCCAGCGGGCGGGGTTTCTGGACTTTTTGGGCCGTCCCTTCGCGGGCGCGCGCGATGCCAGCCAGGCGAGAGAATTCGCAACTTGGGCAGGTCCACGAGTGCGCGCCCGTAGGCGAGCCCAGGACAAACATTGACGATCAGGCCCCAACAGGGTGTCCGGCACCGCAAGATGGCGCGGCCAGCAACACGTACCGCACCGTCTTGGAGACATCGTGATCCCGGCCAACCAGCCCTACGAAGCCCGCTACAAGCACGAGAACGCTGGGCACAAGCACTACACCACCAAGCGCGTCATCGCCTGGGACGAAGACGGTCATCCGCTCGTCATCGGGAGGGACGGCGCCTCGCTCATCAGGGCCAGCTCATGGAGCAACTTCCACGATGTCGTCCCCGTCGACCCTCCCGTCGTTGCTGCCCTGCCAGGTGCTGGCTGGCGAGCGGAGTTCCGTGACGAGGACGGCTCCCTGAGCTCGAACCCGCTCACCGCCTGGCTCGTCTACGCCGACGGCAACATCAAGCCCGCTGATGTCGATCTCACCGGTGAAGCCGACGACCCGACCACCGTCTCCAACTTCGTACGGCTCTATCACCCTTCGGAAGAAGACTAGAAGCCCAAGAGCGCCGAAGGGCCCTGGAGCTGCTCGTGAGCAGCTCCAGGGCCCTTCTCTGCCGACATGACTCTCCTCAGACGCTCTCAGCGGCTTCCAGCGCCGCCACAGGCTCCGTCACGCCCGTCCGTTCATCGTGCTCGCGCAGCATTCGCATGACGGTCGCCGGGGAGGGATGCTGGCCCTTCCTGGCTCCCTTGGTGATGACGAGCCGGGCCGCGATTTCGCGCAGGCTCAGCTCCTGGTCCCGAAGGTGCAGCGCCATACCGAGCATGTCGTCGTCGGTGACGCTCGCGCCACCGATCGACTTGCCGCGCTTCCTCGCTGACTCGTGGCCCTCCAGCGTCCGGTCACGGATGTACTCGCGCTCCATGCCCGACAACGCGGCAAGCACGGTGAAGACGACACCACCGGGATCGTGGGAGCCCTGAAGTTCTCCGGTGAGGAACTCCAGGCCGACGTCGCTGGCGCGCAGCTCCTCGGCGAGCATGGCCAGGTCGATGCCGCGGCCGAGTCGCTTGTGCTCGTGGACCACCATCGCACGGCGACGCCGGACGCGCGGATCTCGCGGGCGAGGGTGACCGCCTTCTCCAGCTCCGGCCGTTTGGCCGCGCGGGTTGAGACCTACTCCGAGAAGACCCGGGTGACCTTGGCCTGTTCGAGGGAGTCGAGCTGGGAGTCGAGGGACTGACGGGCGGTGGACGCGCGGGCATAGCCGATGCGGGCGTGGCCGACTGGTTCGGCGCCGGCCCCGGCCGGGCGCGGCACTCACCTGTCCGAGGCAGACCTGTCTGGCGCGGACCTGACCGGCGCGGACCTGACTGGCACGGACCTGACCGAGGCGGATCTGACCGGCGCGGACCTGTTCGGCGCGCACCTGTACGGCACGGACTTGTCCGGCGCGGACCTGACCGGCACCGACGTGACCGGCGCGGCACGGCTGTACGCCAAGCAGGTGGTGTCTGCTGTGATCGACTCAACGACCAAGCTCTCCCCTGGCCTGGCCAAAGACCCGACCGTCACAGCACGGATTGCACAGGTGGAGAACGAAGAGCGGGGGTAAGGCAGTCTCCGTGAGCTGCGGTTCAAAGCGACTTGGGACGTGCGAGCCAAAGGGCTTAGCGCACGTCCTGACGTCGTTGTTCCTCAACCCCCTGATCGTCGCCCGGCGCCGCACCCCCGTCGGCTCCGGGCGACACCACGAAGCCCCCGGCGACCGCCGTGAACCCGCGGCTGCCGGGGGCTTCTCATTCCCGCCCCGCTCAGCACCACCGCGAGCGCTGTACGGGAACTGCGAGAGGTCGATGGGGACTGTCCGCGGCCGCTCCCACAGCGGGCGGGCATGCTCGGTCCCCTCGCAGTGGAAGCACTGGCCGGCCACGGGTGTGCGGGCGCCGGGAGTGCTGATGCCGAGGGTGCCGATGGATTCCCGCAGGAGCTTGGTGAGGCCTGCGATGTGGCCGGTGCGCAGCGCCAGTTCCTGCCTCCTGCCTCCTGCCTCCTGCCTCCTGCCTCCTGCCTCCTGCCTCCTGCCTCCTGCCGACCATGACCTCCAGCTCGATGTCGGGCACGAGAGCGGACTCGCTGATCCGACTGTCCCCGGAGAGGCTGCGCGTCACCGTATTGATCAGGTCGTGAAGGTGGCCCAACGTCTCTGTCCCGGACAGTCCCACCCGCGCCGCGAGGACGATGTCGTCCGGCTCCATGAACGACAGCAGCGCCGACGGCCGCTCGAACGGCACGCTGCGGCCGACCGGCTCGGGGTGGGCTGCGTGGAGACGGGACATCGTGTACCACAGGTCTCCCGGGTAGCCGTCATAGTTTTCCCGCGTCGATTCCTTCTCCTGCTGCCTGTTGAGCCTCATGGCTGCCTTCCGGTTGATGACATCGGAGTACCTGAGTACGCCGTGGCCAGGGCGCAGTGCGCGCCGTGGCCTTCGTCATCCCGCCGGGTGGCGCGGCGACTTCGGGAGCCGTCCCGCAGTGTGGTCCCGCGGTTGTGTCTCGGGCGTGCTCGGGTCAGGTCTGCTGTCGCACCGGACGGCCGATGGTCCACAGGTCGCCGGGAGCGCGGACGAACGCGCTGTGGGTCTGCATGTCCCGCTTCAGCTGTGCGGCGGAGATGATGTGGCCGCGCCGGGCGAGCGCGTCGCGCAGCTCGCCGGGCGTCAGGGGTCGGCCGCAGCGCGCGAGGTGACGGGCGGCCAGCTGCTCGCGGGTGGGGTAGTGCGCGGGCTCCACGACCAGGAGCGAGTCGCTGAGCGCCTGGTGCTCGGTCATCGCCGCGTCGGCGAGCTCCAGCAGGGGCACCGTCGCCTCCCCGGCCCGCGTAAGGCGCCGCCCCCAGTTGTCGCGGGTCAGGTAGCCGTTTCGGTAGCACCACCCCAGCAGCCCGGCCACAGCGGCCGTCGCGAGCAGCGGGTTGCGTCCGGCGAGGACGACCAGGCGGTGAGCGCCCGCGCCGGACAGCCGCAGTACCCAGTCGATGAGTACCAGCGCGTTCGCGGCGGTGGCCTCCAGGCCCGCGACGCGCATCATGCTCTGGACGACCGGGATCCAGTCGATGACGGCGTACCCGAAGCGGTGGAAGACGCTGTCCTGGGTGACGATGACGCACGGTCCGAGGAACTCTGCGAGCGCCATCGTGGGCGCGTCGTCCGGATCGCCTCTGTGCCTGCGCGGCATGTCCGAGTCGACGTGCAGGATGTGCCGGGTCCGCGGCGACAGGTGATCACGGATCTCCAGGTCGACCACCCGAAGGGCGGGCAGGATCTGCCGGTTGAGCACGTGACGCGCTTGGCGTTCGGGCACCTCGAAGTGGGCGGCCAGCCTGGCGAGGTGTTCGTCGACCTCACCAGGAACGTGCGCGGCAATGTACGGGGTGGCACGGCCGGTCGCGGCCAGCGTGGTGACACTGTTGTGCCGGCCGTTGTTCTTGGCCAGCACGCAGGCTTCGACCAGGAGGGCGTTGGCGTCGAGGACGGGCAGCAGCATCGGCCGGTCCAGCACCATCGGGTTGATCGCCGATTTGGAGGGGATCAGCAGCGGCGGTGCCGCGTCGGCACGATCGAGCGTCATGGATCAAGTGTGGCCACCGCCACTGACATTGAGGCAGATTTTGCGGGCCAGGTGAGGGCTACGAGGCCCAGCCGGGCAGTGTCAAACGGGCGCGTGCGTCCTCTTTGGCAACGCGGACGCGGGCGGTGGCCCACTGATCGGCGCCGCGCTCAACGTCCTGCCGGTAGGTCGCGCGGGCCCCGACAGAAGCGGCTCCGGGTTCGTTGATGCCGCAGCCCCAGCGGATGACCCGATCGGCGTCTGCCGGGCAGGCGGTGCGGGTGCCGCAGCGGGAGCAGGCATGCTCGGTGTCGCGGTCCAGGATGTCGCTGTTGGTGATCTGGGTGTGGGTAGGGCAGAAGCCGCAGCCCACGGTCACCGGCCGGGTCCAGTCGACGTGTCCTCGGTCGCCCGTGAGGGCGTAGTCCGCGGAATCCGGCTCCCCGATCAGCCCGCACGGGGGACCTCGGTCACCAGAATCTCCTTCAGAACAGCCGAGTCACAGGTCCTGGCACCGCCTGGTGGTGCAGCTGCGCGGCCTCGCGCGAATCGCCCACGGGGTCTGCGGCGTTAGGAACCCTAATATCGGCCCCCGGGCCGGCTGTGGTGGGGACTCCGGGTCAACCGTGGCGGGCGGGCCCGCGCCGCCGTCAGGCTTCGGCTGAAAAGGCCGCAGGACGACGCTCCCCCCACGGCTGTCGGGTGAGGAGCGTCGTCGTCTCCGGCGGGCCTGCTCCCCTCAGCGGCCTATGGGCTCCGGGTAGCGGTCGCGGCGCCGGTCGGGGGCGTCGACGCCGATCTCGTACCAGGGCTCGCCGCGCTGCAGCCGGGGCAGGGTGTTCACCCACACCGCGATGGCGATGCCTCGGACGTCGGCGGTGAGCGCCTGGCGGCGGTTGTCGAGCAGGTGCTCCTCCTTGCCCGTTAGGACGACGTGCAGCCGCGGGAAGCGTTCGGAGCGGGTGTAGCGGTGGCGCTGCCAGAACGGGAACGTGCGGCCGTTGGTGCCGCGGGCTCCCTCCCAGACGCGGTGCCCGGCGTAGCGCTCGTAGTCCCAGACCTCCTTGGCGAGGCGGGCCTGGGACATGGTGCCGTTGTCGAGTTCGAAAAGGCGCACCTCGCTGGTCTGGGTCGGCACGGCGAGCACGGCGTCGGTGTTGAAGCTCAGGCCGATCTCCTTGATGGCGTGGTTCACCTCCACCTGCCAGTCGGTCAGATGCTCACGGCCGCCGGCGGGGAACGTGGCGGTGTAGGCGAGGATCGTGTCGGTCACCGCGACGCCGTGCGGGCCGAACCCGGCGCGAACGGCCTTCGCTCCGGTGCCGGCCTTCGGGCGGGGCGGCAGCTCGTTGCCGTCGGCCAGAGCCTTCTGCCCTGCCGGGGTCAGGTTCCAGATCGGGTGCTTGCCGTCTTTGCCGTTCGTCTCCGCCAGTCCGAGCTCCGCCAGTTTCGACATCGCCCTGCGCACGTACGACCGGCCGTCCTTGTCCTCTGCCGTGATCACCTGAGCCATCTGCCGGGCCGTGGCTATCCGCACGCACCCCAGCATCCGCAGCGCGTCGGCCCGAACCTTCACGGCCGTGGGAGTGGACTTCTTCCCCTTCGCTGACTCTTCGGGGGAAGGGAGAGGGGTGTCGGCGTGCCGGGAGGCCCCTTGGCGGGCGGTGTGAGCTGCGGTGATGGGCACGACGTTGGAATCGTTCGCGGCACTGCTTCCCGGGCCGCCCGACGGGTACTCGGTACCCCTTGACCAAGTGGGGTGCGGCTCGGGTTCAGGCTGCCGGGCGCTGCTGTACGTCATGAGAAGGCTCCTCACGCAGGTGGCGCGGGACTCCGGACAGAATCCCGCCGTCACTTGCTAGAGGTGTCGAAAAAGCCGTCCGTGTGACACTCCGCCGGGTGCCGATACCGAGCCGTAATCATCACGGACGGCAGTTGACCTCCCGTAGCGAAGGTTGCGCATTCTCACCGAACACTGCGCACCTCCTGGCGGGGGGAGCCTGGAGGAAGCGCGTCCCGAGTACGCACCGGCGGTTCCAGTCAGAAGCCGAACCGACGAGGGCCGCGTCCGTCACGGTCGGGCCCGGGGATGTCGATGTCCAAGTCGTCGGGCTCGTCCACGAGGGACATTCTGTTGATCGCCGTCTCGGTCTCGCCCGGGTAGCCCAGCGGCGGCATGTGGTCGAAAACCGTCTCCGGCACGCCGGACACCGTTTCGGGTTCGCCCGTGTAGTACAGCGGCGGCATGTGAACGTCGGTGTCCGGCACGTCGGACGCCGTTTCGGTCTCGCCCCGGTAGCCCGGCGGCGGCGCGTGGAAAACGCTCTCCGGCACGTCGGACGCCGTTTCCATGATGAGCGGGGTCGCCACCACTGTCACCGCTGGCGGGAGTTGAGGGGCGGCTCCAGCGTAGTGGCGCAGCGTGTTGGTCAGCTCGTGCAGGCGGCGCACGTTGAGACTGTGCAGAGCTTCACCGACGACCCGGGTCGCGTCGTCGGTGAAGAGCAGGAAGGTGGGGTGCAGGACGTATTTGCCCAGCTTGACCGCCGCCTCCAGCGTCTTGTCGCCGTGAGCCAGGTCGGTGACGAGGGTGGCAGTCCAACCCTCGGGTGAGGTGTGCGGGAGCATCAGCCGCCCCAGGACGTCGAAGGCGTCGGCCGTCCGGCTCTCCCCCGGGTGCGGTACATCGTCCTGGCCCCGCACGCCGACCGCGCCGAGGTCGCGCTGCGACCAACTGTGCGCCCGCACATGCAGGGCGAGCTCGAGAGCGGTACGGACGAATCCTTCCTGCGCCGCAGCCCCGATTGGCGGATAGTCCGGCAAGTCGGGACCCAGCATCGCCTGTGTCTGACCTGCGAGCTTGCCGAGAGCCCACGTCCGCCGATCTGGGTCCTGAGGCTGTCGCAGCTCCCAGGCCGCATCACGGGCGGCCCTCAACACCCCGCGAGCCAGCCTGTCAAGGTGCTCGGGCGACATGCCCGCACGGTCGTCGGCGTCCATGCTGCTCCCTCTTCCGGCCGGTACGTCGGTACAAACGGAAAAGGCCGGTAAGCCCAGGATGACCCACCTGATGCCGTCGTTCCAGACGCAGTATCGAAGCGACAGCACCCGAACAACCGGAGACAGCTCCACCAATCCCGGTACCTGTCGTTAGCCCCAACAGTGGTAGCTGACAAGGGGAAACATGCCGGTAGCGAGGCTGGTCCAGGAACAACGCGCGTCCAGCCGCACCTGGTCAAAATGCGGCCGGACAGCGTGCGCACCGGTGCGGTGCGGGACATCGTGGTGCGCATGACGATGCGCAGCATCCGGTGTGGTACGCATCGGATACGGCGTCTCCGTCACCACAGCCAGGCGGTGCAGTGCCGCACCCGGGACAGGGCGCGAGCGTCGCGGCGGGCGGCGGCGTTCCCGATCCGGCCCTGCCGCGCGCGGGGCCGGCGGGACTCCCCGGCGGCGAGGCGACGGCGGCCGGCGTCCTGGAACCGCCTGTGCTGCTTGCGCAGCTCCCGCTCCTTCTCCGCCTTCGACTTCGGCTTCCGGGGCCGCCTCCAGACCGGCTCCCAAGGCGGCGGCTCCTCAAGGACGGCGGCCCACTCCTTGGAGGCTTCGCGGGCCCGAGCGAGGGCATCCTCGAAGCTGGGTTGTTCCGGGGTGCTCATGCGACTCCTGGGGTTCGGCACGGCGAGAGCTGCTGGGGGTGCGTCGGCGGGGTCGCCGGCGCGGTGGGCTGAAGTCGGGGTACGGAGGCGACGGCGCGGTCCCGGACGCCGTCGGTGAGCTTGGCGGCCATCTTGGCGGCGGCGGCCTCGAACGTGGCGCGGGTCTGATTCATCGCGGCGACGTCGGTCGCCTGCTCGGGGACACGGCCGGCCTTCCGGTCCGTACGGGTCGGCCGCAGACGAGACCTCGGGGTAGCGGGCACGGCGACGGCGCGCGGCCGGGAGCGGGAGCCCAGGCGGTCAGCGCGGCGCACCGCCTGGACCCGGGTCCTCAGCGCACCGGCGGCGAGGCGGGCCCGCTCGTACGGCGGGGCGGTCCGTTTGCGGGTCAGCGGGCGCAGCACGGTCTGGTCCTCGGTGTCGCGCGGGTACAGGACGCGCAGGTCTGCGGTCATCATCCGGCCCCGGCCGACGGGGCGGGTGTAGTCGTCGACGACCGCCTGCACGATCTGTTCGTCCAGGCCGGGCCGGTGAGGTCGGCCGCGCAGGACGTAGGCGAGGTGGCGGCGGGCTTCGGCGAGCAGATGGTGGCGCTTGAACGCGCCGCGCATCACGTACACCACGGCGACGACGTCGACGGCGGCCAGCGCAATGTCGACCACCGGCCGCACCCGCGCCCACACCGCCGCAGCCGCCGCCCGGGCCCGCTCCGCGAGGCGGTCGACGACGTCAACGCCGTAGGCCCGGATCGCTGAGTCCCGCCATCGCTCGCGCAGCTCGGTCAGCGACAGCAGTTCCGTGCGCTTGGGCGGGCGCGTCTGATCGGCGGCCTGACAACCCAGCGCGTAGCCGGCCCGCTCCCCCGGCGCATGCCCGTGCTTCTCCTCATACCTGGCTGTCAGGATCGGCAGCGCGTCCTCGATCTGCTGGCGGCGGGTCGACTGCCAGCCAATCAGCCGCTGATCAATACCCGCGATCTCCATGACGGGCCGCCGGCCAGGCGTCACCTCGCGCGGCTCCCACGCCCACCCGAGCCGGGCGGACACCTCCTCCATGAAGTAGAGGATGTAGAGGGTGTCGGCCGCAACGATGTGGGTCAGCATCGAATCTGCCGACAGGTTGCCCCACCTCCCGTCATGCGGCCGCCGGGCACGGATCGAGACGACCGCGTGCGCGTGAAGAAGGGGCTTCGATTCCGTGGCTCTGGACTCGTAGTGCCGGAACACCGCAACGATCAGCCCGTCCTTGACCCGGGCGCGGCGCTTCCCGCCGGCTTTCCAGCGGATCTCCGCGACCGATTCCTCCAACCACGCCAGGGTCTTGTCGCGGGCGATGTCGTCGCACAGTTCCAGCACCTGGCGGTGCCGGTCGTCCATCAGGGCCCACGCGAGGTGGGCCGTCGGCGGGGGCCGGAACGTCAGGTCGAAGGCCAGCCAGGGGGTGCGCTCCTTGGCATTGTCGGTCTCGGGGGAGCGGTTGTGCTCGATGGGCCTGCCCAGCGCGGTCGCCCGCCTCGCCTGTGCCGGGCTCTTTCCCTGGGCCAGGAGCTCGCGCTCGATCCGGTCGGCGTCCGGGTGCTGACCCTCTCCCAGGAGCAGTTCGGCCTGCCGCTCGGTCACCACGTCCCCGACCGTGAGGTCAAGCGCAGCCAGGCCCCGGCCCTTCCAGACGCCGGGCGGGACACCAGCTTCGTCCTGGGCGGCACGCAGCGGTTTGCCCGCAGGGCGGTGGCCGTCGCCGACCATCACGCCGCGGAAGAGATAGCGCCACCCGTTCCCCGGGCGAACCTCCGACATGCTGATCATCACCCCATGGAACCCTGGCGTTGGCCTGGGAAAAAGCGCGATCCGGGTCCCTTCCCGCCGGGCGGGAGGCCATCACGAAGTCTTTATCGTGGCGCCCGCCAGGCGGACCGTCAGGCCAGCCCGAGACGGTAGGCAGCTGGCGTGTGCACAGTCCGCCGCATGAACACGAACCTGTTCCACGGAGACCTCTGCTCGCAGTGCTGCCGCCCTCTCACTCTGCGCACGACCGTCGAAGTCCGGTCGAATATGCCGTACCCCAGCCGGACCGACATGGTGCCCCACTGCGAGAGCTGCGCCGACAACATGCCCCGCGCACAGAAGTGGGCCGACCTGATGAACGCCCGCTACGGCATCTAACCCCGGCCGTGCGAATGCTGCGCGCCGACCACACGAGCACCGCCCGCCACCAAATCCGCCTCCAGCCGACTCCACTGCCATCGAACGCGCACCAACGAACCGCGCCAAAAATCATCATCTGGCTCCGCGGCACTGCCAAAAACCATCAGAAACGACCTAGGCGGACATTAACGATTCAATGAGTGCGTGCCAGCGCTGGTCGGCCACAGCAGAGTCTTCTGCCCGTGTGATCTGTCTGCTTTGGTAGCGGGCACTGCGGCCGGCAAAGACAACGAGCCGGTCTAGGACTTGGTAGTTGGGGTTCCACTGTCGGTCTGCCGTCAGCCATGTCCGATGCAGTTCCTCTGTTGCGGCGCGATCGTCGTGATATAGGGCGACGATGAGTTGGCCCGTCCACTCACGCCAGCCCATCTTCTGTTGTCGCGCGTCGACAAGGCGCTGGGCTTCGGTGAGAAGTTCCAGCGCTGTTGGGTGGTCGTCTCGCATGGAAATCGCCTTGGCTGTCAGGGCAGTCCGCATGGGAAGCGTCTCACCGAAGTGATCGGCGTCGGCCAGGAGGTCATCGCATTCTGTGGGTGTGCTGCGGCCTTGCAAGGTTCGGCGCCAGAGGGTCGAGGCTTCATTTTCCAGGGCGAGGCGGTGCTGTCCTCGGGCACGGAGTGCTCGGGCTCTCATGTCTGTTCCCTCGATGGCCTCTTCGAGCAGCCCGCGGTCGAAGGCCAGGTCGCTGCTGATGCGTACGGAGGTCGTCGGGTCCTGCAGCGGGTAGTGGCTCAAGTGCTGTTCCAGCTCTTCGTACGCACCTCTGGTGCGCAATGTACGAGCGACCTGGTAGCGAAGCAGTTCAGAGGCCGGTTCCTCTTCCAGCATCTCTTTGAGGATGCGCAAGGCGTTGTCCGGATCGCCGTCGCGGTAGACGTACGCGAGTCGCAGTCTGGTGCGGTGTCGGACGTCGCTCTGCAGTGGTCGGGATAGGTAGTCCTCCAGGTAGGCGATACGCTCGGTCTTCCGTCGTCCGTGGCGCCACGCTTCGTAGATTCCGGAGATTTGCCCCGCCCAAGTGTCGAGTGTGGGGGGCGGCAACCGGTCGGCAGTCTTGGCGAAACCGGGGGCGGCAGCGAGTGCGTCCGCCAGCCAGATGGCGGTGAGAGCGTGACGGGCACACAGCTCGGCAGCGAGTTCCATGACGTCGAGTCGGCGTTCGGTGTTGAGCAGCAGAGCGTCGCTTCGAAGGCGCAGAGCTTCTAGCAGTTGCCTGGCCATTTCGGTTCGGTCGTCTGGTGCCCAGGCTCCGGGATTGCTGACGGGTTCGTGGGCGATGGCGGAGCGGACCGCGTCGTGGAGCCGGTAGGGAAAAACCGGGTGATCGTCTTTGGTGACGAGGGTGCGTTGGCACAGGCGTTGCGCGTCACCGACCAGAGCGCCGGCAGCTTGGGCGATCAGGCGTTCGTCGAAGCGTGGCATCAGGCTCGCGGCCCGGGCCAGTTCGCGCTCCTGCTTTGGCAAGTTGGCGAACACGCGGGTGGCGAGTTCTGGCAGCGGCCCTCCGAAGGCTTGGGCGGCTGGAGGGTTTTCATGTGCAGCGCGCGCTATAGAGAGCGACAAGCTGAGGTAGAGGGGGAGGCCGTGGGCGCCGCTGCTGATGCTGTTGATGGCATCCGGAGTCAGTACCGGATTTCCTGCGGTGCCGGACGCGGCATGGAGGTACTGCTTCACGTCGGTGTCGGAGAGGCTGCCTACTAGGTCGTGTCTTCAATTGATCTTGAGTAGTGGATCATGGTCGGGTGATACGTCGACATGAACTGTCCGATGAGGAGTGGGAGTTCCTCCGT
>NZ_JBIRGP010000022.1:0-81209 GCF_044328075.1 Streptomyces sp. NPDC017991 | reverse complement strand
CGTTGATTTTTGGCACGCTGTTGAGTTCTCAAGGAACGGACGCTTCCTTTGTACTCACCCTCTCGGGCTTTCCTCCGGGCGCTTCCCTTCGTGTTCCCAAACTCTATCAGTGAATTTCCGTCTCCCTGACCACCGATTCTGCGAACATGCAGAACCAGACCCCGAGAAAGGATCTGACAAGTTTGGGTGCTGCCAGGCACGGACACACTTTCGCGTCCCTCGGCCTCAAGCAGGAGTACGACACTACACGGGGCTCCGGAGCGGGCGCAAATCGTTTCCGCTGGGCGCTACGACCGCCAACCGGCTCCACTGGCGCGGAACCGTCACTTCTCATGACTTACGCTGCTCAACAGTGCGCCGTCCGGGACAGGCAGTGACGGCCCATATGAATCCCCGCCCCTCGGGAGGCTTCCCATGACCATCGTGACGTCCCCTCTTGCAGGACGCACCATCGGACTCACCGCTGTACCCGATCCGGTCTTCTCCGGGGCCATGGTGGGCCCCGGGACCGCGATCGACCCCGTACGGGAGGCCTCGGAGGCAGTCTCACCCATCGACGGCGTCGTCGTCTCCCTGCACCCGCACGCCTTCGTCGTGGTCGACGACGAAGGTCATGGAGTGCTGACGCATCTGGGCATCGACACCGTTCAGCTCAACGGTGAGGGTTTCGAGCTGCTCGTCAACAAGGGTGACACCGTGCGGCGTGGGCAGGCCGTGGTGCGCTGGGACCCCGCCGCCGTCGAAGCGGCCGGCAAGTCCCCCATCTGTCCCGTCGTGGCACTCGAAGCCACAGCGGAGTCCCTCTCCGACGTCAGCGTTGACGGCGAAGTGAAGGCTGGCGACGCTCTCTTCAGCTGGCACTGACCTCATAGCCGTCGGCGACGGCAGGTACGGCACGACATCACGGCGGCAGGGCCCGCCGCTCTATCGGAAACTGGTGACATGGAGACAACGCTGCGAGGCGTCGGCGTGAGCCACGGTGTGGCGATCGGCGAAGTTCGGCACATGGGAACGGCGGTGCTCGAACCGCCTGCCAAGCAGATACCGGTGCAGGACGCGGAGCGCGAACAGGGGCGCGCCCGCAAGGCCGTGGAAGCCGTGGCCGCCGACCTGATGGCGCGGGGCAATCTGGCGGGCGGCGAGGCCCAGGCCGTTCTTGAGGCCCAGGCCATGATGGCCCAGGACCCGGAGCTCATGGCCGACGTCGAACGGCGTATTGCCGTCGGAAGCACGGCGGAGCGCGGGGTGTACGACGCGTTCGCCTCGTACCGCGCCCTGCTGGCGAACGCCGGTGAGTACCTCGCGGGCCGGGTGGCGGACCTCGACGATGTGCGGAACCGTATCGTCGCCCGGCTGCTCGGTGTTCCGATGCCGGGTGTTCCCGACAGTGACGAGCCGTACGTCCTCATCGCTCGTGATCTCGCGCCGGCCGACACGGCGCTCCTGGACCCGACGCTCGTTCTCGGTTTCGTCACCGAGGAGGGCGGGCCGACGAGCCACAGCGCGATCCTGGCACGGGCTCTCGGTGTGCCCGCCGTGGTGGCGCTGCCTGGTGCCGGTGAGCTGGCCGAGGGCACGATGGTCGCCGTGGACGGCAGCACCGGTGAGATCTTCGTGAACCCGAGTGCGGAGAAGAAGGCCGAGCTGGAGGCCGCGGCGGCGGCGCGCAGGGCGGCGCTCGCCGGGTCGACCGGGCCCGGGGCCACCTCCGACGGACACAGGGTTCCCCTGCTGGTCAACATCGGCGGCCCGGCGGACGTTCCGGCGGCGGTCGAGGCCGGTGCCGAGGGCGTGGGTCTGTTCCGCACCGAGTTCCTCTTCCTCGACGACAGCAAGAACGCGCCGTCCGAGGAGAAGCAGGTCGAGGCGTACCGCCAGGTGCTTGAGGCCTTTCCCGAGGGGCGCGTCGTGGTGCGCGTGCTCGACGCGGGCGCCGACAAACCGCTCGACTTCCTGACGCCCGCCGACGAGCCGAACCCGGCGCTGGGCGTGCGCGGTCTGCGGTCGCTGCTCGATCACCCCGATGTCCTGCGTACGCAGCTGACGGCGTTGTCGAAGGCTTCCGAGGGGCTGCCCGTCCACCTTGAGGTCATGGCGCCCATGGTCGCCGACCGTGCGGACGCCAAGGCGTTCGCCGACGCGTGCCGTGCGGCGGGACTGCAGGCGAAGTTCGGCGCCATGGTCGAGATTCCGTCGGCCTCTCTGCGGGCGCGCTCGATCCTGCAGGAGGTCGAGTTCTTGTCGCTCGGGACCAACGACCTCGCGCAGTACACCTTCGCCGCCGACCGTCAGGTGGGCGCAGTGTCCCGGCTGCAGGATCCGTGGCAGCCGGCGCTGCTCGACCTGGTCGCGATGTCCGCCGAGGCGGCCCGGGCCGAGGGCAAGAGCTGTGGCGTCTGCGGCGAGGCCGCTTCGGACCCGCTGCTCGCGTGTGTGCTGACCGGTCTGGGTGTCACCTCCCTCTCCATGGGTGCGGCGTCGATTCCCTACGTCCGGGCGACGCTGGCCAAGTACACGCTGGCGCAGTGCGAGCGGGCCGCGGCGGCCGCGCGTGCCTGCGACAGCGCCGAAGAGGCGCGTACCGCGGCTCAGGCAGTGCTGTCCGGCGAGTAGTCGGGCGAGTAGTCATCCGTGATCGAGGGGCGCTCCACCGAAAGGTGGGGCGCCCTTCGCATGTTCGGTGCGCGTGTTCAGTGCGTGTGCGCGGTCGTGTGGCCGTCGTCGCCCAGGTCCGGTGGCGCGCAGTAGTCGACGCCCGACTCCGGTGAGACGAGGTCGCCCGATTCGACGTCCGTGCAGTAGGCGTCGAAGACTTCTCCCGCGGTGAGGGGTTCCAGGCCCTCGCCCCGCAGGCGCCAGCCGTAGACCTGGTCGGTCGCGTGGGGTGCGGCGGTGCGCATGACGAGGCCGCCGGCGCTCCGGGTGGCGATGCCCAGCGCGAGGACGGTGGTGAATTCGAGTGCCTCGGCCTCGTCCAGGTGCGGTGTTCCGTACTGGTCGTCGTCGGTGCGCAGGACGGCCACCAGTGCCTCGGGCTCCGTGGAGACACTGCACACGAGGTGCCGCTCGCCGGGGCCCGAGGCCTGGAGGATGCGGACGAGTAGATCCGAGGCCCGCTGGAAGGCCGCTCGGCCGATGTCCTCGCCGCAGGACGCGCAACTGCCGATCCGGGCCAGGAGCGTGGTCGCGTACTCCCAGGTGGCTCGGCGGACCGCTTCGTCGATGAGGTCGGGGACGAGGGTGTCGAGGGTCTGGCCTTCGTAGGGGACGGTCGCGCCTGTCGTGGCGAGCTCCGCCGTGAAGCGGGTGCGGCTGGACGCGGTGTCGGGGTCGAGTGCGTGCTCGGCGCAGAACTCCGCGTACTCCTCGGGGTCGAAGAGTGCCACCGTGGTGTGGCCGCCCTCGGACGCGAGTGTCCTGAGGAGGGCTTCCACCTGCCGGAGGTAGCTGGTGTGGTCGTCGAAGGCGAAGGTGCGGTAGCGGCGTCGCATGGCGGTGAAGTCCTGCTCGTCGGTCAGCAGGCCGATCGTTCCGGCGACTTCGCGGCGCAGGACGCGTCGCATGGTCTGGTGCTGGGTGTGCGCCATCTTTCCCCCTGTGCGCGGTGATCAATGCTCACTCACCGTAACCGGCGGCACTGACAATCCGCCTCGGTGGGTGCGGGGCGGTCGCGGCGGGGCCCGGTCAGGCGCGGTCGCGGGCCAGTTGCTCGTAGAACCGGAGCAGGTGGAGGTTGTCGACGGAGCCGGGGTTGACGGCCTTTTCGAGGGGGGTGCCCTGGAGGAGGCGTTTGACCGGGACCTCGATGCGTTTGCCCGTCAGGGTGTGGGGGATGCCGGGGACTTCGATCACCTCGTCGGGGATGTGGCGGGGTGAGAGCTGTTCCCGGATGGTCCGCTTGATTCGGCCGAGGAGGGCTTCGTCGAGTTCGGCTCCCGGTGCCAGGTGGACGAAGAGCGGCATCCAGTAGCCCCCGTCGGGCTGTTCGACGCCGATGACGAGGGATTCACGGATCTCCGGAAGACGTTCGACCGCTTCGTAGATGTCGGCCGACCCCATGCGTACGCCCTGGCGGTTGAGGGTGGAGTCCGAGCGGCCGTGGATGACGACGGAACCGCGTGAGGTGAGGGTGATCCAGTCGCCGTGGCGCCAGGCTCCGGGGTACGTGTCGAAGTAACTGTCGTGGTAGCGGCTGCCGTCGGGGTCGTTCCAGAAGTGGATCGGCATGGACGGCATGGGGTTGGTGACGACGAGTTCACCGACCTCGTCGATGAGGGGTTTGCCGCTCGGGTCCCAGGACTGGAGGTCGGTGCCGAGGCCCGGGGCCTGGAGCTCGCCGATGTGGACGGGGAGGGTGGGGACCGCTCCCGCGAAGCAGGAGCACACGTCGGTGCCGCCGCTGACGGAGGCGATCCACAGGTCGTCGCGCACCTCGTCGTGGAGCCAGCGGAATCCGTCGGGCGGCAGGGGTGAGCCCGTGGTGGCGACGCATTTGATCCGGGAGAGGTCGAAGTCGCGGGAGGGGTGGACGTCCGCCTTGCGGCAGGCCATGACGTATGCCGCCGAGGTGCCGTACAGGGTGGCGCCGGTGCGTTCGGCGATGCGCCACTGGGCGCCGGTGTCCGGATAGCCGGGGCTGCCGTCGTACAGGACGATCGTGGTGCCGGTCAGGAGGCCGGAGACGAGGAAGTTCCACATCATCCAGCCGGTGGACGTGTACCAGAAGAAGCGGTCCTCGGGTCCCAGGTCGCAGTGCAGGCCGAGCTGTTTGAGGTGCTCCACGAGGATGCCGCCCTGCGACTGGACGATGGCCTTGGGCAGGCCGGTCGTGCCGGAGGAGTAGAGCACCCAGAGCGGGTGGTCGAAAGGCACCTCTTCGTAGACGGGTGCGACGTCCGACGAGGTGAGGGCGGACCATTCCAGGGCGCCTTCGGGGGGCTCGGTGCCGAGCAGCGGGATGTGGACGACGGCGCGCAGGGTGGGCAGTTCGCGGCGCAGTTCGGCGACGGTGTCCCTGCGGTCGTGCTCCTTGCCTCCGTAGCGGTAGCCGTCGACGGCGAAGAGGACGACGGGTTCGACCTGCTGGAAGCGGTCCAGGACGCTGCGGGCGCCGAAGTCCGGGGCGCAGGACGTCCACACCGCACCGACGGCGGCGGTGGCGAGGAGGGCGGCCACGGCCTGGGGGATGTTCGGGAGGTAGCCGCTGACGCGGTCTCCGGGGCGTACTCCGAGGGCACGCAGTTCGGCGGCCAGGGAGCCGACCTGTCGGCGTAGGTCGGACCAGCTCACGGGGCGGGGCTCGTGGGTCTCGTCGACGTACAGGAGGGCCGGTTCGTCCGCCCGGGTGTCGGCCGCTCGCAGTGCGTGCTCGGCGTAGTTGAGGGTGGCTCCGGGGAACCACTGGGCTCCCGGCATCGAGCGGTCGCCCAGCACGCGGGTGTAGGGGGTGGAGAACCGTACGTCGAAGAAGTCCGTGACGGCTTCCCAGAAGGTGTCCAGTTCGTCCACGGACCAGCGGTGCAGGTCGGCGTAGCCGCCCTCCGCGGGGGCTCCGTGATGCTCGGCCGCCCAGGCCTGGAATCGGGTGATCCGTGCCTGGGCGATGTGCTCCCGGTCGGGCTGCCAGAGCGGTGAGGGGTTCGATGAGGTCATGGGTCGGCTCCCGGACTGCGCGCGTCATGTGCGTGTACCGCGCACGGACTGGGGTGTGCGCGTCACGCGGCTGAGACGGACGATGCCATGTGATCGACTTTGACACCAGGGTTGGCCCCACATAGTCCGCCCCGTGAACATGTGGTGTCGCCATGGGTGAACGGAAGCTGAACGGAACACTCGTAGGTCCATTCGGGTGGCAGGCTGAGCGGCATGAACGGTCGTGACCTGGTGCGTTCGATGAAGGCGTTCGGTTCGGCGGGGGCGGGCCAGGGCTTGCTCACCGTGCGGGCCGCGTGGCGCAGGAGGCGTATCGACGCCGTCGGGCTGCCGGTGCGGGGGGCTGAACGCGCGCGCGTACCCGGGCCCGTGCTGTCCGCGGAACCCGCGCCCGGCGGCGGCATCGTCCGGTTCACCCGGTCGGAGCTGCGGATCACCGTCACGACCGGTGGAGCGGTCTTCTGGGGCTGGGACGGGGCGGGGCCCGAGCCGTCGTACGCGCTCGCGGGCGGTGCTCCCGAGCCGGATCCGCGGACGGTGCTGGAGCCGGACAAGGACGGCGCCTGGCGGGTGGTGGCGGAGCGGATGACGGTGGTCGTGTCGCGGCTCGGCGCCGTGGACGTGCGCACGCCGGGCGGGGTGAGTCTGCGGCGCGATCTGCCGCCGCGGTGGTGGGAGCCCGTCGGCGGTGGGCGGGCCCGCTGGATGCAGCGCTCCGAAGTCGCCGCGGACGCGCGTTTCTTCGGCCTCGGCGGGCGGGCTTCGGGGCTCCGGCTGCGCGACGGGACGTACGGACTGTGGAACACCGCTCCTGGGCACGCCTTCGGTCCCGGTGACGATCCGCTGCACCTCACCATGCCGGTGCAGATGGTGCTGGCCGACGCGGCCACCCACCTGGTGTTCCACGACAGCTCCTGTGACGGCACCGTGACCCTGCGCGAGGGCGAGGAGGGCGCCGGGTCCGGGCACGACCGGGCCGGTACGAGCGATCTGCGCATGGACGGCGGGCCGCTGCGCTGCTGGGTGATGGTGGGCACTCCCGCGCGCGTGCTGCAGACCTGGGCGTCCCTGACGGGTGCCGCCGCGCTGCCGCCGGCCTGGGCCCTGGGGCACCATCACGTGCGGCGGGGCCTCGGGAGCGAGCAGGAGGTGCGGCGGATCGTGGGCGGTCACCACGAGCACGGACTGCCGCTGGACGCCGTGCACCTGGGCGTCGACCACTTCGACGCGCACCGGACGTTCACTGTCGACCGGGACCGCTTCCCGAAGCTGCCGGTGCTCGCGGAGGAACTGCGCCGGGACGGGATCCGGCTGGTGTCGATCGTGGAACCGGCCGTCAGGCCCGAACCGGGCAACTCCGTGTACGACGCCGGTACCGCCGAGGACGTCTACGTGCGGGACTCCGCCGGAGAGGTGGTGCGCGGTGTGGTCCGGTCGGGCGAGGCGGTCCATCCGGACTTCACGCGCGCGCGTACGCGCCGGTGGTGGGGCGGGCTCTACGGGGAGCGGCTCTCCCAGGGGTTCGCCGGCTTCTGGCACGACCTGGACGAGCCGGTGTCCCTCACCGCGTTCGGTGAGTCCACGCTGCCCCGTTCGGCGCGGCACGACCTGGAGGGCCGCGGCGGCGACCATCGTGAGGCGCACAACGTGTACGCCCTCACCATGGCCCGGGCCGCCTACGAGGGGCTGAGGGAACTGGCGCCCCGGGAGCGGCCGTTCCTGTTCTCGCGTTCGGGGTGGGCCGGAACGCAGCGCTACGGAGGGGCCTGGTCCGGGGAGGCGGCCACGGGCTGGCCCGGTCTGCGGGCGTCGCTCTCGCTGGTGCTGGGGCTGGGGCTGTGCGGAGTGCCGTACTCGGGCCCCGACGTGGGCGGCGTCGACGGGAGCCCCTCCCCCGAGCTGTATCTGCGGTGGCTCCAGCTGGGCGCGTATCTGCCGCTCTTCCGTACGGTCGCGGGTCCGCGGGCCGGGGACGGGGAGCCCTGGGAGTTCGGTGACGAGGTTCTGGAGCACGCGCGCGTGGCGCTGGTCGAGCGCCGGCGGCTGCTGCCGTACTTCATGACGCTGGCCCATCTCGCACGGCGTACGGGTGCGCCCTATGCGCGGCCTCTGTGGTGGGGCGTCCCGGAGGACAGGGCGTTGCGCGACTGCGAGGACGCCTTCCTGCTGGGTGACTGTCTCCTGGTGGCTCCGGTGCTGGATCCGGGGACGGACCGGCGTGCCGTGCGGTTGCCGCGGGGCCGCTGGTACGACGTGGAGACCGAGCGGGTGTACGAAGGGCCCGCCCAGGTGCTGGTCGACGCCCCTCTGTCACGGATTCCGGTACTGGTCCGTGCGGGTGCCGTGCTGCCGGTACGCGGCGACGACGGCTCTCTGGAGCTGGAGGTGTGGGCGCCCGCCCACGGACGGGCCGGGGGCGGGCTGGTGGTCGCCGACTCGGGGGACGGCTGGGAGGAGCCGGCGATCGAGCGTTATGTGACGCGTCGGCAGGGGGCGCGCGTGGTCGTGGAGCGGGAGGGGGTGGACGGCCCGGTCGAGCCGTCCCTTCCCGTACGGGTGCGGGGACTGGGGACCCGATAGGCGGGCTCCGAAGGCCCCCCCGGGGTTCCTCAGATGTACCGGCCCTCGAACCATGCCCTGGCCGCCATGGTGTGCAGCGGAAAGGCGAGTTCGGTCGACCTGCGCAGCAGGTGCCAGCCCTCGGTCTCGTCCGTCGCGACGGACGGCGGCAGGTCGTCGGCGGGACGCTCCGGGAGGGCTCCGAAGAGCAGCAGGTGCCCGTCGGGTGAGCTCAGCGCGTCGACGAGGCGTACGTCGCGGCTCGCCGCGACGATACCCGTCTCCTCCTTGAGCTCACGGACGACGGCCTGCCGCCAGTCCTCCCTGTGGTCGATGAACCCTCCGGGCAGAGCGACTCCCCCGCGCGCGGGGGAGATCGTTCTGGTGATGACGACCAGGGCCGCCCCCTTCGTGTCGTACACGGGCTGCAGGGCCACCGCGACCGGCAACGGGTTGCGGTAGGCCACACCGCCGCAGGAGGCGCAGGTACGGGGCCAGCCGGAGACGCCTTCTCCGTAGGGTGCGCCGCAGCTCGAACAGTGGGTGCCCGGCGCGGAGTTGGCGGACGAGATATGGGATGGAGACACGCCCGGGACTGTATCCGATGATCAGAAGGTTGTTTCGGCTGGCCGCCTCAGGTGGTGGTTCAGCGGTGCCTCGATGGCGTTTCGGTGCCTGTTCACCGGGGCGTGACCAGAGATGCGGTCGAGACCGGGAAGTCGAAGTAGGTGTCGGGGTAGGCCTCGGGTTTGAAGGTGAAGTGCCACCACTCCTCGGCGAGGTTCACGAAGCCGAGGCCTTCGAGGGTGCCCTTCAGGAGGAGCCTGTTGGCGCGCTGCTGTCCCTGGACGCGCGGGTCGAGCGTGTGCGACAGGGTGTCGAAGCAGTCGTAGCCCGTGCCCATGTCCACCGAGTTGTCCGGGAAACGCTCGCTCCGGGGCGCGAAGCAGGGCACGAGGGGTTCTCCGGGGACGTACGGGCGGGTCGGCTTCGCCGGGATCTTCACGATCGTGAGGTCCATGGTCGAGCCGCGGCTGTGGCCGGACTTCTCGGCGATGTAACCGTCCTCGAACAGCCGGGTCTTGTCGACGTTCGGGTAGAACTCGTCCTTCATGCTCTGGTCGTCGAGGTCCTCGGCCCAGCGGACGAAGTGGTCGACGGCTCGCTGGGGCCGGTAGCAGTCGTACACCTTCAGGGAGTAGCCCTGGGGCAGGAGTTGCCGCTGGGCCTCGTGGAGGGCTTCGGCGGCGGGCCTGGTGAGGATGCACAGCGGCTCGCGGTAGCCGTCGATGCGCTCGCCCACGAAGTTGTGCGGGGTGAAGTAGCGCATCTCCTGGATGATCGTGCGGTCCACGGACCGGAGGGCCACGAAGTCCTCGGGTGCCTTCGGTTCGGGTGTCGCCGTCGCGGTGGCGGAGGCGGCGCTGACGGCGAGCAGGGCGGCGAGCGTGGTGACGAGAGCGCGTACCGCTGTGGTGAGTCGGGTCATGACCCATGCGTCTATCAGGCGCCGGCTCCCCGAGGGAAGCGATCGGATACGGTCCGCGCCCGATCGGCCGGCCGGACCGGGCCCCGGAGGACAGGGATCCGGGTGACCGGATCGGGTGGCTCCGGGCGAGGGACGGCCGGGACCACCCCCGTAGGCCCCGGTCGTCCCTGCCGATGGTCGGACGCCCAGGGGCCTCCGGCGGTTCTCCGCGGTCACCCGCGGTTCTCCGCACCGGGCGGCGTGCTCCGTGCACACTGCCCAATCGGCGCGGCCCGTGACAGACTTCTGACGTTCCGTCAGATCCATCGGATCCGTCAGATGCGTCAGATCCAGCGTCGTGGAGGAACCTTGTCGCGCACTCGTACACCCGTCGTCACCGGCTGGTTCGCCGGCGAGGGAGACGACTTCCGGCTCCTCGGCACGCGCTGCTCGGCCTGCGCGTCCGTGTTCTTCCCCCGGGAAGACGCCTTCTGCCGCAATCCGGGTTGCTCCGGCGGCGAACTGATGGAGGTACCGCTTTCGAGGCGGGGCCGTATCTGGTCCTACACGGACAGTCGGTACCGGCCGCCGTCACCCTACGTGTCCGATCGGGAACTCGAATGGCAGCCCTACGCGTTGATCGCTGTGGAGCTGGCGGCCGAGCGCCTCGTGGTGCTCGGGCAGACGGTTCCCGGCGTCGCCGTCGCCGATCTGACGGTAGGCATGGAGGTGGAGGTCGTCCCGGGCGTGCTGAACGAGGACGCGGAGACGACCTGGACGACCTGGCACTGGCGGCCGACGGGGGTGATGGCATGACGAACGACGTGGCGGTGCTCGGCGCGGGCATGCACCCGTGGGGCAAGTGGGGGCGGTCCTTCGTCGGGTACGGGACGGTGGCGGCGCGCGAGGCGCTGTCCGACGCGGGCCTCGACTGGCGTCGGGTCGGCTCGATCGTCGGCGCGGACACGGTGCGTGGCGGCTATCCGGGATATGTGGCCGGAGCGACGTTCGCCAGGGCGCTGGGCTGGCAGGGGGCCCGGGTGGCGAGTGTGTACGCCGCGTGCGCGTCGGGGGCGCAGGCCGTCAGCACCGCGCGGGCCCAGATCCTTGCGGGACTCGCGGACGTGGTGCTCGTGGTGGGCGCGGACGCGGCGCCGAAGGGGTTCTTCCGGCCCGCGGGCGGGGACAGGTCCGACGATCCGGACTGGCTGCGGTTCCGTGTCCTGGGGGCGACGAATCCGACGTACTTCGGGCTGTACGCGCGTCGGCGGATGGCGGTCCACGGGGACACCCTGGAGGACTTCGCGCGGGTCAAGGTGAAGAACGCGGCCATGGGGGCGCTGAATCCGAACGCGCGCTACCGCAAGCGGGTCACCGCGGAGGAGGTCGCCGCATCGGCCGTGGTCGCCGATCCGCTGCGGCTGCTCGACATCTGCGCCACCTCGGACGGCGGGGCGGCGCTGGTGCTGTCCAGCATGGAGTTCGCTCGTCGGCACGGGGCCGCGGACCCGGTGCGGATCCGCGCGGTGTCCACGGTGACGCCCCGCTATCCCAACGCCGTGCTGGACCTGCCCGACATCGCGACGGACTCGGCGGTCGCGGTGGAGCCCGCGGCCGAGACGTTCCGCGCGTCGATCGCGCGGGCGGCGTACGAGGAGGCGGGGATCGGTCCGCGGGACCTCTCGCTCGCCGAGGTCTACGACCTGTCCACGGCCCTGGAGCTGCAGTGGTACGAGGATCTGGGACTGTGCGGTGAGGGCGGGGCGGCCAAGCTCCTCGGGGAGGGCGCGACGGCACCGGGCGGGCGCATACCCGTCAACATGAGCGGTGGACTCTCGTCCTTCGGAGAGGCCGTTCCCGCACAGGCCATCGCCCAGGTCTGCGAGCTCACCTGGCAGTTGCGGGGAGCGGCGGGCGACCGGCAGGTGGCGGGCGCCCGGGTCGGAGTCACCGCGAACCAGGGCCTGTTCGGGCACGGGTCGGCCGTGATCGCCGTGCGATGAGGCGGCGGGCCGGACCTCGGCGGCGCACGGCTTCGCGGCGGCGGGCGATCGGCGCGAGGTGTGGGTGCGAACCGTTCTCGCCCGCGACCTTGACGCTCCCACAGTGCCGGTGAACACTTCCGGTGTCAGTCGGCGTCGCCGCAATTCGGCGTATTCGGGCACTTCGCCGCGCGGGCCCTCGTCCGCGCCAACGGGGCATCTCCCACCGGCGATTCGGCTGCTACGGCACGCTTGTCACGGACGCCGGGCGGGGCGCGGGATCTCCCTGCCCTCGGCTGAAGTAGCCATGGGAACGCACCCTGCACGGTGGACCGGGGCGGATCGCCCCGGGTTTGGGCCTAGGAGCCGCCATGAGCAACGGAGATGTTTTCGTCGGTGAGGTCATCGGCACAGCGATCCTCATCCTCTTCGGCGCCGGAGTGGTCGCCGCTGTGGTCCTCAACCACTCCAAGGCGAAGGACGCCGGCTGGGCCGTCATCGCCTTCGGCTGGGGCTTCGGTGTACTGGCCGGCGCGTACACCGCCGCGCCGCTGTCCGGCGGACACCTCAACCCGGCGGTGACGCTCGGCATCGCGATCGACACCGGCGACTGGGACCAGGTCCATCTCTACATCGCCGGTCAGATGGTCGGCGCGTTCCTCGGCGCGGTGCTGTGCTGGCTGGTCTACTTCGCGCAGTTCCAGGCCAATGCCGAGGACGAGATCGCGCAGCCGACGCTCGGGATCTTCTCCACCGCGCCCGAGATCCGCAATCCCGTGGCGAACCTCATCACCGAGATCATCGCGACCATCGGACTGGTCCTGCCGATCCTGGCCTTCGGGCTCACCGAGGGGCTCGGCCAGTCCGGTACCGCGATCCTGATCGTCGCGTTCCTCGTGGTCGGCATCGGTCTGTCGCTCGGCGGGCCGACGGGATACGCCATCAACCCGGCCCGTGACCTGGGCCCCCGTATCGCCCACGCCATCCTGCCGATCCCCAACAAGGGTACGTCGGACTGGAGTTACTCGTGGATCCCGGTGGTCGGGCCGCTGATCGGCGGAGCGCTGTCCGGGGTCATCTTCAACCTGGCCTTCTAGGCCCTGCTCGTCGCGTTCCCGCTGCCGGACGGATGACGGGCAGCGGGAACACGGCGCTGGGATCCACTGCCGCCTTACGCAGAATCCGACGAAGGGGACGTCATGCCGGACAAGTTCGTCGCCGCGATCGACCAGGGCACCACGTCGAGCCGCTGCATCGTCTTCAACCAGGACGGCGCGATCGTCGCCGTCGACCAGCGTGAGCACCGCCAGATCTTCCCCAAGCCCGGCTGGGTGGAGCACGACGCCACCGAGATCTGGTCGAAGGTGCAGGCAGTGGTCGCGGGCGCGCTCGCGAAGGCCGGGTTGCGCGCCGACCAGCTCAGCGCGCTGGGGATCACCAACCAGCGGGAGACGACGGTCCTGTGGGACCGCGCCACCGGCAAACCCGTGCACAACGCGATCGTCTGGCAGGACACCCGTACCTCCGCGCTCTGCGCCGAACTCGGCGGCCCGGACGGGCAGGACCGTTTCCGCGAGCAGACGGGACTGCCGCTGGCCAGCTACTTCTCCGGGCCCAAGGTGACCTGGCTGCTGGACAACGTACCGGGGCTGCGGGCCCGCGCCGAGCGCGGCGAGATCGCCTTCGGCACGATCGACTCCTGGCTGATCTGGAACCTCACCGGCGGCACCGACGGCGGCCGGCACGTCACCGACGTCACCAACGCCGGCCGCACCATGCTGATGAACCTCGAAACCCTTCAGTGGGACCCGTCCATCCTCTCCGCGATGAACGTCCCCGAAGCCGTCCTCCCCGAGATCAAGTCCTCCTCCGAGGTGTACGGAACCGCCGTGGGCCAGCTCGCCGGGGTCCCGGTGGCCTCCGCGCTGGGCGACCAGCAGGCGGCGGTGTTCGGGCAGGCCTGCTACGACGTGGGCACCGCCAAGAACACCTACGGGACAGGCAGCTTCCTGCTGCTCAACACCGGGAACCGGCCGGTGCCCTCGAAGAACGGGCTGCTGACCACCATGGGGTACAAGATCGGCTCGGAGGCGCCGGTCTACTGCCTGGAGGGGGCCATCGCGATCACGGGCGCGCTGGTGCAGTGGTTCCGCGACCAGCTCGGCATCATCCGTACCGCCGACGAGATCGAGACCCTGGCGACGAGTGTCGACGACAACGGAGGCGCGTACATCGTGCCCGCGTTCTCGGGTCTGTTCGCGCCGTACTGGCGCTCCGACGCGCGCGGGGTCGTCACGGGGCTGACCCGGTACGTCACGAAGGGGCATCTGGCGCGGGCGGTCCTGGAGGCGACGAGCTGGCAGACGCGTGAGGTCGTGGACGCGATGTTCCAGGACTCCGGGGTGCGGATCACGACGCTGAAGGTCGACGGCGGCATGACCAAGAACAACCTGCTCATGCAGCACCAGGCGGATGTGCTCGACGTGCCGGTGATCCGCCCGAAGGTCTCCGAGACGACGTGTCTGGGAGCGGCGTACGCGGCCGGTCTGGCGACCGGGGTGTGGAACGACCTCGACGAGCTGAAGACGCACTGGCAGAAGGACGTGGAGTGGACACCGTCCATGGAGGCGTCGGTCCGTGACCGCGAGTACGGCAACTGGCGCAAGGCGGTGGAGAAGAGCTTCGGCTGGCACGACGACGCGCGCTGAGTCCCGTTCTCGTGCCGTTTCGTCTCGCGTGCTCCACGCGTGCGTGGAGCACGAAATGCACCGGGAGCACCAGAAGCACGGCCTGGGCCGTCGTGTGCTTCAGCCGGTGACGGTGTGCCGGCGTTCGGCCGCGTACGCCATGGCGTGCTGGACGACCTCGATGAGGACTTCCTTGACCGACTCCCGGCCGCGTGCGTCGCACAGGACCACGGGGACCGCGGAGTCCAGGTCGAGGGCCTGACGGACGTCGTCCGCGGGGTAACGGGAAGCGCCCTCGAAGCAGTTGACGCCCACCACGAAGGGGATGGAGCGCCGCTCGAAGTAGTCGACCGCCGCGAAGCAGTCCTCCAGGCGGCGGGTGTCGGCGAGCACGACCGCACCCAGGGCGCCGGTCGCGAGTTCGTCCCACAGGAACCAGAAGCGGTCCTGGCCGGGGGTGCCGAAGAGGTACAGCACGAGGTCCTCGCGCAGCGTGATGCGGCCGAAGTCCATGGCTACCGTGGTGGTGTGCTTACCCTCCACCCCGCTGGTGTCGTCGACCGGACGGCCCGCCTCGGTCAGCAGTTCCTCGGTACGCAGCGGCTTGATCTCGCTGACGGCGCCGACCAGGGTGGTCTTGCCGACACCGAAGCCGCCCGCCACGAGGATCTTGAGAGTGACGGGCTCGACCGGGGCCTTGCCGCGTTCAGTGCGCCCGAAGATCATCGATCTCTTCTCTCGCTTCTCGCTCAGGTGGTGTCTCGTTGCCGCTGTGGTGGCACACGGTTCACAGGGCCCGGAGGCCGCTGATCACGTCACGCAGAATGCTTTCGTCCGGCAGCTCCGCCGGGGGTACCGGACGGGTCACACGGACCAGTTCGTCCTCGACGAGGTCGCCGATGAGAACCCGTACGACCCCGATGGGCAGGTCGAGTTCGGTGGCCAGTTCGGCGACCGACTGGGGGGTGTCACGGCAGAGTTCGACGATGTCCACGTGTTCCGGGGACAGGGAGTTGTCCGCCTCCGGGTCGGAGGCGTACTCCTCCGTCACCACCACCGCGATCAGGTCGAGGCGGTGCTGGCCGGGGCTGGTGGTACGGCCCCGTGTCATGGCATACGGACGGACCACCGGTCCGGCCTCGTCGTCGAACCAGTGGGACAGCTCCTGCCCGTCTCCGTTCATGCCAACTCACTACCCGCCCGAGGACAGTTCGGTGCGCGGAGCGGCGGCGAGATGTACGCCGACGCGCTTCACCAGCAGCGTCATCTCGTACGCGACCTGCCCGACGTCGGAATCGGCGTCCGAGAGGACGGCGAGGCAGCTGCCGTCACCGGCGGCCGTGACGAACAGGAACGCCTCGTCCAGCTCGACGACCGTCTGCCGGACGCTGCCGGCGTCGAAGTGGCGGCCGACGCCCTTGGCGAGGCTGTGGAACCCGGAGGCGACGGCGGCGAGATGCTCGCTGTCCTCCCTCGTCAGATCGGTCGAGACCCCCGTGGGGAGGCCGTCCCCGGAGAGCACGAGTGCTTTGCGGATGCTGGCGACACGCGCCACCAGGTCGTCGAGGAGCCAGTTGAGCTCCCCCGTCGCCGTGGTGGTCGTGATGTGGCCGGCGGCCTTCGGTGCGGTCATCGGCCGTCTCCCTTAGTCGTTCCTGGTGCTGTGCCGTCCTGGGCGTCGTCGCCCTCGGCGTTCTCCTCGCGCCCGCGCCGCCAGCCGCGCTGGAGCGAGGCCATCCGGTTGCGTACTTCGTCCGCGTCACGCTCCGAGGGGTCCGTCGTACGGGCCGGGTCGCCCGTGGTGCGCCGGTCGGGCCCTTCCTTCAGTTGCGGGGCCAGATTGGCCTGCCGTACCCGGCGGGGCAGGCCGGAAGCGGGGCCTCCGGCCGGTCCGGCGGGGCGGGCGCCTGTGCTGCCGGGCGACGGGGTGCCGGTACGCGTGCCGTTCGCTTCGGTCCCGCGACGCGATCCCCGCTGCGGCAGGGCGGGGGCTTCACCGGCGCCGCCGTCCGCGGCTCCCGGTCCGCGCGGGACCGCCCCGCCCGCCACTCCGCCCGGCTCGCCGCCGCGGTCCACGCCACGGTCGAGAGCGGGGCGGCGCTCGCGGTCCGCCGGGGCGATGCCGGTTCCCGTGGGCCAGTCGTCGGCCTCGCCTCTGCGGCCGGCGAGCGGGTCCCCGGTCTCTCGGCGTCCCGGGCCACGCCTGGCGCCCCTCGACCGCTTCGGCAGCTCTTCGAGCGCGCCGGATCGCTCGGACGCCTCCTGGGACCGGGCCCGATCCTGTGCCTGTGCCTGGATCTGGGCCTGGGTCTGGGCCGACTGGGGCAGTTCCGTGACCTCACCGTTGTCCGGGCGGTCCGTCAACTCGTCGCGCCGCGATCTGCCGTGGGTCACGGGACGGCCGTGCGAGCTGACCAGTTTGGGCGTGCGGCGGCGCGACAGCGTGACACCGGACTGCTCGTCGTCCTCGGAAGACGGTGACGGCTCACGCGGAGCCTCACGCGTCTCGTCCCCCGCCGTCCCCGCGATGGAGCGGCGCGGGCGGAAGATGCCGCCGTGTTCGCCGTCCTCGTCGTCGAGGGCACCGGGGAAGCCTTCGAGGGCGTCCAGGCCGACGGGCGCCTCCAGTTCGACCGGTCCGTCGAGGATCGACGCCGACAGGCCGGGCAGCGTGACCGGCACCTGCGACAGGGCGGCCCGGCGGCCCTCGTCGGCCTCGTTCTTCGCGTTCCTGGAGGAAATGGCCCGGTCGAGCCGGAAGCCGACGCCGTTGGTGTCGGGCACGTCGTCCGAGAGCAGCGCGTCGGGCACGAAGACCACCGCGGTCGTCCCGCCGTACGGGGACGGCTGCAGGGAGACGCGTACGTTCTGCCGCTGGGCGAGCCGGCTGACCACGAAGAGACCGAGCCGGTCGGTGTCGGACAGCTCGAACTCGGGGGTCTCGGCGAGACGGAGGTTGGCGTCGAGGAGCGCCTCGGCGGCCATTCCCAGGCCGCGGTCGTGGATCTCCAGGGTGAAACCGTTGGCGACGCGCTCGCCGAGCACCTGTACGGCCGTGTGCGGCGGCGAGAACACCGTGGCGTTCTCCAGGAGTTCGGCCACCAGGTGGGTGAGGTCGGCGACGGCGGATCCGGTGACCGCCATCCGCGGCAGCCGCCGGACCTCGATGCGCTCGTAGTCCTCGACCTCGGCGACGGCGGCGCGTACGACGTCCATCAGCTGGACGGGCTTGCGCCACTGCCTGGAGGGGGCCGCTCCGGAGAGGATCACCAGGCCTTCCGCGTGGCGGCGCATACGGGTCGTCAGGTGGTCGAGGCGGAAGAGGTCGGCGAGTTCGTCGGTGTCCTCGGTCCTGCGTTCCATCGTGTCGAGGAGGGTGAGCTGCTTGTGCAGCAGGACCTGGCTGCGGCGGGCGAGGTTCACGAAGACGTCGGCGACCCCGCTGCGCAGTTCGGACTGCTTGACCGCGGCCTCGACGGCGGACCGCTGAAGGCTGTTGAGCGCCTGGCTGACCTCGCCGATCTCGTTCTTCTCGTACTCCAGGCGCGGGACCTCGGTCTCGACGTCGACCTGTTCGCCCGCCGAGAGGCGGCGCATCACGCTGGGCAGCCGGACGCCTGCGGTCTCGTGGGCCTCCTGGCGGAGCCGGCGCAGGTCGCGGATGAGGCTGCGGCCGATGCGTACGGACATGAAGAGCGAGATGAGCACCGCGGCCAGGCCGAGCACGCCGGCGATGGCCGCCTTGACGATGACGCCGACCGCGACGGGGCGGACGCGGTCCTGGAAGCGGTCGCTCGCCTGGGTGTTGAACTTGTCGAGGCCGTCGAGGACCCCGTCGGCGAGGCCGTCCCAGCTCTTCGCGGTGACTCCACGTGGGGTGTCCGGCGCGGAGGCGAGGGCGGACTGCTCGGCCACGCGCAGGGGCGCGGTGGCGGCGTTCTTCCAGTAGCGCTCGTAGCGGACGCGTTCGGCGGAGGGCAGTTGCGGGAGGTTGATCTCGTACAGGATCGCGCGCTGGGCGACGAGGTCGGAGATGTCGCGTGCCTCGTCGCGGGTCACCCTGCCGACGACGAGGGCGGACCCGAGCAGGGCGTCCTCGCGGGCGAGCAGTTCACGGGCGCGGGACATGTTGACGAGCGCGCGGCCCTGTTTGTCCACGTCCACGTTGTCGAGGACCTGGAGGTTGCTCAGGAGGATGTAACAGGGGTCCACCAGGCGGTTGTAGAGGTCCAGGGCCTGGGCGCGGGTGACCGTGTTGTCCTCGACGCTCTGACGCAGCGACCCGACGCCGTCGAAGGCGTCCAGGATCGCGGTGAGACGCTCGGTGGTGTCGGAACCCAGCTCGTCTCGTACGTCGGTGTTCCTGGCGTTCCTGCGGATCTTCGAGACGACCTCGTCGGTGGCGGTCCGGGTTCGGCGCAGATCGGTGAGGGCGTCGGAGGCCCGGGGGTCGGCGAGATAGACGAGGGTCTGCCGACGCTCGGCCTGGAGGACGCTGATGACGTCCTCGGTGGGATAGCCGATCTCCTGCACGATGAAGGTCGTGTCGAACAGCTGGTTGACCTCGCGGCCCGTGAGTACGGTGGCGAAGCCCCAGATCCCGGTCAGGGAAACCAGCGGCACGAGAAGCAGCGCCACGATCTTCCGGCGGATGGACTTCCCGCGAAAGCGCATGGCCTCCCCCAGCTCGGCCCCCGAGGCCGGGGGCACACATGTACGGCAACAAACGGCGTGAGCCTACTACCGACGCACTGGTATCTCGAAGGCCTGTCCGAGCCTGTCCGAGCCGACTCGGCGCGTATCCGGAACGAGACATCCGCAGTTGTCCGTTCATTGCGGGAGATTGCCTCCCTGAATCCGACACGGGGAAAGCTGTGCGATCGAGTCCGTGTGGCAGACCGGTTGGCCGAAATTTTTCGGTTGCCGGGAATCTTCGGCTTACGTCGATCGTCTGTCTGTATGGAAGTTGGAGGCGGAATCGGCTGCAGGTGCCGGATGCCGCGCCCAGGGGGCGTATAACAGCGCAAGCCGGGCAGCCGATGGGGAGCCGGAGTCTCGTGACACCGGAGCGAGCGGCTGTCGGGCGGTGGGGAGTGACAGGTTGATGGGCACGGCGGAGCGGTACGGGGCGCCCGGGACGGGCGTCACGACGGTCGCGGAGGCGGAGCGGGGTTCACCCATCCCGGGTCGGGGTATTCAGGCCGACATCGCGGCGGATCTCGCGGCGATGAACCTCGCGGCGGCGGAAGCGGACCGCGTGGCGAAGGCCAGGTGGGAAGCCCTGGTCGCGGCGGAGGCCCGACCCGGGCCGACGGCAGAGGCAGGGGCCGTGTCCGCCACGAAGGCGGGCAGCAGGGCCGTGGGAGAGGGCAGGACCGGGGCTGTGACGGAGGCCGGGGCGAAGCCCTTCGCCAGAAGCGGGGACGACCGGGCGCCGGAGGCCGCGGAGCAGTTGCTCACCGAGGCCGAGGAGCAGGTGTACTACCGGCCCTTGTGGGTCGAGGAGCCCGCGAACAGGCGTCGGCTGCCCGATCCCGTGCGGACGTCCGCGGTGCGCGCCGTCATCATCATCGCCGTCACGCTGATCCAGGCGATGGTCGCCTTCCTGTGCACGCTGGCCGGCTCCTGGCTCGCGTTCCCCATGGTCCTGAGCGCCGTGGCGAGCACGGTGGTGGCCACGTGGGGCGCGCTGGACGTCTGGGTGACGCGCCAGGTGTGGAACCAGCGCCACGGCGTGGTGTCGGAGCCGAGCAGCACGGCCCGGGCACTGCGGCGCGAGCGGCGCAGGACCCGGCGTCTGGAGCGGTCGGCGGAGCGGACCAAGGAGCGGATACGCCGGAGGGGCGGGGCGGGGCAGTTGTCGCACTCCTGACGCGTCACGCGTCCTAGGAGACCGACTTGTCGCGTCCTAGGACACCGTCTCCATCGCGCCCGCTCCGCGGCCCAGTGCACGCCGGGCCCGCATGAAGGGGCGGGCGCGGTCCACGGACAGCACCGCGGTCGTCCGGCCCTCGCGCTCGTACAGCGCGAGCAGGCCGCCTTCGCCCGGTACTCCGTCGGTGACCGTGCCCTCCGCGATGCGGACGGTGTCGGTGTCGAGCCGCCGTCCGGCGAACTGGATCCGCGTGCCGTACTGGTCGGACCAGAAGTAGGGCAGCGGGCGCACGGTCTCCGCGGTGTACCCGGCCAGCAGGTTGCGCACGGCGATCCGGGGCTGCTCGGTGGCGCTGGTCCAGTGTTCGGCTCGGGTTCCGCCCACGTGGGCCACGTCTCCGACGGCGACCACCTGGGGCAGAGCCGTCACGCAGCCGTCGTCGCACAGCACGCCGTCGTGCAGCGCGAGCGGCGAGCCCACCAGCCAGCCGGTGTTGGGGACGGCACCGATGCCGACGATCACGACATCGGCAGGAAGGAGACGGCCGTCGGAGAGTTCCACTCCGGTGACCGCGACCGTGCCCCGCAGTGCGGCGACACCCGTGCCCGTGATCAGGTCGACGTCACCGCGGCGATGCAGTGCGGCGCACAAGGCCGCCATCTGCGGGCCGAGTTGGGGCACCAGCGGCAGCGGAGCCGCCTCCACGACGGTGACGTCGTGGCCGAGTCCGGCGCACGAGGACGCGGTCTCGGCGCCGATGAAACCTCCGCCGATCACGACGACACGGCGGGCACCCGCCGTCAGTTCGGCGCGCAGAGCGCGGGCGTCGTCGAGGGTGCGCAGGGTGTGGACTCCGGCAGGTTCGGGTCCCGGCAGCCGGCGCGCCGAGGCTCCCGTGGCGATGACGACGCCGTCGCCGGAGACGGTGCGGCCGTCGTCCAGGAGGACGGTGCGACCGCGGGCGTCGAGGCCGCGGGCGCGGGTGCCGAGCAGCCACTCCGCGTCGAGTCCGGCCATTTCCTCGCTGTCGCTGAGGGCCAGTCCGTCCTCGCCGGAGCGGCCGGTGAGGAAGTCCTTGGACAGGGGAGGGCGGTCGTACGGGCGGTGCGGTTCGTCTCCGACGACCACCAACCGCCCGTCGAACCCCTGGGCGCGCAGTTCACGGGCCGCGTACAGCCCGGAGAGCGAGGCCCCGACGACGATGACGGTCCTCATACGGCTGATTCCTTCCGGACGGGCGCGGATCGCGCGCTTTCGAGAACCGGCGTGGTGCGACCGCCTCCTACCGGCCTGCCGTCGCGTGCAGGTGCGTGGGGGCTGAGCGCGCAGTTCCCCGCGCCCTTGTATGGCGGGGCTGCGCCCCGACAGGGGCGCGGGGAACTGCGCGGCCCGCCCCCACCGGCCCGCACAGGCAGACGGGCGGCGAGGGCGTAAAGATGTCCCCCTGCCGCATTCGGCCAGATCCACGACCGATGTGCGCCCCTGCGCCCGGCGGATACGGTCACCGGCCCGGCGGTGGTCGGCGTGGCACCGGTGTCGTGATCGGCGCGGGTACTTGGACGCCCCGTGCCCTGCGACGGGAGGCGCGTGGGGCTCTCGGGGGCATGCCGGGCGGAGCCCATGAAAAGGTGGAGCCCGGAGGGGCGCGCTGTCGTGCCTCTCGCGTGGAGGATCGTCATGCCGCCGTGTCCTCCTTCGCTGCCACGTGGACATGGACGACGCCGTCGTCGACGGTGACGCGGTGGGTGCGGACGGCGCGGCGCGCGGGCAGACACGTCGGCAGTCCCGTGCGCAGATCGAACGAGGCGGCGTGCAAGGGGCATTCGACCAGGCAGTCCTCCAGCCACCCCTCGGAGAGCGACGCGTCCTGATGGGTGCAGGTGTCGTCGATGGCGTACAGCTCGCCGTCGGCGTTGAACACGGCGATGGGCGGCATGGTGTCGACACGGACGGATTCGCCCGCGGGGAGGTCATCAAGGCGGCAGACGGGAATCACGGGCCCCCCTCTCGGTCCAGGACCCGGTCCTGGACCTCACAGGTCCGGTCTGGTCCGAGACCTTCCAGGTCACGGACTCTTCGATAACATGATGTTTCGCATGGCGCACCAGGGAGCGCTATGCGCAACAGAATCCGCGCGGGATGCCCATCGCGTCAAGGGCTTCCGGCAGATGCGGCTCAAAGCGGGCCGCCAGGTGGTGAGAGTTGAGATATGACCCGCACTCAGAAGCAGGCCGACCACACAGGGGAGACACCGGAGAAGCAGAGCCGGGGCGCGGGGAGCGCCGTCCAGTCGGTGGACCGCGCGGTGAGCGTGCTGGAGATCCTCGCCCGGCTCGGCGAGGCGGGCGTCACCGAGATCGCCGACGAACTTGAGGTGCACAAGTCCACGGCCTTCCGGCTCCTGGGAGTGCTGGAGAACCGCGGCCTGGTCGCCCAGGCGAAGGATCGCGGGAAGTACTTCCTGGGGGCCGGCGTACTACGCCTCGCGGGGGCGGCGGCAGTGCGTCTGGACATCTCGCAGGAGGGGGTGCCCGTCTGCCGCGAACTCGCGGACGAGTTGGGCGAGACCGTCAACATCGCGGTCCTCGACGACAACGCGGCGGTCAACATCATGCAGGCCCGTGGCGCCGCGTCGGTCACGGCGCAGAACTGGCTGGGCAGGCGCACCCCGCTGCACGCCACCTCCAGCGGCAAGGTCCTGCTGGCCCATCTGCCGCCGACACTTCGCGAAGGGCTGCTGGCCAGGACCCTGCCGCGCTTCACCGAGCGCACGATCACCGGGACGGCCGCGCTCCGCGCCGAGTTGGAGGCCGTGGTCGAGCAGGGCTACGCCTTCGCGCTGGAGGAGCTGGAGCTGGGGCTGGCCGCCACGGCCTCGCCGGTGCGCGCGCACGACGGCAAGGTGATCGGCGCGATCAGCGTCTCCGGGCCGGTGTACCGGCTGGACCCGGACCGGCTGCCGGAGCTGGCCAAGCGCACGGTCGCGGCCGCGATGGACCTCTCGCGCCGGATGGGGTACGGCTTCTGACGGAAGCGCGGGCGCACCCGCGGACGGACACGGAACCGGCCCCGGAACGGAGTCGGACACCGGACCCGTACGGACGCCGGACCCGTACGGGCACGGAACCGGCTTCGGAGCCGAGCCGGACAGCGGGCTCCGACGGAGGCGGTCCGGACGCGGCCGGAGCCGGACACCGGGCTTCGTACGGACCCCGGACACGGCGCGAACCACTGGGCGCGACACGGCGCGGGGTCGGGCACACCTGGCCCCGCGCTCGTGTGTGTCGGACAGATTTCGGGGCGCCGGTTCCTTTTGCCAAGGGTTAACCCGTACCTCTTGACGGCCCTGCGGAGGCGTTCTCACTATGTTCCTCATAGCGCAACCCATAGTGCACTGCGCAACAGCAGAGGAGCTAGGTCGTGCCATACGAGGTCCGTGCCGTAGTCGCTGTGAAGAAGGGCGCACCCGTCGAGGTGCTGACGATCGTGGTTCCCGATCCCGGTCCGGGCGAAGTGATCGTCACCGTGCAGGCCTGCGGGGTCTGCCACACGGATCTGCACTATCGCGAGGGCGCGATCACCGACGACTTCCCGTTCCTGCTGGGCCATGAGGCGGCCGGCACGATCGAGGCGGTCGGTGAGGGCGTCACCGACCTCAGAACCGGCGACTACGTGGTCCTCGCCTGGCGGGCCCCCTGCGGTTCCTGTCGCTCCTGCCGCCGTGGCCGCCCCTGGTACTGCTTCGACTCGCGCAACGCCACCCAGCCGATGACCCTCCTCGACGGCACCCCGCTCAGCAACGCGCTCGGCATCGGCGCCTTCGCCGAGCAGACCCTGGTCGCGGCGGGCCAGGCCGTGAAGATCGACCCGGCGGCCCGCCCCGAGGCCGCCGGCCTGATCGGCTGCGGGGTGATGGCCGGCTACGGCGCGGCGGTGAACACCGGCAACGTCGGGCGCGGTGACTCGGTCGCCGTCATCGGGTGCGGCGGCGTCGGGGACGCGGCCATCGCGGGCGCCTGCCTCAACGGCGCCATGAAGGTCATCGCCGTCGACATCGACGACAGGAAGCTCGACCGGGCGGAGAGGTTCGGCGCCACCCACACGGTCAACTCCCGTGGCACCGATCCGGTCGAGGCCGTACGCGCGCTCACCGACGGCTTCGGGGTCGACATCGCCATCGACGCCGTGGGCCGCCCGGAGACCTTCGAGCAGGCCTTCTACATGCGCGATCACGCGGGTCTGCTGGTGCAGGTCGGCGTTCCGACCCCGGAGATGAGGATAGAACTGCCGCTGATCGACGTGTTCTCCCGCGGCGGCGCGATCAAGTCCTCCTGGTACGGCGACTGTCTGCCCAGCCGCGACTTCCCGTTCCTCATCGACCAGTACCTCTACGGACTGCTGGACCTGGGCGCGTTCGTCTCGGAGACCATCGCGCTCGACCAGGTCGAGGAGGCGCTGTCGAACATGCATCGCGGTGAGGTGCTGCGCTCGGTGGTGGTCCTGTGAGGGCCCACGAGTCCGTCGACCTCCACGAGTCCGTCAACGTCCACGAGTCCGCCGGCCCCCGCGTGGTCGTCGTGGGCGCCGGCATCGTCGGCTGCTCCCTCGCGGACGAGCTGACCGCCCGCGGCTGGACCGACGTCACCGTCCTCGAACAGGGTCCGCTGCCCGCTCCCGGCGGCTCCACCTCCCACGCACCGGGCCTGGTCTTCCAGACGAGTCCGTCCAGGACCCTCACGGCCTTCGCCCGGTACACGGTCGAGAAGTTCGGCTCCCTTGAGGTGGAGGGCGTTTCCTGCTTCGACCAGGTGGGCGGCCTGGAGCTCGCGACAACGCCCGAGCGCCTCGCCGAGCTGCACCGCAGGGCCGGTTACGCCGCCTCCTGGGGCGTACGCGGCGAGATCGTGAGCGCGGCCCGCTGCAAGGAACTCTGGCCCCTGATCGACGAATCGATGGTCCTCGGCGGCTTCCACACCCCCGACGACGGTCTGGCCCGCGCGTTGCTCGCGGCCCGCGCCCAGATCGAACGGGCCGCAAGCCGCGGCGCCCGTTTCCTGGACCGGCACACCGTCACCGGGATCGAGCAGGAGGACGGCAGGGTCACCGCCGTCGTCACGGACCGGGGCGTCTTCCCCGCCGACCACGTCGTGTCGGCGGCCGGATTCTGGGGGCCCGTCATCGGCCGCATGGCCGGCGTCGACGTACCTCTGCAGCCGCTCGCCCACCAGTACGCGCGGACGAAGCCACTCCCCCGGGCTGCCGGTGCCGACACGGCGGCGGCAGTCGCGGAGGCGTCGCGGCCCATCCTCCGTTTCCAGGACCGTGATCTCTACTTCCGTGAGCACGGTGACCGCGTCGGCATCGGCAGTTACGCCCACCGGCCGCTCCCCGTGGACCCGTTCACGGTCCTCGGCTACGACGAGGCGCGTGCGAACGACCTGGAGATGCCGTCCTCGTTCCCCTTCACCGAGGAGGACTGGGCGCCGAGCTGGGACGACTGCCGCCGGCTGATGCCCGCGCTGCGCGGGAGCGAGATCGAGGAGGGCTTCAACGGCGTCTTCTCCTTTACTCCGGACGGCATGCCGGTCCTCGGCGAATCGCGTGCGCTGCGGGGCTTCTGGCTCGCGGAGGCCGTGTGGGTGACCCACTCGGCCGGTGTCGCCAAGGCCGTGGCGGAGTGGATGATCGACGGCCGCCCCGAGATCGACGCCCACGAGTGCGACCTCACGCGCTTCGAGGACGCCCAGCGCTCGCCCTCGTACATCAGGGAGCGCGGCTCGCGGCAGTTCGTCGAGGTGTACGACGTCCTGCATCCGCTCCAGCCGCTGGAGCGGCCGCGCCCCCTGCGGGTCAGCCCGTTCCACGCCCGCCAGCAGGAACTCGGAGCGTGTTTCCTGGAGGGGGGCGGTTGGGAGCGTCCGCACTGGTACGAGGCGAACGCGCCGCTCACCGCCGGGCTGGACGTGCCCGCGCGGGACGCCTGGTCGGCGCGGTACTGGTCGCCCGTCGTGGCGGCCGAGGCACGGGCGACCCGCGAGAAGGTCGCGCTCTACGACATGACCCCCTTGCGCCGCCTCGAAGTCACCGGCCCCGGCGCCCTCGACTTCCTGCACGGCATGACCACCAACAACCTCCGCAAGAGGCCCGGCGCGGTCACCTACACGCTGCTCCTGGACGAGTCGGGGGGCATCCGCTCCGACCTCACCGTCGCGCGGCTCGGCCCCGACCGCTTCCAGGTGGGTGCCAACTCCCCGGCGGACCTGGACTGGTTGACCAGGCACGCCCCCGACGGCGTACACGTCCGGGACATCACGTCCGGTACGTGCTGCGTCGGTGTCTGGGGGCCGCTCGCCCGCGCGCTCGTGCAGCCGCTCACGCGCGACGACTTCTCGCACGGGGGCTTCGGCTACTTCCGCGCCAAGGAGACGTACGTCGGCCATGTCCCGGTCACCGCCATGCGGTTGAGCTACGTCGGTGAGCTGGGCTGGGAGCTGTACACCAGCGCCGACCTGGGGCTTCACCTCTGGGACACGCTCTGGGAGGCGGGCCGGGAGCACGGCGTGATCGCCGCCGGGCGCTCCGCGTTCAACAGCCTGCGCTTGGAGAAGGGGTACCGCGCGTGGGGTGTGGACATGACCGACGAGCATGATCCGTACGAGGCGGGGGTCGGGTTCGCCGTCCGGCTGGACAAGGGGGACTTCATGGGGGCGGGGGCGCTGCGGTCGAAGGGGGAGCCTGTGCGCCGGCTCACGCCGTTGCTGCTCGACGAGCCGTCGTCCGTCGTCCTCGGTAAGGAGCCCGTGTACGTCGGCGGAGTCCCCGCGGGGTATGTGACCAGTGCGGCGTACGGGTATTCGGTGGGGCGGTGTGTGGCGTATGCGTGGTTGCCGGTGTTGCCCGTGGGGGCGGGGGTCTCTGTCGAGTACTTCGGGGAGAAGGTGGGGGCCACGGTGGTGGAGGAGCCGGTCTTCGATCCGAAGATGGGCCGTATTCGGTGTTGATCGCTTCGCGAGGGGGTTGTGGGGCGGGTGCGGGTCGGTGGGGGCTGGTCGCGCCGTTCCCCGCGCCCCTGAAGACCAAAGATTGCGCCGTTCCCCGCGCCCCTGAAAGGCAAAGACTGCGCCGTTCCCCGCGCCCCCGAAAGACAAAGACTGCGCCGTTCCCCGCGCCCCTAAAAAACCGAGAACTGGCCCGTTCGCCGTGCCCCTGGGAGCCGGAGGCTGTGCCGTTCGTTGCGGCGCTCGACAAGACGGAGGTTTCTGTGTCCCCCACCTACGACGTCATCGTCATCGGTCTTGGCGGTATGGGCAGTGCCGCCGCTCATCATCTGTCCTCGCGCGGTGTGCGGGTGCTCGGGCTGGAGAAGTTCGGGCCGGTGCACAACCGCGGTTCCAGTCACGGGGGTTCGCGGATCACCCGGCAGTCCTACTTCGAGGACCCGGCGTACGTGCCCCTGCTGCTGCGCGCGTACGAGCTGTACGAGGACGTGGAGCGCGCCACCGGGCGGGACATCGCCACCCTGTGCGGTGGCGTGATGATCGGCCGGCCCGACTCCCTGACCGTCGCCGGTTCGCTGCGCTCGGCCACCCAGTGGGACCTGCCCCACGACATGCTCGACGCGGCCGGGATCCGCCGCCGCTTCCCCACCCTCGCTCCCAAGGACGACGAGGTCGGGCTCTTCGAGAAGAAGGCCGGCCTGGTCCGTCCCGAGAACATGGTCGCGGCCCATCTGCAGCTCGCCACCCGGCAGGGCGCCGACCTGCACTTCGACGAGCCGATGACCCGCTGGGAACCGTACCGGGACGGCGTACGCGTGCACACGGCCGAGAACACGTACACGGCGGGCCAGTTGGTGATCTGCCCGGGCGCGTGGGCGCCGCGGCTGCTCACCGACCTCGGCGTGCCGTTCACCATCGAGCGGCAGGTCATGTACTGGTTCCAGCCCAGGGGCGGGGTCCGGCCGTTCCTGCACGGGAACCACCCGATCTACATCTGGGAGGACGCGGACGGCGTCCAGGTGTACGGCTTCCCGTCCATCGACGGGCCGGAGCTGGGCGCCAAGGTCGCCTTCTTCCGCAAGGGGCAGATCTGCACGCCGGAGACCATCGACCGCACGGTCCACGAGGACGAGATCCGGGCGATGGCGGACCATATGTCCCGCTGTATCCCCGACCTGCCCGGCACCTTCCTCAAGGCCGCCACCTGCATGTACTCCAACACCTCCGACGAGCACTTCGTCATCGCCCGGCATCCCGCGCATCCCGAGTCTGTGACCGTGGCGTGCGGTTTCTCCGGCCACGGCTTCAAGTTCGTGCCGGTCGTCGGTGAGATCCTCGCCGATCTGGCCCTCACGGGAACCACCCGTCACCCGATCGGCCTGTTCGACCCCCGCCGTCTCGCCGCCGCGCCCGCCTGAGGAGCCCTCTCGTGACGACGACCCCCATATCCTCCGTCCCCGCCGCCTCCGCTTCTGCCGACGCTTCTGCTTTCGCTTCTACCTCTGCTTCCGCTTCCGCTTCCGCTCAGCTGTCGCCGAGTCTGATCAGCACACTGCCGGGGCGCTACTACACCGATCCGGAGATCTTCCGGCAGGAGCAGGAGCACCTCTTCGAGTCGATGTGGTTCTGCGCGGTCCGCGTCGCCGACCTCGCCAGGCCGGGCGCGTTCCGTACCGTCCAGGTGGGCCGCGAGAACGTCCTCATCACCCGGTCCCGTACCGGTGAGCTGCGGGCCTTCCTCAACATCTGCCGACACCGCGGGGCCCGGCTCTGCACCGAGGAGGCCGGCGAGGTCCGGCGCACCCTCCAGTGCCCGTACCACGCCTGGACGTACGGCCTGGACGGGAAGCTGATCGCGGCGCCGAACCTGGTGAGGATGCCGGACGTCGACCGCACGGAGTACGGGCTGGTCACCGTCGCGCTGCGGGAGTGGCTCGGGTACGCCTGGGTGTGTCTGGCCGCCGAACCGCCGTCCTTCGAGGAGACGGTGACGGGCGCGGCCGTCGAACGGCTCGGGAACGTGGCGGCCATCGAGCACTACGGCACGGAGAACCTCGCCCTCGGCAAACGCATCACCTATGACGTGCGGGCGAACTGGAAGCTGATCGTCGAGAACTTCATGGAGTGCTACCACTGCGCGACCATCCACCCCGAACTCACCGATGTGCTGCCGGAGTTCGCGGACGGCTATGCCGCCCAGTACTACGTGGGCCACGGCGCCGAGTTCGGCGAGGGGGTCAAGGGATTCACGGTCGACGGCAGCGAGGGATTCGGACGGCTGCCTGCGGTCGCGGAGGATCAGGACCGTCGTTACTATGCGATAACGGTCAAACCCACCGTGTTCATCAATCTCGTCCCCGACCATGTCATCCTGCACCGCATGTTCCCCCTCGCCGAGGACCGGACGATCGTGGAGTGCGACTGGCTCTACGCCCCCGAGGTCGTCGAGTCGGGCGCCGACGTGTCGAGGTCCGTGGAGCTCTTCCACCGGGTCAACGCCCAGGACTTCGAGGCGTGCGAGCGAACGCAGCCCGCCATGGCGTCCCGCGCCTACCGCGGGGGCGGGGTGCTGGTGCCCACCGAGCACCACATCGGGGTGTTCCACGAGTGGCTCATAGGCATGCTGGGAGGCAGGGATGGCGGATCTCTACATCGGCGGGACCTGGACGGGCGCGCGGGAGAAACGTACGCGTGAGATCCGCTGTCCGGCCGACGGATCGCTCGTGGCGGTCGTCGACGAGGCGGGCGGCGAGGACACCGCCGACGCGATCGCGGCCGCGCGCCGCGCCTTCGACGAGGGCCCCTGGCCGCGGACCCCCGCGAACGAACGCGGCGATCTGCTGCTGAGGGTCGCCGATCTGCTCGCCCGTGACAAGGACGCACTCGCCCGCGCGGAGTCTCTCGACACCGGCAAACGCCTGGTGGAGAGCGAGTACGACATCGACGACATCGAGAACTGCTTCCGCTACTTCGGGCGGCTCGTCGCCAGTGAGTCCGGCCGGGTCGTGGAGACGGGCACGGAGGGCGTCGACAGCAGGGTCGTACACGAACCGGTCGGTGTGTGCGCGCTGATCACCCCCTGGAACTATCCGCTGCTCCAGACCGCGTGGAAGGTCGCCCCCGCGCTGGCCGCGGGCAACACCTTCGTCCTCAAGCCGAGCGAGCTGACCCCGCACACCGCGATCCACCTGATGCGTCTCCTGGAGGAGGCCGGGGTGCCCGCCGGGGTGGCGAACCTGGTCCTCGGCGCCGGCCCGGAGGCGGGCGCTCCGCTGGGCGATCATCCGGACGTGGACCTGGTCTCCTTCACCGGCGGTCTGCGGACCGGACGCAGACTCATGGCCGCGGCGGCCGGCACGGTGAAGAAGGTCGCCCTCGAACTGGGCGGCAAGAACCCCAACATCGTCTTCGCCGACGCCGACTTCGAGACGGCCGTCGACATGGCGCTGACGGCCGTCTTCCTGCATTCCGGGCAGGTCTGCTCGGCCGGGGCGCGGCTGCTGGTCGAGGACTCCCTGCACGACCGATTCGTCGACGAGGTCGTCCGCCGGGCCCAACTGATCAGGCTGGGCGGGCCGTTCGACGAGCGGGCGCAGACCGGTCCGCTGATCTCGGCCGTGCACCGGGCGAAGGTCGAGGCGTACGTGGCCAAGGGACTGGAGGAGGGGGCGGTCCTGCGCTGCGGAGGGCAGCGGCCGACCGAGCCCCCGCACCCGGAGGGCTTCTACTACCCGCCGACCGTGCTCGACGAGTGCTCCGGCGGGATGTCCGTCGTCCAGGACGAGTCGTTCGGACCGGTACTGACCGTGGAGCGGTTCGCCGACGAGGCGGAGGCGGTACGCCTGGCCAACGCCACGATCTACGGCCTGGCCGGCGGCGTCTTCACGTCCGACGAGGCGAAGGCGCAGCGCGTCGCGTCGGCGCTGCGCATCGGCACGATCTGGATCAACGACTACCACCCGTACGTCCCGCAGGCGGAGTGGGGAGGCTACAAGCAGTCCGGGTTCGGGCGGGAACTCGGACCTGCGGGCCTCGCCGAATACCGCGAGACCAAGCACATCTGGCGCACGACGAATCCGAGTCCGCAGGGCTGGTTCTCGTGAGTCGTCAGTACGGGGATCAGCACAACCAGCGCAGAATCCACCGCACTTCACCGTAGGGATCCGGCCTCCGGCGCCATAAGATCCAGTCTTCACCGACGACCCCGCACGAGCCGCACTCCCCCTCCCGCCCGGGAGAACTCCCCCTTCCCCAGGAGGCCGCTCATGACCACCACCGAGCAACCATCGGAGCAGCCGGCCGGTAAGCACGGTCCCGACGACAGGCACGGCCACGACGACTCCGAG
This sequence comes from Streptomyces sp. NPDC017991, assembly GCF_044328075.1. Lineage (NCBI taxonomy): Bacteria > Bacillati > Actinomycetota > Actinomycetes > Kitasatosporales > Streptomycetaceae > Streptomyces > Streptomyces sp. NPDC017991. The sequence goes on along the minus strand of NZ_JBIRGP010000022.1, from coordinate 49,642 downwards.
CTCAACGAGTTCGGCTACAAGCCCGAGCTGAAGCGCACGCTCGGCAACTTCCACACCTTCGCCGCCGGCATCAGCTACATCTCCATCCTCACCGGTACCTTCCAGCTCTTCTACTTCGGCTACGGCAGCGGCGGGCCCGCCTACTGGTGGTCATGGCCCATGGTGTTCGTCGGCCAGTTCATGGTCGCGCTCTGCTTCGCCGAACTCGCCGCCCGCTATCCCGTGGCCGGTTCCGTCTACAACTGGTCCAAGAAGATAGGCAATCCGCACATAGGCTGGCTGGCCGGCTGGACGATGCTGATCGCCTCGGTCGTGTCGATCGCGGCCGTGGCCCTCGCGTACCAGCTGACGCTTCCGCAGATCTCCTCCGCCTTCCAGTTCGTGGGCGACGGCACGGGGAAGTACGACGTCGCCACCAACGCCGTGCTGCTGGCCTCCGTCCTGATCGTCTTCACCACGCTGGTGAACGCCCTCGGCGTGAAACTGATGGCGAGGATCAACACCGCGGGTGTGTTCATAGAGTTGATCGCGACCGTCGTACTCATCGTGCTGTTCGCGGTCCACATCACCCGTGGTCCGGGGGTCGTGCTGGAGACGAACGGCACGGGCGCGGGCCAGCCCGGCGGCTACTTCGGCGCGTTCCTGGTCGCGTCGCTGGCGTCCGCGTACGTGATGTACGGCTTCGACACGGCCGCCTCGCTCGGTGAGGAGTCCCTCGACCCGTCGCGCAACGCGCCGCGCGCCATCATCCGCGCGATCGTCGCCTCGTTCGTCCTCGGTGGCCTCGTGCTGCTGCTCGCGCTGATGAGCGTGTCCAGCCTGAAGGGTGACCGGCTGTCCACGGACGGTCTGCAGTACGTCGTCCTCAACGTGCTCGGTGAGGACGCGGGCAAGGCCATGCTGTGGTGCGTGTTCATCGCGGTCACCGTGTGCGCCCTGGCCGTGCACACGGCGGCGATCCGGCTGGCCTTCGCGATGGCACGGGACAACAACCTGCCCGCCTCCTCCAAGCTGGCCAAGGTCCACCCGCGCTTCCAGACCCCGATCCTGCCCGCGGTGATCATCGGGATCCTGGCGCTGGGGATCCTGGTGGTCAACATCCGCCAGCCGCAGATCTTCACCGTGGTCACCAGTATCGGCATCATCCTGATCTATCTCGCGTATCTGCTGGTCACCGGGCCCATGCTGGTGGCCAGGCTGCGCGGCAAGTGGCAGCCCGCGGGCGAGGGCAGGTTCTCGCTCGGCCGCTGGGGACTGCCCGTCAACATCGTCGCCGTCGTGTGGGGCACGGCCATGATGATCAACCTGATCTGGCCGCGCGCCGCGGTCTACAACGCGGCCGCCCCGTACCACTGGTATCTGCGGTGGGGTGCCGTCCTGTTCGTCGGCATCGTGATGGGCGGCGGCTTCGCCTACTACTGGTTCGTGCAGCGGCACCGCACGGGGGTGCTGGCGGAGCACCAGTACCGGGCTTCGACCGACACGCCCCTCCCGCCCGCGTCACCGGCGGCCACACCCACGGCCGACTGAGCGCCCGGCTCCAGGACCGAACGACGCAAGACTCGAAGGAGGTCAACTCACCATGATCGAAGACGAGTTCGACTATGTCGTGGTGGGCGGGGGCACCGCGGGCAATGTGGTCGCGGCCCGGCTCTCCGAGGACCCGGCCGTCACGGTCTGCGTCCTGGAGGCCGGACCCAGTGACGTCGGCGACGACGCCGTCATGAAACTGGAGCGCTGGATGGGGCTGCTGGAGTCCGGCTACGACTGGGACTACCCGGTCGAGCCGCAGGCCAGCGGCAACAGCTTCATGCGGCACGCCCGCGCCAGAGTGCTCGGCGGCTGCTCCTCGCACAATTCCTGCATCGCCTTCTGGGCACCGGCCGAGGACCTGGACGACTGGGCCGCCGCGGGCTGTACGGGCTGGAGTGCGGCCGAACTCTTCCCGCTCTACCGGCGGCTGGAGAACAACGACGCCCCCGGCGAGCACCACGGCCGCACCGGCCCGGTGAAGCTGCGTACGCTCAAGAGCGACGACCCGTGCGGCACCGCCCTGCTGGAGGCCTGCGCCCAGGAGGGCATCCCGACGACACCCTTCAACTCGGGTAGGACCGTCGTCCGGGGCGCCAACTGGTTCCAGATCAACTCCGACGAGAACAACATCCGGCAGTCCTCGTCGGTCGCGTATCTGCACCCGATCCTCGGCAAGCGCCCGAACCTCGATGTACGGACCGGGGTGCGCGCCAAGAAACTCGTGCTCGACGGGCGGCGCTGCGTGGGCGCCGAGTACCTGGACCCCGACCTGATCCACACCCGGACGGTACGGGCCAGGCGCGAGGTGATCGTGTCCTGCGGCTCGATCGACAGCGCGAAACTGCTGATGCTGTCGGGCATCGGGCCGGCCGGACATCTGCGCGAGGTCGGCGTCGACGTCGTGGTGGACGCGGCCGGCGTGGGCGAGAATCTCCAGGACCATCCCGAGGGCGTCATCATGTGGGAGGCCAAGCAGCCCATGACGACCACTTCCAGCCAGTGGTGGGAGGCGGGCATCTTCTACGACACCGAACCGGGTCTGGAGCGGCCCGACCTGATGTACCACTACGGGTCGGTGCCGTTCGACATGAACACCGCGCGGTGGGGCTATCCGACCTCCGAGAACGCGTTCTGCCTCACGCCGAACGTCACCCGCGCGAAGTCACGCGGCACGGTGCGGCTGCGGACCCGCGACTACCGGGACAAGCCGAGGGTCGATCCGCGGTACTTCACGCACGAGCACGACGCGCGCGTGATGACGTACGGGCTGAAGCTGGCCCGGCGGATCGCCGCGCAGCCCGCGCTGAGCGGGTGGGCGGGGGCCGAACTGGCCCCGGGGCCGGACGTCCGGACGGACGACGAGCTGCTCGACTACATCCACAGGACCCACAACACCGTCTACCACCCGTCGTGCACGGTGAAGATGGGTGCGGAGGGGGATGCGTCCGCCCCGCTGGACCCGCGGTTGCGGGTCAAGGGGGTGGAGCGGCTGCGGGTCGCGGACGGGTCGGTGATGCCGGATCTCGTCAGCGTCAACCCGTGCATCACGACGATGATGATCGGCGAGAAGTGCGCGGACCTGTTGAAGGAGGACGCGTAGGGCGTGCCCCTTTGGGGCGCGGGGAACTGGCGACCAGCCCCCACCGGGCCGCCAGTTCCCCACCGCCGCGCGGTTACAGGTCGCTGCGGGTCCGTTGTGGCCGGCCGCGCAGTTCCCCGCGCCCCTCAAGGGGCACTCGGTGTGGGCCTCTTGTACATGCGGGTCGCGGTGATCTCCGTGTGGGCTGCCTCGCCTGCGGGCACCTCCCTCGGCAGGCCCGGCCGCAGGTGTTCCTCCACGCTGATGTACTTGAGGCCCGCCCGCAGGTCCGCGTCGTTGCGCAGGCGGATGACCAGCGGGAACTCGGCGAGCGCGGTCGTGTCGAACAGGCCCGTGGTGTAGAGGAGTTGGACGCCGAGCGCGTCGGAGACGGCCCGCTGCAGCTCCAGCAGGTACGTCGCGTTGGCGCGCCCGATGGGGTTGTCCAGGAACAGCGTGCCGGCGTGGCGGTGCTTGTCCCGGCCGCGGTCGTTCGAGCGCAGGGCGGCCATCGTGCAGTACAGCGCGATGGCGGCGGTGAGCAGCTGCCCGCCGGAGAACACGTCGCCCATCTGTCCGACGGGGACGCGCTCGGCGCGCAGTACGGCGTCGGGCTTGAGGATCTCGACGGCGACACCCTTGGGGTGGAGGGCCGCGCCGACGCCCCTGAGCAGCAGCGACATTCCGTCGCGGCGCAGGTCGGAGTTCTTCTTGACCGCCGCCCTGGTCGCCTCGTCGACGACCTCGCCCAGCCGCTCGGCGAGCGTGGCCTGATCGGGCTCCTCGAAGCGGATCCGCAGGAACTCCTGCCCCGACCACTCCCCCAGCCCTTCGGGCAGCCGGGACAGCCGCTGGGCCGACCGCAGGGTGGCGAGCGCGGACTCGACCAGCCCGCGCAGCCGGTCCACGATCGAGTCGCGGTTGCGCTCCAGCTGCGCCAACTCGTCGGTGAGGACGCGCAGTCGGGGCGCGAAGGCGTCCGCCCACTTCTGCGCGTGCTCGGGCAGCGCGGACGCGGGCAGGTCCCGGATCTGCTGACGCGCGGGGGTGCGCACCTGCTCGTAGCGCGTGGAGTTGGCGTGCCGTACGAGGATGTCGCTCGCCTCGCGCACGGCCGCCTCGGCGGCGGAGAGGTCGGTCGCGCAACCGCGCAGGGAGCGGCGGGCCTCGGCGGCGGACCGCCTGGCCTCTTCGAGCGTGCCGGGGTAGGGCTCGGTCTCCTCCTGCTCGTCGTCCGTGTGCTCCCGCAGGAGGTCCCGGAGCAGGGCGGCCGTCTCGTCGAAGCCGCCGGCCGCGTCCTCGGCGGCGTGGTGGGCGTCGAGCAGCTCGGTGTGCGCGGCGCGCGCCTGGCTCAACGCGTCGGTGCGGGAGGCGAGTTCGCCGGTGGCGGTGCGCAGCAGACCCTGTGCGTGTTCGGCGTCGCGCGGCACGAGGTCATCGGGCAGCCCGGTGTGGGCGTCGGCGTCCTCGGGCGCGTGCCGTTCGGCCTCGCCGCGCAGCCGGCCGAGCTGTTCGCTCGCGGTCGACACCCGGCCTTCGAGGAGCTGGACCAGCTCCTCGGCGCGGGCCACGGCCGCCTGCCGGGACGGTCCGTCGGAGCCGTCGGTGGACTCCAGGAGCTGGGCGGCCCGGGTACGCACCTTGTTGGTGAGCCGGTTCAGCTCTGTGAGCGCGGTGCTCTCGTCGCTCTCGGCCCGGGCCTGTTCGGCGCGCAGGTCGGCGCCGACCCCGACCTTCTCGTACAGCTGGGAGGCGGCCCGGTAGGCCTCGCGGAGGGCGGGCAGCGACGACTTCGCGGCTCCCGACTCCTCTTCCGGCAGGTCGTCGGGGGCGCCCGCGATCTCCGCGCGCTCGGCGCGCAGCGCACGGGCCGTGCGCCGGGCGTCGTCGGCGGCGCGCTGGGTGCCGCGCCGGTCCTCGTCCGCGGCGCGGGCCCGCTCCAGGCAGGCCTGGGCGCGGGCCTCCGACTCGGCCGCCTCGTCGGCGAGTTCCCGTACCTTGACCTGCCAGCCGGCGCGCTCGCGCAGCCGGAAGGCGAGTCCGGCGAGCGCGTCGGCGGCGCGCCGGGCCCGCTGTGCGGCTTCCTGCCGCTCGTCCCGCACGAGGGCCGCCTCGGCCGCCGCCTCGTCGGCCTCGATCCGCACGGCACGTGCCTCGGCGAGCTCCGCCTCGGCCTCCTCGGCGAACGTGCGCGCGTCACCGGCCGCCGTGGCCAGTTCGGTGAGCCGTCCCGCCGGGCAGCCCGTCCGCCAGGAGGCGAGCCGCGCGGCGAGCTCCCGGTCCTTGGCGAGCCGGGCCGCCGACTCGCGGATCTCGTCGTCCCGTTCGGCCGCGCGCCTCCGCAGCGCCTGCCGCTCCTCGTCGGCGGCGTGCTCGTCGTGCATGGCCGGGTTCGGCGGTACGAGGAAGACGTCGTCCCCGCCCGCGCCGGGGGCCGGGGTCGGGGCGAGCAGTGCGGCGGCCGTACCGACGGCCACCGTGGAGCGCGGGAGCAGCGCGGCGTCGGTGAGGGCGTCGCGGGCCCGGGCGTGGGTCTCCGGGTCCGTGATGATCACGCCGTCGACCAGTTCGGGCCGGGCGGCCAGTACGCGCGCGTGGTCGACGGGGTCGACGGCCTGCGCGAGGTAGCGCCAGCCGGGAAGCGCGGGGATGCCGTGCTCGCCCAGGTACTCCACGGTGGCCAGCACGTCGGGGCCGGGCGGCAGCAGCCCGCCGTCACCGAGCGCGCCGAGGATCCGGGAGTCGTCGGCCGCGGCGGTCCGCAGCTCGAAGAGCTGTCGTTCGGCGGAGGTGACGGTGTCGTCGAGGAGCTGCCGGAGCTCGTCGGCGTAGTGGTCCAGCTCCCGGGGGGCGAGGGGGCCGTCGGCCTCGCTGTCGTCGGAGCCTGCCGTGGCTGCCGTCCCCCTGCTGTCGGCGCTCGCGTCCGGGGCGGTCGCCTGCCGGGGCCCCGGCAGCGAGGGGCGCCCGGAGCCGCCCGAACCGCCGGAGGCTCCCGGCAGGCCGAGCAGTTCGGCGAGCCGCTCCTCCCCGGCAAGTGCCTGGGCGATCCGCCGTTCCGCGTCGTACGCGTGCTCGGCCGCCGTCGCCGCGTCGGCCGCGCGGGCCGCCGTCAGCTCGGCCCGGGACTCGGTGGACGCGGCTTCCCTGGCATGGTCGGCGGTGCGGCGGGACGCCTCGCGCGCGGTGTCCCAGGCGGCGACGGCCGTCTTCTCGGCGTCGCTGGCGGCGAGCGCGGCGCGGGCCGGGTCGGCGTCGGGGGCGGTGTCGTCGAGCCAGCCCGCGCGCACCGCCTCGGCGGTCTCCTGCTCGACCTCGCCGAGACGCTGGCGCAGATGGCCGACCTCGCTGCGGGCGCGCTGCGCCTCGGTGGCGGCGGACGTCGCGTCCCGGTGGGCGGCCTCCCCGACCTCCTGGAGCGAACTGGACCGCTCCTCCTGCTCGTTGGCGGCCGACTCGGCCCCTTCGGCAGCCGCGTGCAGGGCGCGTACGAGGTCGACGGCGGCCCTGGCCCGGGCGGCGAGGGCGGGTGCGGCGTCCCGCTCGGCCTCCAGGATCGCGGCGGCCACCCGTGTGGAGCGGTCGGCCGCCGCGCGGTGCCGCAGCACGGCTTCCGCCGCCTGCCACGCCGAGTGCAGGGTGCGCGCGTCGGCGAGTTTTTTCTTCTGCGCGGCAGCGCCCTTCTCGGCGGCGGCGAGCGCCAACGAGGCGTGCCGGTAGGCCAGTTCGGCCGCGATCAGCGCACTGCGCTCCCGGGAACCCTCCGCCTCGGTGACCCGCTGGGCGGCGGTGGTGACCTGCTGGGCCAGGTCGCCGGTGCGGCCCCGCTCCAGCACGGCGCGCGCGGAGAGCCGCCGGGCCAGGGTGCGCGTACGCCGCTCGGCGGCCGTGTGGATGTCGCGCGCGTGGGAGCGCGCTCCGGCCGCCTCCACGATCCGTCCGAGCAGGTCCACGGATCCGGCGGTGAACTCGCGCTCGGCGATCAGCTCGGCCCGTCGTCCCAGCTTGTTGCCGAATCCGCCCACCAGGTCGGCGAGGCCGTCGGTGTCCCGGGTGTCGGTGACCGCGCGCAGCAGCAGGTCGGTGAAGTCGGAGTCCTTCTTGACGGCGAAGAGGCCGGCGGCCTCGCCCTCGTCGGCGTTCATCTCGCGCTGGTAGCGGAAGAGTTCGGGGTCGAGGCCCAGGTCGCCGAGGTGTTCGATCCAGCGGTCGTGGATCTCCTCCCAGTGCACTTCGAGGTGCGGGTACGCCTTGCCGGCCTCGGTGAGCGCGTCCCGGAAGCCCTTCATGGTGCGGCGCCTGCCCTGCGCGCCCGAGGCTCCCTCCACCGGCGGCCGGACGGCGGTGGCCTCGGCGACCGGCAGGTTGTCCAGGCTCAGCCCGGGACCGGGCCGGAAGGAGTACCAGGCCTCGGCGAACTTCCGCGGGTCGTTGGAGACCTGCCGTCCGCGCCATTCACTGACCTTGCCGACCACGACGCACTCGCCGGTGAGCGTGTGCTGCCACTCCAGCGCCACGTGCCCGCAGTCGTCCGCGAGCAGGAACTTGCGCAGCACACCGGAGCTGGCGCCGCCCAGGGTGTTCCGGTGACCGGGCAGCATCACCGAGAAGATCAGCTTGAGCAGTACGGACTTGCCGCCGCCGTTCTCCAGGAAGAGCACACCGGCGGGCGCGGGGCGGCGCGGCGGCCCGACGGGCTCCTCCTCGAAGAACTCCGCCTGCATGGGCGCGGGGTCGGGCACAAGCCCGCCGACTCCGCGCAGGTCCAGCACGGTGTCGGCGTAACGCGCACCGGCCGGCCCGATGGAGTAGAGGCGGACCCGGGACAGCTCGTACATGGCGGACTCTCGTAGTCGTAAGCGGTGTGGGGGAAGTGACGGGACGGAAGTGGAGGGGGTCGGGCGGTTACGAGTGGAACGGCAGCCCGGCGCCGGCGGCCAGCTCCAGATCGTCGGTGTCCTCGGCAGGCATCAGGCTCGCGGTGCCGTCGGTCACCGGCACGACACCCAGCTCCAGCAGCTCGGCGAGGGCGGCGCTGCCCGCCATGTCCCGCACCTGGAGCTGATAGCGGGCGGTCGTACGGTACGTGCCGCCGGCGTCGTCCCCGGTGCGCTGCAGGAACCCGGAGTCGGTGAGGAACGCGGCCGCCTTGCCGACGATGCCGGTGGTGGAACCGGCCAGTCTGCGCGCGTCCTTGGTGGCCCCGGCGGAGCTGCGGCGCGCCCAGATCCGCCAGGCGGCCTCAAGCCCCGGCGCGTCCGTGGCCGGGTCGGTGTTCTCCCCCTGCTCCTCGGCCCGCTCCTCCAGACGCCGGCAGGCCTGCCGTACGAACGCGTCGACGCCGTTGACCGACACGCGCCCGATGTATCCGTCGTCCGCGAGGTCCTCGGGCCTCGGGAAGGCCAGAGCCGCGACGGCGAGGTGGGCGAGGCCGTGCAGGAACCGGTCGCCCGAGTCGGCGGACGCCCGTCGCGCGTAGTCGCCCATGCGCACGGCGAACACCGAGTCCTCGGCGGCGGTCACCGCCATGCCGGCCCGCGGGGACACCTCAAGGACGACGAGCCCGAGCCCGGTGGCCACGGCGTCGGCGAGCCGCGCGAAGGGGGGATCCTCGCGGTACCGGCGCAGCAGTTCGGCGTACTCCTGGTCCCGCGCGGGCTGCGTCCTTGGCTGCAGCCCGAAGGCCACGAGCCGTGCCGCGTCCGCGGTGTCGGCAGGGGTGACGGGGGCGCTCACCGCCGCGGCGACCGCCTCCGGCTCACTCCACTCGGCCTGCTCACTCACGACTGAGACTCCTTGCTACGAAAAACGCGGCCCCTGTGCCTATCGGAGCCCAGGTCAGGCGCCCCCTTATGGGCGCGGGGCTGTGACATGTGCGGCTCCGCCGCGTGGGCGCGACCAGCCACGGACGGCCCGCACGTCACAACCCGTCCGCAGTACCCCATCCTGCTCAAGCAACCGCTCACGCGACCTCCGACCGGCCCGCGGTCATCCCGACCACATCCAGCAGAGCCATCCCCACGATCAGATCCGCCCCGCCGAACTCCGGATCGTCCAGCTCGACCCCGTCGTCCACGGCGAACAGCAGCCGCTCCTCCCCCTGCCGGTACGCGGTACCGACCGGCGGACTGGCCGCGTGCACCGCCAGCAGGGCGACCAGATACGGCAGTTCGGGATCCTGTCGCCGCGCCTCCGCGAGCAGCCCGGACAGCCGGCGCGGCGCGTCGGCCGGCAGGTCGAGCAACTGCATGGCGGCGGCGAGCTGCTCCTCGCTGAACCGGCTGTCGTCCGGCGTGGCGATCAGGTCGGGCTCGGGCATCTCCGCACCGAGGTGCTCCCGCTCCACCGGCGGCGTCAGCAGCAGGTCGACCAGATCCCCGACCCGGACGGACGCGGGGGTGCGCAGTCCCGTCCCGCGCGCGAAGAAGGCGTCGGTCACCCGCAGCGCCTGGTCCAGGGGCAGCGGCAGCACGGGCGCGACGAGATGCCCGTAGAGGTCGAGGCCGGAGGTGGTCATCGGTGTCGCGAAGGCCTGCCGGTCCTGCTCGGCCCGGAACAGCGGTCCGGCCTCCAGAAGCCTGGACTGCAACTGCGTGTGGCGCCGGATGCAGTCCTTCACGATGTCGACGAGCTCGGCGGCCCGGCGCTTCTGCTCGGGGTCCTCCGACTCGTCCCGCGCCTTACGGATGTTGGTGAGGATCGCGTTCTCGTGGCGGTAGCGGTCGGCCACGTGGTCGAGGGCCTCGGCGATCATGTCAGGCACCGCGCGCAGCCAGTCCACCGCCCGGACGTTGCGCCGGGTCGCGTCCAGGGCCCTGCGGAGCGTCTCCGAGTACTGCACGGTCCGGTAGCGGGCCTGCTCGGCGGCGAGCTGGGCGTCCGCGAGGCGGCCCCGGCTGATCAGTACCTCCAGCTTGACCTCGGCGGCGATCTGCGCGCTGGTGACGTCGGTGTCGAGGGCGCCCACGAGGACGTTGACCGCCTCGTCCGTCGTACGGAGGTACACGCTCCCTCCGTAGCCCGCGACCTCCTCGATCAGCTTGAAGTCGTAGTCTCGGCGCACGTACGAACCGTCGGGCGCGAACGTGCCGTAGACGGCGCGGAAGCCGCGGTCGACGCTGCCGACGTTGATCAGGTTCTCCAGGACCCAGCGGGCCACCCGTTCGTGCTCGGCGACGGGCCGGCGCGGGGCCTGGGCGGCGATGCGCGGGATGAGCCTGGCCACTATCTGGTCGTGGTCGGCGCCCGTGTCGAAGTCCATGTTCAGCGTGATGAGGTCGATGGAGGCGAGGGCCACCTCCGCCATGCCGTACACCGAGTACTCACCCGCGAGGTTCGCCTTGCGCACGTCGAGGTCGTGCAGGGGCGCGGTGCAGGCGAGCGCGCGCAGGCGGCGCGCCAGGCCCTCGTCGGCGGCCGGGCCCGGCGCGGGGCGCGGCCCCGCGCTGAGCTGGGGCGGAACGCTGTCCGTCGATGCAGGCGAAGTCACGGTGCACAGACTAGGTCCTGGGTCTGACATCCACCCAAATCGTTCCCGCGAGTGGGGTGGGGTGCTTCCGGTCGTTCGTCGGGTGCGGGCCGGCGGGGGCTGGTCGCGCCGTTCCCCGCGCCCCTTGAAAGCAAGAGATGGCGCCGTTCCCCGGACCCCTAGAGGGGCTCCGCCACTCTGCGGCCGTACACCTCCGTGACCCGTCTGCGGGAGTCGTCCAGATAGACCGCCAGCAGACTCTCGGCCTCCTCCCGGTCGCCGTCCTGGAGCGCCTGGAGGATCTGACCGTTGCGGGCGAGGTACGGCTCGTGCAGCCGGCGGGGGTCGTCCACCAGGTGGAAGGCGAGGCGGAGTTCGGCGAAGACGCTGCGCATCAGCTCGTCGGTGCGGGCGCTGGCGGCGAGGGCCACCAGTTCCTGGTGGAAGTGGATGTTGGCCGTGCCCACGCCCTTCCAGTCGCCCTCGTGGGCCGCCCGCCGCCCGTCCGCGACCGACCCGGCGAGGCCGTCCACCGCGTACGGCGGCTCGCCGAGTCCGCGGACGACCGCGCATTCGACGAGGCTGCGGGTGCGGTAGATGTCCTCGACGTCCTCGACGGTCAGCACCCGTACGAAGACACCCCGGTTGAGCTGGTGGACCAGTAGCCGTTCGTGTGTGAGCAGCCGGAAGGCCTCGCGCAGGGTGTTGCGGGAGACGCCGAGCGCGCCGCCGATGCTGTCCTCGGACAGGCGCTTGCCGGGCGGGAAGTACCCGTCGGCGATCCGGCTCCGCAGGATGTCCGAGACCCGCTCGGCGGTGCTGGTGCGGCCCAGCAGCGCGCGGTCGTCCGCCAGTCCGTTCAGTTCGGCCACGCCCGAATTCAACCGCAGATACAAGAACGAAACAACATGGGTATTGAAGGATCGTTCAACGATCCTCTACCTTACTTATCAGGCGCCAGTCTTTCCGGGCACCGCCCGCTCGTCCCGGCGCCGACGGCTTCCGCACGGCATGGCACGGCTCAGTCCCCACGCACCCTCCCGTCCCTCATCTGCGAGGTGCCCATGAGCACGACCCCTCCACCGCAGGCCCCGCCCGCCGAGACGCGCTCCGGAGCGGGTGAACCCACCGCCGACGAGGGTGCGTTCGCCTGGCTGCGAGCACTCGGGCCGCGCGGCCGCCGCGCCTTCGGCGGCGCGTTCGGCGGCTACGGCCTGGACTCGTACGACTACTTCACGCTGCCGCTGAGCATGGTGGCGCTGGCCGCGTACTTCGGTCTCAGCAGCGGCCAGACCGGGCTGTTCACGACCGTCACGCTGGTCGTGTCCGCGATCGGCGGCGCCGCGGCGGGTGTCATCGCGGACCGGATCGGGCGCGTCAAGGCACTGATGATCACCGTCATCACGTACGCGGTCTTCACCGTGGCCTGCGGTTTCGCGCCCAACTACGAGACCCTGCTGATCTTCCGCGCGCTCCAGGGCCTCGGTTTCGGCGGTGAGTGGGCGGTCGGCGCGATCCTGGTCGCCGAGTACGCGAGCCCCAAGCACCGGGGCCGTACTCTCGGCGCGGTCCAGAGCGCCTGGGCCGTGGGCTGGGGACTCGCCGTGGTCGTCTACACGCTGGTCTTCCAGTTCCTCGACGACGACATCGCCTGGCGCGTGATGTTCTGGACCGGCGCCCTGCCGGCGCTGCTGGTCGTCTGGGTCCGCCGTCAGGTCAAGGACGCCCCGGAGGCGGCCGAGCGCCGCAAGGAGAGCCCCGAGAAGGGTTCCTTCGCCGCGATCTTCAAGCCGGGCACGGCCACCGAACCCGGACTCCTGAAGACGACGATTTTCGCCGTGCTGCTCTCCACGGGTGTCCAGGGCGGCTACTACACGCTGGCCACCTGGGTACCGACGTACCTGAAGACGGACCGCGGACTGTCCGTCGTCGGCACCGGCGGCTATCTCGCGTTCCTGATCTCCGGAGCCTTCATCGGCTACCTGACCGGCGGTTATCTCACCGACAAGCTGGGCCGCAAGCGGAACATCCTGCTCTTCGCGATCCTCTCGGCGGTCTGCATCCTGGCCTACGCGAACATCCCGAGCGGCGCCAACACCCTCGTCCTCGTGCTCGGTTTCCCGCTCGGGTTCTGCATGTCGGCGATCTTCAGCGGCTTCGGCTCGTTCCTCAGTGAGCTGTATCCCACGGCCGTACGCGGCACGGGACAGGGCTTCACGTACAACACGGGCCGTGCCGTGGGCGCGGTCTTCCCGACCCTGGTCGGCTTCCTGGCCGACAGTTGGGGTGTCGGGGGCGCGCTGGTCTTCGGCGCGATCGGATACGGTCTCGCGGCACTGGCCCTGATCGGTCTGCCCGAGACCCGTGGGAAGGAGCTTCTGTGACCAGGCCCCAGAGCACACGGCACCGCCCGCTCGGCCTTCTCGACGACCACGCGCACGCGTGGAGCCCGGCAGAGGCACGTTCCCGGTTCCGCGCGGGCGTGTCGGGTCCCACCGCCGGCTGCGCGGCGGGCCACACCCAGGCGAACCTGATCTCGGTGCCGGCCGACTGGGCGTACGACATGCTCCTGTTCTGCCAGCGCAATCCGAAGCCCTGCCCGGTGCTGGACGTCACCGACGCCGGTTCCTGGACGACGGTCCTGGCCGACGGCGCCGATCTGCGCACCGATCTGCCGCGCTACCGGGTGTGGGAGGACGGCGAGCTGGTGGAGGAGCCCACGGACGTGGTGGCGCACTGGCGGGACGACCTCGTGTCGTTCCTCATCGGCTGCAGCTTCACCTTCGAGTGGGCGCTGACCGAGGCGGGCGTACCGATGCGCCACATCGAGCAGGGACGCAACGTCTCCATGTACGTGACCGGCCGCCAGTGCCGTCCCGCCGGGCGGCTGCACGGGCCCATGGTGGTGTCCATGCGTCCGGTGCCGCCCGAGCACCTGCCGGTGGCGATCCGGGAGACCAGTCTGCTGCCCGCGGTACACGGCAGCCCGGTGTACTGCGGTGATCCGGGCGCCCTCGGCATCCAGGACCTGGGCCGCCCCGACTTCGGCGATCCGGTGGACTTCGAGCCGGACGACATCCCGGTGTTCTGGGCCTGCGGTGTGACGCCGCAGGCCGCGGTGATGGCCTCGCGCCCGCCGTTCGCGATCACCCACGCGCCGGGGCAGATGTTCATCACCGACGCCCGCGACGAGCAGTACCGCGTCGCCTGAGTCACCCGACCGGAGAACGGACACTCCATGACCTCCACCGGTATCCCCACCGATGCCCCCGCCGGTACCTCGATCGATCTCAACGCCGATCTCGGCGAGGGTTTCGGCCGCTGGCACCTGACCGACGACGAACAGTTGCTGTCCGTCGTCACCAGCGCCAACGTGGCCTGCGGCTTCCACGCCGGGGACGCCCCCACCATGCGGCGGGTGTGCGACCTCGCCGCCGGGCGCGGGGTACGGATCGGTGCCCAGGTCTCCTACCGGGACCTGGCGGGCTTCGGGCGGCGCGCGATGGACGTGCCGCCCGACGAACTGGCGGCCGAGGTGGCGTACCAGATCGGTGCCCTGGAGGTCTTCGCGCGCGCGGCGGGCACGCGCGTGGCGTACGTCAAACCGCACGGCGCCCTCTACAACCGCGTCGTGCACGACGCGGCACAGGCGAGGGCGGTCGTGGACGGGGTACGGCTCGCCGACGCCACGCTGCCGGTGCTCGGGCTGCCCGGCTCCCGGTTCCTCGACGTGGCCGCGAAGGCCGGGCTGCCGGTCGTCACGGAGGCGTTCGCGGACCGTGCGTACACCGACGAGGGCACGCTCGTGCCACGTGGCCGGGAGGGCGCGGTGATCACCCGTCCGGGTGAGGTCGTGGAACGCTCGGTAAGCCTCGCCCGTTCTGGTGTCGTCACGTCCCACTCGGGCCGTGACATCGCCGTACGGGCCCGCTCCCTGTGCCTGCACGGCGACACGACCGGCGCGGTGGACCTGGCCCGCCGGGTCCGGGCACGGCTGGAGGAGGCGGGCGTCCGCGTGGAGGCGTTCGTATGAGGGCACTGCCGGTCGGTGCCCGCGCGCTGCTCGTGGAGGTGTCCACGGACGAGGAGGCACAGGCCCTGCACGCCGATCTGCTCCGCCGTCGCGCCGAGGGCTCCCTCTCCGTGCGCGAGATCGTCCCCGCGGCCCGCACGGTGCTCCTCGACGGCCTCGACGACCCGTCCCGGCTGGCCGCGCAGTTGTCCGCCGCACGCCTCCCGCCGGTTCCGCCGCCCGAGAAGGACGTGGTGGAGATCGCCGTGCGCTACGACGGCCCCGACCTGGCGGACGTCGCCGACCACTGGGGGGTGTCCCCGGACGAGGTGGCGAGGATCCACGCGGCGGCCGGCTTCCGGGTCGCCTTCTGCGGGTTCGCACCGGGCTTCGGCTATCTCACCGGGCTCCCGGCCCACTACGGCGTGCCCCGGCGCGCGACACCCCGTACGACCGTCCCGGCGGGCTCGGTGGGCCTCGCGGGCCCGTACACGGGCGTGTACCCGCGCTCGTCGCCGGGCGGCTGGCAGCTGATCGGGACGACGGACGCCGTCCTGTGGGACCACGCGCGTGTGCCGGCCGCCCTGCTGTCGCCCGGCACACCGGTCCGCTTCGTGCCGGTGGACTCCTGATGACGGACCGCGCACTGGTCGTCGTACGGGCCGGGGCGCTGACCACGGTGCAGGACCGGGGGCGCCCGGGCCACGCGCACCTCGGCGTACCGCGCTCGGGCGCGCTGGACGCGCCCGCCGCCGCCCTGATGAACCGGCTCGTCGGCAATCCGCCCGAGGCGGCCCTCCTGGAGACGACGCTCAACGGCTGCGGTCTGCGGCCGCGTTCGGCGGTCACGGTGGCGGTGGGGGGAGCCCCGTGCCCGGTCTCCGTGGACGGCCGCCCGGCGGCCTGGGGTGCCCCGGTGCACGTGCCCGCCGGAGCGTTGCTGTCGGTGGGAACGGCCGCCTCCGGAGTACGCGCCTACGTGGCCGTCTCGGGCGGGGTGACCGTCGAACAGGTACTGGGCAGCCGCTCGACCGACCTCCTCTCGGGCCTCGGCCCGCCGCCCCTCACCGACGGAACGGTGCTCCCGCTGGGGAAGCCGTACGGCCTCCCCGCGCGCGTGGACGTCGTTCCGCAGCCGTCCCCGCCGGGCGAACTGGTCCTGCGGGTGACGCCGGGCCCACGCGACGACTGGTTCACGGCGACAGCCTGGCACACGTTCACCACGCACACCTACCGGGTGTCCTCGGCGAGCAACCGCATCGGCCTGCGCACGGAAGGGCCCGCCCTGGAGAGGTCGATCGGCGGCGAACTCCCCAGCGAGGGCATGGTCCTGGGCGCCGTCCAGGTCCCCCCGGACGGCGGCCCGGTGGTCTTCCTGGCCGACCACCCCACCACAGGCGGCTACCCGGTCATCGCAGTGGTCCACCCCGAAGACCTCCCCACCACAGCCCAGGCCACCCCGGGCACCCCAGTGCGCTTCGTACCGACCTGCACCCCTTTGCTTCTCAGGGGCGCGGGGAACGGCGCAATCTTTCGCCTTTAGGGGGCGCAGCCCCCAGGGGCGCGGGGAACGGCGCGGCCGGCCACAACGAACCCGCACCACCCAACCGCACCCCAGGCGGAGCCTCACGCGGCGTCGGCCCGGTCCGCCACCGCAAGACCGGCCAACGCCGAAGCCACCGCGCGGGACGCCGCAAGATCAAGCCGCACGCCAGTGCCCCGCACCCGATGCCGTACCTCGGAAGCGGCCAGCCCGAGAAGCTGCGGCAGCAGGTCGGTGCACCGCCGAGCCACCCACCCCGTCCCGGCCGTGGCCAGCCACCGAAGGCTCGCCGACCGCGTCGGCTCGGGAAACTCCGGCTCGGACCGAGGCACGGGCCCCGCGGCAAGCCCCGCCTCGGCCAACAGCTCATGGAAGTGGCGAGCGAGCTGCCGATGCCCCCGCTCCCCCGGATGCAACCGGTCCGCACTCCACATGCCCCGGTCCACGACCCAGTCCCCCTCGGCGGCATGCAGATGCACGGCCCCGTACCGCTCGGACAGCGCGTGCACGACCGCGTTCACGGCCCGCTGACGCCGGGCCAGCGGCCGTGCGAGCGCCCCCGGCAGCCCGAGCATGGTCCCGGGGTCGGGCAGACAGGCGGTGAGGAGGACGGCGCCCTGTCCGGTGAGGGCCGCGTACACCTCGTCGAGCCGC
This sequence comes from Streptomyces sp. NPDC017991, assembly GCF_044328075.1. Taxonomy (NCBI): domain Bacteria; kingdom Bacillati; phylum Actinomycetota; class Actinomycetes; order Kitasatosporales; family Streptomycetaceae; genus Streptomyces; species Streptomyces sp. NPDC017991. The sequence continues at coordinate 32,856 of NZ_JBIRGP010000022.1, read as the reverse complement.
CCGGCCACGGCGTGGATGTCGAACGTGCACCGCAGGGTGTCGTTCACACCGATGACGACCGAGGCGATGTCCGGCCCCCCGGCGAGCGCCGCGGGCAGTTGGCGTTCCAGGACATCACGCGTCTGAGCGCCGCTGACCGCGACATTGCGGAACTCCACCGACGCCTCCGACGGGGCCAGCCCCGCGGCGAGCAGCGCGGCCCAGCCGCGCCACCCCCCGCCCACGGGATCGCCCACTCCTTCCGTCAGGGAGTCGCCCAGCGCCACGAATAGCAGGGGTCTCATACGACGCCCTCCCTGGGCCGTGGCACGGAACGGAGAGCGGCGGCGGGGAGCGGGTCTCGCGCCCTCACCCGGACGGCCGCGTCGTGCGCGGTGAGGAACGCCTCCACGGCCGCCGGCCACCCGAAACAGGCCGCACGCGCGCGTGCCGCTTCCCGGCGCTCGTTCTCGGGCCGGTCCAGGAGCATCCTGATCGCGACGCCGAAAGCCGTGCCGGTGTCCGCGGCGGTGGCTCCGGCGGAGCCGATGACCTCCGGGAGGGCGGAAGTGGCACTGGCGACGACGGGCGTGCCGCAGGCCATGGCCTCCAGGGCGGCGAGCCCGAAGGTCTCGGCGGGCCCCGGCGCCAGGCACACGTCGGCACAGGCCTGCAGACCGCTGAGGAGCGCTCGGTCGGCGACGTGCCCGAGGAAGGTGACCGGCAGCCGCCGTTCGCGCGCCCGCTGTTCCAGCCGGGCCCGCAGCGGCCCGTCGCCGGCCACGACGAGCACCGCGCGCTGCCCGCCCCGCAGCAGCGCCTCCAGCGCGTCCAGCGCCGTACCGGGCCGCTTCTCGACGGACAGCCTGGAGCACATCACCAGCAGTGTCTGGTCCACGCGCGCGTACCGGGCCCGGACCGCCGGGTCCCGCAGCGCGGGGTGGCGCCCCTCCAGGTCGACGCCCAGAGGGGCGCGTACGACATTGCGGGCGCCGATGCGGACGAACTCGCGCTCCGCGAACTCCGTGGTGCACACGATCCGCGCGTAGTGGTGCGCGGTACGGAGGTTGATGGCGTCGGAGGTCCGCCGGGCCAGGCCCGGCGACATGCCCCAGGTGCGCAGCACGCCGTCGGCGGTCTCGTGGGAGACCATCACCGCGGGCACCCGGGCGCGCCGCGCCCAGACACCGGTCCAGCGCAGGGTCGTGCGGTCGGAGACCTCAAGACGGTCGGGGGCCAGCGTCTCCAGGAGCGCCGCCACGCGCCGCCTGTCGGTGAGGACGCGGTAGCCGCCGGTGCCGGGCAGCAGCGGGCCCGGCAGAGTGATGACGCGCCCCTGTTCGGTCTCGCGGTCCGAGGCGCGTTCGCCGGGCACGATCAGGACGGGCCGGTGCCCGGCCGCCAGGTAACCGGCGCCCAGTTCGCGCAGCGCGGTCCGCAGGCCGCCCGAGGAGGGGGCGACGAAGTTGGCGAGCCGCACGATGCTCAGGGAGTCGTTCATGCCGCCACCACCGCCCGGCCGGCGAGGACGTCCGTGTAGTGCTCGATGAGCGCGTCCCCGACGGCGGCCCAGGTGCGGCCCTCGACGGTACGCCGTGCCTCGGCGCCGTAGGCGGCCCGCAGGGCGGGGTCGGCGGCGAGCGACCACACGGCGTCGCGTACGGCGGCCTCGTCGCGCGGCGGGACGAGGAGTCCGGTGCGCCCGTGCGCCACGAGGTCCAGCGGACCGCCCGCGGCGGGGGCGACGACCGGTACGCCGCTGGCCATCGCCTCCTGGACGGTCTGGCAGAAGGTCTCGAACGGGCCGGTGTGCACGAAGACGTCCAGGGAGGCGAAGATCCGGGCGAGTTCGTCGCCGGTGCGGCGCCCGAGGAAGACGGCCCCCGGCAGCGCCTGGTCCAGGCCCGGCCGGCTCGGGCCGTCACCGACGACGACCACGCGCACGCCCGGCAGAGCGCAGGCGCCGGCGAGGAGTTCGATCTGCTTCTCGGGGGCGAGCCGGCCCACGTAGCCGACGATCAGCTCGCCGTTCGGGGCGAGTGCACGGCGGAGGCTCTCGTCCCGGTGCTCCGGCCGGAAGCGGACGGTGTCGACGCCCCGCGGCCACAGCCGCACCCGGGGCACACCGTGCGCCTCCAGGTCGTGCAGAGCGGCGGTGGACGGGGCGAGCGTGCGGTCGGCGGCGGCGTGGACGGAGCGGATACGGCGCCAGGCGGTGGCCTCGCCCGTGCTGAGGTACGTACGGGCGTAGCCGGCGAGGTCGGTCTGGTAGACGGCCACGGCGGGGATGCCGAGCCGGCCGGCGGCGGCCATGCCGCGGACGCCGAGGACGAAGGGGCTGGCCAGGTGCACGATGTCGGCGCGGTGTGCGGTGATCGCGGCGGCGACGCGTCGGCTGGGGAGGGCGACGCGGACCTGGGGGTAGCCGGGGAGAGGCAGGGACGGGATGCGGACGACGGGGCACGGTGCGCAGGCCTCGGACGCGTTGCCGAAGGAGGCGCCCGACTGTTCGGAGGGGGTCGAGAGCCTGGGGGTTGCCGGAGCGACGACAACGGGGGTGTGACCGCGCTCGACGAGATGCCGGGCGGTCTGGAGCGCGCAGTGGGCCACGCCGTTCACATCGGGGGGAAAGGACTCGGTGACGATGACGACACGCATACGGGTGTTGTCGTCGTGCTGGACGTGGCCGCGTCAACGTGGATCTTTCCGGACGAGGAACGTCCCATGAGCGTTGGGCTCCGCACGCCCTCTCATCACGGACCGGTCACGCTGCGGCGTCCGGGCCCGTACCAACGGGATACGGGCCGACGACGGAACGCTCACACGCCGGTCGCGCACACCGGCGCGCGCGGCGCTCGCCTCGATCACCGCGCGCGGTCTCACTCCGCGCGCTCCGGGGCCACCGTGCGCCGTCTCACGCGGCGCGCTCCCCGGCTGCTTCCACGCGGTCCGAGCCGCGGGCCGGTGTCACACGGCGGACGCGTCCGGTCCGATGCGGCTGCGGACCGCGGTCTGCACATCGGCCTCCTCGGCCGGGTCGGCGGCGAGCCTGCGGAGCTGGTCGACCACGCGGGCGTCCCCGGTCTCGGCGTGCCGGGCGGCCACCTCGCGGGTGGTCTCCTCGCAGTCCCAGAGGCATTCGACGGCGAATCCCGCGGCGAAGGAGGGATCGGTGGCGGCCAGCGCGCGTGCCGCCCGCCCGCGCAGATGGGAGGAGGCCGTCTCGCGGTAGACGTGCCGCAGGACGGGCGCCGCCCCCGCGATACCGAGCCGTCCGGCGCCGTCGACGAGGGTCCACAGGGTCTGCGCGTCGGGTCCCTCACCCCGTACGGCTTCGCGCAGGGCGTCCAGGACCAGTTCGCTGTCCTGTGCGCCGCCCCGGCAGGCGAGGACGCGTCCGGCGGCCTCTCCCAGGGCGTCGGGCCGGTGGGCCCAGCCGCGGGCCCGTTGCACGGCGGCGACGCTCCGCATCCGTTCGAAGGCGTCCATGGCGGCTTCCACCACGAGGGGTGAGCCGGAGGCCTGTGCGGTCTCCACCAGATCCAGTGTGTCGGGATCGTGGCTGTCGGCGAGATAGCGCAGGGCGGTGCAGCGTGCGCCGTCGTCCCCGGTGCGGGCGGCCTCGACGATCTCGGGGCGGTCATCGGGTCCGGCGACGGCCGTGAGGCAGCGCGCGGCGGGCACATGGAGTGCGGCTCCGCGCTCGATGCCCTGCTGGGCCCACTCGAAGACGGCCCGCACACTCCATCCGGGGCGGGGCCCGGACGGTCGCATCTGTCGCTGCCATCGGTCGAAGGAACCGCTTTCCGAGGCGGCGCGCACGCGCGCGGCGACGGATTCGCGGGGATCGTCGGCCCACAGCCGCCAGGGCCGCGGCTCGAAGGAGTCCCTCACGACGGCGGCCAGCTCGGCCTCGCCCTCGGGATCGGTGGGGAAGCGGGCGAGGACAGGGACCGCGAGAGCGCGCAGGCCGGCGTCGTCGTCGCGCAGCGCCAGCTCGTCGAGGGCCCAGGCCCAGTTGGCGCCGCGGGCGGCGTACCGCCGCAGCAACAGCAGGGCGTCCCGCCGGCCGTACGAGGCGAGGTGGCCGAGGACGGCGAGCGCGAGGCCCGTGCGTGACTCGTCGGTGTCGAGCACGTCCGCCGCGTCGAAGAGGTGGGCCTCGATCTCGTCGAGGCCGCCACCCAGGTCGAGGTGGAGACGGGCGTAGTAGAGCGAGCGGTTCTCCACCTGCCAGTCGTGGCGGGGGTCGCTCAGCACACAGTGGTTGAGTGCCGCGAGCGCTTCGGCCCGCGGTGCGGTGAGCGCGTGCAGCGTGCCGTCGCCGCGGCCCCTCTGGAGCAGGCCGAGCAGCGTACCGCTGGGCGCTATGACCGGATCGAACATGGGAAACAGCCTCACATCAAGCGTCGACGCAACCGGGATCCTGCTCTACCTGGCCGCGTGACAACACGTCGGGGCGCCCGCCGTTTCCTGCTTGCTGTAGACCATCTTCCTCTGCCTCTCGTCGGTGGCCCGTGCGGGCCGCATCACGGTCCGCGCGGTGCGGCAACACCTGCCCAGCCATCGCGTCCGTGAATCACGACGTCATGATGACCCAGCGGTTCTCGCTGCCGCGACCGCATTTCCGGCGGCCCCGTTCCGCCTCCCCCGAAAAAGCTGTTTCGCCTGGTCAAGGCGGATGGTTCAGTGTGCTCCGAACAGGTCGAGCAGTTCGGCCTTGGCGAACATACGGGCCGTGTCGACGGCGGAGGGCGTCCCCGCCGAGGGGTCCGCGCCCGCGTCCAGAAGGACGCGGATGACGGCGTCCTCCCCCTTGAAGACGGCCCCGGCGAGCGGAGTCTGGCCCCGGTCGTTGATACGGTCCGCCTCCGCCCCGCGTGCCAGGAGGGCGCTCACGGCGTCGGCGTGGCCGTGATAGGCGGCGAGCATCACGAGCGAGTCGCCGCGGTCGTTGGTGAGGTTGGCCGGAACACCCGCGTCGACGTACGCCACAAGCGCTTCGGTCTGCCCCTGCCGGGCCAGATCGAAGATCTTGGTCGCCAGCTCCACGACCTCGGGATCGGGCGCTTCACTCATCGACGGGACCGCCTCTCACTGGGGGACTCGCACCGCGGGGACGGTGCGACGGCGAACGGGACTGCGGGATCGTGCGGCCGTAGCGGTGCGACCGTACGGGTGAATCGCCAGAGTACTGGCTTCGCGGGCACATGACCTGGCCCACCCGAGGCAAAGATCACCACGAAACCGACAAATCATCGAGAGGGCCACCGAGGACCCCTACCGAGCGGGCCCATCGGGGTGAAATAAGAAGACTTTCACCCAGTTGCACCTTTTATCGTATGGATACATCCTGTGAGCCTGGAAGTACTCATGGTGACTGTCCCCATCGATCCAGGAGAAACAATCATGATCCTGTCCATGTCAGGCGTGGTCCTGCTCGGCATCATCGTCTTCCTCTTCTTCCGCAAGGACGGCCTCAAGGCCTCGCACGCGATGGTCAGCGCCCTCTTCGGGTTCTACCTCGCGGGCACGGCCATCGCCCCGAGCATCACGGCGGGCGGCGCGAGCCTGGCCGGTCTGCTCGGCGGGATCAAGTTCTGACCCCCACCCCGTTCGCACGCACCTCCAGGAGACAGCAGTGGCCCGGCGCCCCCTCCCCCGCATTCTGAGTACCGGCAGCGCGCAGATCGCCCGCAGCAGGGACCTGGCCCGGACGGCCGCCGACAGCGCCACCGACGTCCTCCACCCGCTGATCACCATCAGCCGTGGACTGCGCCGGCTGGCGGCCGCCGGCCGGCGCAAATGGGCGGACACCCCCAAGGACCGGCGCGGTCCACTGCTGTTCCTGGTGGCCTCGGTCGTCCTGATCGTGGCCCTCATCCCGTACGGGCCGCTGCTGGCCGTCATCACGTTGATGGCGGCGGCCGCCTGGCAGGGCAGGGACCGCACCCCGGCCACGCCGACAGGCCCCGACGACTCGCAGAGCAAGCGCCTGGAGTCCCTCTACGAGGCGCTCGTTCCGTACTTCTCCGTCCCCGAGGACCCCGCCCCGCTCTACGCCCACGGCGGCGAGTGGGGCAAGGCCTTCGACGCGTACGAGTTCGACGACACCGGCCGGGTCTCGCAGCTGTCCGTGCGCTACCCGGCCTATTTCACGGACGGGGAGGCCGACTCCCGGGCCCGTATCGAGCAACTGCTGCACGCCAAGTCCGGCCGCGGCCGGGAGTACCGCTTCGCGTGGGACGAGGAGAGCAACCAGCTCACGGTCACCGTCCTGCCACCGCTGCCCACCGACATCGCCGCCCAGCGGTTCGTCACGGCCCCGGGCGAGACCGTCCTCGGCTTCACCGACCCGGCCGGCGTCCAGCGCACGCTCCCCCTCGACTTCGGCAAGGAGCAGCGGGACGTCCCCCCGGTGGTCTGGCGCACCGGCGTGCGTTCCACCGAGCCGCATCTGCTCGCGGTCGGCGGCCCCGGCAGCGGTACGACCACGCTCCTGCGCTCGATCGCGCTGCAGGCCCTGCGGCACGGTGACGTACTGATCGTCGAGGGCGGCGGGACGGGCGAGTACGCGTGCCTGACGGGGCGCGACGGCGTTCTCGGCATCGAATGCGGACTGTCCGGCGCGCTGGCCGCTCTCGAATGGGCGGCGCACGAGACGGAGCGTCGTCTCATCGCGGCGAACCGGTCCCGGCAGGCAGGTCTGACTCCGCCGGAGGACACGCGGCGTCCCCTGTGGCTCCTCCTGGACCGGCCGACCGCGCTCGGCCACCTCGCGGCGGCCGACAGCCGCAGTGATCCGCAGACCCTCCTGCAGGTGCCGTTGCGTCACGGCCGCGCTGCCGGTGTCACGGTCGTGGTGGCCGAGCAGTTCGACACCGTGGAGTCGCTCGGCGAGGCGGTACTGGGGCACACGCGCGCGCGTGTCGTGCTCGGGCCGGCGTCGACGGGCCAACTCGAAGCGGTGCTCGGGGTGCGGCCGCACACGACTCCCACACCCGAGGTGCCGGCCGGGCGGGGGTACGCCCGGCTGGGAGCCGGACCGGTCCACCGCCTTCAGGTGCCTGCGACCCCTGATCCGTACGACGAGGCGACGAGCGAGAGCCACCGCCAGGCGGTGCTGGCCCTGCTCCCGGGCCACACGCCCCCGGCGGACGCGGCGCCCGCGCCCGCGCCCGCCCCGGCAGCGGACCCGGTACGCGTCACGGCACCGGGCCCGGTGGCCGCAGCCGCGGAGGGCTGAGCCCCGGGTGCGGGGGCGTCGTGGCGGGTCGCGCAGTTCCCCGCGCCCCTAAAAAGGGGCGCGGGGAACTGCGCAGTCTTTTGTCTTCAGGGGCGCGGGGAACTGCGCGACCGGCCACAGCGGGCCCGCACCCAGCATCCCGCCGGCAGTCACCCCCGCCTCCGGGGAGGCGTCACGCCACGAACGTGCGGGGCGCCTCCACCCCTCCGCTCGCTCCGGACTCGACCAGCCGCGCCGCCGCCGCCAACCGCGCAGCGGCCTCGTCGGCCACCGCGCCGCCGACGGTGAACGGAAGCCGCACATACCCCTCGAACGCCCCGTCCACCCCGAACCGCGGCCCGGACGGCACGCGTACCCCCACCCGCTCGCCCACCTCCGCCAGCCGCGAGCCGGACAGACCCCCCGTGCGCACCCACAGCGTGAGCCCGCCGCGCGGCACGTCGAACTCCCAGTCCGGGAGTTCCCGGCGCAGCGCCCCCACCAGCGCGTCCCGGTTCTCGCGGGCCTGGTCGCGCCGCACGTCCACGGCCTGCTCCCAGCCGCCCGTGCTGAGCAGCCAGTTCACGGCCAGCTGCTCCAGGACGGGGGTCCCGAGGTCGGCGTACGCGCGCGCCGCGACCAGGCTGCGGATCACGTCGGGCGCGGCACGGACCCAGCCGATCCGCATGCCGGCCCAGAAGGCCTTGCTGGCCGAACCGACGGTGACGACCGTCGAACCGGCGGGGTCGAAACCGCAGACGGGCCGCGGCAGTTCGAGCCCCTCGTCCAGATGCAGCTCGCTCATGGTCTCGTCGACGACCAGCACGGTGCCGGCCGACCGCGCGGCGTCGACGAGCTGCCGTCGCTGGTCCTCGTCGGCGAGCGCGCCGGTCGGGTTGTGGAAGTCGGCGACGACGTAGGCGAGGCGGGGCGCCGCGTCGCGCAGCACCTGCCGCCACCGGTCCATGTCCCAGCCCGCGAGCCCCTCGGCCATGGCGACGGGCACCAGCCGGGCCCCGGCCTCGCGCATCAGCTGCAGGATGTTGGCGTACGAGGGCGACTCGACGGCGATGCGTTCCCCGCGGCCGGCGAAGAGGTGGCAGATGGCGTCGATGGCCCCCATGGCCCCGGTGGTCACCATGATCTGCTCGGGCATGGTGGGAATGCCGCGCGCCGTGTACCGGTCGGCGAGGGTCTGGCGCAGCGCGGGCAGTCCCGCCGGGTAGTCGCCGTGCGTGTGGGCGTACGGCGGCAGCTCCTCCAGGGCGCCCTGGACGGCGCGGGTGAGCCAGGGTTCGGGGGCGGGCAGGGCCGCGCAGCCCAGGTCGATCATGGAACCGAGGTTTTCGGGCGGCAGGGGTTCGAGGCCGCGCGCGGGCAGTGGGTTCCCCGCCGGTACGGCGGTCCAGCTGCCGGCCCCCCTGCGGGACTCCAGGAAGCCTTCGGCGCGCAGTGCCTCGTAGGCGGCCGCCACGGTGGTCCGGCTGACGGACAGGGAGAGGGCCAGTTCGCGCTCGGCGGGCAGCCGAGCGGCCACGGGGACCCTGCCTTCGAGGACGAGCAGCCGGATACCGTCGGCGAGGGCACGGTAGGCGGGCGGGCGGCGCGTGCCGGGGCCCGCGGGGCGCTCCTGCTGGGAGCTGAGCAACCGGGCAAGCTGGGCGGCCCCCACCGCCGAAGTCCACTGCGCCATGATTTCCAGTCCACCTTCCCCGAATTGGCCATGGAAGAGGTTTCTCCTCACGCCACAGAGTGTCATGAGTCAGTCCACTGGCACCACCGCACCGCCACCAGGGAGCCCATAGTGTCGAGCCCGCCGCCGAGGCGCCTCACCCGCCGACTTCTTCAGCTGTACGTGGGGCTGGCCCTGTACGGAGCGAGTTCGGGCGTCCTCGTGGCGGCGGGCCTGGGGCTTGAGCCCTGGGGTGTGCTGCATCAGGGCCTCGCCGAGCTGACGGGGCTGACGATCGGCGTCGTGTCGATCATCGTGGGGGCCGTCGTCCTTCTCCTGTGGATCCCGCTGCGCCAGCGCCCGGGCCTCGGGACGGTGTCCAACGTCTTCGTGGTCGGCATCGCGATGGACGGCACGCTCGCCCTGCTTCCGGACGTGCACGCCCTCTCGGTCCGTGTCCCGCTGATGGTGGCGGGCATCCTGCTGAACGGCGTGGCGACCGGCCTCTACATAGCCGCCCGTTTCGGTCCGGGCCCGCGCGACGGCCTGATGACGGGTTTCCACCGGCGCACCGGCCGCTCGATCCGCCTGGTGCGCACCACCCTCGAAGTGGCCGTGGTCGCGACGGGCTTCGTCCTCGGCGGCACGGTCGGGGTCGGCACGGTCCTCTACGCACTCGCCATCGGGCCGCTGGCCCAGCTGTTCCTGCGGGTGTTCGCCGTCCCCGCGGCATCACCGGACGGCAGCACGGTCGTTGCCGGCGGGCCATCGGAGCGGGCCATACTGCGCGGGTGATCTCGCCCGTACGCCACCCCTACCTCGACCATCCCGGGCCCATAGCCTTCGCCCACCGGGGCGGGGCCGCCGACGGCCTGGAGAACACCACGGCCCAGTTCCGCCGAGCGGTCGAGGCCGGCTACCGGTACATCGAGACCGATGTACACGCCACGGCGGACGGGAAACTCGTCGCCTTCCACGACGCGACGCTGGACCGGGTGACCGACGGCGCGGGCCGGATAGCCGACCTCCCCTGGGACGACGTACGCCACGCGCGCGTGGCGGGCGCCGAACCGGTCCCCCTGTTCGAGGAGCTGCTGGAGGACTTCCCCGACGTCCGCTGGAACGTCGACGTGAAGGCGGAGCCCGCGCTGCTCCCCCTCCTCGACCTGATCCGCTCCACCGGCTCCTGGGACCGCGTCTGCGTCGGTTCCTTCTCCGAGGTGCGGGTCGCCCGGGCCCAGCGCGTGGCCGGCCCGCGTCTGGCCACCTCGTACGGCACCCGGGGCGTCCTGGGGCTGCGCCTGAAGTCATGGGGTCTGCCCGCCGCGCTGCGGCGCTCGGCGGTCTGCGTCCAGGTCCCCGAGGCGCAGTCGGGCATCCCGGTGGTGGACCGCCGTCTCGTGGGCGCCGCCCACGCGCGCGGGCTGCAGGTCCATGTGTGGACGGTCAACGAGCCCGAGCGGATGCACCGGCTTCTGGACCTGGGAGTCGATGGCATCATGACCGATCACATCGAGACGCTGCGCGGGGTCCTGCGGGACCGCGGCACCTGGGTCTGACGACCGGGCGCACCGCGTGGCGTCCGCGTACGGGGACCCGGAACGGCGTCCGCGCACAGGGACACGACGGGGAAGCGAGGGCACGGGTGGGCACCGACACCGTGCGGGAACGGGCGGCCGACGGGGCCGCCGAACGGCGCCGCGAGCAACGCGGCTGGTACTTCTACGACTGGGCCTGCTCCGTCTATTCGACGAGCGTGCTCACCGTGTTCCTCGGCCCCTATCTGACGTCGGTCGCCAAGGCGGCCTCGGACGCCGACGGATTCGTGCACCCGCTGGGGATACCCCTGCGCGCGGGCTCGTTCTTCGCCTACAGCGTGTCCGCGTCCGTGATCCTGTCGATCTTCGTGATGCCGCTGGCGGGCGCGGCGGCCGACCGGACGGGCCGCAAGAAGCCGCTCCTCGCGCTCTCGGCGTACCTGGGCGCCGCGGCCACGGCCGGCATGTTCTTCCTGGACGGCGACCGCTATCTGCTGGGCGGTCTCCTGCTCATCGTGGCCAACGCCTCGCTGGCCGTCTCGATGGTGCTCTACAACTCGTATCTGCCGCAGATCGCCCCGCCCGAGGAGCGCGACGCCGTCTCGTCGAGGGGCTGGGCGTTCGGCTACGCGGCGGGCTCGCTGGTCCTGGTGGCGAACCTGGTGCTCTACACCGCCCATGACACCTTCGGGGTCTCGGAGGCGATGGCGGTCCGTATCTGCCTGGCCTCGGCGGGCATCTGGTGGGGCGCCTTCACCCTCGTACCGCTCAAGCGCCTGCGCGACCGCCGCACACCGCACCCGGCCGAGGATGCGCCGGGCAGGCCCGCACACGGCTGGCGCCAGCTGGCGGCGACCGTGCGCGACATGCGCCGTCAGCCGCTCACACTCGCCTTCCTCCTCGCGTATCTCGTCTACAACGACGGCATCCAGACGGTCATCTCACAGGCCTCCGTGTACGGGTCCGAGGAGCTGCGCCTCGACCAGTCGACGCTGATCGTCGCCGTGCTGCTGGTCCAGCTGCTCGCGGTGGCCGGGGCCCTCGGGATGGGCCGACTGGCCCGGACGTACGGCGCCAAACGGATCATTCTCGGGTCCCTGGTCGCCTGGACCCTCACGCTGGCCGCCGGATATTTCCTGCCCGCGAAAGCGCCCGGCTGGTTCTTCGTCCTCGCCGCGGGCATCGGCCTGGTCCTCGGCGGCAGCCAGGCGCTCTCCCGGTCCCTGTTCTCGCATCTGGTGCCGCCCGGCAAGGAGGCCGAGTACTTCTCGGCGTACGAGATGAGCGACCGCGGCATGAGCTGGCTGGGGCCGCTCCTGTTCGGCGTGACCTACCAGCTGACGGGCAGCTACCGGGACGCGATCATCTCGCTCGTGGCCTTCTTCGTCCTGGGATTCGTGCTGCTCGCGAGGGTTCCGGTGCGCCGGGCGGTGCGCGACGCGGGCAACCCCGTTCCGGCGAGGATTTAGCGCTCAGCGCCAAAGGGCGGTAGTGTACGCGTTTGGCCTGCCAGGCGTACCGTTACTGCGCGTCAAAGATGCCGCAACACCGGGTGACATCTGCTGTCAGATGTGACATACCGGGCGCAGGTGGGTACAACAACGGGCGGCTACGACGGCGACGCATGTCCCGGAGCGGGAATCTTTACCGCCGACCGGACGTTGACCGGATGACGACGACAGCGACACCTGTCCTGTGGGCGACAAGCCCGGGAGGCACGATTCATGAGTGAGCGAGCTCTTCGCGGCACGCGCCTCGTGGTGACTAGCTACGAGACGGACCGCGGCATCGACCTGGCCCCCCGCCAGGCCGTGGAGTACGCATGCGAGAAGGGCCATCGATTCGAGATGCCCTTCTCGGTGGAGGCGGAGATCCCGCCGGAGTGGGAGTGCAAGGTCTGCGGGGCCCAGGCACTCCTGGTGGACGGCGACGGCCCTGAAGAGAAGAAGGCCAAGCCCGCGCGTACGCATTGGGACATGCTGATGGAACGGCGTACGCGAGAGGAGCTCGAAGAGGTCCTCGAAGAGCGCCTGGCCGTGCTTCGATCCGGAGCCATGAACATTGCGGTCCACCCTCGGGACAGCCGCAAGTCCGCGTAACCCCTCCGGGGGTTGAGCGGCATACAGCGCACGCACGCGACCGCGGGCACCGTACTTCTGGGTACGGTTCCTGCGGTTCTGTGCGTTTGCGTGGGGCTCGGGTTCCGGGGACGACGTGCGGACCCGCTGTGGCGGAGGTCGCGCAGTTCCCCGCGCCCCCAACGGGAACGGGGGGTGTCTCAGCCCCTCCGGCGTTTGAGGAGCGGGGGTTCGGGGGCGGAGCCCCTGAGTACGTGACGGGAACGGGTAGGGGCGGCGGGGGCGGAAAAGGCCCCGCCGACGCCTCAGCCGGTCAGCGGGGGCCGCGAACCCTGGTTGCCCTCACGGTCACGCGGAGCGTCCTCGCGGATCACCTCACCCTGCACCACCTTCCCGTCGGGCCGGTGGATACGAGCCTGCTGGAACGCGCTCCCGAACGACCCCGAAGCCTCCCGCACCTTCCGCTCGAACGTCCGCTCCGCATACCGCCCGAGCGCCTTCTGCACAGGCGGCACCAGCAGAAGCAGCCCGAGCGCGTCGGAGATCAGCCCGGGCAGCATCAGCAGCAGCCCGCCGAGCATCATCAGGCCGTTGCCCTCGGAATTGGCCCTGCCCTCCGGCAGCGCCCCGCTCTGCTGCTGTTGCAGCGTCTCACTCAGCGCGCGAAAGGCCCGGCGGCCGGCCCGCTTGATGACCACGGCCCCGAGGACGAACCCGCCGACCAGCAGCAGGAGCACGGCGAAGCCGCTCGCCGCGCCCGCGACCACCGTCAGCAGCCAGACCTCCAGCACCAGCCACGCGGCCACGCCCAGGGGCAGGAACCTCAGCAGCCGTGAGCGCCGGGGCCGGCCAGAGGGGGAGCCGGAGGCGGAGGAGGGCGGGATCGGTGCGCCAGTCGTCATGCCTCCAGTGTGCCTGGCCAGGGCTCAGTACGGCATAAAGCGTAAAGAGGCGATCAGCCCAGCCTGTGCGACCGGAAGGCGGCTCAGGGCTTCTTCCGCCCCAGCACGCGCCCCGCCCGCTCCCCCACGCCCCACGTGGTGACCCGCCACAGCGCCTCCACCAGGATGTCGCGGCTCATCTTGGAGTCGCCCAGTTCCCGCTCGACGAAGGTGATCGGCACCTCGACGACGTGACAGCCGGCCCGGACGGCCCGACGGGCCAGGTCGACCTGGAAGCAGTAACCCTGCGAGGAGACCTCCCCGAGGCCGAGCCGCTCCAGGGTCTCCCGACGGAAGGCCCGGTAGCCGCCGGTGACGTCACGGATCGGCACGTCGAGCAGGACACGCGAGTACAGGCTTCCGCCGCGCGAGAGGAACTCCCGGGACTTGGGCCAGTTCACCACCCGGCCGCCCGGCACCCAGCGGGACCCGAGTACCAGGTCGGCCCCCTTGAGCGCGGTCAGCAGCCGGGGCAGCTCCTCCGGCTGGTGGGAGCCGTCGGCGTCCATCTCGACCAGGACGCCGTACCCGTGTTCGAGCCCCCAGCCGAAACCGGCGAGGTAGGCGGCGCCGAGGCCCTCCTTGCCCTTGCGGTGCAGCACGTGGACGTGGTCGTCCTCGACGGTCAGTTCGTCGGCGAGCTTGCCGGTGCCGTCGGGGCTGTTGTCGTCGGCGATCAGGACGTGCGCCGCGGGTACGGCCGCCCGCACCCGGCCGACGATCCTCTTGATGTTCTCCGCCTCGTTGAAGGTCGGGATGATCACCAAGGTCGTGCCGAGCGGACCGAACCGTCGCTCAACGCCGTCGTTCACAGCTTCCCCTTAAAACTTCCGTGCGAGAGGGGCACCACCATAGCGAGCGCCGCTCTTCCCGCAGGTAAGGCGCCGACTTGAAAAGTCGCACAACGGGGTCGTACGAGGGAAAAAGGGTCGCACGACGGAGGGGAACTGCGGATCGGGGCCCGGCGCCCTTCGGGCCGACCTGGGACCCGCTGGCTGCGGGTCGACCGAAAGCCGTTGTCTACTGAGCGGCCGGGCCCCACCCGGGTCACACCATCCGGCCGGAACGTTCCCTCGCCCCGTGGCGCGGACGCTGGGCCTGGCTCCCAGTGGTGGTGCGCCGGTGCGGCACACCACCCCTGACCCAACTGCGCTGCGGCGACTGCGCGGAAGTTCACCGGCCGGACGTCCGGTGGTGGACCCGGCCGAACCTACCGGCCACCTGCCGCTCACTGTCAACAGTCGTTCCACCTGCGGGTTTTCCAAGAAATGCCTGGTCAGCGCCGAGGATGCGCAGGTCGCGCGACCGCCCGTCGGACCATGATCCCCACCGCGCCACCCCGGGACATCACTCGTCCGGCCGTACGAATACGGTTCGACCGCCGACCACGGTGCGCAGGCAGACGGGCAGGTCCGCACCGGGTGACAGGTCGGGCAGTCCCGGGGTGCCGGAGCGGGGGTCGGTCGACCAGCGGGCCACCCGGTCGTCCGGGGCCTGGACCACGAGTTCCTCGGTGCGCCACACCGCGTAGTCCGCGGGCGCGCCCGGCACCAGGGACCCCGCGTCGTCCCGTCCGACCGCCCGCCAGCCGCCCCGCGTGTGCGCCGTGAAGGCGGCGCGGACGGACACCCGGTGTTCGGGCGTTCGATGGAAGGCGGCGGCCCGGACCGTGCCCCAGGGGTCGAGCGGGGTGACGGGGCTGTCGGAGCCGAAGGCGAGCGGTACGCCGGCGCGCAGCAGGGCGGCGTAGGGATTGAGCGTGCGGGCGCGCTCGGCACCCAGGCGCTCGGCGTACATGCCCTCCTCGCCGCCCCACAGCGCGTCGAAGGCCGGCTGGACGGAGGCGGTGAGGCCGAGGTCGGCGAAACCGGCGATCGACTCGGGCGTGAGCATCTCGGCGTGCTCGACGCGGTGCCGGGCGGCGCGTACGCGGGCCGCACCGACCTTCTCGGCGGCTGCGCGCATGCCGTCGACCACGGAGGCCACGGCGGCGTCCCCGATGGCGTGGAAGCCCGCCTGGAGCCCCGCCTCGGTGCACGCCACCACATGGGCGGCGACGGCGTCGGTGTCCAGGTAGGCGGTGCCCGTGTGGTCCGCGTCGGTGTACGGCCGGTGCAGACAGGCCGTGTGCGAACCGAGGGCGCCGTCCACGAAGAGGTCGCCCGCTGCGCCGGCTGCTCCGAGGGCGCGGGCCTTGGCGACGTCCTGCTCGGCCCAGTAGCCGACGACGCGGGGGCCCGCCTCCTCGGCGGCGAGCCGCAGCAGTCCGGTGAAGTCGTCCTCGGAGGAGATCTCGGGGCCGGCGCACTCGTGCACGGAGCCGATGCCGAGCGAGGCGGCGTGCCGCAGGGCGACCCGCTGGGCCTCCGTACGCTGCCGCGGGGTCACGGCCGCGAACGCGGCGGCGCGTACGGCGTGGTGGGCGTCGCGGGTGAGGGGCTCGCCGTCCTGGAAACCGGCCGCCCCGCGTACGCCCGGCGCCATGTCCAGCAGGGCCGTGGTGGCCACGGCGGAGTGGACGTCGATCCGGCTGAGGTAGAGCGGACGGCCGCCGGTGGCCTCGTCGAGTTCGTCGCGCCGCGGGGGCCGGCGTCCGGGCCAGCGGGAGGCGTCCCAGCCGTGGCCGAGGAGCACCCGGTCGTCGGGGCGGGAGGCCGCGAAGTCCCGTACGCGGGCCAGGGCGTCGTCGAGGGTGCGGGTGTCGGAGAGGTCGAGGCCGGTGAGGGCGAGGCCGGTGGCCGTGGTGTGCACGTGCGCGTCGGTGAACGCCGGGGTGACGAGCGCCCCTTCGAGGTCGACCACCTCGTCCACGCCGTCCGAGAAGGCGTCGGCGGCGCCCTCCGAACCGACCCAGGCGACCTGTCCGCGCTCCACGACCATCGCGGTGGCGAACGGGTCGGCGGGGCTGTGGACCTCACCGCCACGCAGCAGCACGGTCCGCGCCGCGCTGGATCGGTCGTCCCGACCGGACGGTGTCGTACGAGGAGTCCCCGCGGGGGTGCGATCCGGCCCGGGGTCGGTGGTGCTGTCACTCATGGGAACAGTCTCACCCCTCGAAGGGACGCCCCGCCGCGCGGGTCCCGGCAGCGCCCTCTCCAGGGGCGCGGGGAACGGCGCGAACGGCGCCCACCGGCCCGCGGGCGAACCGCACGCGCCCGGCCGGCAGGCCCACGCGCCCGGCGTAGGCCCCGCCGTCAGATCTTCAGATCTTCGGCGGTCGCGCCTCGTACGGCGTCGAGAGGACCACCGTCGTCCGCGTGGACACCCCCGCCAGCGAACGCACCCGCGCAAGGAGCTCCTCCAGCTCGTGCGGAGTCGCGACGCGGACCTTCAGGATGTAGTTCTCGTCACCGGCGACACTGTGGCAGGCCTCGATCTCCGGTACCCCCGCCAGCCGTTCGGCGATGTCGTCCGGCGCACTGGGGTCGAACGGTTTCACCGAGATGAACGCCGTCAGCGGCAGCCCCACCGACTCGGGGTCGACGACCGCGGCATAGCCGCGGATGACGCCACGCTGCTCCAGCCTGCGCACCCGCTGGTGCACGGCAGACGTGGACAGGCCCGTGGCCTTGCCCAGGTCGGTGTAGCTCATCCGCCCGTCTTCGACGAGCAGCTGCACGATGTGGCGGTCCAGCTCCTCCATGGCGGAGAACCTACAGTGCGCTTGATCCCCCCGGATACTCGGCGGCGCAGGTCATCCCCGCCCCGCGGCGCGGTCGGGCCGGCCCGGCGGTACGCGTGGGGCACAAACCAGCCGGGTCGGGCACCTGCGGTCAGCATGTGACGAACACCACATGACACAGCCCGCTTCCGTGATGTTCTCGTGATTACCGCGGAGACAGGGCGGGAAGTGCTTGCTGTGGCCGAGGTCGCAGCACCTTGTCGGCCCATCCGAGGGGGAGTAACCCATGCAGAGTCTCAAGCGTCTTGGACGTACCGCGCCCAAGCGGCAGCAGTCGGTCTTCGAACCCGAGCCGGAGGGCGTCGAACCGGACGCCCTGGACGGCGAGGAGCTCGACGCGTACGACACCTTCGAGATGTACCGGGTGATCTGCCCGGACTGCGTGCAGCCCATCGCGCTGCTGGCGGACGAGGAGAGCCTGCCGGAGCACGCGCTCTGCGCGTCGCCGTGGAACCCCTTCGGGCTCACGGTCTGCGCCGGTACGGGCCGTGCGGCGGCCGACGCCCGGCCCGCCGACGAGACGAAGGAGATCCAGGAGCAGGAGACCGCCCTGCTGTTGACGCTCCCACAGGGACTCGACTGGCGGACCCAGCCCTTCTCGCACGTCGGAGGCCCCGGCTCGCGGCCCAGGCAGGTGCCGGTGATGCGGCGCGAGGCGGCCTAGGGCCTGTCTGGCAATTCCCGTCGTCGCCCGGAGGGCGGCCTCGCGGCGTCAGGCGCGTGCTCTCGGCGTGCCGGGCGCAGGGCCTCGTACTGGACGTACTTGGCTCTGTGTCCGGTGCGGCGAGAGTGCGTGCATGGCGTCGCGAGGCAGGCGGGAATTGCCAGACAGGCCCTAGGACCCGGCAGGCCGAGCACGGACCGGACCCCGCCGAAGCGCCGCAGGGGCCTCGATCCCTAATCCCTGTAATCGCCCTGCACCATGGCTCGCAGGCTGTCGTGGTGCAGGATCAGCGTGTCCGGATCCGCCGGGACGTCCATCTCACCGAAGTGCACCCGCCGGTAGGCGACACGCAGCATGACGACGGCGTGCCGCAGAGCGGCGTACAGGATGTGGAAGTCCATGTCCCGTGGTGTGTGGCCGGTGAGTTCGGCATAGCGCGCCTCGACCCGGCCCCTGCGCAGGAAGCCGGGCAGTCCGTGCTGCCCGAAGCCCTCCGTGAGGTCCTGGAAGAAGCGGTGCAGGTAGATCATCCAGCCCAGGTCGACCTCGCGCGGACCCAGTGCCGCCATCTCCCAGTCGAGGACGGCGGCGGGCTCGAAGCCGTCGTAGACGACGTTCCCGATGCGTGCGTCGCCCCAGCTGAGCACCGTCTCGCCCTCGTCGCGCGGCCAGAGCGCGTCGAGCCGGTCGAAGGCGTCCTCGATGAGCGGCGAGCGTGACAGTCCGTCAACCACCCATGCGTGATAAGCGCGTTGGGCTTCGACATGACACCGCAGGGGGCTCCCCGCTCCGGGCGTCGCGAGGAAACCGGCCTCCTGCACCGGGACCTGGTCGTGCAGCCGCGCGAGGAGGCCCACCGACGCCGTCTCCAGCCGTTCTCGTTCGGCCGCGCTCGCGGCGTGCAGCCAATTGCCCTCGTAGGTATAGGGCATGACGTCGGGCGGTACGCGCCCCTCGACACGCTCCATGACGAAGAAGGGCGCCCCGAGCGGCCCCGGGTCCTCCTCCAGCCACAGCACGCGCGGCACAGGGACGTCCGTGCGGTCCGCGACCAGCCGCATGGTGCGGTACTGCCGCGGCAGGTCGTAGACGGGGAAGACGGTGTACGCCGCCGGGTCCGCCGCGAGGCGCAACGCGCAGGCACGGACCGGGGGTTCGGGGTGCTCGATGTCGAAGAGCAGGGTCTCGCTCGACAGTCCGTTGGACGTGGGGACGCTGACGTCGACCGCCTCGGCGCCGGGCAGCCGGACGGCGAGCCACGCGGTCAGCCGCCGAGCGATCTCCTCCGGGTCACGGGTGGTCGTACGAGGACGGGGACGAGGTGCCTCAGCCATGCCGCCACTCCTTCGCGACCTGCACGCTTCTCACGGGGCGACCGAGTCGAACCCGGTGAACCCGCTCGGGTCGTGCCGCCCGAACGAGCCGTGCTCGAAGATCCCGTACCCGGTGCGCCCGTCGAGGGTGAAGCGGGCCGCGTGGTCGGTCACCCCGTACGCGGCGAGCCCGACAGCCGCAGGATCCGAGAGGTCGTACGCGCGGCGGTCGGTCCAGCCCCTGCCCTGCCAGGTGCCGTGCTGCCAGTCCTCGGCGGGCGGATAGCCCGCGCCGACGGCGAGCGGGGAGGAGGCCAGGATCTCGACGCCCAGTTCGAGCGACTTGCGGGGGTCGCCGAGGTGGACGGTCGCGCTCTGCGGGTGGCGGGTGCCGCTCCGGTAGGCGATCTCCGTCCGGGGCCAGCCGAGTTGGCGGTCGCGCCGTCCGGCCCGTACGAGTGTCGCGTCGTTCAGGGTCCGGTAGCCGTCGGCGTCCTCCTGGGTGACGACCATCAGGAAACGGTCCTCGAAGCGGACGGGGCACCAGAGCCAGTGGAAGCCTTCGGTCCGGTGTTCCTCGGCCAGCCGGCCGCCCTCCTCGCCGGGCAGCGGACGTGTGCCCCAGCTGCGGTCGCGGGTGCCGGTCCAGCCGTCGCCGGACAGCCGTGTCTCCTCCCCCGCGATCCGGATCCAGCCGTCGCACCGGCCCGCCTGGACGAAGCGCCTGCCCTCCAACGTGAGCCGGGCACCGCGGCGTTGCAGGTGATGCGGTTCCCACAGGGCGGGGAAGTCCGCGGACCAGTTGATCTCGTACGACAGTCCGTCCGGGTCGGCGGGGTCGGCCGCGCAGCTCAGGACGAAGTCCTTCAGGGGGCGCTCGACGTGGATCCGGAGCGGCCCGACGGACAGGCGCATCCGCTCGTCGTCGTCGAGGGCGTCCGAGGCGCGCACGGCGTGCAGGGTGTCCCCGACGCGCAGGGTCGCGTACGCGTCGATGACGCCCACGTTCGGATACACCCCGAGCCCCAGGACGAGCAGCGCCCTGCCCCGATGGTCGAGGACATGGAAGATGCACCGGTCGTAGGCGTTCCGGTCCCCCGTCGCCACGTGCTTCATCGAGAGGGGAACCTGGTGCACGGGGTACTCGTCGAGGGCTACGGGACGGTCGTCGGGCATCGGCTGCCTCCCGGGGCGCGCGGCGCGGGAGAGTTGACGGTACGTCAGATGAGCGTGCGGGGCCAGAGTCCGGCAGCCCCGCGCGACCCCGGAACCCCCGCGAACGCACAGGCGAATTCGCCAGTCGGTGACCTGCCCGCCCCGAAGCACGTTGGCCCGGTATGACCCCTTCGTACGCAGAGACATACGCAGAGACGGGCCGTCGTCGCGGGTTTCTCCCCCCGGCGGAATCGGTTTCCCAGGGGACTCAAGGGACGCAGGGAACGCAGGTAACGCACAGGACTCAAGGGAACCCTGGTACTCACGGGACTCACGGGGCTCACGGGGCTGTGGGAAGCCTGGGGACACAGCAGCCCCAGGAGCACCTGGCGTCCCAGGAGACACAGTGGACGCGAGTACTGCAGGCACCCCAGGAGCCACAGGGGTATCAGGGACCACAGGGATCGCAAGGCCCCCATCAGTCCGCGGACCCGCCCATCTATCGTGCCATGATGCGCGCCTGGTCCGACCGCGGCCGGACCCTGCCCGGTCGCCATGATCCGGAGTGGGCCCGGCTGGTGGCCCCCGCGGCGATGTACGCGTACGGACGGTTCAGCGCGACTCGGGACCCGCGAGGTGACGGGCGATGACCATCCGCTGGATCTGATTGGTGCCCTCGACGATCTGCAGCACCTTGGCCTCGCGCATGTACCGCTCGACGGGGAAGTCCGCGGTGTAGCCGTATCCGCCGAGTACCTGGACGGCGTCGATGGTGACCTGCATCGCGGTGTCGGTGCAGAACAGCTTCGCCATGGCCGCCTGCCGGGCGAAGGGCCGTCCCGCGTCCCGCAGCCGGGCCGCGGTGAGGTACAGCGAACGGCCCGCCTCGATGCGCGTCGCCATGTCCGCCAGCATGAAGCGCAGGCCCTGGAAGTCCGCGATCGGCCGGCCGAACTGCTCGCGCCCCGTCGCGTAGGCGACCGCCTCGTCCAGCGCGGCCTGGGCGACTCCCACGGCACATGCCGCGATGCCGAGCCGCCCGGAGTCCAGTGCGGACAGGGCGATCGCGAAGCCCTGCCCCTCCTCGCCGATACGCCCGCTGTCCGGGACCCGCACCCCGTCGAAGTGCACCTGGGCGGTGGGTGAGCCCTTCATGCCCATCTTCTTCTCGGGCACCGCGGCGCTCAGGCCCTCGGCGTCACCGGGCACCAGGAACGCCGTGATGCCCCGCGGCCCCTCGGCGCCGGTCCGCGCGAGCACGGTGCAGAAGTCGGCGACCCCGCCGTGCGTGATCCAGGCCTTGGTCCCGGTGAGCACCCAGTCGCCACCGTCCCGCACGGCCTTCGTACGCAGGGACGCCGCGTCCGAGCCCGATGCCGGCTCGGAGAGGCAGTAGGCGCCCAGGAGGCCGCCGCCGAGCATGTCCGGGAGGTGCTCGACCTGCTGCTCCTTGGTGCCGTAGTTGGCGAGGGCGTGACAGGCGAGCGAGTGCACGCTGACGCCGAGGCCCACGGTGAGGCGGGCGGCGGCCAGCTCTTCCAGAACCTGGAGGTAGACCTCGTACGGCTGGTCACCGCCGCCGTACTCGGAGTCGTACGGAAGGCCGAGCAGTCCCGATTCCGAGAGCAGGGTGAAGATCTCCCGGGGGAAGCGGCCGGCGTCCTCCTCCTCGGCCGCCTTCGGGGCGATCTCGCGCTGCGCGATGTCGCGGACGAGCGAGATCAGATCCCGGGCCTCGTCGGTGGGCAGTTGACGGTCCACCGGCTGCGGGGCGCGGTCGGGCATGGCGACGATCCTCCCTGTCGGGCACATCGGCGGGCGCACACCTGGGTGGGGCTGCGCCGCCGGGTCTCACTGAGCACCGACGATGCTCGCGTCTCCGGGTCGCGGAAGCGGCTGATCAGCGGCTGTGCGCTGTGAGTATGCCCGATCGGAGGCATGGAGTCACCAGTTAACGACCGCTTACTCAGGAGAGTGGAGAATTCCTGTAGGAATTCCCGCGGGGAATTGGTCCGAACCATTGACCAACTGGTCTAGTCCTCCTACTGTTTCGCCAACGCTTCACCGCGTTCATGCCGATCGGCGCATGTTCCCCTCTCCCCCACGAGGAGTCCGATGCTCAGCTCACTCCGCCCTCGCGTCCGCTTCCGGGCGCTCCTGTCCGCCGCGTGTTGCGCCGCCCTCGGCGCGGGGCTGCTCGCCGGCGCGGGCGCGGCCAGCGCGGCCGGTACGACGGCCACCACGCCCACAACCGCTACGGCCGCTACGACCGGGAAGGCCGCCACCCCCACAGCGGTCTCGGCCGCGGCGGCCGGCTCCAAGGTCGTCGGCTACTTCACCGAATGGGGCACCTACGACCGGAAGTACCTGGTCAAGAATGTGGAGACGTCCGGCTCCGCGGCCAAACTGACGCACATCAACTACGCCTTCGGCAACGTCACCGGCGGCAAGTGCGCGATGGGCGACTCCTACGCGGCCACCGAGCGGACCCACACCGCGGCCGAGTCGGTCGACGGGGTCGCGGACACCTGGGACCAGCCCCTGCGAGGGAACTTCAACCAGCTGCGCGAGCTGAAGAAGAAGCACCCGAACCTCAAGGTCCTGTGGTCCTTCGGCGGCTGGACCTGGTCCGGCGGCTTCACGGAGGCGGCCAAGAACCCGGCGGCCTTCGCCCAGTCCTGCTACGACCTGGTCGAGA
This sequence comes from Streptomyces sp. NPDC017991, assembly GCF_044328075.1. Classification (NCBI taxonomy): domain Bacteria; kingdom Bacillati; phylum Actinomycetota; class Actinomycetes; order Kitasatosporales; family Streptomycetaceae; genus Streptomyces; species Streptomyces sp. NPDC017991. Next base: position 9,911 of record NZ_JBIRGP010000022.1, on the reverse strand, counting down.
ACTCGAAATGGGCCGATGTCTTCGACGGCATCGACATCGACTGGGAGTACCCCAACAGCTGCGGCCTCAGCTGTGACACCAGCGGGCGGGCCGCGTACAAGAACCTGATGTCGGCCGTCCGCGCCAAGTTCGGCGGCTCGGCGCTGGTCACCTCGGCGATCCCGGCCGATGCCACCGCCGGCGGCAAGCTCGACGCGGCGGACTACGCGGGCGCGGCCCAGTACGTCGACTGGTACAACCCGATGACGTACGACTTCTTCGGCGCCTGGGACGCGACCGGCCCCACGGCTCCGCACTCCGCGCTGAACTCCTACTCGGGGATCCCGAAGGCGGAGTTCCACACCTCCGCGACCATCGCCAAGCTCAAGGGCATGGGCATACCGGCCTCGAAGCTGCTGCTCGGCATCGGCTTCTACGGCCGTGGCTGGACCGGAGTCACCCAGGCGGCGCCCGGCGGCTCGGCCACCGGGCCGGCGGCGGGTACGTACGAGCAGGGCATCGACGACTACAAGGTGCTCAAGACCAAGTGCCCGGCCACCGGCACCGTGGGCGGCACCGCGTACGCCAAGTGCGGTAGCGACTGGTGGAGTTACGACACCCCGTCGACCATCGCCGGGAAGATGGGCTACAAGAACGCGCAGGGCCTGGGCGGCACGTTCTTCTGGGAGCTGAGCGGCGACACGGCGAACGGCGAACTGATCAAGGCGATCAACTAGCGTCGTCGGTACGGCGGTCGGGGGGGGGGCCCGGCCCCCCCCCCCCCCCCCCCCCCCCCCCCCCCCCCCCCCCCTCCGTACAGTGATCACGTGACGCGACACGACGCACCCGACACCTCCTTGCCCTCCCTCACCGTCGCCCAGGCGGACCGCCTGCGGACCCTGACGGCCGACCACTTCGCGGCCCGGCACGGCATACGCCCGGCGGTCACGGCGGACGCCGTCGAGCACGACGGCCACCGGTACCCGCTCGCCAACCTCGCCCGCTGGTGCCGGGACGCGCCGGAGGAGACCTGGCCGGACCTCGTCGGGCAGCACTTCACCCGCCTGGAGTCCGCCTCCCGCGGCGACGAGGACGCGGAGCGACTGCTGCGCGGCACCCGGCTGCGTCTGCTGCCGCACGACGCCTTCCCGGCCGACGCCGCGGACCGGTTCCGGTACGTCCGCCCGGTGGCCGAGGACCTCGTCGTCGCCCTCGCGCTGGACGCGCCCGAGACCGTGCGCGTCCTCGGCGACAGCGACGTGGCCCGGGCCGGCCTCGACGCGCTGTGGGCCGCCGGGCGCGCGAACCTGCTCGCCGAGCCGGTCGAGCACACCCGGGTCCCCGCCCCGTCGGGAGCGCTGCTGCACTCCGTGCACGGCGACTCCCCCTTCGTCTCGAGCAAGGCGCTGGTCCTGCCGGAGCTGGTCCGGGAGGTCACCGGACGGGACCTGCCGGAGGCGGGCGCCCTCGTCGCCGTGCCGACCCGGCATCTGCTGGCCTTCCACCCGATCGTCGACGGCACGGTCGTGGACGCCGTCAACGACCTCCAGGCCTACGCCTTCGGCGCCTACCAGGACGGCCCCGGCGCGCTCACCCCGCGGCTGTACTGGTGGCACGGGGGCCGGCTGGTGTGCGTCACGGCCTTCGACCGCGACAGCCGCGTCCTGTCCGTGGTGCCGCCGCCGGAGCTGCTGGAGCTGATGAGGACCCTGCACGGCGCCGGCCGGCCGGCGTCCGCCGAGCCCGGCGTACGCACCGCGCCCGACGTGCCCGACGTCGACGGGCTCGCCCGGACCGTCGCCGAGGCGACCGAGCGGCTCACCGAGGACCCGTCCGCCTTCCCGTTCGCTCTCGAGACCGCCCTGGCCCACGCGCTGGCCCGCTGTGCCGACGACGCCGACGCGGCGGAGCTCGGGACCTGGGAGGCCTGGGTCACGGCGATGCAGATCGGCAGCGCCCTGTTCGCCACCACCCTGGTCCGCGAGGGGACGGTGGACTGCCGGATCGGCGACCGGGTCCTCGCGCTGCCCGCCACCGGCCCGGCCCCGCACGCGACCGCCCGCGCCTGGCTCGACGCCTTCTGCCTCGCCCTCGTCTGCCGCGAGGCCGCCCGGCTGAGGACCCTCGCCATGGTTCCGACGGCGGACCTGCGCCGGGCCGGTCCGGACGAGGACGACTACCTCTTCCACTGGATCGACACCCTCCAGGGCTACTTCGGGGACGTCCCCGTCGACGACGTGGTGCCCCGGCTCGTCGCCACCATGGAGACCTCCCACCCCCAGGTGGCCACCCGCACCCCGGCCGACTTCCTGAACCTCGTCGACTACCAGCCCGTCGCCGTCTTCCACCGCGTCCTCACCGGACAGCAGGACCTCTTCCCCGGGGTGCTCGCCGAGGCGCTCGCCCACCACGCCCGCTACTACGACGGATCCTCCGACCCGCGCCGCCACGTCGCGCTGGGCCCCCTCGCGATGGCCTGCCTCGCCCACGAGAGGGGCTTCCCCGTCGACACCGCCTCGCCGCACCTGCCGAAGCACCTCGTCCTGGGCTCCTGGCGCGGGGAGTTCGACACCTGACGGCGGACTTCTGGAAGGATCGGCGCATGACGTTCCCTCCCCGTACCGACGGCTCCCGGGGCGCGCCCCGGCCGGGCCGGGCGGCCCTGTCCGTGAGGTCGGCCGGTTCCTCCCTGTCCGCCGGCTCCGTCGGCAGCTTCCTGTCCGTCGGGTCCGTGGGCAGTTTCCTGTCCGTCGGGTCGGTCGGCAGTTTCCTGTCCGTCGGGTCCGTGGGCAGCGCGCTGTCCGTCGGGTCGGTCGGCAGCGTGCTGTCGGTGGTCTCGGTCGGCTCCGCCGGGTCCGTCGCCTCCGTCGGGTCCTCGCTGAGCGTGGGATCCGTCGGGTCGGCCCGCCCGCTCCCGCGGGGACGCTCCCGCGGCCGTGCCCTCGCCGCCGCCGTCGGCGTCGCGGCGGTCGGCCTGGCCCTGGTGTACGGGCGCCGCCGAGTCACCCGCTGAGCACACGACGGCCCGGTGGGCGCGCCCACCGGGCCGTGGCGTGCCGACGGCCGCGTCCGGCCGTCTCTCAGCGGCCCACGGAGACCACCCCGGCCACCTTCGCCCCGATGCCGTTGTCGTACACGACGCCCCCCGTGGACTTCTTCCAGATCCGGATCCGGAAGGCGTCCGGGGCGTCCGTGGCGGTGACGCGGAAGGCGTAGCCGTTCACGCCGTCGACCGTGCCGGAGCCCTGGAGGACGCCTTCGGAGCCCGTGACGACCAGCCGGTCGGCGGCCGTCGAGCGGAACTTCAGGCGGGCCGGGCCGAAGGCGAGGGTGACGTGGCCGGTCGGCACGGTCACGCTGCCGGCGTTCTCCAGCAGCCCGTTGGGGATCTGCACGTACGGGGAGGCGGCGGAGTCGCCCGACATGCTGAACGAGCCCCCGTGCACGCCGGTGCCGAAGCCGGGCGTGCGGACGTACGTGCCGTGGTGGCCGTGGCCGCCGGAGTCACGGGCGACGCTGCCGCCGGTCCCGTCGAAGGACCTGCCGCCGGTGCGCTGGGCGGCGTCCCAGTCGCCGTTGCCGTAGATCCTCAGGTCGGTGGCTGTCTGGTAGGACTTGTCGCCCTCCGGGGAGCGGATGACGAACGGGTCGCGCAGGCCCTTCTCGCCGAGCGACGAGGTCAGGACGGGCCTGCCGTCGTTCAGCTCGCGCCACTTCAGCGGGTCGTCGCCCTTGCTGAGCGCGAAGTGGAGCTGCTCGCCGTCGGCGGTCCCCTCGCCGGTGAAGCAGCTGAACAGGCAGCCCTTCAGGGCGGCGGGCGCGGGGAGTTCGGGGACCTTCGCGGTGAACACGCGGGTCGCCGTCGCGTCGCCCTTGGTGACGGTCGCGGTCAGTTCGACCGTGGTGGCGCCGGCGCCGTGCGCGGGCCGGTGGACCACTCCGTCCGCGGCGACCGCGTCCGGCCGCGCGGAGGCCCGGGTGACGGCGGTGCCGCGGGCGCCGGCCGACGGGAGGGTGAGGTTGCCGCGCACGTCGTCGAGGCCGTGCACGGTCAGCGCGTCGGCGGCCCGCCGGGCGGCGGTGGCGTCGGCGAAGGCCGCGAGGACCGTGACGTCGAAGGACTTGGTGGCCGTCACGGTGCCCTTCGTCAGGGTCGCCGTGAGCGTGGCGCGGCCGTCGGGCGCGCCGGCCGCGGGGCGGGTCACCTTGCCGCTGTCCGTCACCACGGACGGGGTGTCGCTGGCCCAGGTGATCGCGGAGCCGCCCGCCGTGCCGGTCCTCGGCAGGTCCAGGTCGGCGGTCACGGCGCTCGTGTCGCCGAGGCCGAGCGCGGCCCCGTCGTCGGCGACGCCCCGGGTGGCGACGGGGAGCGCGAGCTGCTCCACCTCGGCGGCCGCCAGGGCCCGGTCGTGGACGCGGAAGTCGCGCATCCGGCCCTTGAACAGCTTGTCGCCGGAGTGGACGGACCTGCCGAGGTGGTCGGCGGTGGTGGTGCCGGAGCCGATGGCGCCCGGGGTGATGGTGACGGACGTGTTGCGGGCGACCCCGACGCCGTCCTCGTACAGCACACCGGTGGGGCCGGGGGTCCTCCGCGGCCGGCGTCCCGTGACGACGCGCCCCGCACACCCGTGCCCTCCCGTCCCCCGGCCGGGCGGTTTGCCGCCCCCCGTGCCCGCGGTCCTCGCATGACGCCGGCCGGAACGGGGATGCCTCGCGCGACGCACCGCGTCCCAGGACGAGGAGGACGCCCGTGACCGACCCCTGCTTCAGAGCCGACTTCGCTTCGCCCCGGCAGTGGATCGCCGGCCGCTCGTGGGCCTATCCCGACGGCGGGCCGGTGAATCCCGGCGACAACAAACTCGACCACCTGGTGTCCGATCCCGCCTACTCCCGAAGCGGCACCTTCCGGGCCACCCGCCGCGCCGACGGACTGTGGGACAGCGGACTGCTGACCACCGAGGGCAGCGAGGAGGGCTTCACCGTCCGGGCGGGCGACCGGCTCGACGCCCGGGTCCGGCTGCCCGTCGAGACGGGGGCCTGGCCGGCGATCTGGACCTGGCGGGACGGCGACCAGGAGATCGACGTGTTCGAGTACCACCCCGACAACCCCGACCTGCTGGAACTCTCCAACCACGTACGGCGCGCCCACCGGTACCACCGCGACGAGGCCGTCCGCCCCGGCGGCTGGATCGACCTGAGCGTGCGGTTCGGCGCCGACGACGTCGTGTGGGCCCTGAACGGCCGTACCGTCTTCGCCGACCACCGGGGCGTGGGGCGGGGCTGGCACGCCTACCTCATCGTCAACCTGTCCGTATGCGCCGGCCGCTACCATCCGGCGCCCGCTCCGGACGTCACGGAGATGTCCTTCGAGGTGTCCTCCCTCACCGTGCACCGCGACGCGCGAAGCTGAACGACCCTCCCACGGCCGACGCGCCGGGGCCACCCGGGCTGCGCCGTCCGGGAGCGGGATCCTTCGAACGGCCCAGCCCGACGGGACGCGCGGCGCCGCACGCGGTCTGCTGGAGGCATGCCCGGCAGAAGGGAAGAGCCGTGTACGAGATGAAGGTGGGCCTGGCGTCGGGCGGCGGTGAGCTGGTGTGGCACGTGGTGTCCCGGCACCACCACGACAGCAGTCTGTGCGGAACCGAACTCTCGGTCGTCCGAGCGTCGTCCGCGCACGACACCGACCGCCACTGCGCCTCATGCATGGTCCGGCTCCAGGAACTGATGGACGCCGCTCGCGACTGACGACAGCCGTCCCCGGCACACCGTCCACGGTGCGGACTCCGGCCGTCGACGGCGGCCGGTCGCGAGGCCGTTCCCCCGGACCGGACCCCGCGACCCGGCGCGACCCGGAAGGGAGGCCCTGACCGTCGGCCGGCATCACCCGGGTCACCCGACCCCTGGTGCCGGCCTCCACCCACCCGGCCCGGTGCCGGCCTCCGCCCACCCGGTGCGGCCGTCCTCGTCGCCGGGGTGGACGGCCCTGTCCGCAGGGGGGCGCTCGGCGTCCGCTCCGCCTCGGCGAGCAGCGCGGGCGCCCGGTCCCGGACGGAACCGTCCGCGACCACCGGCAGCCAGGAGCCGGGCAGCCGGCCCGTGCGCCTCCCCTCGCCGTGGTCCGGGCGGCTTCCGGGGCTCCCCGCCCTCGCACGGGCGGCGGAGGAGCGGTGAGTGGCCTGACTCACATGGCACTCCGTGCCCGGCACGGACACCATGGTCCCGTCACCGGGCAGGCTGAAGGGATCCAGGATGTTCCGCAAGGTGCTGGTCGCCAACCGTGGTGAGATCGCGATCCGGGCGTTCCGCGCCGGCTACGAGCTGGGTGCGCGCACCGTCGCCGTCTTCCCCCACGAGGACCGCAACTCGCTGCACCGGCTGAAGGCCGACGAGGCCTACGAGATCGGTGAACCGGGCCACCCGGTGCGCGCCTACCTCTCCGTCGAGGAGATCGTGGCCGCGGCGCGCCGGGCGGGCGCGGACGCGGTGTACCCGGGGTACGGATTCCTCTCCGAGAACCCCGAACTGGCCCGCGCCTGCGAGGAGGCGGGCATCACCTTCGTCGGGCCGGACGCCCGCACCCTCGAGCTGACCGGCAACAAGGCCCGCGCGGTCGCCGCGGCGCGCGCCGCCGGCGTACCCGTGCTCGGCTCCTCCGCGCCCTCCAACGACGTGGACGAACTGGTGCGGGCCGCCGAGGAGATCGGCTTCCCGGTCTTCGTCAAGGCGGTCGCCGGCGGCGGCGGGCGCGGCATGCGCCGGGTGGAGGACCCCGCCCAGTTGCGCGAGTCCATCGAGGCGGCCTCCCGCGAGGCCGCGTCCGCGTTCGGCGACCCGACCGTCTTCCTGGAGAAGGCCGTCGTGGACCCGCGCCACATCGAGGTGCAGATCCTCGCCGACGGCGAGGGCGGTGTCATCCACCTCTTCGAGCGCGACTGCTCGCTCCAGCGCCGCCACCAGAAGGTCATCGAACTGGCGCCCGCGCCCGACCTCGACCCCGGACTGCGGGAGCGGATCTGCGGCGACGCGGTGCGCTTCGCCCGCGAGATCGGCTACCGCAACGCGGGCACCGTCGAGTTCCTCCTCGACCGCGACGGCAACCACGTCTTCATCGAGATGAACCCGCGCATCCAGGTCGAGCACACGGTCACCGAGGAGGTCACCGACGTCGACCTGGTCCAGGCCCAGCTGCGCATCGCCTCCGGCGAGACGCTGGCCGACCTCGGCCTGTCCCAGGACACCGTCACCCTGCGCGGCGCGGCCCTGCAGTGCCGCATCACCACCGAGGACCCCGCCAACGGGTTCCGCCCCGACACCGGCCGCATCAGCGCCTACCGCTCGCCGGGCGGCTCCGGCATCCGCCTCGACGGCGGCACCACCCACGCCGGTACGGAGATCAGCGCCCACTTCGACTCCATGCTGGTCAAGCTCACCTGCCGGGGCCGCGACTTCCAGGCCGCGATCGGCCGCGCCCGGCGCGCCGTGGCCGAGTTCCGCATCCGCGGCGTGGCCACCAACATCCCGTTCCTCCAGGCCGTCCTCGACGACCCGGACTTCCAGGCCGGACGGGTCACGACCTCGTTCATCGAGCAGCGGCCGCACCTGCTGACCGCCCGTCACTCCGCCGACCGCGGCACCAAGCTGCTCACCTACCTCGCCGACGTCACGGTCAACAAGCCGCACGGCGAGCGGCCCGACCTGGTCGACCCGGTCACCAAGCTGCCCCCGACGCCGGACGGCGAGCCGCCCGCCGGTTCCCGGCAGCGCCTGATCCACCTCGGGCCCGAGGGCTTCGCCCGCCGGCTGCGCGAGTCGCCCACCATCGGCGTCACCGACACCACCTTCCGCGACGCCCACCAGTCGCTGCTCGCCACCCGGGTCCGCACCAAGGACCTCCTCGCCTCGGCCCCGCTGGTGGCCCGCACCCTGCCCGAACTGCTCTCCCTGGAGTGCTGGGGCGGCGCCACCTACGACGTCGCCCTGCGCTTCCTCGCCGAGGACCCGTGGGAGCGGCTGGCCGCCCTGCGCGAGGTCGTCCCCAACATCTGCCTCCAGATGCTGCTGCGCGGCCGCAACACCGTCGGCTACACCCCGTACCCCACCGAGGTGACCGACGCCTTCGTGCAGGAGGCCGCCGCCACCGGCATCGACATCTTCCGCATCTTCGACGCGCTCAACGACGTCGACCAGATGCGCCCCGCCATCGACGCCGTGCGCGGGACGGGCACGGCGGTCGCCGAGGTCGCCCTCTGCTACACCTCCGACCTGTCCGACCCGAACGAGCGCCTCTACACCCTCGACTACTACCTGCGGCTCGCCGAGCGGATCGTCGAGGCCGGCGCGCACGTCCTGGCCGTCAAGGACATGGCGGGACTGCTGCGCGCCCCGGCCGCCGCCACCCTCGTCTCCGCGCTGCGCCGCGAGTTCGACCTGCCGGTGCACCTGCACACCCACGACACGGCGGGCGGCCAGCTGGCCACCTACCTCGCCGCGATCCAGGCCGGCGCGGACGCCGTCGACGGAGCCGTGGCCTCCATGGCCGGGACCACCTCGCAGCCGTCGCTGTCGGCGCTCGTCGCCGCCACCGACCACTCCGCCCGCCCCACCGGCCTCGACCTCCAGGCCGTCGGCGACCTCGAACCGTACTGGGAGGGCGTCCGCCGGATCTACGCCCCGTTCGAGGCGGGCCTCGCCTCGCCCACCGGCCGCGTCTACCACCACGAGATCCCCGGCGGCCAGCTGTCCAACCTGCGCACCCAGGCCGTCGCGCTCGGCCTCGGCGACCGCTTCGAGGAGATCGAGGCGATGTACGCCGCCGCCGACCGCATCCTCGGCCGGCTGGTCAAGGTCACCCCGTCCTCCAAGGTGGTCGGAGACCTCGCCCTGCACCTGGTCGGCGCCGGGGTGCGCCCCGAGGACTTCGAAGGGGCCCCGGACCGGTACGACATCCCCGACTCGGTCATCGGCTTCCTGCGCGGCGAACTCGGCACCCCGCCCGGCGGCTGGCCCGAGCCGTTCCGCACCAAGGCCCTCCAGGGCCGCGCCGAGCCCAAGCCCGTGACGGAGCTGACCGCCGAGGACCGCGAAGGCCTGGAGAAGACCCGCCGCACCACCCTCAACCGGCTGCTCTTCCCCGCGCCGACCCGCGAGTTCGAGACCCACCGCCAGGCCTTCGGCGACACCAGCGTCCTGGACAGCAAGGACTTCTTCTACGGGCTGCGCCCGGGCAAGGAGTACGCCGTCGACCTCGAGCCGGGCGTGCGGCTGCTGATCGAGCTCCAGGCGATCGGCGAGGCCGACGAACGCGGCATGCGCACCGTGATGTCCACCCTGAACGGCCAGCTGCGGCCCATCCAGGTCCGCGACAGGGCGGCCGCCACCGACGTCCCGGTGACCGAGAAGGCCGACCGGTCCGACCCGCGCCACGTCGCCGCGCCGTTCGCGGGCGTGGTGACGCTGGCGGTCGCCGAGGGCGACGAGGTGGAGGCCGGTGCCACCGTCGCCACCATCGAGGCGATGAAGATGGAGGCCACCATCACCGCCCCGAAGGGCGGCCGGGTGAACCGACTGGCCATCAACCGGATCCAGCAGGTGGAGGGCGGCGACCTCCTGGCCGAGATCGGCTAGCCGCCTCCCGCCCGACGGCGGCCGCGGACCGGTTCCCCGGTCGGCGACCACGAACCGGCCGCCGTCGGTCGCCGGCCGCGGACTGGTTCCTGTCGGTCGTCGGCCGCGGACCGGTTCCCGTCCGCCGTCGGCCGCGGACCGGTTCCCGTCGGTCGCCGGCCGCGCCCTGGGTTCCGTGGCGGACCGGTACAGCCCGCGCACCCGCGGCCGGTCGGCCTCGGTGGCACAGGACCGCACCCGTACGCCCTCCGGCAGGGCGGGCGCCGTGTCCGCGGCGGGGTCCACGGGCCGGCGCGGCACGTGGT
>NZ_JBIRGP010000021.1:0-98246 GCF_044328075.1 Streptomyces sp. NPDC017991 | reverse complement strand
CGGTCGCATCCGTACCGCAGGAGAACTTCGGTGCCATCGGCCCGATCTTCGCCATGGACCAACCCGCGTCCAGCGACCACACCCGCACCGCCCTCCGCTGGCGGCCCACTCGCCCGAGCCTCCTCGCGGACCTGGAGAACATCGATTCCTGATGCCGCTTGCCAAGCAGCGAGGGCGACAGGCGGCGTGAGCTCGTGGCACCGTCCATCTTGCAGAAAGGCCCAGAAGCCTTTGATGCAGAGGTCTTTGATGCGGCGGCGGGCGAGAGCACGTACGGCCTGCGCGGCACCGCGCGCTCACCGCCCGCCCTAAGCATCCGGTCACCGTGACCACGTACATCAGGGCCTGCTCCGGTCACCCGGCGAAAGGCGGAACCACTGCTTGGTTCCTCTTCCGCGATGCGCTCGGCAAGCACGGCTTGAGCCGGATAGGGCTGTCCGGGCTGCGCGATCCTGGTTCGGAGCAGGTAAACGGACGCCCAGGGACCGATGAGGTACCTGGAGTCGGCGCGACCGCGCGTGACCTCGCGGTCAGGTGGGGCCACGGTGCGGTCACGCCGATTCCAGGAACGCATGCAGGTCGCGTACCGCGCGGGCGACCTCTGCGGGCGCGTCGAACGGCTGGTTGTGGCCGCTCGGGATGCGCCGGTAGTCGAGGAGGCGCGGGAACCGGTCGGCGTGCTCCTCGCGCGGACGGGGGTGCAGTGCCGGATCCTCGGTGGGATCGAGCACGATCGCCGGGACGTCGACGGTCGGGAGAGCGGCCAGGAAGCGCTCGTCGTCCTCGTACTCCGCGGCGCCGGGCACCAGCCCGAAGCGATGTCGGTAGGAGTGGACGGCGACCTCGACGAAATCGGGGTTGTCGAACGACGGAGCCGTCCGTTCGAACTCCGCGTCGTCGACCGGACGTGTCGGCGACCACTCGCGCCAGAGCTGCGCCGCCAGTTCCCGCCGATGGCGCGTGAGACCTTCCCGGCCACGCGCGCTATGGAAGTAGTACTGGTACCAGTCCCGGCTCTCGTCCAACGGCGGCGCAGGCTCGGTGGACGCGGCGATGTCCTGGATGGAGTAGCCCCCGAGGGCGACGACACCCCCGGCGAGATCGGGGCGCAGGGCTGCGGCCACGCACGCTGCGCGGCCGCCCCAGTCGTACCCGACGAGGATCGGCGCCTGCAGCCCGAGCGTGTCCACGAGGCCCAGTACGTCACGCCCGATCGCCGCCTGTTGTCCGGAACGGGCCGTCGAGCGGGACACGAAGCGCGTCGCGCCGAAGCCGCGCAGATAGGGGGCGAGCACGCGCGCTCCCCCACGCGCCAGTTCGTCCGCGACGGCCTCGAAGGAGTACGGGTCGTACGGGAAGCCGTGCAGGAGCAGGACGGGTGGGCCGTCCGCGGGCCCCGCCGTCTCGATACCCACGTCCAGCGGACCGCTGCGCACGGAGACTCGGGTAAAGGTCACAACGACGACATTAGCCGGTCCGCAGAGCGCCGGTTCGGCGAGGCGTCGATCAGCAGCCCGCACCGGCCCTGCCCCCATCGCGCCGCCTACGCAGGCCAGTTCCCGGGAGAGAATGCTCATGCCGTCACGCCCGTGGCCCGTCCTCCCATCGGCAGGTGCCGGTTCACCGTCGTCGGGCAGGCGGGCCGCAGGAGTGCGGTCACGAATGGCCCACCACGTCTGCCCGCAGGTGGGCAGACAGGGCTCGCACCTGCTCCGGGTCACCGCCACCGGACTGCTGCGGTTCGGCCACTCCTGGGCCGCCGTGCACGCCCTCCACACCGTCCGCCCCTCAGCCGCCCACCCCACCGGACGATTCCTGCTCACCCTCATCCCCAAGGCGTATGCGGGCACCGGCGTCCAGGCTGTTTATCCCGGCCCGTAGCCACCGCGCCCGCGTCGGGAGACGGGGTGTAAGCATTTGTGCGCAGGATCATGAGGAAGGCTTTTGGCGCCACCGGCTGATGACATGATCGGCGCCGGGTACCCATAGGCTCATGACAGAAGTGGTTCAGGCGGGTCTGTGGGGGCTGGTTGCAGGTTCTGCGCTGCTCCTCGGGGCAGTGGCGGGTTTCGGGCTGCGGGTGCCGCAGAAGGTGATCGCGACAGTGATGGCCTTCGGAGCCGGCGTGCTGCTGTCGGCGGTCAGCTTCGAGCTGGTCGGGGAAGCCTACGAGCAGGCAGGACTGGCGCCGGCGGCTATCGGCACGCTGGCCGGCGCCGTGGCCTACACGGCGGGCAACATGTGGCTGGCCCACCGCGGCGCCCGCCACCGCAAGCGCTCCGGCCACCACCAGGACCAGACACAGCCCTCCGAGGACCAGCAGAGCGGTTCGGGACTCGCGCTGGCCTTCGGTGCCCTGCTCGACGGCGTCCCGGAGTCGGCGGTCATCGGCGTGAGCCTGCTCGACGGCGGAGCAGTGAGCCTGGTGACCGTGGCGGCGGTGTTCATCAGCAATGTTCCCGAAGGGCTGTCCAGCTCGGCGGGGATGAAGAAGGCCGGCCGCAGCAAGGCGTACGTCTTCGGGGTGTGGGGTGCCATCGCCGCGGCGAGCACCCTCTCGGCGGTCCTCGGCTACACCGTGGTCGGCGGTTTCTCCCCCGCCGTGATCGCCGCCGTGACCGCCGTGGCAGCAGGAGCGATCCTCGCGATGGTCGCCGACACGATGATCCCCGAGGCGTTCGAGGAAGCCCACCTGGCCATCGGGCTGGTCACGGTCAGCGGCTTCCTGGTCTCCTTCGCCCTCTCCCACACCTGACGGACCCGATCACCGTCGCAGGCGGGGACGGCCTTACGCCCGCTGAGGGTCCCAACAGACAGGGCCGATCGCCTTGAAGCGGTGGATCACATCGCGCACGGTGTCCTCGTCGGCCTGGACTGGCTACTGGCTGGACCGGCTACTCCTCGGGCTCCCAGGCGATCAGCTGCTCGAACACCTGCTGGTCGCCCTCGATCTTCGGGCCGCTCAGCGTCAGGCGGCCCCAGACGAAGAGAAGCAGCTGCTCAGCCGTGCCCGTGGCCGAAGCGGAGGGGAGCGCGGCGTCGTCCGTGAGGGGTGCGGGCCAGGCGCCGGTACCGTCCAGCGCGAGGAGCCAGGAGCGGCCTTCGGTGGCGTGGTAGTGGACGGTGGCGGGCTCGTGCGGCCAGGGCACCGGGGTGGAGTTGCAGGTTTCGAGGAACTCGGCCACGCCGTCGATCGCGACGTCCGCCGGCATCGGCTGCACGGCACCTGCGGCGAGCTGAGCGTCATAGGTGTGCACCAGCACCTCGTGCACCCGGCGGCGGGCGACGCCCCAGGCATTCGCCGGCGACATGCCAGCACCCCACCACGTCCAGCACTCGCGCTCCGGGCCGGCCTCGCGCAGCGCACGCAGCAGCAGCTCGTTCGACTCGGCGTACCAGGCCAGCAGTGCCTTGAGCTCGCGCGGCGCCTGTGCGGCGTCCTTGGCCGGCGCAGTCTCGGCCGGGCCCGCAGCGACGATCGCGGCCCACCAGCGCTGGCCCGTCCCCAGATGCTGCACCAGATCGAACAACGTCCACCCGGGGCAGAAAGGCACCGGCGCGCCGAGACTGGGCGTGGCGGCAACCGCACTGCCAAATGCGGCCGACCGCTCGTCGATCAGTTGCAGCAGGGCGCCATACTCAAGACTGTCTGTCACACCGCTTACCTACCAACCCAGTTCAGCAGACCGCACCCTATTTCTGAGGCGGTCATCGCGTGCACCGCGTGCGGGCTGATCGGCAGCGAAAGCGGCGTACGCCAGTCCGAGCACAAGTAGTGCTGCTGCCGGCGCACGTGCCGCAACGCGGCCTCGCTCTCGCCGTGCTCGGACGGTCTAGCGAAGGGCTCGACCACAAGGAAACGAGGCGTCAGCCAGAGTGGCACCGTGGGTCAGAGATAGGGCACCGGGGCCAGGACAGACGGACGACGTCGGTCTTCAAGGCCACAACCAGGTCTTGAAGACCGACGTCACGTCAGGCCCCCGAATTCACCATCAGCATCCCGGTGATACCGCGCCGCTCGCATGCCTGTGGGGTGCACAGGATCTTCTTGGAGGCGAAACGTGCGGTTTGCATGCGCATCACGGGGGGCTGCAGGGGTAGCTGTTGCCGGTGCCCAAGAAGATGGAGTTGATCGGGCTGAGATTCGAGACGGTGCCGTACGGCGAGCCGAAGATGATGGTGGTGCCCCTGCCAGTGGCGTTGTAGCCGGTGCACAGCTCCACCCAGGCGCCACCGTACTGGTTGTTCACCACGTAGTGGTCGCCGAACTGATTGCTGAGGTTGTGCGCGCCATAGGCCCAGTAGATGCCGCCGTCCTGTATACCCGAGTTCGGGTCGGCAGTGTTGTAAATGCAGACGGCTCCGGATGGGCATCCGTAGTAGGTGTCGTTGGCCTTCGCGGACGCGGTCCCGGCGGTAACGGTCATGACTGACCCCGCTACCGCGAGGACCGAAACCGCAATCCTCGCGAATTTACTGAAAATCGCAAGTACCTCCTCGTAAATAGCACTTCTACGGTCCACACCGACAAAAGTGGTGAGGAACGTGACTTTAAAAGACTGCGGCTCCCACGGTCCCTGACAGATGTCAGGGGGACCGGCCCGCCCTGGTGTATGGGGTGCCGGTAAGAACGCTGTCGCCAGCCGCAAACGATAGTGATCTTGTGGGGCGTCACCGGTGTGGGTGGGTCCGGGGCCGTACGGCTGCGGTGGGTGAAGCTCTGCGAGGACGATCGTCGATCGTGGCCCGTACTCCGTTGGACCTGGATGAACTCGTCGAGCGCTGGACGCTGTTGAAGGACGAGCAGGTGCTCGTGTCCGGCAAGCGCAGTGCGACGCGACTGTGCTTCGCCGTGCTGCTGAAGTTCTCTACGCAGTACGGACGGTTTCCCCGGAACCGGACAGGGCTGCCCGGTGAGGCCGTGGAGTTCGTCGCCCTCAAGTACAGGTTCCCGCATCGGAGTTGGAGTCCTACGACTGGACGGGCCGCACGGTCGAGTACCACCGTGCGCAGATCCGGGAGCACCTTGGTTTCCGGGAGTCCAGCGTCGCGGACACGGAGAAGCTGACGACGTATATGGCCGAGCACGTCGCGCACAAGGAACGCAGGCCCGAGCAGGTCCGGGTGGAACCCAGTCGCTCCACATGGCGCACCGCGTGGACCCGGACGCCGACAGCTCACGGCGAGCCCATCGCCCGCTCACCTGAACACCCCAGACGGCCTGGGCGGGGCGCGATCCGCATCCCCGAATGGACGCCCCGACCCAGTCTCACGCGAGCGGCCCCCGGCACACTCGCCGGGGCCCCGTCTCCCATGGGAGACGGATGGGAGAAAGATCTTCCCAATCAGGGCTAGCCAGGGCGAGTGGAAGCTAAGTAAGGCCAGGTAGTGGGATCGGATAGATGCAGGTAGGGACGCTGACCGGGCTTTGCGTCGGCGCAATCGTTGATCCTAACGATCACGATTCCCCCTCTGCTGTTGGCCCCGGAGGCTTGCCCGCTCCACCCTGCCACGGGAACCAGGTCTTGGTGAGTGCGTGTTTGAGGGCTCGAACACGCACGGAAGCCCGGCCCTCAAAGGGCCGGGCTTCGGGTCGCGACAGGCCGGAACGGGCGGGCAGGGCCCGGTCAGCCGTCCTACTTCGACGAATCGTCGTCCGTCGCCAGGCTGCCGTCGCTGATCGTCCGGTCGACCGTGCTGACGGTGTCCTGGAGGTCGAGTGTGCTGAGGCTGTTGAGGGCGTCACCGTCGAGGGAGTGGGACGGGGTGACGGCCGCCACCACGAAGCCGGTGGCGAGGGACGCGATGGCGAGCATGCTGCGCTTCTTCATGCCCCACTCAACTGCCGACCCGCCCTTGGGTCACGGTCGGGCCTTCCGGAACCCACGGTCGGCTCTTCACCGAATCCGCTGACATCCGATGTCCTGACCCGCTGTCAGGCGCCCTGAACCGGGCGAGCACCGACCGCACCGGGATCGGCCTTGTTGGCGCAATTCAACACAACCGCACGTACGGCTCGGATCGCACGCGCCAAGACGCAGGGTCAAGGCATCTGACGGGGTATCGAACAACCATGACCACACCCCTTCCACCACAGTGCAACAGGTCCTACCGTAAACGCGCATGGATGACGCGGACATGCGGACATCCAACCTTTCGCGAGTACGGAGGAACGTAACGATGCGTCACCTTCCCACCCGCACAACTCGCCGAAGAGTGGTCGGAGCACTCACCGCCGGGCTGCTCGGCGCCTTGGGCCTGACCGGTACCTGGGGGACGACCGGGCCGGTCCCGACCGCCGGGGCCGCGACCCCGGCCGTGTCGGCGTCGACCCCGCCGGTGTCTGCCGCGCCCGTGTCTGGCGCGCCCGTGTCGCCCGCGCCGGCCCTGGACGACGGTCTCGCCCTCACCCCGCCCATGGGCTTCAACAACTGGAACTCCACGCACTGCCGAGCGGAGTTCGACGAGGCGATGGTCAAGGGGATCGCGGACATCTTCGTCGACAAGGGGCTCAAGGACGCCGGGTACGAGTACGTCAACCTCGACGACTGCTGGGCACTGCCCGCCCGTGACGCCGACGGCAAACTGGTGCCGGACCCGGCCCGCTTCCCCGGCGGGATCAAGGCGGTCGCGGACTATGTGCACGCCAAGGGGCTCAAGCTCGGCATCTACACCAGCGCGGGCACGAAGACCTGCAACGACGCGGGATTTCCCGGCGCGCTCGGCCACGAGTACAGCGACGCCCAGCAGTTCGCCGACTGGGGCGTGGACTACCTGAAGTACGACAACTGCAACAACCAGGGCGTCGACGCCAGACAGCGCTACACGACGATGCGTGACGCCCTGAAGGCCGCCTCGCAGACGACCGGCCGCCCCATCGTCTACAGCATCTGCGAGTGGGGCGAGAACAAGCCCTGGGAGTGGGCGGCCGACGTCGGTCACCTGTGGCGTACGACCGGGGACATCAGTGACAACTGGGGTTCGATGCTCTCGATCATGAAGCAGAACCTGCCTCTCACGCAGTACGCCGGTCCCGGGCGGTGGAACGACCCCGACATGCTGGAGGTCGGCAACGGCGGGATGACGGACACGGAGTACCGCACGCACTTCTCGATGTGGTCGGTCATGGCCGCGCCCCTGCTCATCGGCTCGGACCTGCGGTCCGCGTCCGAGGAGACCTTCGCCGTCATCGGCAACAAGGAGGTCATCGCGGTCGACCAGGACCCGCTCGGCAAGCAGGGGGCGGTGCTCTCCTCCGAGGGCGGTCGCTGGGTGGTCGCCAAGGAGATGAAGGACGGCAGCCGCGCGGTCGCCCTCTTCAACGAGACCGGCAGCCCGCAGCGCGTCGCCACCAGCGCGAAGGCCGTCGGGTTGCCCGAGGCGGACGCCTACACGCTGCGCGATCTGTGGCAGCACAGGAGCTACAACACTGCGGGCACGATCTCGGCGACCGTCCCCGCCCACGGCACGGTCCTCGTGCGCGTCTCGGCCGACGGCCGGTGGGCCGTGCACCCGCCCGCCGTGGAACTCGGCGTGGACGGAAGCACGTTGACCGAAGCGGGGAGGGCGACCGCCCTGACGACGTCGGTCACCGGTCTGGGCCGCACGCCCGCGAAACGTGTCTCCGTCTCCCTGACCGGACCCGAGGGCTGGCGGGTGCGGGCCATGTCGCCGACCACGGCGGGCTCGCTGCCGACCGGCAAGGCGTTGCGCACCGGGTGGACGGTGACCGCGCCCGCCGGCACGCCCCCGGGGTCGTACGACGTGACGCTGAAGGCTGTGTACCGCTCGCCCGGCGGGGCGCGGGCGCAAAGCGTGCTGCCGCTCACGGCGACCATCGCGGTGGCCCCGCCGTCCGGCACGTCGGATCTCGGCGATCTCCCCTGGCTGTCGACCAGCAACGGCTGGGGTCCCGTCGAGCGCGACACCAGCAACGGCGAGAGCGCGGCCGGGGACGGCGGTCCGCTCACGATCAACGGCGCCGTGTACGCCACCGGGCTCGGCGTCCATGCGGAGAGCGCGGTCGAGTACTACGCGGGTGAGGCCTGCGAGACCGTCGGCGCACAGGTCGGTGTCGACGACGAGGAGGGTGCCGACGGGTCCGTCGCGTTCGAGATCTGGGCCGACGGCACGAAGGTGGCCTCGACCGGGGTTCTCACCAACGCGGACGCGGCGCAGGCCCTTGTCGCCGACGTGAGCGGGGCGCGGGTGATCCGGCTGGTCGTGACGGACGGCGGCGACGGGATCACGTCGGACCACGGCGACTGGGCGTCGGCGCGGCTCAATTGCTGACGCCGTCGGCCCATGGCGGGCCACGCAGTTCCCCGAGCCCCCAGCCCACCGGGGGGCGCGGGCCTGCCCGGGAGGGGACGGTAGTCGTCCGGGTGCGGGCCCGCCGTGGCGCGGCGCGCAGTTCCCCGCGCCCCCAAACCCCTCCCGGGCGCCAGCCTGCCCCGACGCCGAGCCCCTCCCAGGCGCGGGCTGCACGGATGCGGCAGTCGTCCGGGTGCCGGCCCATCGCGGCTCGGCGCGCCGTTCCCCGCGCCCCCAAACCCCTCCCGGGCGGTGTCGTGGTCCGTTGGCCGCCGAGCGGAGCCCCCGCACCCCGACCTCCCAGGGGCGCGGGGAACTGCGCGGCACGCCCCCACCGGCCGTCACGTCTCCGCGGCCGGCGGGCCCCACCCTCAAAACAGCGGGCGGCTCAGCCGACAACCACCGTGCTGCTCGGCCGGAGGCTCAGCGCAGCCGACGCCGCGCCCACAAGACCCGCGTCCGTGCCCATCTGCGCTGGCGTCACCGTGAGCCGCTGGACGAACGACAGCGTCGCGTAGTCGCGCAGAGCGGCCCGCAGCGGCGCGAACAGCACCTCGCCCGCCTTTCCCACTCCCCCGCCGATCACCGCGATGTCGATCTCCACGAGGGTCGCGGTCGCCGCGATGCCCGCCGCCAGCGCCTGCGCGGCCCGTTCGAAGGAGGCCGTCGCAACGGGGTCGCCCGCGCGGGCGGCAGCGGCCACGGCCGCCGCGGAGGCGTCACCTTCGGGGCCCGGCCGCCAGCCACCCTCGACGGCGCGGCGCGCGATGTTCGGCCCGCTCGCGATGCGCTCGACGCACCCACGGGACCCGCACGGACACAGATCGCCGTCGAGATCCACGCTGATGTGGCCGATATGACCGGCGTTGCCCGTGGGACCGGGGTGAAGCTTCCCCCCGAGGACCAGCCCGCCACCGACGCCCGTCGAGACCACCATGCACAGCGCGTTGTCATGGCCACGGGCCGCCCCCTGCCAGTGCTCGGCCGCCGTGATCGCCACCCCGTCACCGATCAGCTCGACGGGCAGCCCGTCCGTCACGGCACGCACCCGCTCGACGAGGGGGAAGTCGCGCCAGCCGGGCACGTTCACCGGACTCACCGTGCCCGCCGAGGCGTCCACGGGACCGGCGCTGCCGATGCCGACCGCCGTGACCCCGCTCCACAGCGGCGAGGCGGTCAGTTCGCCGAGCACGGCCTCGACGGCCCGTATGACGATGTCGCCGTGCTCCTGCGCGGGCGTCGGCCGCTGGGCGCGCAGCAGGATCCGGCCGTGGCCGTCCACCAGCGCTCCGGCGATCTTGGTGCCGCCGATGTCGAGCGCGGCCACGAGGTCGGTGTGCATCAGTGTCAGTTCTCCCGATCGGATCCCGATTGGACCATGAGGAAAGGGCAGGCCGGTCGCGCGGTGGGGAGAGCGGGCCGGAGAAAGCGATGGACAGTCTCTCTCGCATCTGACAACGTTGTCCAGGCTCTATGCTCGACGCCACATCCCGATCCGGGTGCCCACCGGGCCCGTCAAGCCCGACGCGGCCCCACAGGACTACAGGACAGGACAGCGCATCGTGGCCGAGACCACCCGCCGAACCGAGAGCCGCTACGGCAACCGCCCGACGATGAAGGACGTCGCCGCGCGTGCCGGGGTCGGCCTGAAGACGGTATCGCGCGTAGTCAACGGCGAGCCCGGGGTGACCCCCGACACCGAGCGCCGGGTGCAGGAGGCCATCGACGCGCTGGGCTTCCGGCGCAACGACAGCGCACGCGTGCTGCGCAAGGGCACCACCGCGAGCATCGGCCTGGTCCTTGAGGACCTGGCGGACCCCTTCTACGGCCCGCTGAGCCGGGCGGTGGAAGAGGTGGCCCGCGCCCATGGCGCCCTGCTGATCAACGGCTCCAGCGCCGAGGACCCGGACCGCGAGCAGGAACTGGTCCTCGCGCTCTGCGCGCGCCGCGTGGACGGGCTGGTCGTCATCCCGGCGGGTGACGACCACCGCTATCTGGAGCCCGAGATAAAGGCGGGCGTCGCCACGGTGTTCGTGGACCGCCCCGCCGGGCAGATCGACGCGGACGTCGTGCTCTCCGACAGCTTCGGCGGCGCTCGCGACGGCGTCGCGCATCTCATCGCGCACGGCCACCGCCGGATCGGATTCATCGGGGACATGCCCCGCATCCACACCGCCGCCGAGCGGCTGCGCGGCTACCGCGCCGCGATGGAGGACGCCGGCATCCCGGTGGAGCCCGACTGGATGTCCCTGGGCGTCACCGGCCCGGAGCGGGTCCGCCTGGCGGCCGAGACCATGCTCTCGGGCTCCTCCCCCGTGACCGCGGTCTTCGCGGGCAACAACCGCGTGACGGTCACGGTCGTACGGGTCATCGCGGAGCGCGCCCGCCCGGTCGCCCTGGTCGGCTTCGACGACATCGAGCTCGCCGACCTCCTCCAGCCCGGGGTCACCGTCGTCGCCCAGGACGCCGCCCAGCTCGGCCGTACCGCCGCCGACCGCCTCTTCCGCCAGCTCGACGGCTCCCTCGTACTGCCCGAGCGCATCGAACTGCCGACCCGTCTGATCACCCGTGGCTCGGGTGAACTGCCGCCCTCCGCCTGATACATGGGAGAGTCCCGGCACCACCACTCCGCCGACCGCACGCTCGAAGCCCTCGGCCTGGCCGTGGCGCCGCGCGAGGACCCCCTGGTCTATCCCGGCACCTGGCCCGCGGAGTCGGGGCTCCTCGACGGGGACCGGCTGCTGCCCCTGACCCGCCGCACGTTCCCGGGCCGGGTGCCCGTCCTCGCGGTCGGCTCGAACGCCTCTCCCGCGCAGCTCCGGCACAAGATGCGCCAGTACGAGTTGTCGTCCCCGATCCCCCTGGTGAAGGCGCGGGTCACCGGGCTGAAGATCGGCGTCTCGGCGCACGTCAGCGCCCTGGGATACGTGTCCGCGTCGCCCTTTCGCGCCCCCGGGCACACCCGGGAACTGTTCCTCACCTGGCTGGACCCGGCCCAGCTGGCCGCGATCGACGCGAGCGAGGGAGTCACGAGGCCGTCGGGTGCGTACGATCGCGTGCTGCTGCCTTCGGCAGGCTTCCGCGTCGAGCCGGAGCCGGGCGGGCCGGGTGCACCGGGTGAGCCGAGCGGGCCGGGTGCGCCGCTCGACGGTGTCCACCTGTATGTGAACCGTCACGGTGTCCTCCGGGACGGCACCGGGAAGCCGCGCGAGCACCCCGGCGAGCGTCGGCTGCTCACCGAACTCCTCGCGGAATCAACGGGGTTGCGGAAGCTGTTCGGGGCCACGCCCGAGGAGTTCTGCTCCCGGGCCCGCGGCGACCTGCGGCTCTGCGCCGAGGGGACCCGGCTCTTCGCCCGGGAGGGGCGCACGACGGCTTCCGGCCTGGAGAAGTACGTACGCGGTCAGCAGACGGGCAGTCCTGGCACCGGTGCGTCGTTGTCGCCGCCCTGGATGTAGACGTCGCTGACATAGACGCCGGTGTTGCCGCTGTCGTCGTCGGTCTTCGCCCACCAGGTGTTCGTCCACTTCCCGGAGGTCTCGCGGCGCCCCAGGTTCTGCTGGCAGTAGAAGTAGTTGGTGCCGGAGTTGAGCGTGCCCGCCCGCGCTCCCGCGGCGGTGTACGACGCCGCGGTCTTCCAGACCTGGCAGTTGTACTTGCCGCCCCCGATGGCATGGCAGACCGGTGCGGGGCCCGCGGTCTCCCCGCCGCCCGAACTCCCGCCCGTGGTACCGCCCTTGGTGGCTCCGGGCGAGGCAGCGGGTGCCTTGTCCGTCGGCTCGGCGTCCTCGGTGCGGTCGGCGTCCTGCGTGGCATCCGGCTTGTCGCCCGGGGGCGACGACTTCTTCTTGTCGGCCTGTTCCGTGGGCTTCCTGTCGTCCGTCAGGTCGACCGAGCCTCGGGTGGCGCCCGGGGAGGCGGTGCCGTCCGCGTCCCGGGAGGTCCCGGCCCTCGCGGCGGACCCGGACTCGCCGGAGTCCGTCAGCTGGGCGACGATGACGCCGGTCGAGGCCAGCACGACGGCGACGGCCGCGCCGACGAGCAGGACGCGTCCCCTGCCGCGTCGGGGATCGGCGGGCGTGGCGGGGTCGGCAGTGACCGGGGTGACCTGCGCGGCCGGGGCGGCCGGAGCGGCCGACTGCGGCATCGGCTGGGGCGGCCCGAATCCCGGTGGTATCACCGGTACGCTCCGCTCGGTCGCGTCCCGTACCGGGGGCGCGGGCGCCCTCAGCCCGCGGGTCGCCGAGTCCTGGCCGGTCGGGTCCTGGCCGGTCGGGTGATCGTCGGTCGCCGCCGCCACCGCTTCCAGGAGCTCACTCGCGCGGCCGGCCTCCGGGCGGGACTCGGGCTGCTTGTGCATCAGCTGTCGCAGGACGGGACCCAGCGGCCCGGCCCGTCGCGGTTCCGGCAGCGGTTCGACGACGATCGCCGTGAGCGTGGACCACGTGGAGGTGCGGCGGAACGGCGAGGACCCCTCGACGGCCGCGTAGAGCGTGGCACCGAGCGCCCAGATGTCGGAGGCGGGGCCCGGCTCGTACCCCTGGGCCCGTTCGGGTGCCAGGTAGTCCAGGGAACCGACCAGTTCGCCGCTGCGCGTGAGATGCGTGGTGGAGCCGTCGCCGGGGTCCTCCATCGTGGCGATGCCGAAGTCCGTGAGGACGACCCGCCCCGAACGGTCGAGCAGGATGTTGCCCGGCTTCACGTCGCGGTGCAGGACCCCGGCCCGGTGGGCCGCGGCGAGCGCGTCCATGACCTTCGCACCGATCCCGGCGGCCTCGCGGGCGCCGATCGTGCCGCGCTCGCGCAGGACGTCGTCCAGGGACGGCCCGTCCACCAGCTCCATGACGATGAGCGGGCGGCCGTCGATCTCCGCCACGTCGTGCACGGCGATCACACCGGGGTGGCGCACCCGGGCCGCCGCCCGGGCCTCGCGCTGCATCCGCAGTCCCAGGCCAGCGAGTTCGGGTGCGTCCGCGTCCGTGTAGGTGCGCAGTTCCTTGACGGCCACCTCGCGGCCGAGCACCTCGTCGCGGGCCCGCCAGACCACGCCCATTCCGCCGCGGCCCAGTGGGGCCACGACACGGTAGCGGCCGGCCAGGAGCCGCCCGGTCCCGTCCGGCTGTTCGCTCTCCCCGGGCCGGCTCTTCTCTCCCGGCTGCTGGTTCTCCCCCGCAGACACCGCTGCCCCGTTCCTGTGACACGTCAATGAAGTGCCGCCCACAGTACGGGGCCCGGGTGACGGCGAGCGCCGGCGGTAAGGGCTGTGACAGGGCCGCTACTTGGCCGAGACAGTCAGGTCGGCCCGCCTCGGTACGGCGAAGCCCTCCAGGTCCGCGCGCGTGAGCCCGGTCGCGCGTGCCACCTCCGCGATGTCGAGGGCCCCGCAGTCCAGGCCGCGCAGCAGATAGCCGCTGAGCGCCTTGGCGGTGGCGGGCTCGTCCATCACGTCGCCGCCGGCACGGTTGGCGTACGCGACGAGGCGGGCCGCGGCCTGCTCGAACCCTTCGCGGTAGAAGGCGAACACTGCCGCGTACCGGGTCGGGAGGTGCCCGGGGTGCATGTCCCAGCCCTGGTAGTAGGCGCGGGCGAGGGCGCGGCGGGTGAGTCCGAAGTGCAGGCGCCAGGCGTCGTGGACCTTCGCCGTCGGGCCGACCGGCAGCACGTTGGTGGAACCGTCCGAGACCCGTACGCCGGTGCCCGCGGCCGCCACCTGCATGATCGCCTTGGCATGGTCGGCGGCCGGGTGGTCGCTCGCCTGGTAGGCGGCGGAGACCCCGAGGCAGGCGCTGTAGTCGAAGGTCCCGTAGTGCAGGCCGCTCGCGCGGCCCCCGGCGGCCTGGATCATCCGGGCGACGGTCGCCGTGCCGTCGGTGGCGAGGATGGACTGGCTGGTCTCGATCTGGATCTCGAACCCGATCCGGCCCCGCTCCAGACCGTGCGCCTTCTCGAACTCCTCCAGGAGCCGCACCATCGCGGTGACCTGCTCCGCGTACGTGACCTTCGGCAGGGTCAGCACCAGCCCGTCGGGCAGTCCGCCGGCCTCCATCAGCCCGGTGAGGAAGATGTCGAGCGTGCGGATGCCCCGGTCGCGGACCGGCGCCTCCATGCACTTCATCCGAATACCCATGTAGGGGGCGGCCGTGCCGTCCCGGTACGCCTCCGTGATCAGCCGCGCGGCGCGGGCCGCGGTCTCGTCCTCCTCGGCGTCGGGACGCGGCCCGTAGCCGTCCTCGAAGTCGACGCGCAGGTCTTCGATCGGTTCGCGCTCCAGCTTGGCGCGTACGCGGGCGTACACGGGCTCCGCGAGGTCGTCGGAGAGGCCGAGGACGGCGGCGAAGGAGTCCGCGTCGGGCGCGTGCCGGTCGAGGGCGGCGAGGGCCTGGTCGCCCCAGGAGCGGATGGTGTCCGCGGCGAAGGCGTCGCCCGGGACGTACACGGTGTGGACGGGCTGGCGGGTGCCGGGGTCTCCGGGGTAGCGGCGCTCCAACTCGGCGTCGACCGGGGCGAGGGAGGCGCTGATCTCCTCGCTGACGGCGCCGGCGAGGCTCGTCGTCACCTTCTCCTGCTGACCCTGACCCATTCCACACCCTCCTGTTTTCCGCTCAGCGGAATCAACTATCCGTAGAGCGAAGTTATCCGCGACCTTCTGGCTGGTCAACACCCTCATTCCAGCGCTCCCGCAATGAGATCCTCCCCCGACCCCCTCCCGGAACACGCGCGGACTTCCCCCGGGGTCCATCCCGGCATCTCGACATGTTCACGCCCAACTTCGAGACTGCGAGGCGCACGACTCGACCGGCATCCGTGCAGAACCGGTCCGCACCACAGACCGGCATTGGCCACAGAAGGAGCATCCCGTGCCCCGTCACAGCCGAGTCACGCGCCGCCTGGGACTCAGGACCGCGCTCGCCACCGCGGTCGCCCTGCCCCTGTCCAGTACAGCGCTCTCCAGGTCGCCCGCCTCGGCGGCGGACCGCCGCGGCCACCTGGAGGTCATGTCCTTCAACCTGCGGTACGCGAGCACCGCCGAACCCAACAGCTGGGCCGTCCGCCGCCCTGTCACCCGTGCACTGCTGCGCCGGGAGCGACTGCACGTCATCGGCACCCAGGAAGGCCTCCACCAGCAGGTGCGCGACATCGCGACGGACCTCGGCGCGCACTACGACTGGATCGGCACGGGCCGCGCGGGCGGCAGCCGGGACGAGTTCATGACGGTCTTCTACGACACCCGCAGACTCGCCCCGGTCGAGTACGACCACTTCTGGCTCTCGGACACGCCCGCCGTCATCGGCTCGAACACCTGGGGCGGCGGCTCCATACGCATGGTCACCTGGGTCCGCTTCCGTGATCTGCGGGACGGGCAGCGGGAGTTCTACTTCCTCAACACGCACCTGGACAACGCGAGCCAGAACGCACGCGCGCGGGCCGCGTCCCTGATCGCCGAGCGGATCACGGGGCTCGACCGGTCCCTGCCGCTGGTGGTGACCGGCGACTTCAACGTCGCCGCCCACAAGAACCCGGTCTACGACACGATGCTGGGCGCCGGCCTCGTCGACACCTGGGAGACGGCGGCCGAGCGGAGCAGGCTGTACGCGACGTTCCACGGGTACCGGCCGCTGACCCCGGACGGCGACCGCATCGACTGGATCCTCGCCTCGCCCGGGGTGAGCGCGCACCGGGCGTCGATCGACACCTTCTCCGTGGACGGGCAGTTCCCGAGCGACCACCTGCCCGTACAGGCGTCCCTGACCCTGGGCTGAGCAGTGCCCGCACGCCGTGAGGCCCCCTCGACCGACACGGTCGAGGGGGCCTCACCCAGACAAGGAGAGCGCTCAGCCCTTGCGGGTCTTGATTTCTTCGGTGAGTTGCGGGACGACCTCGAAGAGGTCGCCGACGACGCCGTAGTCGACGAGGTCGAAGAT
Source organism: Streptomyces sp. NPDC017991 (assembly GCF_044328075.1). Taxonomy (NCBI): domain Bacteria; kingdom Bacillati; phylum Actinomycetota; class Actinomycetes; order Kitasatosporales; family Streptomycetaceae; genus Streptomyces; species Streptomyces sp. NPDC017991. The sequence goes on along the minus strand of NZ_JBIRGP010000021.1, from coordinate 82,011 downwards.
CGGGGCTTCGGCGTCCTTGTTGACTGCCACGATCGTCTTCGAGGTCTGCATGCCGGCGCGGTGCTGGATCGCGCCGGAGATGCCGTTGGCGATGTACAGCTGCGGGGACACGCTCTTGCCGGTCTGGCCCACCTGGTTGGTGTGCGGGTACCAGCCGGCGTCCACGGCGGCGCGCGAGGCGCCGACGGCCGCGCCGAGGGAGTCGGCGAGTGCCTCGATGATGGCGAAGTTCTCGCTGCCGTTGACGCCACGGCCGCCGGAGACCACGATCGCGGCCTCGGTCAGGTCCGGGCGGCCCGTCGATGCGCGCGGGGTGCGGCCGGTGACCTTGGTGCCGGTGGCAGCCGCGGAGAAGGTCACGGACAGCGCCTCGACGGTGCCGGCGGCCGGGGCGGCCTCGACGGGGGCCGAGTTGGGCTTGACGGTGATGACCGGGGTGCCCTTGGAGACCCGGGTCTTCGTGGAGTACGAGGCGGCGAACACCGACTGGGTGGCCACCGGGCCGGAGTCGCCGGCCTCGACGTCGACGGCGTCGGTGATGACACCCGAGCCGATGCGCAGCGCGAGGCGGGCGGCGATCTCCTTGGCCTCGGCGGACGAGGGGACCAGCACGGCGGCCAGGGAGCCCGCGGCGGACACGGCCCCGACGGCGGCCTGCAGCGCGTCCACCTTCGGTACGACGAGGTAGTCGGCGTACTCGGCGGCCTCGTCGGTGAGTACCTTGACGGCGCCGTGTTCGGCGAGCGTGGCGGCGGTGTCCGCGGCGCCGGCGCCGAGCGCGACGGCGACCGGGTCGCCGATGCGGCGGGCCAGTGTCAGCAGTTCCAGGGTGGGCTTGCGGACGGAGCCGTCCACGTGGTCGACGTAGACGAGAACTTCAGCCATGGGACTTCTTCTCTCCTGCTTGCGGAAGATGAGGGGCGGGCGGCAACCGCGGGCTCGGACGGACTCCTGGCCCGCGAGGCTCGGCTTAGACGAACTTGCGCTCCGCGAGGAAGGCGGCGAGCTGCTTGCCGCCCTCGCCCTCGTCCTTGACGATCGTGCCCGCGGTGCGCGCCGGCCGCTCGGTGGCGGAGTCGACCCTGGTCCAGGAGCCTTCGAGACCGACCTCGTCGGCCTCGATCTCCAGGTCTTCGAGGTCCCAGGACTCGACGGGCTTCTTCTTGGCGGCCATGATGCCCTTGAAGGACGGGTAACGCGCCTCGCCCGACTGGTCGGTGACCGACACGACGGCGGGCAGGGACGCCTCAAGCTGCTCGGAGGCGCTGTCGCCGTCACGGCGGCCCCTGACGACGCCGTCCGCGACGGAGACCTCGGAGAGCAGCGTGATCTGCGGGACGCCCAGGCGCTCGGCTACCAGGGCCGGGAGCACGCCCATGGTGCCGTCGGTGGAGGCCATGCCGGAGATGACCAGGTCGTAGCCGGCCTTCTCGATCGCCTTGGCCAGCACCAGCGAGGTGCCGATCGCGTCGGTGCCGTGCAGATCGTCGTCCTCGACGTGGATGGCCTTGTCCGCGCCCATCGACAGCGCCTTGCGCAGCGCGTCCTTCGCGTCCTCGGGGCCCACGGTCAGCACGGTGATCTCCGCGTCGTCCGCTTCGCCGGCGATCTGCAGTGCCTGCTCGACCGCGTACTCGTCGAGCTCCGACAGCAGGCCGTCCACGTCGTCACGGTCGACGGTCAGGTCCTCGGCGAAGTGCCGGTCGCCAGTGGCGTCGGGCACGTACTTAACAGTGACAACGATCCTCAAGCTCACGCCGGCTCTCCTACTGCATCGTCTTTTCTGGGCTGCCTGCCTACGGGCAGCATAGGCGCCTGAAGCGGCCGTTCCCGGTGGGGGCGACCCGCGCTCCGGGCGAAATATTACTCGCCAGTACGCGCTTCTACGGTCCCGTAGCTGGTTCCCTCTAAGCAAGCGCTTTGAACTGTGACCTTCGCAACGCAGCGTAATCGGAACTCGACGTGTTCGCAGACGGGGGCGGGCAGGGTGGGCCGGGCGGCCGGACACACCCGCCCCCGAGCGCGCTATTCCCTCAGCGCGTTGAACCGCCCCTGGTGGTACAGCAGCGGGCGTCCGGCACCGGCGGGGTCCCCGAGCACCACCTCGGCGAGCACGACGCGATGATCCCCGGCGGGAACACGGGTGACGACCCGGCACACGAGCCAGGCGAGGACGTCGTCGAGCACGGGAACGCCTTCGGGGCCCTCCCGCCAGGCGGTGGGCTCGCCGAAGCGGTCGGCGCCGCTGCTGGCGAAGGTGGCGGCCAGTTCCCGCTGATGCTCGCCGAGCAGGTGGACGCCCACATGGTCCGTCCGCGAGACGGCCGGCCAGCTGGAGGCGCCGGTGCCGATACCGAAGGAGATCAACGGGGGCTCGGCGGACACGGAGGCGAGCGAGGTGGCGGTGAAGCCGACAGGGCCCTCGTCGCCGCGCGCGGTGATCACGGCGACACCGGCGGCGTGCTGCCGGAAGACGGAGCGGAGCAGGTCCGGGGAGGCGAGTCGGGAGGTACGGAGATCGGGCGTGGCCGTCATGGAGTCGTCCTTCTGCGCGAGGCCGGCGGGGGTCCTGGGCTGCTCAGCAGCCCGGACAGCGCCCGCCCGCACCGCGGACAGGGGCCGCGGCGGAATGGCGTTCACGCGCGAACAGGTCGAAGGGAGGGAGTTCCATGGGCATACGGTCAGACTGACGATAGCTGGCTGATGCAGTCAAGTGCGTCCCGGCAGGTGGGAGATGCGTCACCGAGGGCCTCCAGCCTCACGATCAGGGGCTTTTGGATGATCAGGGTGGTCCGGATGACGAGGGTCTGCCGGATGATCAGGTGGTGCCGACCGCCTCACCGAGCGCGGCGATCACATCCGCCTTGCGCGGCTGTCCGGTGGCGCGGCGCACGACGCGACCCTCGGCGTCGAGGACGAGCACGGTCGGCGTCTTGAGGATCTCCAGTTCGCGGACGAGTCCGAGACGGCTTTCGGCGTCGATCTCGACGTGCCGCACGCCCGGAACCAGCTCGGCGACCTCGCCGAGCACCCTGCGGGTCGCCCTGCAGGGGGCGCAGAAGGCGCTGGAGAACTGGACGAGGGTGGCCCGTTCCCCGAGGCCCTCGCCCAACTCGGCCGCGCCCAGCCGTTTTCCGTCGTCCCGCCCACGCACTACGACCCTCCCGCTCCGACGTCGGTTCAGCACTCCGTAGGCGCTCGCCAGGGCGAGCACCACCACACACACCGCGAGTCCGGTCATCCCCGGCTTCAGCGTTCACGAGGCTGTAAAGATTCCCCGGCCCGCGGAAGTCCTCCCCGCGGAATACTCGATTCATGGACATCGATGCACGTGGGCCGCGTTTCGGAGCGGCCGTGACGACCGCGGTACTGGCGGTCGTACTGATCACCGGCAGTGCCTGGCTGCTGGCCTGGCAGACGCTGGTGTTCGCGCTCGGCGCGGTGGGCGGCGCGGGCCGCTCCCCGTACGGTCTGCTGTTCCGCGGGGTCGTGCGTCCACGCCTCGCGCCGCCCACGGAGTTCGAGGCGCCCGAGCCGCCGCGGTTCGCGCAGGCGGTCGGGTTCGCGTTCGCGGCGATCGGTCTCCTCGGCCTCACCGTGGGCCCCGAGTGGCTCGGACTCGCCGCGACCGGGGCGGCGCTCGCGGCGGCGTTTCTCAACGCGGCGTTCGGGTATTGCGTCGGGTGCGAGATGTACCTGCTCGTACGGCGGGTGGCGGTTCGCGCAAAGTAAAGGCGACGTAAAACACCGAGGTGGATCAAGGGTTACGTGACGAGGATCTCGCCAATCTCAGGCACCAGGGCTGGTCACTCGTCCGTTCTTCGGGCACGATCTGCGCAATGCCGTAAACCTACGGCAGCGTAAGTTTCCCGCCGGGAGCACCCCTTCCCAGGCAGAACAGAGAGAAGGGTCCACTCCGTTCATGGCTGAGCTTGCCTACCGTCCCGCCATCGGTCTCGCCCAGACGTTGTTCAAGGCCTGGGACCTGAAGATCGATCTCAAGGGGACGGAGAACATCCCGCGCACGGGCGGTGCGGTGCTGGTGAGCAACCACATCAGCTATCTGGACTTCATCTTCGACGGTCTCGCCGCCCTGCCGCAGAAGCGCCTCGTCCGTTTCATGGCCAAGGAGTCGGTGTTCCGGCACAGGATCTCGGGCCCGCTGATGCGCAACATGAAGCACATCCCCGTGGACCGCAAGCAGGGAGAGACGGCGTACGCCCACGCGCTGGCCTCACTGCGGTCCGGTGAAATCGTCGGCGTCTTCCCCGAGGCCACGATCTCCCAGTCCTTCACCCTGAAGAGCTTCAAGTCGGGTGCGGCGCGCATGGCCCAGGAGGCGGGCGTCCCGCTGATCCCGATGGCCGTGTGGGGTACGCAGCGGCTGTGGACCAAGGGCCACCCGCGCAACTTCAAGCGCAGCCACACCCCGATCACCATCCGGGTCGGCGAGGCGATCGAGGCCTCCCGCGACAAGTACGCGGGCGCGATCACCCGGCAGGTGCGCGAGCGCGTACAGGAGCTCCTGGAAGCCGCGCAGCGCGCCTACCCCGTACGCCCCAAGGGCCCGGACGACACCTGGTGGATGCCGGCGCACCTCGGCGGTACGGCGCCGACCCCCGAAGAAGTGAAGGCCTCCGAGGCCCGCTGAGCGCGCGGCGCTCCGCCGACGACGGGCGGGCCGCCCGCGGGCCCGCCGACTCAGAGCTCGGTGGGAAGCGACTCCCACAGGTGTGGGCGGTCCCGGGCGGCCTTGAGCGCGGCCAGGACGGCCGGGTGCGGTTCGGCGTACAGCTCCGGGTAGTCCAGCTCGTGCGCCTCCGGGTCGGGCGTGAAGGCCAGGCGCTCGCCGTCGAGGGAGAAACGGGCGTCCACGCCCGGTTTGTTGCCCCGGGGGTCCTGCCGGTGCCAGGCACCGTTGAAGCGGACCGCGACGAGTCCGTGCACCACGTCGAACTTCTGGTAGCAGAACGCCGTCGGGATGTCCTCGGCTCGCAGCAGGGCGGCCAGGGCGTGGGCCTTGGCGTAGCAGATGCCCGTACCCCGCTCCAGGACGTCGGAGGCGCGCCAGGTGACGCGCGGGTCGCCGGAGTCCTGGGAGTGCGGGATGGTGTCGCGCACGAACTCGAACGCGGCCTGTGCATAGGCATACGAGTCGGCGACCTCGCCCGCCAGCCGCGCGGACACCTCTCGCACGATCGGATGATGGTGGTCGATGGCCTCGTCCGCGGCCAGATAGGCGGACAGGTCGGGGTTTTCCTGGATCAGCTCCATACCTGCAGAGCATAGGAAGACGATCACCCGGCGTCAATTACTTTTCCAGGCATCCGCATATCTATGCATGACTCTCCAGGCCGTCAGCTCGCCATCTCCTCCTTGAGCGCCGCCACGAATCCGTCGACGTCGTCCTCGGTCGTGTCGAACGCGCACATCCAGCGGACGTCTCCCGCGGCCTCGTCCCAGAAGTAGAAGCGGTAGCGCTTCTGCAGCCGTTCACTCACGTCGTGGGGCAACCGGGCGAAGACCGCGTTGGCCTGCACCGGGTACAGGATCTCGACGCCGTGCACCGCGCGCACACCCTCGGCGAGGCGCTGGGCCATCTCGTTGGCGTGGCGGGCGTTGCGCAGCCACAGGTCCTTGGCGAGCAGGGCCTCCAACTGCACCGACACGAAGCGCGCCTTGGAGGCGAGCTGCATCGACAGCTTGCGCAGGTGCTTCATGTGGCTGACGGCGTCCCGGTTCAGGACGACGACGGCCTCACCGAACAGCGCGCCGTTCTTGGTGCCGCCGAAGGACAGGACGTCCACGCCGACCGCGTTGGTGAACGCCCGCATCGGTACGTCCAGGGAGGCGGCCGCGTTGGCTATCCGGGCGCCGTCGAGGTGCACCTTCATGCCGTGCCCGTGGGCGTGCTCGCAGATGGCGCGGACCTCGTCGGGCGTGTACACCGTGCCCAGTTCGGTGTTCTGGGTGATCGACACCACCTGCGGCATCGCCCGGTGCTCGTCGTCCCAGCCGTAGGCCTGCCGGTCGATCAGCTCGGGGGTGAGCTTGCCGTCGGGCGTGGCCACCGTGAGCAGCTTGAGCCCGCCCATGCGCTCGGGAGCACCGCCCTCGTCGACGTTGATGTGCGCGCTCTCCGCGCAGATCACCGCGCCCCAGCGGTCGGTGAGCGCCTGCAGTGCCACGACGTTGGCGCCCGTGCCGTTGAAGACGGGGAACGCCTCGGCGCCCGCGCCGAAGTGCCCGCGCATCACCTGCTGGAGGTGGCCGGTGTAGTCGTCCTCGCCGTACGCGATCTGGTGGCCGCCGTTGGCGAGGGCCAGGGCGGCGAGCACCTCGGGGTGGGCCCCGGCGTAGTTGTCGCTCGCGAAGCCGCGCACCTGCGGGTCGTGGCGCCGCCGGGCATCCGTCCTCGGTGGGTTCACGGCTTCTCGGTCAGCCACAGACGCTTTCCGTTCACTTCGGGGGCGGGCTGCTCCCAGACACCGGTGATGGACTCGGCGAGATCCTTGACGTCCGTGAAGCCCGCGAACTTCGCGTTCGGGCGCTCGGCGCGCATCGCGTCGTGCACCAGCGCCTTCACGACCAGGATGGCGGCTGCGGACGTCGGCCCTTCGGCGCCCTCGGAGATGCCCGCCTTGCGGAAGTAGTCGGCCATGGCCAGCGTCCACGCCTCGGCGGCGGCCTTGGCGGCCGCGTACGCGGCGTTGCCCGCGGTGGGCTTGCCGGCGCCCGCGGCGCTGATCAGGACGTACCGGCCGCGGTCGCTGCGCTGCAGTGCCTCGTGGAAGGCGAGGGAGGTGTGCTGCACGGTACGGATGAGCAGCAGTTCCAGCAGGTCCCAGTCGTCGAGACTGGTCTTGGTGAAGGTCTCGCTGCCGCGCCAGCCGCCGACGAGGTGGACCAGTCCGTCGACGCGCCCGAACTCCTTCTCGGTGCGCGTCGCCCAGTCCTTGGCCGAGTCCCGGTCGAGGAGGTCGACCGTGTCGCCGACGACGGTGGCGCCGCCGTGCGCGTAGCGGGCCGCGTCCACGGCCTCGGCCAGTCGCTCCGGGTCGTTGTCGGACCCGACGACCACGGCCCCGGCCTCGGCGAGCCGCAGCAGGGTCGCCCGGCCCACCGGACCGCCCGCGCCGGCCACCGCGATCACCGCGCCGCTCAGTGCCCCGCCGTTACCGTTCCCCATGGTCTTCGCCTCCTGAGCAGTGTTACGGACGCGGTCGCTCACGCGGCCACCCGCTCGGCACTCGCGGCGGTGATGCCCCGGGTACTGGCGATCACGTTCTTGAGCTTCTTCGAGAGTGCCTCATAGAACATGCTCAGGGGAAACTCGTCCGGAAGCACGTCGTCCACCAGTTTTCGCGGCGGCAGCGTCAGATCGAGGGCGTCGGGGCCCTTGGCCCAGCGGGATCCCGGGTGCGGGGAAAGGTACTGGGAGACCAGCTCGTACGCGGCGAACCAGTGGACCAGTTTCGGACGGTCGATGCCGTCGCGGTACAGCTTCTCGATCTCGGCGCACAGCTCGTTGGTGACCTGCGGGGCGCGCTGCCAGTCGATGAAGAGCTTGTTGTCGGTCCAGCGCACGACATCGTGCTTGTGCAGGTAGGCGAAGAGCAGCTGTCCGCCGAGGCCGTCGTAGTTGCGGACGCGGTCGCCGGTCACGGGGAAGCGGAACATCCGGTCGAAGAGCACCGCGTACTGCACGTCGCGGCCCTGCGGGAAGCCGTCGGCCTCCAGCCCCACGGCCTCACGGAAGGCGGTGAGGTCGCAGCGCAGCTCCTCCAGGCCGTACATCCAGAACGGCTGGCGCTGCTTGATCATGAAGGGGTCGAAGGGCAGGTCGCCGTGGCTGTGGGTACGGTCGTGGACCATGTCCCACAGGACGAAGGCCTGCTCGCAGCGTGCCTGGTCGCCGACCATCTCGCGGATGTCGTCGGGCAGTTCGAGGCCGAGCGTGCCGACGGCGGCCTCGGTGACCTTGCGGAAGCGGGCGGCCTCGCGGTCGCAGAAGATACCGCCCCAGCTGAACCGCTCCGGGGCCTCGCGCACGGCGATGGTCTCGGGGAAGAGGACGGCCGAGTTGGTGTCGTACCCGGCGGTGAAGTCCTCGAAGGTGATGCCGCAGAACAACGGGTTGTCGTAGCGGGTGCGCTCCAGCTCGGCCAGCCAGTCGGGCCACACCATGCGAAGGACGACCGCCTCGAAGTTGCGGTCCGGATTCCCGTTCTGCGTGTACATGGGGAAGAGGACCAGGTGTTCGAGGCCGTCCTCGCGGTGCGCCGCCGGCTGGAAGGCCAGCAGCGAGTCGAGGAAGTCGGGCACCTTGAAGCCGCCGTCGGCCCAGCGGCGCAGGTCCTCGACGAGCGCCGCGTGGTACTCGGCGTCGTGCGAGACGAGCGGCGACAGCTCCTGGACGGCGTCCATGACCCGGCGCACGGCCAGGTCGGCGTCGGCCGGATCGGGGGCGCTCTCGGCGTCGAAGTCGATCGACCCGTCCTTGGACTGCCATGGCCGGATCCGCTCCACGGCATCCTTGAGCACGGGCCAGGCCGGGTGGCTCACCACCCTGCTCCGGGGAGGAATCCGCTCCTCCGCACCCACCTGCACAAGAATTTCCGTCATGACCCACCTTCCACGGGAGAACCTCGCGTATGAACACCGTATGCGTGGAGGACTCTCCGGGACAAGTGGAGCATCGGGAGATTATCCTGCCCCCTTGCAACTTCACCGCTATTTTTCCTGCGGGACACCCTGGGGGCGAATACTTCCGCCGTCAGCCGGGTACCTGCCGGAGTTCGGGTGACCGGCTGCCGGTAGCCGGCCCGACGTCCGGTCAACCGGCCGGGGACTCGCCCACGCGGGGGTGAGCCGCGAAGGGGTGGGCAGGGCCCGTTCCCCCGCGCCGACAGGGCTCATTCCCGGCCACCGGAGCGGGTACAAGGTCCGTCGGGGCCATTAGGCTGCGGCCTTGCCGCGTGGGCACGGGACCGCCGTGCGCGGCAGCCGAGCCGCCGTCGACGGAAGCGGAGTCAACCCTTGAACTTCCTCACCATCGGTCATCGCGGGATCATGGGTGTCGAACCGGAGAACACCCTTCGTTCCTTCACCGCCGCCCAGCAGGCGGGCCTCGACCTGATCGAGCTGGATCTGCATCTGAGCAAGGACGGCGCGCTCGTCGTCATGCACGACGCCGACGTGGACCGTACGACCGACGGTTCGGGGCCGATCGCCGAGAAGACCCTCGCGGAGCTGCGCGTGCTGGACGCGGGTCGCGGTGAGCGCGTCCCGGTCTTCGAGGAGGTCCTGGACGCCGTCACGGCCCCGCTCCAGGCAGAGATCAAGGACGTGGCCGCGGCCCGGGCGCTGGCCGAGGTGATGAACCGGCGCGACCTGGTCGGCCGGGTCGAGGTGCTGTCCTTCCACGACGAGGCCGTCGCCGAGATCGCGCGGCTCGTGCCGGGCGTCCGTACGGCGCTGGTCGCCAGCCGCTATGGCATCGATGTCGTCGAGCGGGCGACCGCGGTCGGCGCCACGACCCTGGTGCTGAACATCCGGCGGCTGACGCTGGAGGTCGTCGAGCGCGCCCGCAAGGCGGATCTGCGGATCATCGGCTGGGTCGTGAACACCCAGGACCATCTGCGGCTGGTCCGCGCCCTGGAGCTGGACGGCGCGACCACCGACTACCCGGAGATCAAGCGCACCGGCCGCTTCACGGCGTAGTCACCGACGCGGGGCTGCGGCGTGACGATGGTACGAGCGGCTTCGTCAGGAGCTCGAACTGCAGGTCGTCGCGCTGCGGCACACCGAACCGCTCGTCGCCGTAGGGGAAGGGAGTCATCTCTCCCGTACGGCGGTAGCCGCGCCGTTCGTACCAGGCGATGAGGTCCTCGCGCACGGAGATCACGGTCATGTGCATCTCCTTGGCGTCCCAGGTCTCGCCGGCCAGCCGCTCCGCCTCGGCGATGATCACCTTGCCTAGACCTGCCCCCTGGAGGGCGGGGCTGACCGCGAACATGCCGAAGTAGGCGTGCCTGCCCCGGTGTTCGAGCTGACAGCAGGCGACCGTCGTGCCGTCGCGCTCGACGATCAGCAGCCGGCTGTCGGGCGACTCGATGACGGCGAGGACGCCTTCCGGGTCCGTCCGCCGGCCCTGGAGGATGTCCGCCTCGGTGGTCCAGCCGGTCCGGCTGGAGTCCCCTCGGTAGGCCGACTCGATCAGTGCGACCAGGGCGTCCACGTCGGTGTCGACGGCGTCCCGGAAGGTCAGTCCGTCGGGAGCGGTGGGCATGGAGCGGTTCTCCGATCTCGGGCGCGGCGCGGCTCGGCCATGGACGAGAGTAACCCCTGCCTTCACTCCCCCTACGCTGGGGACTCATGGTGCATGTACTGAGCAGTCGGACCTTGCTCCGCCCCTCCGATCCCGAGCGTTCCCACGCCTTCTACGGCGAGAAGCTCGGGCTGCCCGTCTACCGCGAGTTCGGCACGGGACCCGAGCGCGGCACCGTCTACTTCCTCGGCGGCGGCTTCCTCGAAGTCTCGGGCCGTTCCGCGGAACCGCCCTCCCCTGCCGTCGAGCTGTGGCTTCAGGTGGCCGACGTGCGGGCGGCGTACGAGGAACTCGTGGCCGCCGGTGTCGAGGTGGACCGGCCGCCGGTGAAGGAGCCGTGGGGGCTCGTCGAGATGTGGCTCACGGATCCGGACGGCACGCGGATCGCGGTGGTGGAGGTGCCGTCGGACCATCCGCTGCGGTACCGGCCCTGAGGGACCGGGCACGGTGACTCGGCGGGCCCGGCGGGCCGAGCCCGCCGTCAGCGCCGGGCCGCTCGCGGCGGCGGCCGGCGGCCGCGGCCGACGGTGGTGACAGCGGTCGACGGTGGTGACTGCGGCCGACGGTGGTGGCGCCCGATCACCGTTCCCCGGCCGGGCGGGCAGGCGGGCAGGCGTTACTGCCGGCAGAGGCAGAACGGGTGGCCCGCCGGATCCGCGTACACGCGAAAGCCCCGGCGGCCGTCCTCGTCGTCCAGGTCGAGCGGGGTGGCGCCGAGGGCCAGTACCTGCGCCTCGGCCTCGTCCATGTCCGGCACGTCGAAGTCCAGGTGCAGCTGCTGGGAGCCGCCGTCGGCGCTCGGCCAGTCCGGCGGGCGGTGGTCCGGGGCCCGCTGGAAGGAGATGCGATGGCCGCCGGGCACGCGAAGGTCGTACCAGTCGTCGCTGTACCGACTCACCTCGCCGCCCAGGACGCCCGCGTAGAACTCCGCCAGCGCGGGCGGATCCGGGCAGTCGAGGGCTACGAGGCTGTACGTGGCGATGGCCATGGTGGTCCCTTCGCTTCGGCGTTCACAGGTCCTTCAGCGCGGGCAGCAGCTTCTTCTCCGCCCAGTCCAGGAAGGGGAACTGGTGGTCTCCCCCGATCTGGACGAGGGCGACCTCGGTGAAGCCCGCCTCGACGTAGGGGCGGACGGCCTCGACGAAGGCGTCCACGTCGTCGCCGCACGGGACGCTCTCGGCGACGTCCTCGGGCCGGACGAGCTGGGTGGCCGTGTCGAAGCTCGCCGGGCCCGGAAGTTCGGAGTTGACCGGCCAGCCGCCCAGCGACCAGCGGAACTGCTCGTGCGCCCGCGCCACCGCGGCATCCCTGTCGGTGTCGAAGCAGACGGGCAGCTGGCCCACCCTGGGCTTGCCGCTGCCGCCGTGCCGGTCGAAGGACTCGATCAGTTCGGCCTTCGGCTCGGTCGCGATCACCAGGTCGGCCAGCCGCCCCGCGAGGGCGCAGGAGCGTTCGCCCGAGACGGCGACACCGATGGGCGTCGGCTCGTCCGGCAGATCGAAGAGCTTGGCGTTCTCCACGTCGAAGTGCGTTCCGTGGTGGTTCACGTTCTTGCCCTCGAACAGCGCGCGGATGATCTCGACGGCCTCTTCCAGCATTTCGAGGCGCACGTGGGCGGCGGGCCAACCACCGCCCACCACATGCTCGTTGAGGTTCTCGCCGGAGCCGAGCCCGAGCCGGAAGCGGCCCTCGGCGAGCAGCTGCGTGGTGGCGGCCTTCTGCGCGACGACCGCCGGGTGGTAGCGGGTCGTCGGACAGGTCACGTACGTCATGAGGGGGATCGTGGAAGTGGCCTGCGCGGCGGCCCCGAGAACGCTCCACGCGTACGGCGCGTGTCCCTGCTCGGCCAGCCAGGGGAAGTAGTGGTCGGACGTGACCGAGAAGTCGAAGCCCACCTTCTCGGCGGCCAACACGTGCTGTACGAGCTCGCGCGGCCCGGCCTGTTCGGTCATCATCGTGTATCCGATTTGCACCATATATTCCTAGTAGCCGGTCGAGGTGACCCGAAACGTTCTCCCTTCGGGCGGCACCCGAGTGCCCGTACCTCGACGGTCCAGTCATCCGGCGGGACGAACGCGCGCGGGTCGGGGCGCCGGTGCGGATGGAGGCGCGGGTGCGGGTGCAGGCGTGGGTGCGGGTCAGTCGACCGGGTGGCCGGCGGCGATGTGGCTCACATCGCTCAGCCGCAACGGCTCCTCGCCGATTCTGCCGGTTGTGCCGGTCGTACCGCTTCCGGCGGGCCCGCCCGTTCCGCGGGTCCCGTCATCGGCTCCGGACGCGATCGGGCCGAGCAGGAAGCCCACATGATCACCGGCGTCCACGCGCCCCTCGACCTGCCCCACGAACCAGGCGGGCACCCCGTCCAGCACGGGGACGCCACCCGGCCCGGGGGTCCACGCCGCGCGGGTGAACTTGTCGACCCGGTGCCCGCTCCCGTCCACGCCGTCCCCGGTCTCTCCTCCGAACAGCTCCGCGAGCGCGTACTGGTCCCGGCCGAGCAGATGCACGGCGAGCCGCGGGGCCGAGCGGGCCACCCGGTAGGTGCGGTTGGCCTTCGACAGCCACACCATGAAACGGGCCGGCCGGATCGAGCACTGCGCGGCGAAACCCACCAGACAGCCCGCCCGCTCCCCGTCGGCGTGGACCGTCACCACGTAGACCGGGGTGTCGAGCCGGTCGAGGAACGGCTCCATGGACCCGGCCGCCCCCGAATTCCCCACCATCCCCGGGTCCCCCGCCCTTCGCCGAAGTCCTCGTCTGCGCGGAACGCTCCATCACCTCTGAAAACTCCGCACCCGACGTCTCAGTGGCTGCCGAGACCGCCGCTCCCGAAGCCGCCGCTGCTGTTCCGGCTCCACCGGCGCCGCTTCTGGTTCCTGGCCCGCCGCGTGGACATGTTGCCCGAGGAACGCAGCTCATGCGGGGTGAGGACGCTGCCGTCGTGCGGCATCTCGTCGGGCTCGCGCATCTCCGAGATCTCGTGGACCGCGCCGGTCTCGGGCAGCCGGGGCTGGTCCTCGGGTCGCGGCGGACCGGGTTCCCGGCCGCGCACCCGCATGCCCCACCACACCGCGACGACCAGCATGGCCGTGACCAGAAGTCCCACCACGAGGGGTCCCACGACGAAGGGCGCCGAACCGGCCACGACCTCGTGCGGGATCGCTGCGTCCCTGCCGAAGCTCTCCATAAAGGCGCGAGTACCCGCGCAGAACGACCCAAACAAGGCGGGGCCGGTAGGCGGGTCGCGGTGTGCCGGGAGCCGCCGGGGGTACGGGGAGGGGATGCGAATGGGTGTACTCGACGTCGGCTCGAACACGGTACGGCTTGTGATCGCGGAAACGGATGGTGCGGTTCCGCTTCCCGTGCACACCGCCAAGCGTCAGCTGCGTCTCTCCGCCCATGTGGAGCGGGGCGGCCATCTGCCGACGAAACAGGTGGACCGGCTGGTGGAAGCGGTGCGGGACACCCGGGCGGAGGGCAGGCGGTGGGGGGTGAGCAGGCCGTTCGCGTTCGCCACCGCCATCGTGCGGGACGCCCCGAACCGCGACGAGATCCTCGGCCGGATCGCCGCGGAGTCGGGGGTGGCGCTGCACGTGCTGCCCGGCGAGGTGGAGGCCGAGCTGACCTTCCTGGCCGCGCGACGCTGGATGGGCTGGCGCGCCGGACCGCTGGCCCTGCTGGACATCGGGGGCGGATCGTTCGAGGTCGCCTTCGGCCGGAGCAGGCTGCCCGACTTCGCCATCGCGCTGCCCCTGGGCGCCAACCGGCTGACCCGTGAGTTCTTCCGCGGCCAGGACCCGCCGTCGCCGCACCGGACCCGGCTGCTGCGCCGGCACGTACGCCATCAGCTGCGCGATGTCGCGGCCCGCATCCGCTGGGAGGCACCACGGACGGCGGTCGTCACCTCGCGGACGTTCCAGCAGCTGGGACGGCTGTGCGGGGCGGCTCCCGGCCGGTCCGGGCCCTTCACCACCAGGACCATGACCCGCTCCGACCTGGGCAGGGCCGTGCAGCAGCTGGCGGTGCTGCCGGCCGCGGAGCGCGCTCTCCTGCCCGGTATCTCCCTCGCGCGCTCCGGGCAGTCCCTGGCCGGAGCGATCGTCGCGCACACCACGATGAAACTGATGGGCATCGACGAGGTGACCATCTGCCCTTGGGCGCTGCGTGAAGGGGTGCTGCTGCGCTGTATCGAGGACGGCAGCTCCGAGTGGTGGGACTCGTACAGCCTGGAGGCCCAGGAGAGCGCGGCGTCGGCGGCGACGCCGCTGGTGCTCCGCCCCCTGCGCGGGGCGGAGCCGACGGCCGCGTCGGCCCCCTCGTCCTCGGCCCGACGCCCGGGCTGACAACCGGCGCTCGCGCTGTGCGGTGCGGGCCGTTCACGTGGTGCGGGCCGTCACGCGGTGCAGGTCGTCATGTGGTGCAGGCCGTCCCGTTGAGGGTGAAGGCCGTGGGCGCGGTGTTGCCGCCGGACCAGGAGCCGTTGAAGCCGAAGGTGACGGCGGCGCCCGGTGCGATGGCCGCGTTGTAGCTCGCGTTGGCGGCGGTGACGGCCGAGCCGGACTGGGTGACGGTCGCGTTCCACGCCTGCGTCACGCTCTGCCCGGCGGGCCAGCTCCACGCCAGCCGCCAGCCGTCGACGGCGGTGGTGCTCGTGTTCCTGACCGTCACCTGCGCGGTGAAGCCGGTGTTCCACTGGCTCTGCACGGCGTACGCGACCGCGCAGGCTCCCACCGGCTCGGGCGTACCGTCGTCCACCCAGCCGAGCGCCTCGGCGATGCCGTAATAGGCGGGCTTGGGCTGGAAGTTCTCGTCGTACGGGGTCGCCGCGCCGTACCCGGTGAACACGTCCGGGATCCATGAGTCGGAGTCGGTGAACCCCCAGACGGTGATGCCCTCGCAGCGCGCCACGGCGACGCAGGCGGCGGTGACCGCCTTGTACTCGGCCTTCTGCTGGGCGAGTTGGGCGGTCGTGGGCGGGACGGTCATACGGATGTCGAGTTCGGTGATCGCGACGTCCACGCCGAGGTCGGCGAAGCGCTGGATGTTGGCCTGGAGCGTGGACGGCACCTGCCCGAGGATCAGGTGGGCCTGCAGTCCCACGCCGTCGATCGGGACGCCCTGCTCCTTGAGCGACTTGACGAGGTTGTAGAGCGCGGTGCTCTTCGCGTTGACGCCCTCGACGTTGTAGTCGTTGACGTACAGCTTCGCGGCCGGGTCGGCGGCGCGGGCGGCCCGCAGCGCGTCGGCTATGTACGAGTCGCCGATCGCCGACTGGAAGACCGACTGCCTGCGCGTACCGTCCTCGTTGAACGGCTCGTTGACGACGTCCCAGTGGTCGATGCGGCCCTGGTAGCGGCCCGCCTCGGTGGCGATGTGGTCGGTCATCACGGTCCGCAGGGTGTCGGCGGTCCAGGTGCCGTTGCTGACCCAGTCGGGGAGTTGGCTGTGCCAGACCAGGGTGTGGCCGCGGACCTTCTGGGCGTGGGCCTCGGCGAAGGCGACCACGGCGTCGGCGCCGGACCAGTTGAAGCTGCCGCGGGTCGCCTCGACCGAGCCCCACTTCATCTCGTTGCCCGGCGTGATGGAGTCGAACTGTTCGCCGGTGATCGTGCCGTAGGTGCCGTTGAGCTTGGAGGCCGTGACGGCCGTCCCGTAGTAGATGCCCTTGGCGGCGGCGAGATCCCGCAGTACGGGCTCGGCGGCGGCCTGGCGGTTCGTGGCGGCCGGTTCGGGGCCGGCGGCGTGACCGGAGGGGGCTCCCCCGACCACGAGCGAGGCCGCGGCCAGGATCGCGGACGCGGCTCTCCGTAAGCTCTGGGGCTTCATGGACGTCCCTCTCATGATGGCTTCACGTCGCTTCCGGAATTTCCGGAAGACCTCTGCAAAGTTTCGAGAGTGCGTCCGGAACGGTAGAGGCGTACGGGGTGACCGTCAACGGAGGTGGGGCAGTTGACCGAGGAGGACACCGGGGACGCCGGGGACGGCAGGGCTCGGGAGGGCCGGGGCAAGGTCACGATCACGGAGATCGCCCGGGAGGCGGGGGTCTCCGTACCGACCGTGTCGCGGGTGGTCAACGGCCGGTCGGACGTGGCGCCGGGCACGCGCGCCCGGGTGGAGGACCTGCTGCATCTGCACGGCTACCGCAGACGGCCGCCCGGCGCGCGGGTGCGGGCCGCGCTGATCGACCTGGTCTTCGACGACCTCGACAGCCCCTGGGCGGTGGAGATCATCCGGGGCGTGGAGGAGGTGGCGCACGCGGCGGGCGTCGGGACGGTCGTCTCCGCGATCCACGGACGATCGGGGGACGCCCGCCGGTGGATGACCAATCTGCGGGCGCGCGCCTCGGACGGCGTCATCCTGGTCACGTCAGTCCTGGAACCCGTCCTCCACGAGGAACTGCGCCGTCTCGGGGTCCCGCTCGTGGTGGTCGATCCGGCGGGCTCCCCCGCCCTGGACGCGCCCACGGTGGGGGTCACCAACTGGGCCGGCGGGATGGCCGCCACCGAGCATCTGGTGCGGCTCGGTCACCGCAGGATCGGGTTCGTGGCGGGGCCGCCCAGGCTGCTCTGCTCGCGGGCCCGCCTGGACGGCTACCGCGCTGCCCTGGACCGGGCGGGGATCGCCGTCGACGAGTCGCTGATCGTGCCCGGGGACTTCTACCCCGAGTCCGGGTTCGCCGGCTGCGCCGCTCTTCTGGACCTCGACCGGCCGCCCACGGCCCTCTTCGCGGCGAGCGACCAGATGGCGATGGGGGCCGTCGAGGCGTTGCGCCGGCGCGGGCTGCGCGTCCCGGAGGACATGAGTGTGGTGGGTTTCGACGACCTTCCGGAAGTCCGCTGGTCGGCTCCGCCGCTCACGACGGTCCGCCAGCCCCTCGCGGAGATGGGCAAACTCGCGGTCCGCACGGTTCTGAGGCTCACCCGGGGCGAACACCCTGACTCGCCCCGGGTGGAGCTGGCCACGGAACTGGTCGTACGGTCCAGCACGGCGCCACGGTCCTGACGGCGCGGCCTTCCCGGGCGTGGAGTGTTTCACAGTGCGGGCCGGTGGGGGCCTGTCGCGCCGTTCCCCGCGCCCCTTGAGGGCGCCTGCCCGGCAGCGGTGAGCGAGAGAGGTCAGGCGCGTGGGGCGCCCAGGCGGCCCTCCAGTTGGACCAGGAGGTCGCCGAGCAGGACCGCGAGTTCGCGTTGGCCGGTGTCGTCGAGGCCGGACAGGACCGTCGTCTCGTACGAGAGCTGTTCGGGGAGGATGCCGTCGACGAGGGCGCGGCCGGCGTCCGTGAGGCGGACATGGGCGACGCGGCGGTCACGGGTGTCGCCGCGCCGCTCGACGAGACCACGCTCGGCCAGCTGCTTGAGCCGCTTGGTGACGGCGGCGCCGGAGGAGAAGGTCTCCCGGGCCAGCTCGCCCGGTGTCAGTTCGAGGCCCGTGCGGCGCAGTGCGCCGAGGAGGTCGAACTCGGGGCGGGTGAGTCCGGCGTGCCGCAGCGGCGCGTCCTCGGCCTGCTGCAGGAGCGCGGCACACCGGTTGATACGGCCGATGACCTCCATGGGTCCGGTGTCGAGCTCGGGATGGACCGTCCGCCACTGCCGGACCACCGCGGCGACCGTGTCGCCCGGGACCGGCCGTCCCGCCTTGGCACCCCCGTGCGGCCCGCCACCGGCGGTGTCGGCGCCGACCGCCCTCCGACCGTTCGCTGCCGTCATGCCTCTGCGTCCTCCAGAACGTGCGGTCCCTGCCGTCGTACCGTCGCCGCGAGCGTACGGTGTCCGGCCTGCTCCGCCAGCATCACCCGCTCCTGCGGCAGGGCGCGCTGCCACCACTCGCCGGCCGCCGCGTCGGCCGTGGCACGCAGCTCGACGAGTGCGGCGGCCAGGCGTCGGCGGGCGGCCTCCAGGGCGCCGGGGCCTGGACCGGGACCCGGGCCGGGGCCGGGCCACTCGGCGGCGGCCAGCCGTGCCGCGTACTCGCGGGCGCGCTCCACGGTGTCGAGAGCGTCCTCGACGCGGTCGCCTGCGCGCCGGTTGGTGACGGCGACCGCGGTCACGAAACCGACGGCCGCGCCGACCAGCGTGTCCACGACCCGGTCCGTCATCAGCCCGCCGGGCTCCTGGAAGCCCGTGAACTCGGTGATCAGCAGAGCCATCGGGGTCACGCAGATGCTGCCGAGCCAGTAGTTGCGGGTGATCAGTGCCTCCGCGCCGAAGTTGAAGGCGAGGCAGCACAGGACCAGGGCGGCGGGGCCGAGGTGGGCGAGCGGGGCGACGGCCGCGAAGAGGAGGACGCCGACCAGGTTGCCGACGACGCGCTGGACCCCTCGGCTCCAGGTCAGCGTGAGGTTCGCCTGGTAGAGCGAGGCCGCGGTGACCAGGGCCCAGTACGGGCGGCCGACGCCGAGCGCCAGGGACACGTAACCGGCGAGGGCGCAGCCGAGAGCGGTGCGCAGGGCGAGCGGGAGGAGGGGGCCCAGCCTGCCGGTCCACCCTCTCTCGTCGCTCTTCCCGGCAGCCGGTCCGGCCTCCAGCAACTCGACCTCCACGCCGAGCAGTTCATCGGCGTCCCGTCCGGACGCCACACGGGGTACGGGTTGCGTGCCGCGCAGATCGCGCGCCCAGGAGCGCAGCCGGGCGGGGTCCGCGTCGGCGGGAGCCGCGAGCGCGACCTCGGCCCGCACGACGAGCCGTTCGAGCGTGCGGCGGGGCTCCGGGCGCGCCCCGCCGGCCAGGAGCGACTGCCAGGCGGCGTGCACGGCGGCGGCAGCGGCGACGCGGGCCCGCTCGTGGCCCGCCTCGCCGCGTACGCCGGAGGCGGACACCGGCTCGTACGCGGTCACGTATCCGGCAGCGGCGTTCAGGGCGCGGGCCGTGGCCCGGCGCTCGGGTCCGTGCGGGCGCACGAGGCCCGGCGCCATACCGACGAGCCAGGCCCAGGCGCCCGCCGCGGCGGCGAGGGCGAGATGACCGGGGACCTGGCCGAGCGTCTGGGGCGCGAAGAGCGAGGCGGAGCTGATGAAGGAGAAGATCACCGGCCCGGGCGGGCCGATCCGCGTCAGGTCGCACACTGCCTTGTGCGCGGCGGCGAGCAGCGCGCCGACGGCGACCAGGACCACGGCGGAGGACGTGAGCGAGGCCGTGACCAGGGCGACCGCGACCGAGGCGAGCATGCCGAGGACGACCCGGGCGAGGACACGGCCGCGGGCCGCGTACGGCAGGTTGTGGGCGTAGAGCGCGCAGAGCGAGCCGGCCATGGAGTACAGGGCGAGGTCCAGCCGGCCCAGCGCCAGCAGCGTCAGGTTCGGCACCCCGACCGCGACGACCACGCTCAGCGCGGGCTTGAACCAGATGTCGGAGGGGCGGTCGAGGCGCAGGACGCCCACGAGGGGCAGTCGGCGGACGGGGGTGGCGCGGTGGCGGGGACGGACACTGCTCATACCCACAAGGTTAGCAGGTGTTTTACTCATAAAAGATTCGGGACGGCCGGAGCCCGGATCTGCCGCGCACCCCCCGCACGCTCCCCATGTACGCCGTTGCGCTCGCTTGCGCCCGCCTGCCTCCGCTTGCACGCCGCCCGGCCGGGGCATCACTTCGACCGGACTGTCCGACACCGTCGAGCGGGGAGGTGCGCGGTGCACGGACCGGGGGCGGGATCGTCCGGTTGGCTGCTCGTCGCGCTGTGCACGGCGACCGGGGCCTACTGCCTGCTTCGTATGCGCAGCAAGGTCGAGGAGCAGCGCCGCACCGCGGGCGGCGAGGCGCTGATGGGCTTCGGCATGGCCGCGATGGCGGTGCCCGCGGCGGTACCGGCGCTGCCGCGCTGGGCCTGGGCCGTCTACGCGGCCGTGTTCGGGGCGGCGGCGCTGCGCGCCCTGTGGGCGGCGCGGAGCAGCGCCCACCATCTGCACCACCTGGTGGGTGCCTTCGCCATGGTCTACATGGCCGCGACGGCGGCGAGCGGGACACATGCCGGGATTCCCGTCCTGACCGGGGTGCTGCTCCTGTACTTCACGGCGTACGTGCTGTGGACCGGGACACGGCTCGTACCGGTCGCGGCCGGCGCTCCGGCGGGAGACCTGGGTGGGCCCGGCTGGGGCGACCGGCTGGAGCTGGCGCGGGCCTGCCGACTCTCCATGGGCATCGGAATGCTGGCGATGCTTCTCACTCTCTGAGGACACCCTCTGACGACACCCTGTGAGGGGACCCTCTCGGGAGACGCTCTGGGGGCACGCTCTGGGAGGATTCACGCCTGTACGCAACCGTGGTCTGCGTCACTTGCCGCGACCGGCCGTATCCGGCGGCGCCGCCGCGCTCATAGGCTGCGTCCATGATGGTCCCCGCGGCACTGTTGCTGCTCGGCGCCCTGGCCGCCGTTCTCGCTCCGCGGCTGCTCGCGCGGGCGAAATGGCAGGACCGCGAACCTGTGATCGCCCTGTGGGCGTGGCAGTGCGTGGTGGTGGCCGTCCTGCTCTGCTGCGCGCTGTCGATGGCGCTCAGCGCGGCCGCCGCCTGGCAGGCGGTACGCGGCAGGCTCTTCGCCCCCGCCCCGCACGCCGTGGTGGAGGCCTACGCGCTCGCCGGAGGCCCCTGGGCCGCGGCGACGGCGGTGACGCTGGCACTCGGCGGCGTGTGGAGCGCAGCCATGCTGGCCCGTGAGATCCGTCGGGCCGCGGCCCGACGGAGTCGCCGACGTGCCGAACTCCTTCTGCGCGCACCGCTGTTGCCCGGTGAGGAGCCGGGCGGTGAGCGGCTGGTCGTCCTGGAGGGGGAACGTCCCGATGCCTGGTGGCTGCCCGGCGCCGCGCCCCAACTGGTCATCACCACCGCCGCGTTGCGCCGCCTCAAGGGAGAGCAGCTGGACGCCGTGCTCGCCCATGAGCAGGGGCACGCGCGCGCCAGGCACGACTGGCTGCTGCACTCCTCGGCGGCGCTGGCGGGCGGCTTTCCGCAGGTCCCGGTGTTCGCGGCGTTCCGCGACGAGATGCACCGGCTGGTCGAACTCGCCGCCGACGACATGGCGTCACGCCGGTTCGGCCGGCTGACGACCGCCCTCGCGCTGGTGGAACTCAACGAGGACCGCGGTGTGTTCGGCCCCTGCCCGACCCCGCAGGCGCACGTCCCGCAGCGGGTCCACCGGCTGCTCACTCCCCCGGACCGCCTCCCGCCCACCCGCCGGCTGAAGCTCACCGCGGCGGCTGCGCTGGCGCCGGTGATCCCGGTCCTGGTGGCCTTCGGGCCGGGGCTGCGGGCACTGGGGTAGACGGAACCGGTACACGCGGGAAACCCCCGGGTTCGCCCCGGGCCCCGCCCGTCGGGGAGGATCGGGGTATGCACTCTCCCGTCGACTCGCCGCCCCACGCGACCGGCCCCGGGATCGCCCTGCGCGTTGCCATGGCTCTCGCTCTGCCCACCGTGCTGCTGCTCGTCCTGGTCGCGGCCTCCTGGGACCCGCTCATGGCCCTCGACGGCGACATCGCCCGCACCACCCACCGGTGGGCGGTCGACGACCCGGACCTGACCCAGGCGTTCCGCGTCCTCACCGACTGGGTGTGGGACCCCTGGACGATGCGGGCCCTGATCGCCGTCACCGTGCTCCGGCTGGTACTGCACCACGGCGCGTGGTGGCTCGCGCTGTGGCTGACGGCCACCTGCCTCCTCGCCGCGCTCCTCTCACAGGGGATCAAGGCGGCCGTCGACCGCGAACGCCCCGTGTGGCCCGACCCGGTGGACTCCGCCCACTTCGCCGCCTTCCCCTCCGGGCACGCCATGACGGCCACGGTGGCGTGCGGCCTGCTGCTGTGGGTCATGCGCCTGTACGGCGCCCGGCGCGTCCTGTGGCGTATCGCGCTGGCCGTGTCGGTGGTGTCCGTCGTCGGTGTGGGGTTCACCCGGATCTGGCTGGGTGTGCACTGGTCGTCGGACGTGCTCGGCGGCTGGCTCCTGGGCGCGTCGGCGGTGGCACTGGCGATGGTCTCGTACGCCCGGCGCTTCCCTCCCGCGCGTAGCACATGATGTACTCCACTGGCGTGATCGAATAGTTGATCCAACCCGTTCATTGGCGCGATGGAGTTGCTTGTCATGTCGACCGGCCCACAGCGGTTCTCGCAGATCGTTACCGACAAGGCGCATCCCGCGCGTGTCTATGACTGGCTGCTGGGCGGCAAGGACAACTACCCCGTCGACGAGGCGGTGGGCGAGAAGCTGCCGCCCGAGGCCAAGGACGCGGCCCGGCAGAACCGGCAGTTCATGCACCGGGCGGCCGCCTGGCTCGCCGCCCAGGGCGTCGACCAGTTCCTGGACATCGGTACGGGCATCCCCACCGAGCCCAACCTCCATCAGATCGTCCAGGACATCGTGCCGACGGCGAAGGTCGTCTACACCGACAACGACCCGATCGTGCTGCGTCACGCCGAGGCGCTGCTGGTCAGCCGTCCCGGCGGAGTCACCGACTACATCGAGGCCGATGTGCGGCAGCCGGAGGCGATCGTCGAACACGCCCGGCGCGTCCTGGACTTCAGCCGTCCCATCGCGCTGTCGCTGATCGCGCTGATGCACTTCGTCCCCGACGAGCAGGACGCCCACTCCATCGTCCGCGACCTGGTCGCCACGCTCCCGCCGGGCAGCTATCTGGTGCTGTCGCACGCCGCCTCCGACCTGTATCCGGAACTGGCGGCCCAGGTCACCGCCGAGTACGCCAAGGGCGGCATCCAGCTCGGTTTCCGCACCCGCGCGGAGGTGGAACGCTTCTTCGACGGCCTCGATCTCGTGCCGCCGGGCCTGGTGACGGCGACGGAGTGGGACGCCTCCGGCAAGGTGGAGGCGGCCGAGGGCAGCGGCATCTACACGGGCGTGGCCCGCACTTCTTGACCGCGGGGCCTTCGGTACGGACCGGGCCGGGCGGCAACTGACCGGCGTGATCCGGTAATTGGCACCGGCCGTCACGTCTGACCCAGGCGCCCCAGGGGCAGGCCATACGGGACGAGAGCCTGCGCGGTCCCGGCGGTTCCGCCCGCACGCCGGGACCGTACGCCACCGAAGGGACCCCCCCCCATGCCCCCTTTCCGTACGCCCTCCCCGCGCAGCGCCGCTCTGGCCCTGGCCCTGACGCTCCTGGCGTCGGGGTCGGCGGTCTCCGCGACCACCGCCGCCACGGCGGACACCACCGCGGCCGCCGCCACGGCGTCCGACCCGGGCGGCCGGCACCCGGCGGCGCCGGCCGGACGCGCCTGGTTCACTTCCTGGGCGCAGTCGCAGCAGGACCTCGCCCCGACTCCCCTGCGCGATCAGTCCGTCCGCATGATCACCCATCTCGGCCAGGGCGGCGGGGCTCTGCGGATCAGGATCCAGAACACCTTCGGCACGACCCCGCTCACCGTCGACGCCGCCTCCGTCGGCCACAGCGACGGACCCGGCGCGGCGGTAGAAGGTGACGTCCTCGCCGTCACCTTCGACGGGCGGCGCGAGGTCGTCGTACCGGCCGGCGGCGAGGTGTGGAGCGACGCGGCGGCGCTGGAGACCCGTGCGCAGGACGACGTCGCGGTCTCCCTCTCCGTGTCCGGCACGGTCGCACCGGGACGGCACACCAGCGCCTTCCGCTCCAACTACCTGACCGCGCCCGGCTCCGGCGACCACACGGCCGAGGCGAGCGGTTCCGCGTACACGCAGACCGTCGGCTCCACGTACCTGGTCAGCGCGGTCGACGTACACAACCCGCAGCTCAAGGGCACGATCGTGGCGTACGGCAGCTCGGTGGTCGACGGGACCGGCAGCACCGACTGCGGACCCGGCTGCACGCCGGAGGGAACCGATCACCGGTGGACGGACGACCTCGCCCGCCGCGTCACCGCCGAACTCCCCCGCACCCGGCAGCTCGCGATCGCCAACGCGGGCATCGCCGGCACGACCAGTTCCGCCGACTGCCCCCGCAATCCCGCCGGCATCCGGGGTCTCGACGCGGCGGCCCGGCTGGACCGCGATGTCCTCGCCCTGCACGGGGTGACCGGGGTCCTCTACTACTACGGCACGAACGACCTCGCCAACGGCTGTGACGCCGACCTGATCCTGCGGAGCTACGACGCGGTGTTCGAGCGTCTGCGGGCCGCCGGGATCAAGGTGTACGTCACGCCGATCACCTCGCGTCCCGGCTACACCGACCAGAACAACCTCGACCGCCACGCCGTCGGCACCCACGTCAAGAAGGGCAACACCTGCGACGGGACGTGCGACGGCGTGACGGACTTCGACCAGGTGCTCAAGGACCCGCTGAAGCCCAACAGCATCAACCCGGCGTACGACACCGGCGACGGCGTCCACGCCAACATCGCGGGCCAGCGGGCGCTCGCCGACTTCGTCTCGCTGCCGATGCTTCTGTCGTCGGCCGCGCGCCGCTGACGTCGCTGACCGGCGCCCCCGTCGGGTGCCGGATCATGAGTGGGGTCAGAATCAGGGAGTGACCGTGCCATCCGAGACCTCACCGCCCTCGCTGCAGACCCTGTGCGGCAGCGCCCCCCGCAGCCCCCTGCGCGCCTTCCTGCGGACGGAGACCGGCAGTGCCGCCGTCCTGCTGGTCGGCGCGCTCGCCGCGCTCGTCTGGGCCAACACCGGCGCCGGCTCGTACGAGTCCCTGTGGGAGACCGAGTTGTCGGTCCGCGTCGGATCGGGCGGAGTCTCCCTCGAACTGCGCGAGTGGCTGAACAGCGGGCTGATGACGCTGTTCTTCTTCGTGGTCGGCCTGGAGGCGCGCCGCGAGTTCGACATGGGCGAGCTGCGGGAACGGCGGCGGATCACCCTGCCGCTGCTCGCCGGGCTGAGCGGCATGCTCGTACCCGTCGCGATCTATCTGGCGGTCAACGCGGGCGAGGACTCCGTGCACGGCTGGGGCGCGGCCATGTCCACGGACACGGCCTTCGCGCTGGGCATGCTCGCCGTCTTCGGGAACAGGCTGCCCGGCAGCCTGCGGGTCTTCATCCTCACCGTCGCCGTCGTCGACGACTTCCTGGCCCTGGCCGTCATCGCCTTCGCGTACAGCGGAGCCGTCTCCCTGCCCGCGCTGCTGACCGCGCTCGGCCTCTTCGCCGTCGTCCTGCTGGTGCGCCGCACCCTCGGCATGCGGGTGCCGTCCCTGTACGGGGTGCTGGGCGTGGCGATCTGGGTGGCGCTCCTGAAGTCGGGGGTGGACCCGGTGGTGACCGGCCTCGCGATGGGACTGCTGACCTACGCGCGCCCGGCGGAACGCGGCGACCTGGAACAGGCCAGCAGGCAGTTCCGGCGCTTCCGCGAGCAGCCGACCCCCGAACTCGAACGCACCGTACGCCGCCAGATCGCCTCGACGCTCTCCCCCAACGACCGGCTCCAGCGCATGCTCCACCCCTGGACCAGCTATGTGATCGTGCCGCTGTTCGCCCTCGCCAACGCCGGCATCACCCTCAGCGCCGACCAGCTGACCGGCGCGTTCACCTCGCCGGTCACCCTCGGCATCCTCCTCGGTTACGTGCTCGGCAAGCCGGTCGGCATCATCGGCGCGACCTGGCTCACGACACGTGTCAGCAAGGGGCGTCTGCATCCGCCGGTCGGCTGGGGCGCCATCTCCGCGGGCGGCACCCTGGCCGGGGTGGGCTTCACCGTGTCCCTGCTGATCGCCACGCTCGCCTTCGACGGCGACCGGCTGGAGCAGGCGAAGATCGGCATCCTGGGCGCCGTACTCTGCTCGTTCCTCCTCGCCTGGCTGGTCACCGGCGTGACCGGGGCCCTCTCCGCGCCGTCCCGGGCCCGCGCCCTGCTGGGCACGGGGCAGAGCATCGTCGACCTCAGCGACCCCGTCGACATGGACCGCGACCATGTGCGCGGCCCCCGGGACGCACCTGTGACGCTCCTGGAGTACGGGGACTTCGAGTGCCCCTACTGCGGGCTGGCCGAGCCCGTGGTGCGCGAACTGCTCGCCGGCTTCGGCGACGTACGGTACGTATGGCGTCATCTGCCGCTCCCGGACGTGCACCCGGGTGCGCAGCTCGCCGCGGAGGCCGCCGAGGCCGCCGACCGGCAGGGCAGCTACTGGGAGATGCACGAGCAGCTGATGGCGCACCAGGGGGACCTGCTGCCGAAGGACCTGCTCCGCTATGCCGAGGAGATCGGCCTCGACACCGACCGCTTCCGCGCCGACCTCCGGGCCGGTACGGGCGCCGCCAGGGTCGCCGCGGACGTGGAGTCCGCCGACCTCAGCGGGGTGTCGGGCACGCCCACGTTCTTCGTCAACGGCCGCCGTCACCACGGCGCCTACGACATCGTCGCGCTGTCCGCGGCGGTGCGCGCCGCGCGGCAGCGGGCCTCGCTCACGGGGACGGGCCGGAAGAACTGACGCCGTGCGTTCAGACCGCGCGCAGGCCCCGGTCGGCGAAGGCGATCAGCCACTCGAAGCTCTCGTCGATGTCGGCGCTCCACTGGAAGCCGCCCCCCGCCTGCAGCGTGGCGAACCCGTGGCAGAGACTGCGGAGCATGCGCAGGGCGTGGTCCACCTCGGCCTCCGGGATCTCGTAACCGCGCAGAACCGCCGTGAACGCGCCGAGCAGCCGCAGGCCAGCGACGGCCATCGGATCGTCCGGGCCGGTCGGTTCCACGCCGATCGTCGCCGCGTACCGGCCCGGATGCTCCACGACGAAGGCGCGGAAGGCGCGCGCCGCTGCCGCCAGGGCGTCGCGGCCCGCGTACCCCTGGACCGCGCCCCCGACGGCGTCGGCGGCCTCGCTCACGGCCAGGACCGCGATACGCCGGTTGAGGTCGTCCTGGCCGCCCACGTGCTTGTACAGGGACGGCGTACGCACGCCGAGCCGCTCGGCCAGCAGACGCATCGTCAGCCCGGCGAAGCCCACCTCGTCGGCGAGGGCGGCCCCGGCCGCGACCACGGCCGCCGGGTCCAGGCCGGCCCTAGGCACGGGTGGCCTCCGAGCGGAGGAATTCGAGCATGAGCGAAAGCACCTCGTCGGGGAACTGGTCGTGCGGGTAATGTCCGGCGCCCTCGATCATCTCAAGACGGCCGAGGCCGGCCGGCAGGTCACCGATGATCGCCGAACCCTCGGCACGCGGGTCGGCCCAGTCGGGGTCGAGGGTGCCCATCACGACCAGGACCGGGCAGCGGACGTTGCCGAGCTGCGCGCCGGCGTCGGTCGGGGCGCTGCGGCCCATCCCCTGCATGGCCTTCATCCGGCCCGGCTCGCGCATCAGGGAGTCGATGTGGCCGAGCCGCTCCGCCCAGTGGGCCGGCTTGGTGCCGGGGTAGGCCACGTCGAGGTACGAGCGCCACTGCCCCACGCTGCCGAAGACACCGGCACCGAGCAGCCTCAGCATGCCCTGCCGGTAGCGCTTGAGACGCAGGTCGCCGAGGCGGACCGACTGCTTGCGGGTGAACGGCGCCAGCTCGACGACCGCGGTGATCAGGGAGGGCTCCTGCGCCGCGGCGATGGTGGCGGCGCCGCCGGAGACCGAGTGGCCGACGAGCACGGCCGGGCCGCCGAGATGGCGGATCAGGGCGAGCAGGTCACCGGCGATCGCGGTGCGGCTCCATGCGGGCCAGTCGGTACTGGATTCGCCGCAGCCACGCAGGTCGACGGCGGCGACGCGATGGCCCGCCGCCACCAGCCGCGGGATCAGCGCGCGGTAGGCGGCGCGGCTGTCGCCCATGCCGTGCGCGAGCACGATCAGCGGGCCGGACCCCGCCACCTCGTACGCGATCGTGCCGCCGTCGACAGCGAGGTTCTCGGTCATGACATCTCCCGGGTCGGATGGCTGGTCTCTCGACCAACCCGTTGGCTAATCTTGTTAGCTAAAAGCTAATGCCATTAGCCGAACCTGTCAACGGCGAGCCCGTGGACCGATCCGGCGGAAATTTTTCCTCTTTGGACCAATCCGCCCACCGCGGTGGCAACGGATCACTTGCGCAGGCCGACGACACGCGAACCACAGCACGGTGAAAGGGCAGTTGCATGACAGGCAAGGCGGGCGGGGAAGGGCACATACCTTCGGAGCACGGTACGGACGTCATGGACCGCGGCACGGAGAGCCGGTCGGAGTCGCTGGGGTCGGACTCGCGGGGGTCGGACTCGGCGGGGTCGGACTCCGCGGGGTCGGACTCCGCGGGGGTCGACTCGTTGAGGGCCGACCAGTCGGGAGCCGACCAATCGGGGTCCGACTCGGTCGGCGGTGCGCCGATATTCGTCGATCCCAGCGGCCGGCGGGCCGGCCGGATGCGCCGGATGGGCTGGCTCGTGGCCGCCGGGTGCGTGTGCTCCGCCGCCACGCTCGGCGTGGCGATCGCCGACGGCAACTCCACCGCGCCCTGGCTCCAGATACCCGGCGTGCTCGGAGGCAGCGGCCAGAACCGGAGCGTGGACGAGGCGCGGCAGCCGGAGCGGCGGGAATCCGGTGCACCGACCGCCGACGGCCCCTCGTCCACCGCCGCGGGGTCAGCGATCCGGCCGCCGTCCGAAACCCCGGCCGCGGAGGCGAGGGCCGGTTCGTCCTCGGGCAAGGAGGGCTGGGACACCTCGGCCGCCAAGCCGTCCGCGGCGAGCCCGTCCTCGAAGGCGAGCAACGCCGGGGTGGTGCCCGCGGACGAGGGCGAAGCGGTCGCCGTTCAGCCCGGCACGTCCCCCGACACGGCCCAGGAGCCGACAACGCCTCCGAGTCCGGCCGACTCCACTCCCCCGGACACCTCGCCCGAACCCTCGCCGACCGGGACACCCTCCGGCGGTCTCCTCGACGGGATCGTGGGCGTCGTCACGGGCCTGTTCGGCAAGTGACGGCAGGTGACGGCGACCGGCAGCGGGTGACGGCGTCCAGCGGCGGGTGACGGCGCGGCCTTGAGCGTGCCCGCCGGTCAGCTCCGTATCAGGCGGATGCCCAGCGCCCATGCGCACAACGTGCCGGGGGACCGTTCCCCGTGGTCCTTCGATCCCGACCCGACACCGGGGCTCGTACCGTCCGTGGTGGGTTCCAACCGCCACAGCAGGGAGCCCGGTTCGGCGGGGAGGGCCTCGGCGCCGATGCCGGTCAGGACGTGACCGCTCGCGGGGAGCGGCAGCGCGGCGGACGGATGCGGCACCGGGCCGCCGTCGCTCTCGGCGAAGTCCGTCCAGACATCGACGGTGTACCGGACGCCGTCGACCACGAAGGAGGACTTCAGGCAGACCGCGTACGCGTCGATGGTGCAGGGGCTGGAGACCCGATGGTCCTTGGAGCGCGCGGTCCAGGCGCCTCCTGCCCTCGGGAAGGAGCCGGTCGCGAGGTTGCCCTCGGTGTGACCGCCCCTGGGATCACGCCAGTTGACGCGGAAACCCCCGCCTATCAGTGTGCGCCCCTCCGGGACGCGGGCGGAGGCGAAGGGGTGCGCCGCGTGCGCGCTCCGGGTCCGGACGACCTTCAGCAGTTCCCCGGCCAGCCGCTCACGGCTGACCCCGTCGATCCTCATTCCGATCGCGAAGGCGGTCAGCCGGTGCGGCTGCGGGATGTTGTGGTCCTTGGACGACGCCAGCCAGGCCGATCCGTCGTCCGCCGGGTACGAGGCGGTGAGCAGGGCACCCTGCGGTGAGTCCACGGCGGTCGCGCCGCCGCCGATCGCCACCATGTCGCCGTCGACCTCGGCGGCGAGGTCGGTGAAGTGCTGCCGGTCGTGGCCGGCCCGGTGCCGGAAGGCCGCGGTGGTGATCAGCCCGGAGGCGTCACGGCGGCGGAACAGCTCACCGCTCCGCCGGGGCGCGGCCACCGACGGCAGACGCTCGACCGGCGAGAGCGCTCGCTCGACCGACGAGAGCGCCCGCTCGGCCGGCGCCGCGGTCGGCGTGTCGGCCGACGGCCCGATGTCCGTGCCGAGGGCCGGCGCGTGATTCATACCGAGATCCGCCCCGAGACCCGTACCGGGATCCCGCCCGAGACCAGGCACGCGATCCGTCCGGAGAGCCAGCAGGTGGCGGACCGCCTCACGACCCGCGCGCGTGCCGTAGTGCTTGAACGCGAACCGGCGGGCCCGCTCGGGAGAACGGCCGGTCAGACAGCGGAGCAGGGACGGAGCGGCCCCCGGAGCCGAGTCGTCGGTCGCCCGCCAGGTGTCGTCGCCCGTCTCCCGCCAGATCGCGGCAGCCATCAGCGGCGGATTGTCCAGGCAGGCGCAGGAGGCGTCCTCCAGGATCCGCCACAGCGTCCTGGGGACGTCGTCCAGCACTCCGGGCCGCCCCTGTCCCGGCTCCTGATGCCAGTGCAGCAGCGCTCCGGCCTCGGCGCCGGCGCCGGCCCCGGAGAAGCCGACGCTCAGCCACCGGCCGTCCGGGTGCCGCAGTCGGGCGGTCTGCGACCCCTCCTCGACGGCGGTGAGGGTGCAGCCCCGGTGGGCGGGATCCGGTTCGAGGACCGCGTGCAGGACCGCCAACGAGCCGCAGCGGTCGAGGACTTCGGCGGTGCCCGGCAGCCGCAGCGCGACATCGTGGAGGTTCATGCCGCCATTCAAGCGCCCGGCACCGACAACGCGGGAAACCGGCCGGCCGCGGGGCGGGAACGGAACGGGAACGGGATTCGGGACAGTCCGGGTGACCCGGAGGGCGGAAAGCTCCCGCGCCACCCGGGCCGCACGCACCGCCTCCGCCCCCGACCGCCGTTCGACGAACCGTTCAGGAGACCCCTCGTGCACCCTTTGCTGCGTACAAGTGAGGAAGTAGGTGACGCGCTGGCCGAGAACCGGCCCGTTGTCGCCCTGGAATCAACGGTGATCGCCCACGGGCTGCCCTATCCGGGCAACGTGGAGACCGCGCTCGCCATCGAGAAGGCGGTCCGGGAGTCGGGTGCCGTGCCGGCGACCGTCGGCCTGGACGGCGGCCGGTTCACCGTGGGCATGTCCCCCGACGACATGGAGCGCTTCGCGGTCGGCACCGATGTGCCCAAGGTGTCCAGCAGGGATGTCGGCGTCGTACTGGCCGGTGGCGGCCTGGGCGCCACCACGGTGGCCTCGTCGATCGTCGCCGCCGATCTCGCGGGTATCCCGTTCTTCTCCACGGCGGGCATCGGCGGCGTCCACCGCGGTGCGGGTGAGAGCTTCGACGTCTCCGCCGACCTCGTGCAGTTCACGCGGAGCAAGGTGGCCGTGGTCTGTGCCGGCGCCAAGAGCATCCTGGACCTGGGGCTGACCCTGGAGTACCTGGAGACGCTGGGCGTTCCGGTGATCGGCTACCGCTTCGACCACTTCCCCGCCTTCTACTGCCGTTCCAGCGGCCTGCGCGTCCCCCAGCGGATCGACGACCCGGGCGACATCGCCCGCGCGGTACGGATGCACTGGGCGGCCGGGCTGCCCGGCGGTGCCCTGATCACCGCGCCCATCGACGAGGAACACGCCCTGGACAGCGACCTCATGGAGGGTGTCATCCAGGAAGCGCTGCGCGCCGCCGAGGACGACGGAGTACGCGGTCCCGCCTCGACCCCGTACCTGATGAAGGCCGTCTCGCGGGCCACCCAGGGCCGTTCCGCCGCCGCCAACCGCGAGGTCCTGATCAGTACCGCCCGGCTCGCCGGACACCTCGCGGTCGCCTACGCCGCCACCGCCGTGCCGGACGGGCAGGTGACCGCGGCATGACCACAGCGTTCGTCTTCGACATCGACGGCACCCTCGCCGACACCCCGTCCGCCATCGCCGAGCTGATCGGTGACGTGGTACGCGGTCTCGGCGCCGATCCCTTGCCCGCGGAGGTGCTGGCCACGGTCGGAAAGCCGCTGGAGGCCTCTCTCGCGGGGCTGTTGGGCACGTGCGTCCACGACACCGTGACCGCCGAGGCCGCCGCCCGCTACCGCCGCCGCTTCACCACGGACGTCCTCAGCCGGGGGCCGGAGCTCCTGCTGCCGGGCGTGACCGAAGGGCTGGACCGGCTGCGGTCGGCAGGGCATCCACTCGGTATCGCCACCTCCAAGATCTACGCCAGTGCCCACGCGCTGCTGGACGCCACCGGCATCCTCAACCGGTTCGACACCGTCGTCTGCCACAACATGGTCGAACGCGGCAAGCCCCACCCCGACATGGCACTGCGGGCCCTGGCCGACCTCCGCGCACAGGCCTCGCGGTCCTGGTACGTCGGCGACACCGTCACCGACATGACGATGGCCCGTGCCGCGGCCCTGCGGACCGTGGCCGTCTCCTACGGCGTCGACACCGCCGAGGCGCTCAAGGCCGCCGGTGCCGACCATGTCGTGGCCGACTTCCCCTCGGTGATCGACGTCCTCCTGCACGGAACACCGCTCACCGCCCGCGTCACGACCCCAGCCACGACCCGCGTCACCACCCGAGCCCTCACCGGGACCAGCCCGGAACCGACCGGAGCCCTGTCATGACCACCGCCCAAACGCCCCGCACCTCCACCGAGACCTCCGCCTCCGCCCCCTCCGCCTCCTCACCCTCCACGACTCCAGCGTCCACGACTCCCGCGTCCACCCGGTTCAGCGGTCGTATGGTGGCCGCGCTGCTGGCCCTGTCCATCGCCCAGTTCCTGGTGGCTCTCGACTACTCGATCATCTACGTGGCGCTGCCCAGCATCGGATCGGGCCTGGGCCTCGCTCCGGAGCGGCTCCAGTGGGTCGTGTCGGCCTACGCCGTCTTCTTCGCCAGTTTCCTGGTCGTCGGGGGCCGGGCCGCCGACCTGACCGGGCCGCGCCGGCTCTTCCTCGGCGCGCTGGCCCTGTTCGGTCTCGGCTCGCTCGCGGCCGGACTGGCCGGGGACCAGTGGCTGCTGGTCGCCTTTCGGGCCGCCCAGGGCATCGGCGCCGCGGCCCTGACCCCGGCCATGCTGGCCCTGATCGGTGCCGCGTTCCCGGCAGGTCCCGTCCGCTCCCGGGCGCTCGCCGTCTGGGGCGCGATCGGCGCGGTGGGACTCGCGGCCGGTGTGCTGGTCGGGGGTGTGCTGACCGCGGCGCTCTCCTGGCGGTGGGTCTTCTTCGTGAACGTGCCGCTCATCGTGCTCACCGTCGTCCTCGCGCTGCGGGTGCTGCCGGCCGGCGCGCGGACCAAGGCCTCGGTCAGGCACCTCAACCTCCCCGGCGCCGCCCTCTTCACCGGCGCCGTGCTCTTCCTGGTGGCGGCGCTCACCCAGGCCGCGGTCGACGGCTGGGCCTCCGCCTCCTGCCTGGGCTGCCTCGCCGCGGCCGTCGCACTGGGCACGGCCTGGTCGGCGTACGACCGGCGCCCGGCCGCCACCCCGCTCATCCCGCCGGCCCTGCTGCGGGTGCGCTCGCTGGCCGGCGCGAGCACGATGTCGGCGCTCTACATGGCGAGCGTCGGCGCCGAGTTCTTCCTGATCACCCTCTTCCTCCAGGACGTGTGGGGCTACGGTCCGCTCGGTGCCGGTATCGCCTTCCTGCCGCTGGCGTCGAGCGTGGTGGCGGGCAACCTCGTCACCGGGCGGCTCGCCGGGCCCTGGGGCATCCGCCGCACCCTCGCCACCGGATTCGCGGTCGGCGCGGCGGGCCTCGCCCTGCTGGGCCTCGGGACGGGCGGCTCGGACTACTGGACGGCCGTACTGCCCGGCCTGCTGGTCAGCGGGCTGGGCCAGGGCATGGCCTTCGCGGGGATGTACATCGCGGGTACCCAGGACGTGCCGGACAGCGAGCAGGGCACCGCGTCCGCCGTACTGACGACGACGCAGTACACGGGTGGCGCGATGGGGCTGGCCGTACTGGTCCTCGTCCTCGGCGACGCGCCCGCCGGCGGGGCGTTCGGCCGGGCCTACGCGCTGACCGCCCTCCTCGCCCTGGTCGCCGCGGCGGTGGCACTGCGGACGCTGTCACCCCGTACGGCGACCGTCCGGACCGAAGCCGGGGGCGAGCGGTGACGCTCCCCCGGGTGATCGAGCCCGGAGCCGGTCCCACCGCGGTCGTCGGCGGCACCCCCGTCTCCTTCCTCGTCACCGGCGACGACACGGCCGGCCGCTTCGGCCTCACCGAACACCGGCTCCCGCCCCGCGCCCCCGGAGCACCTCTGCACTTCCACAACGAACTGACCGAGATGTTCTACGTGGCGGGCGGCGACGTCCTGCTCACCCTGGGCACGGAGCGGCGCGTCGCCGGTCCTGGCACGTTCATGATGGTGCCGCCCGGCACCCACCACGCGTTCGGGAACCCCGGTGCCGAGCCCGCCACCCTGCTGGTGATGTTCACCCCGGACGGCGGCCGGGAGCGGTACTTCCGCGAACTGGGCGATCTGCTGAACTCGTCGCCCGAGCCAACGCCCGAGGCGCTGGAGGAACTGGCGCGCAGATTCGACCAGTTCCCGGCGAACGAGGGCCTCATCACCCCTGAGAAAGCTCCCGACAGATCCTTCGGCGAACGAAACGAATGAGGAGAGAACCGTGCCTGTGGTGACCGTGGACTGGTGGAAGGGCAACGACCGACAGAAACGAGCCGATCTCGTGGACGAGTTGACCACGACGGTGGCCCGGATCGCGGGATGCCCGAGAGATGTCGTGACCGTGCTCGTGCGGGATGTCGAGCAGGATCACTGGGGGCGTGGCGGCCTCCTCGCCGACACGCCGGTCGAGGAGCCGGCGGGCCGTGCGCCGGTGCCCCCGGACGCCGAACCCGCGCTGTCGAGGCGCCCTTGACAACAACGGACGCACACGGCCGGTGGCCGACGGTTTCCGCCGTCGGCCCCCGGCCGTGTGCGCTTGCGCGTCCGCTTTTGAACGCCGCTGAGGCCGGGGGGACTTCGGCCGCGGGCCGGTGCGGGCCGGTCGCGCAGTTCCCCGCAACCGCGGGAGGCGGGGCTGCACCCCTGCCTCCTGGCCCGGCCGGTAAGCGAGCGGGAACTACGCTCCGCGACACGGACGGTACAGAAACAATGCTTCCCGCCGTGTCGTTCCCGCCCCCGGGAGGGGCTCCTTCGCGGCGGGGAACATCCGGCCGTCAACGCCCGCCCGCCGTACGCCCGTTGCACCCGGTCCGTTCACCCGGCGGCGACCTGCGCAAAGCCTAAACCCCTACAAAAACTTGTCCGATATCCACCAGCGCACCCTGCGTCGCCGACACGAGACACGGGAAGCCGCACCGGTCGGTACACATTGTGGGCCAGGATGTACACGACAACGACGGCCGCCCAGCGCGGTTCCCTGCGGAACATCGAGGAACGGGAAGCGCTCCGCGGTCCCGCCACGAGTTCCCCTCCGCAGGTGAGCAGCGGGGTGACGGCCGCCCCCGGACCGAGGAGAGGGCACGCGCCATGCGCCAAACACCGCCCGTACGCTTTCGCATCCTCGGATCTCTGGAATGTTGGGACGGTGACGAGCGCGTCCACGTCGGCGGGCCCGTCAGCGAACGCGTCCTGGTGACGCTGCTCCTCGAACCCCAGCGCGTCCTGCCGGTGCACCGGCTCGTCGAAGCCGTCTGGGACGAGGACGCCCCCGCCACCGCGGCACACCAGGTACGCAAGGCCGTCGCCGAACTGCGCCAGCGCATCCCCGACGGACGCACCCTCATCGCGACGGACGGACCCGGCTACCGCGCCGCCGTCACACCCGAGCAACTGGACCTGCTGCAGTTCACCGACGCCCTGCGGCGGGCCCGCGACCACGCCGCCGCCGGCCTCTCCGTGGAGGCGACGGCCCTGCTGCGCGAAGCGGTCGCCCTGTGGCGCGGGCCCGTGCTGTCCGGCAACGGCGGAGCGGTCGTCGACGCGGCCTCCGCCTCGCTGGAGGAACGCCGCATGACCGCGGTGGAGCAGCTCTTCGACCTCGGCCTTGAGGCCGGGGAGGGCGCCGAACTGGTCGCCGGGATCCGCGAGGCAATCGGCGGCAACCCGCTGCGCGAGACCCTCCGCGGCCAGCTCATGCTCGCCCTGTACCGCTCGGGCCGCCAGGCCGAGGCACTGGAGGAGTACGGGAACATCCGTGATCTGCTCGACGAGGAACTCGGCATCCAGCCGGGCGACGCGCTGCGCGAGCTGCACCAGGCCATCCTGCGCAACGAGTCCTCGCTGACCGTCGCCGCCGCACCCTCGCCGACCGCGGCCCCGGCGGTGACCGGCAACCGCTCCACCCTGCCCTACGACCTGCGGGACTTCACCGGCCGCGAGGAGGAACTGCACAAGCTCCTGGGCTTCGTCGAGGGAGCCACCGGCTCCGGTCCCCTGATCATCGCCATCGACGGCATGGGAGGCAGCGGCAAGACCTCCCTCGCCGTGCGCGCCGCCCACCGTCTCACCGAGCAGTACCCCGACGCGCAGCTCCATCTCGACCTGCGCGGCTACACCCCGGGCGAGGAACCCCTCGCCCCGCCCGCGGCGGCCGAAGCCCTGCTGCGCATGCTCGGCATCCCGGGCGAACGCATCCCCGACGACCCGCAGGGCCGTATCAACCTGTGGCGCTCCACCATGACCAGGCACCGGATGATCCTGCTGCTCGACAACGTGGTCGACGAGGCTCAGGTGAAGCCGCTCCTCGCCTCGCCCACCGGCACGGTCGTCCTGATCACCAGTCGCGCCCTGCTCGTCGACCTCGACGCGGCGCACTCGGTGTCCCTGGGCACGATGGCGCCGCCGGACAGCGTCGCCCTGATCGTCGGCATCATCGGGGACCGCCGGGCGGAGGCCGAGCCCACGGCCGTCGCCGATCTCGCCGACCTGGCCGGACATCTGCCGCTCGCCCTGCGCATCGCGGCGGCACGGCTGCGCAAACGACCCCGCTGGACCGTGCGCTACCTCGTGGACCGGCTCCGCGACGACACCCACCGCCTCGCCGAACTCAGCGCCGGCGAACGCAGCGTGGAGGTCACCCTGCGGCTGTCGTACGAGGGGCTGGGCGCCGACTACCGCAAGTCCTTCCGGCTGCTCGGCCAGTACCCGGGCGCCGATCTCGACGTCTACACGGCGGCGGCCCTGCTCGACCTGGGGGTCAGGGACGCCGAGGACGTCCTTGAGTACCTGCTCGACATGCACCTCGTCCAGCAGCACGAGCCGGGCCGCTACGCGTTCCACGACCTCGTGCGCAGTTTCGCCCTCATGCTGTCGCACACGCGAAGTTCCGGTGGCACCGGCGAGTTCTCCGAGGAAGCCGCGGGCGCGGTACGCCGATTGCTGGAGTTCTCGCTCACCGCCTCGGACGCCGCCTGCGACCTGCTCTTCCCCGGCCGGGTGCGGACGCCCCGCCCGGCACCCTCGTTCCAGCCGGAACTGGCACCGCTGTCCACACCGGAAGCCGCCCGCGACTGGTTCGAGCGCGAGCAGGACAGTCTGCTCGCGGCGATCGCCCTGGCCTTCCGCCGGGGCCTGGACCGCGAGGTCGCCCTGCTCGCGGCGAACGTCGTCTTCCACCTCGATCTGCGGGGCAGGCTCGACGACTTCCTCGCCCTGTGCCGCACCGCGCTCGCCGCGGCCCGCCGTCTGGACGAGGCCGACCTCCTGCGGCTGAGTCTGTCCAATCTGGCGGTCGCCTGCTGGAAGCGCGGCAGGTTCGAGGACGGCATAGCGGCGGCGGTCGAGGCGCACGAACTGGCGGTGGAACTGGGCGACCGGCGCGGCCAGGCCAAGGACACCGGCGTCCTGGGGTTGCTCCTCGCCACCACCGGCCGCTTCGACGAGGCACTGCCCCGGCTGGAGCGGTCGATCGCCCTCAAACGCGAACTCGGCGCCGAGCGGGCCGAGTCGGAGTCCCTGTCGAACGTCAGCGGCGTCTACATGGAACGCGGCTGCTTCGAGGAGGCGGTGAGCGCGGCGACCCGGTCCATCGAACTCGCCCGCAGACTCGGCGCGGCGGAGAAGGAGCTCGTGGGACTGAGCGATCTCGCACAGGTCCAGCTGGCCATGGGTGAGGTCGCGACGGCCGCCCGCACGCTGGCGGCGGCCCGCGAGCGTGCCCCCGGGTCGCTGGCCCCGGCCGACCGGGCGCTGCAGCTCGTCCTCTCCGCGGAGGCCGAGGGCCGGCTAGGGCGGCGGCAACAGGTGCTGCCCTGGGTGGAGGAGGCCCTCGCCACCAAGGGGCTGGAGGACGCGCCCGTACGGGAGGTCACCGTGTGGAACACCGCGGGACGGTTCTTCCACCGGGAGGGCGACGACGAGCGGGCGCTTGGCCTGCACCGGCAGGCCCATGTGTCCGCGGCCCGGCTGGGCCACCGGGTGGAGGAGGCCTATGCCCTGGACGGCATCGCCCGGGCCCTGGCGGCACTGGGTGACGCCGAGGGGGCCGCCGAGCGGGCGGCTGCCGCCGAGGAGGCGTTCCGGGCCATGGGGATCCCCGGCCGTCACCGCCGAGCGGACTGACGTGCCGGCCGGCTGAACCCCGCCCCACATGCCGATGCCCGCCGTTCGTCACGGCGGGCATCGGCATGTGGGGCGGAGTTCAGCGGTTCAGCGGGGCGGACGCGACGTCCGGGATCGGGCCTCATGCGGCTCACGCAACTCACGCGACTCAGGCGGCTCGCGCGGCTCAGGCGGCGTAGAAGTTGGGCCCCTCGTCACCGTTCACACCGTCGGTGACGACGTTGGGGCCTTCGTCACCTTCGGCGCCGGCCGTCACGACGTTCGGACCCTCGTCGCCCTCCACACCCGCCGCGACGACGTTCGGGCCCTCATCGCCCTCGGCGCCTGTCACGACGACGTTGGGGCCCTCGTCACCCTCCGCGCCGGCCGTCACGACGTTCGGGCCCTCGTCGCCGTCCGCGCCGGCCGTCACGACGTTCGGGCCCTCGTCGCCGTCCGCGCCGGTCGTGATGACGTTCGGGCCCTCGTCGGAGGCGAGGGTGGGGGCCGGGCCGCGGTCCGGGGCGGTGTCCAGGGCGAGCGAGAAGCCGGAGACGAAGTTCGGGCCCTCGTCCGAGGCGGGGCTCGCGGCGGCCGTCCCGGCGGCGACACCGGCCGCGAGGACCAGGGTGACCGCCGCGGAGGCGAAGAGACCGGCCGAGGTTCCGAAGCCCTTGAGAATCATGATGTCCGCCTTCTGTCGTCGCGATCTGCGGTGCTGACAGAAAGAAAGGTCGCGTCAGGCGCTCCCGGCCCGTTCCGCTTCCGTTACCGGCCCGTCGGATGCGGCGGGGAAGCACCCGGGAACCCCATCGGTACTGTCCGCGCACGCCGACGACGACCGCCCGCACGGCCTGCTTCGGGCCATGCGGGCGGCGTACGGCTGAGGCGTGCGAGAAGGGGTGTACGACGGCGGCGTACCGGACCTCAGATGTGGTCGGGGCGCCGGCTCACCTCCGCGCGCAGCAGCCGTGCCGCCGCGGTGACCGTCTCCGCGGCCTCCTGCGTGGACTCCGCGCTGAGCAGCACGTAGCCGTCCGCGCCGCCGTGGCCGGCGATGTCGTCCCCGGACGCGTACGGGAAGTGGACCCGGTGCACACCGGGCAGCTCGGAGACCGATTCGAGGCCCGACACCGACAACAGCCGCCCCACGGGCAGCCGGTAGGACGCGACGGCGGCGTACCGGTCGGCCGTCGGCACGTTCACGGGCTTCCCGGCCAGCGCCTGCACGAGTTCCGCTTCGGCGCGGAAGCCCGTCGCCAGCTCGATCAGCGAGGCGAGCGGCTCGTCCGGATAGTCGGCCCGGGAACGCACCACGCGCGGGCCGTCGGCCGTCAGGACGACCACGGTGTAGGCGTAGCCGAACTCGTACCCGGCGAGGTCGAGCAGCTCGGTCGCGATCGCGCGCGCCTCCGCCTCGTCCCGTTCCCCCAGGGGTGCCGGGAAGAGATGACTGCTCGGATGCCAGGCGCCGTGCAGTGCCACGACCCCGACGACCCGGTGCATACCGTCCACGGTGAGGGTCACGACGCCGTACTCCGGCCCTTCCAGATACTGCTCCACGAGATAGGAACGCTCACCCGCCGACCCGCTGCGACAGGCGGCGGTCTGCGCGGAGGGCGGCAGGGTGCGTACGGTGACCGGCGCGCCGATCTCCTCGACCGCGGCGGGCAGTTCCTGGGCCGTACGGGCCTGTGCGGCGGGTACGTACGAGTGCCTGCTGCCGTTGAGCAGCGCCCTCATGGCCGCGGGCTCGCCCAGCAGCCGGGCCGCGTCGACCGGGTTGGGGGTCAGCCCCAGCCGGGCCGCGGTCTTCGCGACCGCGGGAAGGGCGGCCGTG
The DNA here is from genome assembly GCF_044328075.1 of Streptomyces sp. NPDC017991. Classification (NCBI taxonomy): domain Bacteria; kingdom Bacillati; phylum Actinomycetota; class Actinomycetes; order Kitasatosporales; family Streptomycetaceae; genus Streptomyces; species Streptomyces sp. NPDC017991. The sequence goes on along the minus strand of NZ_JBIRGP010000021.1, from coordinate 41,605 downwards.
CCGGCGAAGGCCAGCAGCCGTTGCGTCCCATGGACACGGACCGAGGCGTCGATCGCCTCGGCCAGCGTGGTCTCGTCCGTGAGGTCGACGAGCTCCACCGGTATCCCCGGGGGAACGTCGTCGTCCGGGGAGTCCGGAGTGTTCGGGGTGTTCGCGGACTTCGGGGACCTCGGTGGCTCCGCGGGCTTCGGGGGTTTCCCGGGCTTCGGGGGAAGAGTGGCGTCCGCGAGCACCCGTACGGCGAAGCCCGCCGCGACGGCCTCGCGGACGAGGCGGTTCGAAGGACAGAGCAGCAGCAGGCGCTGCGGAGCACTGTCCGGGGGGTGAGGCTCTCGGTAGCGGTCGGCCGTCGCGCTCATGGCTGGCTCCTCGTCTCCTCGACGGCGGGCGGGATCCGGCGGCTGTCGCGCTCGCCCAGGTCCCGCGTGCCCCGGACAACTGACGGCCGGGCAACTGACGGCCGGTCAACTGATGGTTCGTACATGTGTGGATGCTTCCTTGATACGTGAGGGCGCCGGACCGACTGTTCCGGTCGTGCCCACGCGTTTCCGCGCGGAGTGGCGCTCGACGGGAGTGTCCCGCCGCCCGTTCCCGGATCCCTCCCCGTACGTTCCCGGCCGGGCCGCCGAGCGGCTCCCGCGCACCGGTGGGCAGGGGGAACCGGGCGGGAAGAGAGCGGGAACGGCATGGGGCACGGTCTTCTCGGGACCTCGACCACAGCGGCGGCCGTCGGGCTCCCCCCTCCTCGTCCGGAGCGGCACGTGCCCCCCGCGCACCGTCCCGGACCCGTCCACGGCCGCCCCTTCCTCACCGACTGGAGCCCCCATGAGCGCCACCGACAAGGAGCCCACTGACCAGGAGCCCGCCTCCGTCCTGCCCTTCAGGCGGGCCGACGCGGCCGGCCCCCGGGCCGCCGTACCGACGGCCACCCCTCCGTCCCTCCCCGGTACCGGTCCGCTGCACCTGCTGCGGGTGATGCGGGAGGACCTGCGCGTCGTCGTCGAACGCGACCCCTCCGTCCGCGGCCGTCTCGAAGCCGCGCTGCACCCCGCGCTGACCGCCCTGTGGACGCACCGGGTCGCACACCGGCTGCACACCCGCGGACACCGGATGACGGCACGTCTGCTGGCCCGCTGGGCCCGCCGGCTGACCGCCGTAGAGATCCACCCCGGAGCGGTACTGGGCCGCCGGGTGTTCATCGACCACGGAGCCGCGGTGGTCATCGGTGAGACGTGCACGGTCGGCGACGACGTGACGATCTACCACCAGGTGACACTCGGCGCGGTCGGCTGGTGGAGCGACAACGACAGGCCGCGGGGCGACCGCCGGCATCCGGTCGTGGGCCGCAACGTCATCCTCGGCACCAACGCCACCGTGCTCGGCCCGGTGACCGTCGGCGACGACGCGATCATCGGCGCGCAGGCCCTGGTCAACAAGGACGTGCCGGAGGGGATGCGGATGCTGGCCGCCACCGCCTCCGGGCGTACGCCGGGCCGCCCGTCCGAGGACACCATCGCGAGCATCGCCTCGGCCGGTTCCTGGTAGCCGCTCCCCCGCCGCCGGATCGCCCGGCACCCTCTCCTCCGCCTTCCGCGCCACCGGTCCGCCTCCCTCCGGTCTCCCCGCCCGCAGCCCGGTGTTCCCGCCCCTTCCGCCCGCAGGCCCAGATCTGACAAGGAATCACACCATGCGCACCCTCGCACCGCACACCTCCCGACCGTCCCTGGTCCGGCCGGCCGTCGCCGACGGCATCGACGACCTGGTGGGCGCCACCCCGCTGATCCGGCTGAGGCTCGAAGGCCTGGCGCCGGGCGCCGAGATACTGGCCAAGCTGGAGGCCGCCAACCCGATGTCCAGCAGCAAGGACCGGGCGGCCCTGTACATGCTCAGGGCGGCCGAGGCGCGCGGCGATCTGGCGCCGGGCGGCACGATCGTCGAGGCCACCTCGGGCAACACCGGTATCTCGCTCGCCGCCCTCGCCGCGGCCCGCGGTTACCGCTGCGTCATCGTGCTGCCCGACAACGCGACGACCGAGCGGGTGCGTCTGCTGGCGGCGCTGGGCGCCGAGGTCGTCCGGACCCCCGCCGACCGCGGCTACCCGGGAGCGATCGAGAAGGCCGAGGAGATCCACGCGTTCACGCCGGGCTCCTGGTTCCCCTGCCAGCACGAGAACGCGGACAACGTCGAGGCCCACTACGCCACCACCGGCCCCGAGATCACCGCCGCGCTCACGGCGACCGGCCGTCGCGTCGACACCCTCGTCTGCGCGGTGGGCACCGGCGGGACGCTCACCGGGATCGCCCGTCACCTGCGGGAACACGACTCCGGGGTACGGATCGTCGCGGTCGAGCCGCAGGGGTCCCCGCTGCTGTCGGGCGGGCAGGCCGGGCGGCACCGCATTCCCGGCCTCAACGGCGGTTTCATCGCCCCGACGACCGACGTCTCCCTGATCGACGAGGTGATCGCCGTCAGCGACGCGGACGCGCTGCACACCGCGCGTCGACTCGCCGCCGGGCAGGGCCTGTTCGTCGGTGTCTCCTCCGGCGCGGCGGTGCACGCCGCGCAGGCGGTGGCCGGCCGCCCCGAGTACCGGGACAAGACGGTCGTCACCGTTCTGCCGGACACCGGCGAGCGGTACCTGAGCATGTGGGAGGACCCGTCATGACGCTGCTGGTCTCGACCCTGAAGAGGTTCGGCGACGCCGTCAAGGTCCGTATCGGGGAGACCACCACCACCCGGTACATCGCGCTCGCCGAGACCACCGACGGCCGCCTCGGCCTCTTCCACCACCACATGCTGCCGGGCGCCGCCGGAGCGGCCCCGCACTACCACACCCGGATCTCGGAGTCCTTCTACGTCATCTCCGGAGAGGTCACCGTCCATGACGGCACGGGATGGCACAAGGCCCATGCCGGCGACTTCCTGCACGTGCCCGAGCACGCCGTGCACGGCTTCCGCAACGACAGCGACGCACCGGCGGAGATGCTGATCATCTTCACGCCCGCCGAGAACCGCGAGGCCTACTTCACGGGGCTGGCGGAGCTTCTGGCCGACGGGAACACCCCGTCCCGGGCCGAGATGGTCGCGCTCATGGAGAAGTACGACCAGTTCGAGATCGACGAGCCCTGACCGTTACGCGCCCTGTCCCTCATGCGCCCTGTTCCTTGCGCGCGCTGTTCCTTGCGCGCGCTGTCGGCACCCGTGCTTCCGCGTTCCTCCCGTCCGTTCGACAAATCTCAGGAGTCATCACATGCATCCCGTCAACTGGGCCCGCTTCGGCCTGCTCGCCGCCCTGTGGGGGTGCAGCTTCGCCTTCATCAAGGTGTCGCTGGACGCCTTCGCCCCGCTCCAACTCGCCTTCGGACGGCTCCTCGTGGGCGCCCTCGTCGTCGGCCTGATCCTCGCCGTGACCAAGGGCTCCTTCCCCGACCGCGCCGTCTGGGGACACATCGCCGTCGCCTCGGTGTTCGGCAACGTCGTACCGTTCACCCTCTTCGCCGTCGGCGAGCAGCACACCACCGCGACCATCGCCGGGGTCATCCAGGGCGCGACGCCGCTGGTCACCCTGGGTCTCGCCGCCCTGGCCATCCGCACGGAGAAGCCCACGGCCCGCAAGGTGACCGGACTCGTGATCGGCTTCGTCGGCCTGATCGTCGTGGTCGGACCGTGGCGCACCGACGGATTCGGTTCCCTCGGCGGCCAACTCGCCTGTGTCGGGGCGGCGATCAGCTACGCGATCAGCTTCGTCTACCTCCGCCGCTTCATCTCCCCGTACAAGATCCCGGCGCTCTCCGTGACCGCGGCGCAGCTCACCTCGGCCATGGTCATCACCGGTCTGATCACCACGTTCAGCATCGGCTGGGACCTGCCGGGCGAGGTGACGGCCGGCCCGCTGCTGTCCCTCCTGGTGCTCGGCGGCGCCTCCACCGGTATCGCCTTCGTCCTGATGAACCGGCTCATCGCGGACGCGGGACCGACCACGGCCTCCGGCGTCAACTACCTGGTCCCGGTGTTCTCGGTGATCGTCGGTGCGGCTGCCCTCGGCGAGTCCGTCACCTGGAACGTGCCGGTGGGCGGCGTGGTGGTCATCGGGGCGCTGGCTCTCGCGGAGGGGCGGCTGCCGCTGCCCGCGCGGCGCGCGGCCGAGCCGCCGGCTGCGGCCACTCCGGCACCGCCCGTTCCCGACCCGACCGACCCGACCGACCGGACCCAGCCGACCGACCGGGCCGACCGGCCCGAACGGAACGACCAGGCCGACCGGGCCCAGCCCGTCGCCGCCCAAGAGGCCTGCTGACCCGGCCTGTTCGGACCCACCCGGACCGACTCGGGCCTCCACAGGCACCGCCACGCACAGCAGCAAGAACGCCGCACGGCGCGCCCCACTCCCGGGGCGCGCCGTGCAGCGTTCACGCACAACTGACCGCCGGCTGCCGGGGCCGGGCCTAGGGCCGGAGCCGGGGCCGGAGCCAGGGCCGGAGCCGGAGCCAGGGCCAGGGCCGAGGCCAAGGCCGGAGCCGGAGCCAGGGCCGGGGCCGGAGCCGAGGCCAAGGCCGGAGCCGGAGCCAGGGCCGAGGCCAAGGCGGGCACCCGACGCCGGGCGACCAGGCCGGCGCTGTGCCCACCGCCGGGCGCCGGCCGCCCGGCGCCCGGCAACCGGCGCCCGGCGGCTCACCGCTCCGTGCCCACCGCCCCGTTCCCGCGACCGCCCCGTTCCCGCGACCGCCCCGTTCCCGCGACCGCTCCGTGCGCCGGGAGCGGCGCGGGACACGACCGGGAACCCGGCGCGCGAACCTGCAGGAGGAAGAGAGAGGGAGCCACAGCAGCCCCTCCGGCCCCCGTGGCCCACCCCACTCGCCTCTCCCATCTCCCCCCGTCTCTCCCCCAACTCCCCCACCGCACCAGCGGGCCGACGCCACCGCACCGGCCTTCGTACACAGGAAGCAGCCATCGGAATGCCCCCATCCACCGCATCCGCACCCGCATCCGCACCCGTCTCAGCCGCCGTGTCCTCTTCGGCCACCGCCCTCGGTGACGCCCGCATCATCACCGCGGCCGAGTTCGAGTTCCGCCCCGTCGCCGGCGCCGACCCCACCGCCCGCACCACGGTCGCCACCCCCGTCAGTCCGGCCGCGGGCGCCACCCATGTCACCCTCCACGTCGTCCGGATAGCCGCCGGCGAGTCGTACTCCCCCGAGCGCAGCGCGGTCGAGGAGAACACCGTCGTGATCTTCTCGGGCACGGGTACCGCGGCCGTCGGCGACCTTGCCCTCCCCGTCGAGCGCGGATCCGCCGCCTACGCCCCCACCGGTCGCGCCCTCACCCTCACGGCGGGCGGCAGGGGCCTGACCGCCTACGTGTGGCGCACCCCGCTCGCGAACGCCCCCGTCGGGAGCGCTCCGGTCCTGCACTCCTCCCTCTGGGACGACACCACCCAGCTGCGCGGCTTCGGCGGCACCGGGCAGGTCGACGCCGCCGAACGCCGGGCCACCATGAACTTCGTGTTCTGGCCCGGCAACGGCAGCAGCCGCCTGTGCCTGCACTGCGGCATCCAGCAGCCGGGCGAGACCTTCAACGTCCATCTGCACCCCGACAGCGACGAGGCGTTCATCGCCTTCGAGGGCGTCGGCCAGATGTATCTGCGTGACCGCTGGATCGACGTGAGCGCCGGCGACGTCCTGTACGCGGCGCCCGGGGTGCTGCACGGCGCCCGCAACCCGCACACCGGTCCCACCGCCCGCCGCTTCGTGACCTGCGGCGGACCCAGCCCCTTCGACCCGGCGCTCTACTCCGCCGCCGGCTACTCCTCACAGGTCAGGTGAACGCAGCGTGTGCCGCATATACGGAACCTTCAACGTCCATTCCGACCAGGCCGAACTGCGCCGCGTCGCCGACCTGATGCACCACGGCGGTCCCGACGCCCAGGGTGTCGCCCACCGGCCCGACTGGGCACTGGGCAACAACCGCCTGTCGATCATGGACCCCGAAGGCGGGGCCCAGCCCTACCACCTCGGCAGGGTCACCGTGGTCTTCAACGGTGAGATCTACAACCACCGCGAGCTGCGCACCCGCCTGGCCGGCCTCGGCTTCCACTTCGACGACCTGTGCGACGGCTCGATCCTGCCCGCGCTGTACATCACCTACGGGGACCGGTTCGCCGAGCACCTGGACGGCATGTACTCGGTGGCGGTCATGGACCTGCGGGAGACCCCCCGGATGGTGCTGGCCACCGACGACTCGGGCATGAAGCCGCTCTACTACCACTGGGACCGCGGCGCCGGCCGCTTCCACTTCGCCTCCGAACTGCCCGCGCTGCTGGGCTTCGCCGGGGTGAAGGCGGAGGAGGACGAGGCAGGTCTCGACGCCTACCTCACCTCCAAGACGCCGTTCGGCAACCGCACGATGTTCCGCGGGGTGCAGGTGTTCCCGCCGGCCGCCACCGTCCTCCTCAGCCACCGGGACGGACTGCGGATCAAGCAGCGTCCGATGGCCCACGAGCAGGGCCTGCGCCCCGACAAGGACCGCACCCTGGAAGAGGCCGGGGACCAGCTGCGTGACCTGCTGTCCGAAGAGGTGTCACGGCTCCTCATCGCGGACGCCCCCGTCGCCGCGGTCACCTCCGGCGGGCTCGATTCCAGCCTCGTCACCGCACTCGCCGCGCAGGCACTGCGCGACAGCGGCGGCACCGGCAGCCTGCACACCTTCAACATCGCCTACACCGGCACCTGGCCCAGCGACGAACGCGCCTACGCCGCCGAGGTCGCCCGCGCCGCAGGCACCACCCACCACCAGGTCGAGGTCGATCCGGCCACCTTCCCGGACCTCATGACCGACGTCGTACGCCACCTGGGACAGCCCAACGCCGACCCCATCACCCTCTCCACCTTCTCCCTCTTCCGCGCGGTCCGTGACGCCGGCTTCAAGGTCGCCCTCACCGGCGACGCGGCCGACGAACTGTTCAGCGGTTACTCCCGGATGACCCAGGCGGTCGCCGCACACCACGGTTCGAGCTGGATCGACGGCTACCTCGACCACCTCGCCGCCGTCCCGGGGGCCCTGCGCCGGAGCCTGTACACCGACGAGTACGCCTTCGCCGTGAACGCGGTCGGCCCCGCCCTGCCGCCCGGCATCCGGCGGATCCTGCACAGCAGCCCCGGCACCCGGCTGCAGCGCATCGGCGCGGTGGAGCAGCGTTACCGGCTGCCCGCCTACCACCTGCGCCGCGTCGACCACCTGTCGATGGCCAGCTCGGTGGAGGTACGGCTGCCGTTCACCCAGCCGTCCGTGGTGCGCTTCGCCTCCACCCTCACCGACGAGCAGCGGCTCGTACCGGGCCTGGGAGTGAAGCGGGCCCTGTACCAGGCCGCGCAGGGGCTGATCCCGCGCAGTGTGCTGGAGCGGCCCAAGCAGCCCTTCACCCTCCCCGTCACCGCGATGCTCACGCCCGGCCAGCGGCTGTGGACCCTCGCCCGTGACGTGCTGTCGCCGCAGACCCTGCGCGCCGACGGCCGGATCCGCCCCGAGCGGGTCGACGCCCTCTTCGACGAGCAGGCCAACCGGCCCAGCGACACCGTCTCCCTGGCCCTGTGGTCCCTGATGTCGCACCAGCTGTGGCGCCAGGAGTTCTTCGCCACGGCCAAGACCCCGATCACCCTCCACACTCCGGTACGAGTTCTCCAGGAGGCGGCGTGACCGTCAGCCTCGCCCGCGCCCACGGCACCCCCTGCCCCACCGCCGTGATGGACGCGCGCACCCTGCCCGCCTCGGAACCCGAACTGCTCGCCCGGCTCACCGAGTTGAGGACGGCCCTGGCCGACCAGGGAGCCGCGGACGTCCTGAAGAACGCCCTCGTCCAGCCCTCCCGGCATCCCCTCTTCGACCTGGACTACCGCTTCGTCCAGTCGATGCCGGACAGTCTCGACAGCTTCGACCTGCGCGGCTCCTGCGGCCACTCCATCCTGGCGGCGGTCGAGGCGGCGGCCCGTACCGGCATGATCCAGCCCCTCGTGGCCGGCTGCCGGGTCCGGGTCAACGTCCTCAACAACGGCGACAACGTGGTGTGCGAGGCGGAGGAGACCGACGACGGGGGCACCCGTTTCACGGCCCACTTCCTCTGCTCGCCGCCGCGGCCGGTGAACGACCTCCTGATCACCGGCGAGCCCGTCACCGGTATCCCCTTCGAGGGGCGTACGGTCCCCGTCTCGCTGGTCTCCATGGGCAATCCGTACCTCTTCGTGCACGCCGCCGAACTCGGTGTCCACACGGTCGAGGACCTCTTCGCCGACGACCCCGTGCTGTTCGACCGGATGACCGGGCTGCGTCTCGCCGTCTGCCGGGCCCTGGGCTGGGACACCACCGGAGCCTTCCCCAAGGTGGCCACCCTGCTCCCCGACGGTCCGGGCGCCCTCGCGGTCCGCGCCATCTCCGTACCGTCCTGGCACCCGACGGTGGCGCTGACCGGCGCCACCTGCCTCGCCGCCGGGGCCGCCGTGGAAGGCACGATCCCCTACCTGCTGTCCGGTGTCTCGGAGCAGCCGGACAACGACCTGCTCTCGCTGCGCACCCCGGGCGCCACGGTCCGCGCCTCGGCCCGCATCACGGGCGACCCCGGCGACCGACGGCTCGCCTGGATCTCCGTCGCGGAGAAGCAGGTCGACTACCGCGGCCTCTTCCTGCCCGCCTCCACCTCCGAGGAGTTGTCATGGCTTCCGCTGACAGCCTGACCGTGCCCGAAGCCCCGGCACTGACCGCGACCGACGTGCCGCTCCCCGTGCCGACCGGCGATCCGACCACCGGCCCGTCCACCGGTCTGACCGCGCCGATGCGCGAGCGCCTCGCCGCCGCCGCCCGGGACGCCGACGCGAGCGGCGAACCCGACCGGCCGGCGCTGGCCCTGCTGCGCGAGACCGGACTGCTCGGTCTGGCACTGCCCTACGAGTACGGCGGCACCGGCGCCGACGCGCACGGCCTCAACTCGGCGGTCGCGCGGGTGGCGCAGGTCAACGCCTCCGCCTCGATCATGCTGTTCCAGCACTACGCGGTCAGCAGGCGCATCCTCGAACACGGCAGTCCTGCCCTGCGGCGCCGGCTGCTGCCGCAACTCGCCCGCGGTGACTGGCTCGCCGCCTCCGCCTGGAGCGAGACGGGGGCCGGCGCGAACAAGAAGCACCTGTCCACCGTCGCCCGCCGCACGTCCGACGGGGGCTGGGTCCTCAACGGCGCCAAGTCCTTCACCACCAGCGCGGGGCTTGCCGACATCTACCTGGTGCTGGCCCAGACCGAGGAGCCCGCGCCGGACGCCGCCCCGGACACCGGCTACGGCTCCGCCGGCCAGACCTTCTTCCTCATACCGGCGGACGCCCCCGGCCTGGAACCCGACACCTCGCTGCGGCTGACCGGCATGCGCGGTTCGGCGACCGGTTTCGTCTCCGTGCACGACTGCCACGTACCCGACAGTGCACGGCTCGGCCCGATCGGCGCCGCCGCCTCGATCATCGCCGGGGTCCGGGACAGCGGCGCCACGCTCGGTGCCGTGTCCGTCGGCCTGGCCGAGGCGGCCCTCGATCTCGCCCACCGGCACGCCGAGCGGCGCGGTCTGCTGGCCCAACAGGCCGTCCGGCACCGGCTGGTGGACATCGCGGGCGAGGTCGAGGCCGCCCGCGCGGTCGTCGAGCGGGCCGGCCGGCGGACCGCCGACGACCCGGGGATCGCCACGCTCCACTCCAAGCTCGTCGCCTCCTCGGCCGCCGAGCGCGTCATCAACGCCGTCGAGCGGCTGCTGGGCTCGGCCGGCTATGTCGCCTCGAACGAGATCAACCGCTACGGCCGCGACGCCCGTGCCGTCGCCCTGATGGGACCGACCAACGACCTCTGCAAGGAACTGGTGAGTCTGACGTGGAACCGTTGAAGCCCCGATCCGCCGACCTTCCCGCCGATCTGATCGTCGAAGGGGGCCGTCTCGTCACCCCCGACGGTGTCCGCGACGCAACGGTGGTCGTCCGTGACGGCCGGGTCGCGGCCCTGCCCACCCCGGGCGAGCCGCTGCCGCCGGGCCCGCGCCTCGACGCCCGTGGCCGTTACGTGCTGCCGGGCCTGATCGACTCCCACGTCCACTTCCGTACACCCGGTCTGGAGTACAAGGAGGACTGGGAGCACGGCAGCCGGGCCGCCCTCGTCGGCGGTGTGACGACCGTGATGGACATGCCCAACACCCGTCCGCCGTCCCTGGACGAGACCAGCATGCTCGCCAAGGCCGCGGTCATCCAGGGCACTTCATGGATCGACTACCGCTTCCACATGGGCGCCGACCCCGACCACCCCGAGCTGCTGGCCGAGCTGGACCCGCGGATCGCGAGCTCGGCGAAGGTGTTCATGGCCGGCCACCACACGGCCCCGGTCGTGTTCCGCGACGGCGAGCAGCTGCGGCGGGCCTTCGCCGCCGCCGCCCGCGGTGGGGTCCGGCTCGTCCTGCACGCCGAGGACCAGCACGTCTTCGACCTGCTCGACGCGAGTGCGGGCGCCCCCGACTCGTACGGCGGGTACGAGCCGCACCGGCCTCGTTCCGGTGGGATCGTCGCCGTCGCCCATGTCGTGCGCCTGGTGCGCGAGTACGGCACGAAGACGCACATCCTGCATGTGTCGTCGGCGGAGGAGGCCGATCTGCTGTCGGCCGCCGCCGCCGAGGGACTGCCGCTCACCTACGAAGTGACCGGCCATCACCTGTCGTTCACCCACGACGACACCACCCGGCGCGGTCCACGGACCCGGCTCTCCCCCGCCATCCGCGAGTGCCGGGACCAGAAGCGGCTGTGGCAGGCCCTGCTGCGCGGCGAGGTCGTCACCCTGGGCAGCGACCACGCCCCGCACACCGTGGAGGAGAAGAACCGTCCGCCGGCCGACGCGCCGCCCGGCCTGCCCGGCGTCCAGGAACTGGCCACGGCCGTCTGGACCGGCCTGCGGACCCGGGACATCGCCCCGGACGAGGCGGCCACGCACCTCGCCCGGCTGATGGGCGAGGGGCCCGCCCGGCTCTTCGACCTGGCCGGCAAGGGCCGGCTCGAAGTGGGTGCGGACGCGGACCTGACCCTCCTGAACCCGTCCGACCGCTGGCAGTTCTCCGCACACGACGTACAGGCGCTCTGCGGCTGGTCCGCGTACGAGGGCTGGACGTTCACCGGGCGCTTCACCACCACGGTGAAGGGCGGCCACGTCGCCTGGGACATCCGGGACGGATTCTCCGGCCGCCCCGAGGGCCGCTGGCTGCAGGGCTCGGCCCGGCCCCTGGAGGTGGCCCGATGAGTTCGACGCTCCTCGAATCCCAGTCCCCGCCCAGCACATCTCCGCCCGGCACGTCTCCGCCCGGCACGTCTCCGTCCGGCACGTCTCCGTCCGCGACGCCGGCTCAGGACCTCGCCGAGGCCTTCCGCGCGGCGATGTCCGCCCTGGCCGCCCCCGTCACCCTCGTCACCTGCTACGACGACCTGGGCAGGCCACGCGGCCTGACGGCCAGCGCCGTCAGCTCACTGTCCCTCACCCCGCCGCTGTTCCTCGTCTGCCTCGACCGCACCTCCCGTACGCACGACACGCTGACCGGCGCCGAGGACTTCGCCGTGCACCTCCTCGGACCGGGCGAGGAACACCTCGTCAAACGCTTCATGCGGCCGGCCGAACACCGCTTCGACGGCGTACCCCTGGCCGCGGATTCCCACCGGGCACCTGTCATCAGGGACGCGTCCCTCACCCTGCACTGTGTCCGCCACGACGTCCTGGAAGGAGGCGACCACACGATCCTCGTGGGACGGGTGACCGCTGTGCGCGGCGAGCCCGCGCACTCGGGCGGCCTGCTCTGGCACCGACGGGGCTTCGCCCACGCGCGACGCCCATGACCCGGACGGGGGCTGCCACCGCGACGCGGTCGGCGGCCCCCGTCCGGGATCCGGCACATGGAAAAGGGCACAGGACACAGGAGAAAAGGGGGAAGACAGATCGTCGTCGGCGTGGTTACCATGCGGGCGATGAACACCTTCTCCTTTTCCGGATTGGGGGAATCATTCGCGCAAGGTGAGTGCTGATGGCACATCACTTCGCGAACGAGATTCCTTCCCACCTGCTGATGTGGCGGCGCGTACGTGAGTACGCCGTGCCACCGTCCATGGTCGAGAACGCGACCGCACGCCGTGCGGTCGGTGACTGGGCGGGGGCCTGCGCCGCCGCCCGTGTCTACGTCGATCTCGATCTGCGCGCCGTGCGCCATCGCCACGGCACCTCTCTCGTCACCCGACTCCGCGACGACCTGCGCCGGCTGGCGCCGGACCTGCTCCGCTGGCACATGCCCCGCATCGCCCCGGACGGACGGCTCCGTCCCGGGCTCACCCTCTCGCTGGCCCGTTACGGGAGTTACGGCGGCAACCCGTTGCACCTGGTGGTGCGGACCCCGCCCGCCTGGGCGGACGGCGGGCAGTGGATGTCCCTCTCTCTGTGGGAGGGGCCGGGGAACAGCACCCCCGAACATCACCCCCATCCACATCCCGAGCGGCGTTTCCGGCTCGACCTGCACCGGCATCTCTGGGACGCCGGTCGGAGCGGCGACCTGGCGGCGCGGAGCGGGGCGGGACAAGCACCGCCCCATGATTCCGTGTGGGCGGAGGGGAGTTGGGCCGCCGAGGCCGAGGTGCTGTTGCGGGCCGAGGGGCTTCCTCGCGGGGCCTTCACCGTGCGGCTCGGTGCCCGCAGGCGGGCCGCACTGGAACTCGTCGCCCCCGACGACAGCCATGTCCCGACGATCCGGCCCCTGCGCGCCGGCACCGGCATGCCGCCACCGCAGGAGATCGCGGCGCTTCCGGTGCTGCCGGAGGCCGCGGCCCGTGTCCTGCCGGATCTGGAACTGCTGCGGCTGGGACTCCTCCCGGCCGAACGGCTGCATCCGCTCGTCGCCACAGCACTGGCGGGCTACGGGTCGGCGCCGGTGGGCGGTCCCGTTCCCGAGCCCGGCGACCCGCACCGCGTGGACTGCCGTGGCGAGAGCCACCGGATCGCGCTGCGGGAAGGCGTGCTGACCGCGGTCGATCACCACCCCGCCCAACTGCGGCGCGAAGAACTACTCGTGGCACTCGGCGGGCCCGCGCTGCCGTGTCTGCGGGCCATCGACACGGTGCACCGCGATCCGGAGGCACTGCCCGCGGTCCGGGAACGGCTCCGCCACGGTGACATCGCCGGGGCACTGGCCGTCGTCGAAGGCCTGCTCGGCCCTGGTGCGGTCCTGCGCGACGGGCCGCTCCGCGAGGAAGTGGAGTCGGCCGCGGCCCGCCGCGTCGACCACGGACTCTTCCGCTCGGGACTGGTCGCCGTGCACCCGGCCGCCGGTACGGCAGGGAGCGCGGACGTCCCGGTCGGTGAGGACGGCTCGGGCGCGAAACGGGTGAAAGTCCATCACCGCCCCCGGCTCGACCGTTTCACGCCGCTTCCGATGCGCAGCAAGCGGATCGGCCGGTCCCGGCCCCGCACCGGTCTGGTGTCGTGACCGGCGACCCGCCGCGGCCCCCCTTCCACTCCCTTTGCCGTCCCGGACGGGCTTTCCCGTTCCCTCAACCCCCTCAGGTGATGCCCATGACCCTCAGCACCCTCCTGCCCGCCCCGGCCCCGGCTCCGGCCGACGGCACACCCGTACCCGTACCTGTCCGCGTACCGGGTACAGACACCCACCTCGCCGTCGCCGACGGCCTCCTGGCCCTCCTGCGGACGACCACCACCGAGCCGCGCCCCGACGAGCAGCTCGAAGCGCTCACCCTGGCCGTGGCGGCGGACCTGCCCGTGCTGCTCTGGGGCGAGCCGGGTATCGGCAAGACCGCGGCCCTGACCCAGCTCGCCGCCTCCCTCGACCTGCCGCTGACGACCGTGATCGCCAGCGTCCATGAGCCGTCCGACTTCTCGGGACTGCCCATCGTGGGCGAGGACCCCGCGGTGCAGGGCGTACCGATGGCGCCGCCGCAGTGGGCCGTGGAACTCGTACGAGCCGGCCGTGGACTCCTCTTCCTGGACGAACTCTCCACCGCCACCCCGGCCGTTCAGGCCGCACTGCTCCGGGTCGTCCTGGAGCGGCGGGTCGGTGCGCTGCAACTGCCGCCGGGCGTACGGATCGTGGCCGCCGCCAACCCACGCGCTTCCGCGGCGGACGGATGGGAGCTGAGCCCGCCGCTGGCCAACCGGTTCGTGCATCTGTACTGGGTGCACGACCAGGAGGTGGTGGTGCGCGGACTGGGCGGCGTCTGGCCGAGGGCAGAACTGCCCCGGCTGGCACCGGAGTCGCTGCCGGAGGCGGTGGCCTTCGCCCGGCGCGCGGTCTGCGGCTTCCTGACCGCACGGCCGACGCTGATCCACCGGCTGCCGAGCACCGAGACGCGGCGCGGCGGCGCGTGGCCCTCGCCCCGGAGCTGGGACACCGCGTTGACCCTGCTGGCCTTCGGTACGGCGGCCTCGGTCTCCCGCGAGGTGCTGGCCCTGCTCGTACGGGGTGCGGTGGGCGACGGTCCCGGGCTCGAACTCCTCGCCCATCTGGACCGGATGGACCTGCCGGACCCGGAGACACTGCTCGCCGACCCGGCCGCCGCCGAGCTGCCGGAGCGGGGCGATCTGCGGCAGGCCGCGCTGGAGGCGGTGGTGGCGGCCGTCGGAGCACGGCCGCAACGGGCGCGCTGGGAGGCGGGCTGGGCCGTGCTGGTACGGGCGTTGGAGACCGGCACCGCGGACCTGCTGGTCGCCCCGGCGACGGCCCTGGCCGCGCTGCGTCGCGACGACTGGGAGGTGCCTGCGACGATGGACCGGCTGGCCGGGGTGGTGGGTCTCGCCCGGCAGGCGGACCGGTCGGTGGAACGGGTCGCGGCGGCGGCCGCGGCCGCCGAGCGCGCGGCGGCGGGAACACGCCGGTGACGGGGGCCCCGAGGACTCCTGGGCAGCGGGCTCCGCACCCCCGGCCGCGTCCGATGCCCCGGCCCGCGCCGCCGCGCCCGGTGCGGGCCGCCCTGCCGAAGCAGCCGGCCGGCTCCGGTGCGGCGGCCGACCGGGCCGGACTCCCCCTGGACATGGAGAAGTTGCTGGCCGCCCGGCTGCACGCGGTGAAGGTGCGCCCCTACCTCGCCGCTGCGCTCTTCGCCCTGCATGTGGTGGAGGACCGGTCGGTGCCGACGATGGCGGTGGACGCGCACTGGCGCTGCTATGTCTCCCCCGGGTTCGTGGCGCGCATGCCGATGGAGGAACTGGCGGGCGTGTGGGTGCACGAGGTCTCCCACCTGCTCCGGGACCACCACGGCAGGAGCGAGCGGTACGCGCGGCAGCACGAGGAGTTCGGACCGGGCGAGCGAAGCGGGACGGGGATCCCCCGAGCCGAGGGCTGGGGGAGGCTGCGCCGGAACATCGCCGCGGACTTCGAGATCAACGACGACATCTACGGGGACGGTCTGCCGCGGCCCGCCGGAGCGGTGCTCCCGTCACTGCTGCGGTTGCCGGACGGGCTGTTGATGGAGGAGTACCTGCGGACGGCGTCGATGTCCGGACTCACCGCGGACCTGGCCTGGCTGGACTGCGGCAGTGGCGCCGACGGGCAGCACCGGCCGTGGGAACTGGGTCCCGACGGGGCGCACGGGCTGAGCGGGCACCAGCAGGACGCGGTCCGCTTCCGGGTCGCGGAGGGGATCAAAGGCCGGCCGGGCGAGGCCCCGGAAGGATGGCGCCGATGGGCGGACGAGGCCTTCCAGCCCCCGCAGCCCTGGCGGCAGTTGCTGGGTGCGGCGGTGCGGTCGGCGGCGGGCGCGCCGGGCGCGGGCGAGAACCACAGCTACCGGCGCCCGTCCCGGCGCTCGGCCGGTGTCCCCGGAGTCGTGCTGCCGAGCCTGCGCCGTACACCGCCCGGCGTCTGTGTCGTGATCGACACCTCCGGGTCGGTGAGCGACGCCGAGCTGGGCAGCGCGCTGCTGGAGGTGGCGGCGATCGCGCGGGCGGTGGGCGGGCGGCGCGACCTGGTCTCGGTGATCTCCTGCGACGCGGCGGCCGGGGTCGCCGTGCCGCTCTGCCGCGCGGAGAACATCGAGCTGGTCGGCGGTGGGGGCACGGACCTGCGCTCCGGTTTCGCCCGGGCACTGCGCTCCCGGCCGCGCCCCGACGTGATCGTCGCCCTCACGGACGGCCAGACCCCCTGGCCCTCCGCGCCGCCGCCCTGCCGTACGGTCGTCGGTCTCTTCCCGCGCCCCGTCCGCGCGGCGGACGAGGAGGACCCCGACTACGTCCCGGACACCCCGCCGTCCTGGGCGCGGGTCGTCACGATCGGCTGAGAGGCCGGGCAGTCACTGCCGCTGCCTCTACCGCTGCCGCCGCCTCTACCGCTACCCCTACCCCTGTCGCTGTCGCTGTCGGCGAGCCGGCCGCGGTGAGGCGGCGCTCGGCCATCTGCCGGGCGGCCCGCGCCGGGGTGACACCGGTCGTGCGCGCGAGGCCGAGGATGTGCCCGACGGTGTCCCCGATGCCCTCCACCCGCTCCAGGGCGGCTTCGTGGCTGTAGCCCTCGGACTCCCGGCTGAGCGTGTAGGCGACCCCTCCGGCGCCGGCCACATAGTCCGGCACCCAGACGATGCCGCGTTCCGCGAGGGCGTCGGCGATCGACTCGTCGGCGAGCTGGTTGTTGGCCGGCCCGACGATCAGCGGTGCGGTGAGCCGGGGGACACTCGCCTCGTCGAACACCCCGCCCACGGCGGCCGGAACGAGAATGTCGGCCGGAGCCGACAGGGCCCGGCCGGGCTCGACCCAGCCGTACCCGCTCGCCAGCGCGGCCTCCTCGCGGGAGTGGTCCACGTCCGACACCACGACGTGTGCCCCTTCTGCGGCCAGGCCGGCGGCGACCCGGCTGCCGACCGACCCGAACCCGCTGACGACCACCACCTTGCCGGTGCAGGAGGCGTCGCCGTAGACATGCCGGGCGCCGGCCCGCAGAGCGGCCAGGACACCGGTGGCGGTGGGCCCGCCGGAGTCGCCGGTGCCGCCGTGCTCCTCGGGCGCGCAGTACGCGTACGGCGAGAAGCGCCGCAGGACCACCATGTCCTCGGGGCCGGTGCCGATGTCCGGGCCGGTGCGGTAGGAACCGTCGAAGGAGGCGACCAGCTCGCCCAGGTCCTCCAGTGCGGCCTCCCGCAGGGCCGGGGTGACGTCGGTGTCCCGGTCCAGGGCGATCACGCTCTTGCCGCCCCCGAAGTCCAGACCGGCCACCGCCGACTTGTACGTCATCGCCTCCGACAGGCGCAGCGCGTCGGTCAGTCCGTCCTGCCAGGTGTCGTAACGGCGCATCCGGCAGCCGCCGGCCGCCGGCCCCAGCACGCGGGAGTGGATGGCGACGATCAGCGGCAGGCCGGAGCGGCGTCCGCGGCGGACGACGACCTCTTCATGTGCGAATGCTCGACTCATGGCGCCGAAGCTAGGCTGATGCGCGGACCACCGGGAGTTGCACCGAATCCCATTCGGCAGGCGGACAGTGGAGGAAGCCGTGGACGAACTTGATTCGGCGATCGTGCGCGAACTGCAGGCCGACGGTCGGCAGTCCAACCGCGCCCTCGCCGGGAAACTCGGCATAGCCCCCTCGACCTGTCTGGAACGCACGAGGCTCCTGCGGCGGCGCGGCGTCATCCGGGGCTACCGGGCCGAGATCTCCTTCAAGGCCCTCAACCGGTCGGTCCAGGCGATGGTGTTCACCCAGGTACGCCCCCTGCGCCGGGACGTCGTCACCGCGTTCGAGCAGTCGGTGACCCAACTGCCGGAGGTCGTCTCCGTGTACACGATGACCGGGAGCGACGACTTCCTCGTGCATGTCACGGCCCAGGACATCGACCATCTGCACGCCTTCCTCCTGGACCAGTTCACCAACCGCCGCGAGATCATCGCCTTCCGCACCTCGATCATCTACCAGCATCTGACCAACCCGGTCCTCGGCCCGCTGCCGCCCGCGGAGTAGGAGCGCATCGGCGGCGTGGCGGGCCACCCGACCGACCCGACCGCCCCTTCGGCAGACCGACGACGACACGGTTTCCTCCGCGCCCGTAAGGACCCATGCCATGACCACTTCGCGCACCTTCCCCCTGGAGCCCACCCCGATCCACGTGTCCGACGAGGTCCTCGACGACCTGCGCGCCCGTCTCGCGTCGACCCGCCCCCCACTGGACGAGGGGAACGAGGACTGGTCCTACGGCGTCCCGGACAGTTGTCTGCGTGAGCTGGTCGCCTACTGGCGGGACGGCTACGACTGGCGCAGGGCCGAGGCCGCCATCAACGTCCACGAGCACTACCGCGTGGCCGTCGATGGTGTCCCGGTGCACTTCATGCGCAAGGCGGGCCGCGGCCCCCGCCCGGTCCCGCTGATCCTCACCCACGGCTGGCCTTGGACGTTCTGGCACTGGTCGAAGGTGATCGGCCCGCTCGCCGACCCGGCCGCGTTCGGCGGTGACCCCGCGGACGCGTTCGACGTCATCGTGCCGTCCCTGCCCGGCTTCGGTTTCCCCGGCCCGCTCACCGGCTTCCCGGACGTCAACTTCTGGAAGGTCTCCGACCTCTGGCACACCCTGATGACCGAGACCCTGGGCTACGAGAAGTACGCCGCCGGGGGCTGCGACATCGGCGGGATCGTCTCCAGCCAGCTCGGCCACAAGTACGCCGACGAGCTGTACGGCATCCACATCGGCTCCGGTCTGCCGCTGGACTTCTTCACCGGCCCCCGCGCCTGGGACTTCGCCCGGAACCGGCCCCTCACCGACGACCAGCCAGCCGACGTGCGCGCCCGCGTCGTCGAGCTGGACCACCGCTCGGCGTCCCACCTCACCGTGCACATGCTCGACGGCGCCACCCTGGCCCACGGGCTGAGCGACTCTCCCGCCGGGCTGCTCGCCTGGCTGCTGGAGCGCTGGAACTCCTGGAGCGACAACGGCGGCGACGTCGAGTCCGTCTTCACCAGGGACGACCTGCTCACCCACGCCACGATCTACTGGGTGAACAACTCCATCGCCACGTCGATGCGTTACTACGCCAACGCCAACCGCTACCCGTGGGTCCCTTCCCATGACCGCACCCCGGTCGTGCAGGCCCCGGTCGGCCTGACCTTCGTCACGTACGAGAACCCACCCGGCGTCCACACCGCCGCAGAGCGCGTCCGGGCGTTCGAGACCGGCCCGCAGGCGGCCTGGTTCCACCACGTCAACGTCAACGCCCATGACCACGGCGGTCACTTCATCCCGTGGGAGAACCCCGACGCTTGGGTGAGCGACCTGCGCCGCACCTTCCGGGACCGCAGGCCCTGAGTGCGCGTCGGACGTCGGGCACGGCCGGCACTCCGACGCGACGCCCGAGGGCCCGTGCGGCTGATGCCGTACGGGCCCTCGGAAACGAGTAGCGGGGACAGGATTTGAACCTGCGACCTCTGGGTTATGAGCCCAGCGAGCTACCGAGCTGCTCCACCCCGCGTCGATGTCTCCACCCTACGGCATCGAACGGCACCTCTCTGACCAGGGGCGGAGGCCCGCGGGAGGACATACCCGGACCGCGGGGTGGGTAACTTCCCCCGCATGGCTGCCGTGTTGTTCGACTTCTCCGGGACCCTCTTCCGTATCGAATCCACCGAGAGCTGGCTGCGCACCGTACTGGCCGAGGCCGGGACATCCCTGCCGGAGCAGGAGTTGCTCCGGACGGCGAAGGAACTGGAGGCGGCGGGCGCGCTGCCCGGCGGCGCTCCGCACAGGGGGCCGGTGCCGCCGGAGCTGACCGCGCTGTGGGGGATCCGCGACGAGAGCGCCGAGGCGCACCGGGCCGCGTACACCGGAGCCTGCCGCCAGGTGGCGCTGCCCGCCGCGGAGCTGTACGAGGCGCTGTACGACCGGCACATGAACCCGGCGGCCTGGCGTCCGTACGCCGACGCGATCGACGTACTGCGCACGCTTCGCGGCCGAGGGGTCGCCATCGGTGTGGTCAGCAACATCGGCTGGGATCTGCGGCCCGTCTTCCGCGAGCACGGCCTCGACGCGTACGTGGGGACCTACGTCCTGTCGTACGAGCACGGTGTCCAGAAGCCGGACGCCCGGCTCTTCGCGACGGCCTGCGACGCGCTCGGGGCCGATCCGCGCGACACCCTGATGGTCGGGGACGACCGGCTGGCGGACGGCGGAGCGGCGGCCCTGGGGTGCGGGGTGTACTTCGTCGACCATCTGCCGGTGACCGACCGGCCGAACGGACTTCGGCCGGTACTGGACCTGATCCCCACCTGATCCGGGCCTGATCCCCCGGGCCGTCCCTCAGCTCTGATAGCCCGGCAGGGGCGCGCTGCTTCCTTCCCGACCGCCCGGGACGATCCCCCGCGTCGCCCCGGACGGACGGCAGCCCGGAAGTGATCCCCGAGGGGACCGGCCCGGACGCGCTGAGTATAGTTGGCTGGCAGCCAGTCAACGCAGGAGTTCATAGGATGTCCCCTCGCAGCGCATCGGTCAATGAAGAGTTGCGGCGGCGTTCGCGCGAGCGGCTTCTGCAGGCGGCGCTGGAGCTCGTCGGCGAGCGGGGATACGACGCCACGACGCTGGGCGACATCGCGGACCGCGCGGGCTCCGCCCGGGGTCTCGTCTCGTACTACTTCCCCGGTAAGCGTCTGCTCGTGCAGTCCGCCGTGCACCGGCTGATGCACCGCACGCTGGACGAGGCGCTGGAGCGCGAGCCGTGCACCGAGGACGGCCAGGAGCGGATGGCGCGGGCCATCGACGCGATCCTGGGCCTCGCCCGGGACCACCCGGTGCTGATGCGCCAGCACATGGCGGGCATCCTGCAGGGCGAGGGGTTCAAGCAGTGTCCGGAGCAGCGCCGGCTGGCGGAGCTGCTGAGCGACACCATGTCCCGCTACGGCTCGCCGGACACCGCCGCCGACTACCCGATGCTGCGGGCGCTGCTGATGGGCGCGGTGTACTCGGCCCTGGTGCCCGGGGTCCCGATGCCGGTGCCGGTGCTGCGGGCCGAGCTGTTCCGGCGGTACGGGCTGGACTGGGAACGGGGTGCCCCGCCGGGCGCCGAAGCACCCGGCGGGACGTACCACGACGATCTCTCACGGTTCTTCGCTCCCGGCGGCCGCGAGCTGGAAGAAGGCCGCGGTCACGGTGGCGTGGCGAACCAGGAGACGGACGCCGCCGGTCAGTCGAAGTAGTCCGGCTGCGTCTGGACGTTCAGCTCGTTCAGCCGGTTCTTCTTCGCCGGATCCGTACGACGGTCATTGATCTTCAGAACGTCGAAGCCCTTGGCGATGTCGTTCGAGTAGATGTAGCCGTTGTAGTAGTACGCGGACCAGGAGCCGCCGGTGACCATGGTCGTGGTGCTCAGCGGACCGCGCTCGAAGAAGGCGATCTCCTTGGGCTTCGAGGAGTTCGTGAAGTCCCAGACGGAGATACCGCCCTGGTACCAGGCCTGGACCATGATGTCCTTGCCCTTGACCGGGATCAGCGAGCCGTTGTGGGCCACGCAGTTCTCGGTGTCGGCCTGGTGGCGCGGGATCTTGAAGTAGCTCTTGAAGACGAGCTTGCGCTTGTCGCCCTTGCCGACGATGTCGTAGATGCCGTCCGCGCCGCGGTTCGGGCCCACGGTCTCGTTGCAGGTGGCCGCACCGCCGCCGCCCAGCTCGTCGGTGAAGACGACCTTGTCGGCCTTCTGGTTGAAGCTCGCCGAGTGCCAGAACGCGAAGTTCACGTTGTCCTGGACCTGGTCGATGATCTTCGGGTTCTCCGGGTCCTTGATGGAGAACAGGATGCCGTCGCCCATGCAGGCGCCCGCGGCGAGGTCCTTGGAGGGCAGCACGGTGATGTCGTGGCAGCCGGTGGTCTTGGAGACGCCCGGGTTGGTGGGTCCGCCCGGGTTGCCGCCGCCGTCCGCGCCCTCACCGGGGAACAGGACGGGGAAGCTGACGACCGCCGCCTTCTCGGGAGCCTTGCGCGGCACCTTGATGATCGAGATGCCGTCGTGCGGCGGCTGGCAGTCGGGGAACGTGGCGCTCGGCGAGTACGAGGACACGTAGACGTAGACGTTCTTGCGCTCCGGCACCAGCGTGTGGGTGTGGGAGCCGCAGGCAGTCTCGACGGCGGCGACGTACTTCGGGTTCTTCTTGTCGCTGATGTCGAAGACCTTCATGCCCTCCCAGGAGGACTTCTCGGTCGCGGGCTGCGTGGTGCTGCTGCAGGAGTTGTCGCTGCGCGAGGAGTCCGTGGACAGGAAGAGCAGGTCGCCGGAGACGGTGATGTCGTTCTGCGAGCCCGGGCAGAGCACCTGGGAGACCGTCTTCGGGGCCTTCGGGTTGCTGATGTCGAAGATGCGGAAGCCGTCGTAGTTGCCGGCGAACGCGTACTTGCCCTGGAAGGCGAGGTCCGAGTTGGTGCCGGGCAGGGCGTCCTTGGGGATGTTCGCGAGGTGCTGGATGTTGTCCGAGTGGACGATCTCGTCCTGCCCGGGTATCTCGCCGTTCGCGATCGCCGCTCTGGCCTCGGCCGCCTCGCTCTTGGAGACCTTCTCCGAAGTCACCGGAGCGTCCCCGGGGTCGGGGGTCGCGACCGCGGGGCCCGCCGTCAGCAGGGCGGCCAGCAGACCGGCCGCGGTGGCGGCAACTCCCAGACGTCTGCGCCGCGTTCGGTGATTGTTCAACAGGATCACTGCGTCCTCCCTAGTGGCCGTTCGAAGTCGAACGGTTCAGGTACCACCGCAGTATCGTCTTCATCATGCACAGATCAACAGGTGGCAACGCATTCGTAATGAATGTTTTTGATCATTGGCGCGCGGAAGCGTGCTAGGACGGTCATCGACACTCACAAGGTGTCCGCACTCACAAGATTCACCAGGTGTCTGCCGATTCATGTGCCACAGGAGGTCACTGTGCTCGCTCGCCGTACGTCCCGCCGTCTGATCACGGCGTCCGTGACGGCCGCCGTTCTCGCACTCGGCGGCTGCACGGGCTCCGACGACGACGCCAAGTCCGCTCCGGACACGGGCCCTTCGGTGATCGCGCCGGGCAAACCGGGCGAGGCCGCCGAGACGCTCTCCGCCGCGGACGCGGCGAAGCAGCGGTCCGACGACGACACCCCCAACTCCGCGGACTTCGACTACGCCCGGATGATGATCGAGCATCACACCCAGGCCATCGTGATGACCGAACTGGCCCCGAAGCAGGCCTCGTCGACGCCGGTGAAACGGCTCGCCGAGCGGATCGCCGCCTCACAGGGGCCGGAGGTCGAGACGATGAAGGCCTGGCTCAAGAACCACGGCGGCGACGGGAAGAGCGAGAAGGACAAGGGTCACCACCACGACGTGATGCCGGGCATGGCGACCGAGGCGCAGCTCAAGACGTTGCGCGCGGCGAGGGGCAAGGCGTTCGACGAGCTGTTCCTGAAGCTGATGATCACCCATCACAACGGGGCGATCACCATGGCCACGGACGTCCTCTCCCAGGGCAACAACATCCAGATCGGCGAAATGGCCGACGACGTGATCGCCCAGCAGACGACCGAGATCAGCAGGATGCGCGAGATGTGAGGGCAGCCCCGCAGGCGCGCCCGCCGAGGGGCGCGGGGAACTGCGCGGCCGGCCACGACGCACCCGCACCCGCACCCGAGCTGCACCCGACCGGCCGCTCCTTGGCACCTGCGGAGCCGGATGGCGTCAGCGCCGGACATGCCGCGCGGCCAGAAGCCCCGCGTCCCGCGCCCCCGCGATCAGCCTGAGCGACCGCCGCCGGCTGTACCCCGTCGCGGACATCACCGCGAGCACCGGATCGCGCCCCGACCGCTGGGCCGCCAGATACTCCCCGGCGACCAGCCGACGGCTCTCGACACCGCGCGGCGGCGCAGGGCGCGCGTGCCGCTTGCCGGGGCCCCCGTCACCGCCCGCGGCGCCCGCCGCCACGGCCGTGCCCCCGCACGCCTCAAGGAGCGGGCCCTCGATCCAGTCGGCGAGCACGGCCAGGTCGTCGAGGGAGAGCGCGGGCCGGGCGCGTACGTCCTCGATGCAGACGCACCCCTCGCACACCGCCGCGAGCAGGTCGACCCCGGCGCCGTCGGCGAAACTCAGCCGGACATCGCACCACGTCGTGGCGGTGTCGTTCTCGCGCACTTGCCAGGCGCGCCGTACGGACACCGCCCCGTCCGGCTCATCACGATCAGAAAGATGAAGAAAGGATGTTTCCAGCACATACGCAACGTAACCGCATGATCACATTCATCGTGGACAGGCACGCGCGCGTGGCCCGCGCGGCACACTGTCGGCGCAGCGCCTCGGCCCGGCCCTCTCCCACCCCTCCCCCGGCGCCCTGTGCGGTGCGATGCTGGAAGCACCAGCGAGCTCCTCGTTCTCCTCGGGGAAGGGGTTGTGCCGTGCTGCAGGTCGCCGTCGTCGGCTCAGGGCCGAGTGGGGTGTACGCCGCGCAGGGTCTCGTCCAGCAGGAGCGGGTGCCCGGAATCCGGGTGGACGTTCTGGACCGGCTGCCGTGCCCGTACGGTCTGGTGCGCTACGGAGTGGCGCCCGACCACGAGAAGATCAAGTCGCTGCAGGGCACGCTGCGCACGGTCCTTGAGCACGAGCGGGTGCGGTTCCTCGGCGGGGTCCGGATCGGCCCGGAAGGTCTGCCCGCCGTCCGGCTCCGGGACCTCTACCACGCGGTCGTGTACTGCGTGGGCGCCGCCACCGACCGGCACCTCGGAGTGCCGGGCGAGGAGTTGCCGGGCAGTTGGTCGGCGACCGACTTCGTGTCCTGGTACAGCGCGCACCCGGACGTCGTGTCCGACGGTTTCGTGGCCGGCGCGCGGGCGGCGGTCGTCATCGGCGTGGGGAACGTGGCGGTGGACGTGACCCGGATACTGGCCCGCGGCGCCGCGGAACTGAGTGCGACCGACATGCCCCAGGCGGCACTCGCCGCCCTCGCCGACAGCCAGGTGCGGGAGATCCAGATGGTGGGGCGGCGCGGCCCCTCGCAGGCGCGCTTCACCACCAAGGAACTGCGGGAGCTGGGCAGCCTGCCGGACACCGAAGTGGTCGTGGATCCGGCGGAGTTGGCGCTCGATCCGGCGTACCTGGATCCGTCCGTCCTGCCCGCCGCGCAGCGGCGCAACGTGGAGGTGCTGCGCGGGTGGGCCGCGCGTCCGCCGTCCGCCGGTTCCCGGCGGATCCGGCTCCGCTTCTTCCTGCGGCCGGTCGCACTGCTCCCGGACGGCGGCGGGCGCGTGGGCACGGTCCGCTTCGAACGGACCCTCCCGGACGGCCTCGGCGGCGTGACGGGCACGGGGCGTTACGAGGACATCGGGGCCCAGTTGGTCCTGCGCTCGGTCGGCTATCGCGGGGTTCCGCTGGAGGGCCTGCCGTTCGACGCGGACCGCGGCACCGTTCCGCATCTCGCGGGCCGCGTCCTGCGGGAGGGCTCGGTCGCGCCCGGCGAGTACGTGGCCGGCTGGATCAAGCGCGGCCCGACGGGCGTGATCGGCACCAACCGCCCCTGCGCGAAGGAAACGGTGACGTCACTCCTGGAGGACGCCCCCGCCCTCGTGCACCGCGAGGTCCCGCCCGACCCGCTCGCCGCCCTGCGGTCCGAGGGCCTGCGCCCGGTCGACTGGTCGGGCTGGCAGTCGATCGAACGGGCGGAGGCGGCCCTGGGCGCCTCGCTGGGCAGGGGCGTGGTCAAACTCCCCGACTGGCAGGCACTGATGGAGGCGTCCGGGGCCGAGGGCACCCCGTAGGGGTCCCCCCGAAAGGGGCGCGGGGAACTGCGCGCCCCGCCACGTAGGACCCGCGGGTGACGAACGACCCCTCCGGGCAGGACACCAACCGGCAACACCCCTGAAATCAACAAATTGTTTAACCCCCGTACGGTCACGGACAGCCCCCTCTCCGCCACTCCTGGAGTCATACCCATGGCAACCCCCGCCCCTGAGCCCGCACGGCAAGTGCGCCCCGTGCGCCCCGTGCACCCTGTGGACGAGGTCCCACCCGTCCACAAACTCGCCGCGTTCGGTCTGCAGCACGTCCTCGCGATGTACGCGGGCGCCGTGGCCGTCCCCCTGATCGTCGGCAGCGCGATGAAGCTCCCGCCCGCGGACATGGCGTACCTGATCACCGCGGACCTGCTGGTGTGCGGCATCGCGACGCTCATCCAGTGCGTCGGCTTCTGGCGGTTCGGGGTGCGGCTGCCGATCATGCAGGGGTGCACCTTCGCGGCCGTGTCGCCGATGGTGCTGATCGGGACGGGCGGCGGCGGACTGCCCGCGATCTACGGCTCGGTGATCGTCGCCGGTCTCGCCATCATGCTGCTCGCACCGGTCTTCGGGAAGCTGCTGCGGTTCTTCCCGCCGCTCGTCACGGGCACGGTGATCCTGATCATCGGGCTCTCGCTGCTGCCGGTGGCCGGCAACTGGGCTGCGGGCGGCGCGGGTTCGGCGGACTTCGGTGAGCCGAAGAACCTGGCGCTGGCCGCCTTCGTGCTCGCGGTGGTGCTCGGTGTGCAGCGGTTCGCGCCGGCGTTCCTGAGCCGGATCGCGGTGCTGATCGGCATCGTCGTGGGTCTCGCGGTCGCGGTCCCGCTCGGCTTCACGGACTTCGGCGGGGTCGGGGACGCGCACTGGCTCGGCGTCAGCACGCCCTTCCACTTCGGCGCCCCCACCTTCGAGGCGTCGGCGATCGCGTCGATGCTGGTCGTGGCGCTGGTGACGATGACCGAGACGACCGGTGACTTCATCGCGGTGGGTGAGATGACCGGGCGGCGGATCGAGCCCCGGACGCTCGGCGACGGGCTGCGCGCCGACGGCCTGTCCACCGTCCTGGGCGGCGTGTTCAACACCTTCCCGTACACGGCGTACGCGCAGAACGTGGGCCTCGTCGGCATGACACGGGTCCGCAGCCGCTGGGTCGTGGCCGCCGCGGGCGGCATCCTCGTCCTGCTCGGCCTGCTGCCGAAGCTGGGCGCGGTGGTCGCGGCGATACCGGCTCCGGTGCTCGGCGGCGCGGGTCTGGTCATGTTCGGCACGGTCGCCGCGAGCGGGCTGCGGACCCTGGCCCAGGTGGACTTCAAGGGCAACGACAACCTGACGGTCGTGGCCGTCTCGGTGGCCGTGGGCATGCTGCCGGTCGGCGTTCCGACGGTGTACGAGAAGTTCCCCGACTGGTTCCAGACGGTGATGAACAGCGGTATCAGCGCGGGCTGTCTCACGGCGATCACACTGAACCTGCTCTTCAACCACCTCGCGGCGAAAGCCCGTGCAGGGGACCGCGACGGTGCGGCGACCCTCGACGGTGCGGCGGGCCCCGACGGTGCGGCGGATCCCGGGATTCCCGCACAGGCCGGTTCAGCGGCCCCCGAGCCGGACGGCCTGCCGGGCGGCCGCGGCGAGGACGCTGTCGAGAAGACCCGGGAAGAGTCCGTCTAGGTCGTCCCGGCGCAGCCCGTTCATCTTGGCGGTGCCCCGGTAGATCTGCCGGATCACCCCGGCCTCGCGCAGCACCCGGAAGTGGTGCGTGGTCGTGGACTTGGTGACGGGCAGGTCGAAGTGCGAACAGGAGAGCTCGTCGCCGTCGGCGGCCAGCTCCCGCACGACCTGGAGCCGCAGCGGGTCGGAGAGCGCGTGCAGCACGGCCTCCAGCCGGATCTCCGCGCGCTGCGGATGCGGCAGGTCGCGGCTGCTGCCGGTCGGGGCGGCGATCGTCACGGCGGCTCCAGTACGTCGGGTCCGGAGGTCTCCCCGGAGCCCCCCATTGTACGAGAGCCTTCGTAGTTTGACATCCACCGTACTACGATGCCTATCGTACGAGTTGACCACCCCGCCCCGCCATGATTGGAGTCCGCCGTGAGCGCGCTCTTCGAGCCCTACACCCTGCGCGAGCTGACCGTCCCGAACCGGGTCTGGATGCCGCCGATGTGCCAGTACTCGGCCGCGCCGGAGGGACCCGAGGCGGGCGCGCCGAACGACTGGCACCTCCAGCACTACGGGGCCCGTGCCGCCGGCGGAGCGGGCCTGATCATCGTCGAGGCCACCGCGGTCAGCCCCGAGGGCCGGATCTCACCGTACGACCTGGGCATCTGGAACGACACCCAGGTCGAGGCGTTCCGGCGGATCACGCGCTTTCTGGTGTCGCAGGGCACGGTCCCGGCGATCCAGCTCGCGCACGCCGGCCGCAAGGCCTCGACGGACCGCCCCTGGACGGGCGGCGCGCCGGTCGGACCCGACGCGCACGGCTGGCAGGCGCTCGCGCCGAGCCCGCTCGCCTTCGACGAGAACCACCCGGTGCCCACCGAGCTGACGGTGGACGGGATCCGCGAGGTCGTCGGCCAGTTCGCCGACGCCGCACGGCGGGCGCTGGACGCCGGCTTCCAGATCGCCGAGATCCATGGCGCCCACGGCTATCTGATCGGCGAGTTCCTCTCCCCGCACTCCAACCGGCGCACGGACGCGTACGGCGGCTCGTGGGAGAACCGCGTGCGCTTCGCCCTTGAGGTCGTCGACGCCGTGCGCGAGGTGTGGCCCGACGACAAGCCGCTGTTCTTCCGTATCTCGGCCACCGACTGGCTGGCGGAGAACGGCTGGACGGCCGACGATACGGTCCGTCTCGCCGCCGAGCTGACCGCCCACGGTGTCGACCTGATCGACGTGTCCACGGGCGGCAACGCGGCCGGTGTACGCATCCCGGTCGGGCCCGGCTACCAGGTCCCCTTCGCCGCCCGCATCAAGGACGAGACCTCCATGGCCGTCGCCGCCGTCGGTCTCATCACCGAAGTCGAGCAGGCCGAGAAGATCCTCGCCAACGGCGAGGCGGACGCCGTGCTGCTCGGCCGGGAACTGCTGCGCAACCCGTCGTGGGCCCGGCACGCGGCCCGCGAACTCGGGGGCGCCGTGCACGTACCGGACCAGTACCACCGTTCGGTCTGACGGGACCTGCACCGGGGTCCGTCGGAATCTGTCACCCGGGGTCCGTCGGGATCTGTCGTCCCGGGCTCCGTCGGGATCTGCCGTCCCGGGTCCGTCGCCGGTCGGGGACTACCGTCGGCGTTCGAGCCAGTCCGCGAAGCGGGTCTCGGCGAGATGGGCCCCGGGGCCGGGCAGCAGCTCGCGACCCTGGGGGTTCGCGCCGAAGTAGCCGACGGACTCGTCGGTGACGACCTCGCGCGGGTCCTTCTCGGCCGCCAGGCCCGTGCGGACGAACTCGTCGAGGTGCAGCTCCTCGGGTCCCGCCACCTCGGTGGTGCCGTTCAGCGGAGCCGCCACGGCGACCCGGGCGACCGCCGCGACCACGTCGTCGGACGCGAGGGGCTGCAGGAGCGAGGAAGGCAGCCGGACCGTGTCGCCTTCGGTGGACCCGGCCGCGATGCCCCGCACGAACTCGAAGAACTGCGTGGCACGCACGACGGAGTACGGGATTCCGGACCCCTTGATCAGCTCCTCCTGCGCGACCTTGGCCCGCAGGTAGCCCGAGTCGGGCAGCGCGTCGCTGCCCACGACCGACAGGGCGACGTGGTGCCCCACGCCCGCCGCGGCCTCGGCCGCGACGAGGTTGCCCGTGGACGTGCGGAAGAACTCCAGCACCGCGCTGTCCTCGAAGGAGGGCGAGTTGGACACGTCGACGACGACCGCCGCGCCCTTCAGCGCCTCGTCGAGGCCCTCGCCGGTGATGCTGTTGACGCCGGTGTTCGGGGAGGCCGGGAGGGCGTCGTGGCCGTCCGCCCGAAGGCTGTCCACCAGTTTCGACCCGATGAGCCCGGTACCGCCGATCACTACGATCTTCATGGAGCGACCCTTCCGCTTTCGTCCGTCGGAATCGGACGTGTTCACCATGCTGACCGGGCAGGGTCCTGATCCGTGACAGCCGGCGCCGCCTCAGCCGGTTTTCCACCTCCATTGGGGGCCGACCCGCTCCCACTCCGTGTCCCACCGGTCGAGCCGCCGGCGCTCCAGGCGCCCCGTGACCAGCCGCCCGCCCGCGAGGGGCACGAGCGTCGCTGTCGCCCCCACCAGGACACCGATGAGTCCCGCCCGCAGGCTCGCCTGGGCCTGCGTGGCGGGTCTGGTGACCAGGCGTCCCTGGAGATCGCTCCACACCGTGACCCGGGTCCCCGCGGCGCTGCCCGGATCGACCCGGGTCTGCCCCTCGTGGGTGGAGCCGTCCGCGACGGACCAGCGGACCTCGGCCCACACCTGCTCGGAACCGGAGGCTGTGCCCGGCGCGCGCTCGGTGAGCAGCGCGGTCACGGGGCGCCACTCCACGCGCTCCCGCGCGAGACCGAGTTCGACGGACCGGGTCGCCCACAGGCCCGCGAGAGTCCCCACGAGCAGGGCCAGGAGCCCGGCGGTGAGCAGGGTCCAGGCCTCGATCCTGTCGCTGCGCCGCCGCAGCGGATTGGGCCACCAACGCCACAGCAACGCCCTCGGACCACGCAAAGCCGCCATCGGGGCCCCTCTCCACACGCGCACACCGGACCCCCTCCCATACGGGCGAGGCCGCCCGCTTGCTCACGAGACCTGCCCCACATCGCTGGTGCACCGCCGGCACCTCTTGGGAATCGCCCTGACCTGCACCGATATGGCGTCCAGGGGTGACTGTCAGTGGTGGGGTGCAGACTGGCCGATATCTGAGACAACGACGTCCGGAGGTGGATCGGCATGACCGAGGTTCTGCTCACGGTTGGCACGCGCAAAGGACTGTTCGTCGGGCGGCGGCGCGGTGGCGCGTGGGAGTTCGACGACAGCCCGTACTTCAATGCCCAGGCGGTCTACTCGGTCGCCATCGACACCCGTCGTGACGTGCCGAGACTTCTCGTGGGAGGCGACAGCGCGCACTGGGGCCCGTCGGTGTTCCACTCCGACGACCTGGGGCGCACCTGGACCGAACCGGCCAAGGCCGCCGTCAAGTTCCCCCAGGACACGGGTGCTTCGCTGGAGCGGGTCTGGCAGCTGCACCCGGCGGCGGCCGAGCCGGACGTGGTGTACGCGGGCACGGAGCCCGCCGCGCTGTACCGCTCGACGGACCGCGGCGAGTCCTTCGAGCTCGTCCGCCCGCTCTGGGAGCACCCCACCCGCTCCCGGTGGGTGCCGGGTGGCGGCGGGGAGGGTCTGCACACGATCCTGACCGACGCCCGCGATCCGCGGGCGGTGACGGTCGCCGTGTCCACGGCCGGTGTCTTCCGTACGGAGGACGGCGGGAAGAGCTGGTCGCCGTCCAACTCCGGGGTCGCGGCGGTGTTCCTGCCCGATCCGAACCCGGAGTTCGGCCAGTGCGTCCACAAGGTCACGCAGGACGCGGCCACCCCCGACCGGCTCTATCTGCAGAACCACTGGGGTGTGTACCGCAGCGACGACGCCGGGGCGCACTGGACGGACATCGGCGAGGGCCTGCCGTCCACGTTCGGCTTCGCCGCTGCCGCGCATCCCCACCGCGGCGGCACCGCGTACGTGTTCCCCATCACCGCCGACTCCGACCGGGTCCCGGCGGACCGCCGATGTCGTGTCTTCCGCACGGCGGACGCGGGCAAGAGCTGGGAGCCTCTCACCGCGGGGCTGCCGCAGGAGGACCACTACGGCACGGTGCTGCGGGACGCCCTGTGCACGGACGGCGCGGACCCGGCGGGCGTGTACTTCGGCAACCGCAACGGCGAGGTGTTCGCGTCTGCCGACGACGGCGACACCTGGCAGCAACTGGCGTCGCATCTGCCGGACGTGCTCTGCGTACGGGCGGCGGTGATCGACTGAGCGGCGCCCCACAGGCGGTCCTTGACAGCCGGGCCACCGCACGCCCCGGAGCGGAACGTGCGGTGCCACCGACGGGTGCTGCTCACGCAGGCGGGACGCGGGTCGGCGTGTCCGGCGCCGCAGGGGCGGGCCACGAGAACCGCCGCCCGCTCACCCCACAGTCGCCTGCTTCGGGTCGCGCAGTCGCCTACTTCGGGTCGCGGTTGAACTGCGCCCTCGACCAGCGGTAGCCGAGCGCGGTGAGGCCGAGGCACCAGACGACGACGAGCCATCCGTTGTGGCCGATCTCGGTGCCGAGAAGGAGGCCGCGCAAGGTCTCGATGGCGGGTGTGAAGGGCTGGTACTCGGCGATGGGCTGGAACCAGCCGGGCATCGCGTCGATGGGGACGAAGGCGCTGGAGATGAGGGGCAGGAGGATCAGCGGCATGGCGTTGTTGCTGGCGGCTTCGGCGTTGGGACTGCCCATACCCAGGCCGACCCCCATCCAGGTGAAGGCCAGGGCGACCAGTACGAGCAGTCCGAATGCCGCGATCCACTCCAGGACGGTGGCGTCGGTGGAGCGGAAGCCCATGGCGACGGCGACGGCGCCGACGAGAACGACACTGATGATCGCCTGCAGCACGCTGCCGACGACGTGTCCGAAGAGCACGGAGCCGCGATGGATGGCCATGGTGCGGAAGCGGGCGACGATGCCCTCGTTCATATCGGTGGCGACGGACACGGCCGTGCCGACGACGTTGGAGCCGATGGTCATGAGGAGGATGCCGGGGACGATGTAGGCGATGTACTCGGAGCGGTCGGCCCCACCGCCGCCGATGCCCGCGCTCATCGCGTCGCCGAAGACGTAGACGAAGAGCAGGAGCAGCATGATCGGGGTGAGCAGCAGGTTCAGGGTGAGCGACGGGTAGCGCCGGGCGTGCAGGAGGTTGCGGCGCAGCATCGTGGACGAGTCGCGCACGGCGAGGGAGAGGGAACTCATCGGGCTGTCTCCTTGGGGAGATGGGGCTGATCGGCCGGGGCGGCGGTACCGGTCAGGGCGAAGAAGACGTCGTCGAGGTCGGGGGTGTGCACGGTCAGCTCGTCGGCCTCGATACCGGTGGAGTCGAGCCAGTCGAGGATGGAGCGCAGCTCGCGCTGGCTGCCGTCGCTGGGGATCTGCAGCGCCAGCGCCTCGTCGTCGCGGGTCACCTCGCGCAACGCGGTGGCGGCGGACTGATAGGCGGTCGGGTCGGTGAAGCGGAGCCGGATGTGTCCGCCGGGGATGAGCCGCTTGAGTTCGGCGGCGGTGCCGTGGGCGGCGATCTTCCCGTCGTTGAGTACGGCGATGCGGTCGGCGAGTTCGTCGGCTTCTTCGAGGTACTGGGTGGTGAGGAAGACGGAGACGCCGCCTGTGACCAGTTCGCGGATGATCTGCCACATGTTGTGGCGGCTGCGGGGGTCGAGGCCGGTGGTCGGTTCGTCGAGGAAGATGATTTGCGGGCTGCCGACCAGGGTCATGGCGATGTCGAGGCGGCGCTTCATACCGCCGGAGTAGGTGGAGGCGGGCTTCTTGGCAGCCTCCACCAGGTCGAAGCGCTCCAGCAGTTCGGCGGCGGCCCGGCGGCCCTCGGTCTTGGACAAGTGGTGCAGGTCGGCCATGAGGAGCATGTTCTCCTCGCCGGTGATCAGCCCGTCGACCGCGGAGAACTGCCCGGTGACACCGATCATGGCCCGGACCGCCTGCGGGTCGGCGCGGAGGTCGTGGCCGCCGACACTGATCGCGCCGGAGGCGGGGTCGGGGGAGATCAGCGTGGAGAGGACCTTGACGGCGGTGGTCTTGCCGGACCCGTTCGGGCCGAGCAGGGAGAAGATCGTTCCTTCGGGGACGACCAGGTCGATGCCGTCGAGCACGACCTTGTCGCCGTAGGACTTGCGCAGCCCGTTCGCCGCGATGGCCAGATTGGTCACAGGAGTGCTCCTCGGAGGCTTCGGGCGGTGATGTCGCCGTGCGCGGTGGTCGCGTGGATGTCCAGGTCGACGGCAGTGCCGCCGGCGTTCTTGAGCGGGTGGTGGATGCGGCCGAAGGTGGTGCCGTCGTCCGGGGAGGCGGAGAGTCCGCGAGCGGCGCCGACCGGCAGGTCCCCGGCCTCGGTGCACGGCGTGCGCGTGATGCGCACGCTCTTGAGGGCGACGGCACCCCCGAACGTACCCGTCGATGCGGCGGAAGGCCTCAACGCGCCCGCCCGCAACGGAAGTTGTTGTCTCACGCCTGGTCCGCCCCGCGCACCACGATGTCGCCGCTGCTGGTGACCGCGTGGACCTCAAGGTCGGCGTCGTCGCGGACGAACGACTCGGCCGGGCCGAGCGAGTTGTGCACCGTGCCGATCTTGGACTTGGTCTGGAGGTCGAGCCAGGCGGTGGCGCCCTCGCGGACACCCACCTCGATCTCACCGGCCGAGGTCTTCAACTCCAGCCGGCCCCCGAGCGCCTCGTTGACGCGGATGTGGCCGTTGCTGGACCGAACGGTGACGGTGGTGTGGGCCACACCGACGATGAGGTCGCCGTTGCCGGCGGTCGCCTTGACCGGTCCGGTGACCTCCTTGACGTGTATTGCGCCGTTGGAGTTCTTGAGGGTCAACGCCCCGTCGACACTGCCCAGCCGGATGTCGCCGGAGCCGGCCCGGATGTCGGCGTCACCGGAGACGGAGCCGACCGCGATGTCGCCGGAGCCGCTCTGCAACTGAACCTCACCGGTGCGGTCCAGTTGGATCTCGCCGAAGTCGGTGGTGAACTCGCAGCCGGCCAGCTCACCCACGCAGTAGAGGGCGCCCATGTCGCTCTTCCCGGACAGCCGTGACCCGGCGGGCAGTTCGACGGAGATGTCGACCGAGCCGCCGCCGTCGAGGAAGCTGCGCTTGCGGGGGCCTTCGATCACCAACTCGGTGCCGGAGCAGTCGACATGGGTCCGCTCGGCGGCCTTCCGGTCCCGCTCGCTGTTCTGGTCACTGGGTTTCACCTCGACCACGGTCTCCGACCTCGTGCCGGCCGTGACGCGCACGGCTCCCCGGGGCAGCCAGAGATTCACGGAAAGGGGTGACGGAGTGGCGAAAGCAGGCATGGCGGGTCCCGTCCTGTTCGGTCTGTGGTGCGTCCTCGCACACCCGGGGGCGCGGCACGGACTGCGGTGAGCGGAGTGCGGATTGCGGCGGTGTACGAGCGCGGCGCGCCCCGCCTCCACCATCGTGGCACCATGATGGCGCCACCGCAAGCCGCTTTGGCGTTACATGGCACCGCCACCCAGTCGGCGTCCTCTTCGGCATCCTCTTCGGCGGCTCCCAGGCGTCGTCTTCGGGGTCCACGTCAGACGGCAGCGGACAACTCCGGCCCGGTGTCCGTGAACCGGCGAAGCACTTGACCGCCCCACGGCCCCCGCGCACACGGACCGGCGGCTCGATCGGCAGACAGGCAGGCAGACAGGCAAGCAAGCAAGGGGGCACGTAGGCAAGGGGGGCACGCAGCGCCACGGCCCGGGCGGCCGTCGCCGTACGGCAGCGACGGGCAGGTCCGGCCGTCGCCGGTACCGCCTGCCGAGCCGCACTCAACCCCTGCGGCGCCCGAGCATTCTCACGGTTACGGACACCGCTGTCCGGCTCTCACCCAGGGCGGATCACACGCGCCGGACGGCGATGTCTCCCCGCGAGGTGCTGGCGTACACCTCTACCCGCGCATCGGCGGTCCCGGGACTGTCCGTCGCGGTCATGAAGTTGTACACACGCCCCGACTTGGTCCGTACGTCGAGGAACGCCGAGGTGCCCGCACGGATACCGATGTCCAGCTGACCGCTGGAGGTCCCGAGCATCACCGAACCGTGCACCACTTCGCTGATCCGGATGTCACCGTTGGCGGTCTTGGCCTCCACGGCCGCGAGCGCCCGGTCGACGGAGATGCCGCCGTTGGCGGCCTTCACCCGCAGGTCACCGGTCACCGACCGCACCACGGTGTCTCCGTTGGAGTTCTTGATCACGGCCTGGCCCTCGATCTCGCCGATCCGCACGGCGCCGGACCCGGTGGTGACTTCGGCTGCGCCCTCGACCCGGTCCGCGGAGATGTCCCCGAGCGAACTGGCGGCGATGAGCGGACCGGTCTCCTGCAACCGGACATCGCCGATGGACGTCTTGAAGCGGCACTCCCCCAGCCGGCCGGTGCCTCGGAAAGCCGCCGTCTGCGCGACCGCCCGGATCTCGGATCCCGACGGCAGTTCGACCCGCACATCGATGGACCCGGCCCGGCCGAACAGCTGGCGCTGCTTGGGCCCCTTCACCAGCAGCTGGCCACCCGCGTACTCGACCCGAGTGTTCTCGGCGGCCTTGACGTCGAGTTCGTTGCGCGGGTCGCTCGGATGCACGTCGACGACCGTGTCGATGCGGTCTCCAGCGTCGAGACGTACGTCACCGACCGACAGGTCGATGGTCACCGTGATCGGCTGTGGTGTCTCGAAGGCTGGCATTGCCGCCCTTCCTGATTGACCGGCCAGACGTGCGGCCGACCGGATGCATGGCCGGCGGTACCGAAACGCAGCACTTGGGAAACAGCGCCGGTGGTCAGTTCACCCAGCCGCTGAATTGCGAACTTCCACGAGCGGCGCGCCGCTCGGGCACGCGAGAGCGGTTCTCCGTCTCAAGCATCTCGGACACCGCACGGACCAGCCAGGCATTGACGGACAGCCGTTCCCGGCTCGCGGCCTCTTCGATTCGCGCCTTGAGATACTCCGGGGGACGAAAGTTGATACGCGAGGTGGCGCCGTCGTCGCCGCCCGCCACCGCGGACAGAGCGGGCCGTCCGGAATTCTCCTCGCGCGGGAAGTCTTCCTCGGGTTTGTCTTCGAATCCGTGGGCCGCGGGGGGCAGCGTCACCACGAAACTCGGATCGAGCCCGCGCAGCCGGATCTCCACCGAGCCAGGCGCCAACTCACGGGTGATCTCGTCCGCGGCGGCCGACAACGCTTCGAGCAGGGCGAGCCGGACGACCGACGACAGCGGCGCGACCAGACGTTCAGCCAGTTCACGTGACGCTTCGTCACCCGTCTCGGCCGCGGCGACGAACTCCTGCCGCAAGCTGTCGACGTACCGCGTGAGGTCCATAGCGCCAAGATTGCACCACAATGGTGCCACGCGCAACCTGGATACCTGTCCCGTCGACGGGACAGATCCCGATGCCCCCTTCGGACTCGGGCTTTACCGCGTCTGCCCGAATGCGCTGAGCCGCATTTATCCGGTGCCGCTGATTTCTGGTTCACCATTCCCCGGCCGAGGGGTATGTTTGCCGTCGCTGGAATCAGAAAGTGCGAAAGTCCCAAGCGGGTGCGGTAATCCCGCACTACGGGGAAACGGGAAATGGCGTACTGTCGCGCACCGTCTGGCAGTTCGCTCCCAGGTCCGCACGGCCCCTGCCAAAGAAGCGCGGCCGTGCGGGCCTTCCACAGGAATTGAAGAACCGCAGGAATTGACATAAACGGCTGAGCCGGTTGATTTACCGGATGCACCGGCGGCGTCGGCCGCATTCAGTGATCCAGCAGCGGGAGGATCGGAAATGACGCATTACCCGGCCGCGAGGTCCGCCGTCTCCACGCGGGCGGCCCGGCTGCCGAACAGCGGCCTGGCCGAGGTGTTCATGCTCGGACGAAGCACCGACGCCATAGATCTGGCGATCGGCACCCCGGGTTATCCCGATACCCCGACGGCGATGATCGAGGAGGCGTCCCGTGCCATGCGGGCGGGACACAACCAGTACGAGAATCCCGCCGGCGGACAGTTGCTGCGACAGCGGATCGCCGAGATGCTCAGCGCTCCCACCGACGCCGACACCGAGATAACCGTCACCGCCGGAGCGACCGAGGCCCTGTACCTCGCACTGCTGGCGACCATCGACCCCGGCGACGAGGTCATCGTGTTCACCCCGGGCTTCGACCAGTTCGCCGCCGCCATCGAACTGGTCGGCGGAATTCCACGGTTCGTCGAGCTGGAGGCGCCCGAGTGGCGCTTCGACCCCGCCACGCTGGCGGCGGCCTTCACCGCAAGGACCCGGGCCATCGTCCTGAACACTCCGAGCAACCCCACCGGACGGGTGCTCAGCCATGACGAGCTGACCGGGCTGGCCGAGCTGTGCGAGCGCTGGAACGTCACCGTCATCAGCGACGAGGTCTACAGCACCTATGTCTTCGACGGCCGGCGTCACCTCTCCGTCGCCGACGTCCCCGGCCTCTGCGAGCGCAGCATCGTGGTCGGTTCGCTGTCCAAGAGCCATGCGGTGAGCGGCTGGCGACTGGGCTTCCTGCGTGCCGATCCCGCACGCACCCAGGTGCTTCAGCGGGTGCATCAGCTGACCACCCTGGGCACCGCCGCCCCGTTGCAGCACGCCGCCGGCCTGGCCATCCAGTCGGTGGACCGGGCAGCCGTGGCCGCGCAGATGTCGGCGCGGCGCGACCTGGCACAGGACATCTTCTCCCGGCTGGGCATGAAGTTCGCTCCGGTGGAGGGCGGTTGCTATCTGTTCGCGGACATCAGCCCGCTCACCGGTGGACGGCAGAACAGCAAGGAGTTCATGCGTGACCTCGTCAACCGCTGCCGGGTGCTGATCGTCCCGGGCGGCGCCTTCTTCGCCGACCCCGCCGACGGGGACCAGTACGTGCGCATCGCGTTCAACCGTCCGCTGGAGACCCTGCGCACGGCCGGACGGCAACTGCTGCCGGAGTGACCGCAGGGCCCGCGCCCGACGCACCGGTGGCACGGCACGGTCCGGGCGGCACGGCCCCCTACAAGCCCCATAGAACGCCGCTGACCTGAAGTGAGGACCGCGTGTCTGTTGAGAATCGCCGCAGCGATACCGGAGGCGCTCGGGAGCCGATCGCCGTCATCGGGCTGTCGGACCGCTTCCCGAGTACGCCCGGCGACCCCGCCGGGGACACCGCCGGGGACTCCGCCGCCCACGACAGCTTCGACGCCGGTTTCTTCGACGCCGGTTTCTTCGGTGTCGCGCCGGAGGAGGCCACGGCGCTGGACGCGCGGCGGCGGACGATGCTGGAGCTGTGCTGGGAGGCGCTGGAATCGGCCGGTGTGCTGCCCGCCGAGCTCCGCGACGGCGGTACCGGGGTGTTTCTCGGCTCGGAACGGGCCGGCGTCGCCGATGTGGTCTCCTCGGTGTTCGGTCTGCGAGGACCCAGCGAGACGATCACGACCGGTGACGTCCCCGCGCTGACCGCCGTACGACGGGCCTGCGCTCAGCTGCGGGCGGGCGGCGGCGGGAGCGTACTCACCGGCGGCGAACCGACGGCGGACGGGGCGGGCGCCACGGGCGGCGCCGTGCTGGTCCTCAAGACACTTACCCGCGCGCTGGCCGACGGCGACCGGGTCCGTGCGGTACTGCGTGACACCGAGGACGCCGGGGACGCCGGGGACGGCGGGGACAGCGAAAACGGCGAGGACACCGCCGATCTGACCACTCTGGTCGAGCGGATCCGCGACGGCGGCGGCCGGCAGCCGGAGCGGGTGCCGACGAACGAGCCGGCCGCCTTCCGTAGCCGCGCGCTGCCCTGGATGCTGTCCGGGCACACCGCCGCAGCGCTGCGCGCCCAGGGAAGCAGGCTGCTCGCCCACCTCGACGAGGCCACCGGGCTCCCGGACGCTGTCGGGGCCGACGCACCGGGTGTCGCGGAGTACGGCCGCGCGCTGGCGGTGTCCCGCACCGCGTTCCGGCACCGGGCGGTCGTCCTGGCGGAGACCCGCGAGGAGTTCACCGGTGAACTGGCCGCGCTGGCCACCGGCCGCCGCAGCACGGGCCGGATCGGCGGTGCGGCCGGGCCCCGTGACCGCGTCGTGTTCGTCTTCCCCGGCCAGGGCTCGCAGTGGGCCGGCATGGCCGGCGACCTGCTGGACAGCTCGGACGTGTTCCGCGACCGCATCGACGACTGCGCCCGGGCCCTCGCCCCCTACATCGACTGGTCCCTGGAGGACGTGCTGCGCGACGCACCCGGCGCGCCGCCACTGACCCGCGACGACGTGGTGCAGCCCGCGCTGTTCGCCGTGCTGGTGGCGCTAGCCGACCTGTGGCAGTCGTTCGGCGTGCGTCCCTCGGCGGTGGTGGGGCACAGCAACGGGGAGATCGCCGCGGCCGTGGTCGCGGGGGGCCTGTCGCTGGAGGACGGGGCGCGCACGGTCGCGCTGTGGAGCAAGGCACAGGCCCGGCTCGCCGGCCTCGGCGCGATGATCTCCGTACCGCTGCCGTCGGCCGAGGTGCGGCCGCTGCTGGAACGCCACGCCGGGCGGCTGTCCCTCGCGGCGGTCAACGGACCACGGCTGGTGGTGCTGTCGGGCGACCGCGAGGTCGTCGACGAACTGCTGGCGGAGTTCACCGCTCAGGGCGTCCGGGCCCGGCGCATCCCGGTCGACGTGGCCGCGCACTCCGCGCACATCGAGCGGCTGCGCGAGGAACTGCTCGCCGATCTGGCGCCTGTGGCGCCACGCGCCGGGTCCGTGCCGTTCCACTCCACCGTCACGGGCGAGGTCCTGGACACCACCGCCCTCGACGCGGGCTACTGGTACCGCAATCTCCGCAGCACCATCGCGTTCGACCAGGTGGTCCGGTCGCTGGCGGACCACGACGCCTTTGTCGAGATCAGCCCGCACCCGGTGCTGACCATGGCGCTCGAACAGACCCTGGAGGAGGCGGAGTCGACGGCGACGGTGGTGAGCACGCTGCGCCGCGACCAGGACGGTCCGCGCCGCTTCCTCACCTCACTGGCCGAGTTGTACACGGCCGGCGCCGCGGTGGACTGGCGCCCGGCGTTCCCGGCCGATGCCGCGCCGGTCGACCTGCCCGGCTATCCGTTCGGTCACGCCGCGCGGCTGCCGGACACCGACGACGGTGCCGCGGCGCCCGGAGCACCGCACATCCCGGCGGAGCTGCGGACAGCGGGCCGGAGCGAGGAGGAGACCGCCCGCTTCCTGCTGGATCTCGTGCTCTCCGAGACCGCCGCGGTCCTGGGGCGCCAGGAGCACCCCGACGACCCGTCCGAGGCGTTCCGGGATCTGGGGCTGGAGTCGGCGACCGCCGTGGAGGTGCGCAACCGCCTGGTGGCCGCCACCGGCCTGCGGCTGCCGGCGACCCTCCTGTTCGACCACCCCTCTCCGGAGCGGCTGGTGGCGTTCCTCCAGGGCGAGTTGAGCGGCGTCCGGCCC
Source organism: Streptomyces sp. NPDC017991 (assembly GCF_044328075.1). Classification (NCBI taxonomy): domain Bacteria; kingdom Bacillati; phylum Actinomycetota; class Actinomycetes; order Kitasatosporales; family Streptomycetaceae; genus Streptomyces; species Streptomyces sp. NPDC017991. Next base: position 639 of record NZ_JBIRGP010000021.1, on the reverse strand, counting down.
GCGGACCGTACGGCGCCGCGCCGTACGGTCGCGGCACCCGACGAGCCCGTGGCGATCGTCTCCATGGCGTGCCGCTTCCCGGGCGGGGTGGCCACACCGGAGGAGCTGTGGAAACTGCTGATGGACGAACGGGACGTCATCGGTGAGTTCCCCGACAACCGCGGGTGGGACCTGGAGAGCCTTCTGGACGAAGCCCCGGACCGGTCGGGCACGTCGAGTACCCGGTACGGGGGTTTCCTGTACGACGCCGACCGGTTCGACGCCGAGTTCTTCGGCATCAGCCCGCGCGAGGCGCTGGGGATGGACCCGCAGCAGCGGCTGGTCATGGAGACCGTCTGGGAGTCCCTCGAACGGGCCGGGATGGACACGGCGGCCCTGCACGGCAGCCGCACCGGCGTGTACTTCGGCGCCATCGGCCAGGACTACGGCCCCCGCCTGCACGAGGCGGACGACGACGCCGGCGGCTATCTGCTCACCGGAAACTTCACCAGCGTGCTCTCGGGCCGCGTCTCCTACGCGCTCGGCCTGAGCGGTCCGGCCGTGACGGTGGACACCGCGTGCTCCTCGTCGCTGGTGGCGCTGCATCTGGCCGCGCAGGCGCTGCGGTCCGGCGAGGTCGACCTGGCACTGGCCGGCGGC
>NZ_JBIRGP010000020.1:0-99032 GCF_044328075.1 Streptomyces sp. NPDC017991 | reverse complement strand
CCCGCGGAGCGGGTACCACATCGCTGCGCGATGTGCAAGGGAGGCGGTCGCTGCCCTCCCGCCGCCCACGCGGCGCGTGGGCGGATCCCTTCGCTGCGCTTCGGGATCTGGTGGGGCCGACCGCTGCGCGGCACGGCGGGCCGCGCGGTGCGCGCGCCCGATTGAGGGGGTACCGGGTGCGGCTAGTCGGGTGCGCAGTTGGGGAGTTGGGGAGTCCTGCGGACTCCGGGGCGGGTCCGCTGCGCTCCCCCGCCTGACGGTCCTTCCGGCTGCGCCTCCAGAACCTTGAGGCCCGCTAGCGCGGGCGGGCTGGCCGAGAGGGGTGGGGGTCGCTCGTTCGTGTGGGTTCCAGTGTAGCGCGTGCATCACGTTGATGCAGCATGTACCGTTGGGGGAAATACGGGACACCCACCAACCACCCGGTCAGGGCGCCTGCTTTTTGAAAAGACGTCGGCGTGTGTATTCGGTCCATCAATCCACGCGAGGGAACACGAATTGGGAAGCTGCGGACTTCAGTCGAGGAACGGAACCTCGGATAGCGGAAACGCAGAATTCCGGCGTGCGGAGGTACCGGAGCCGAACGGCCCCTCGGGCCGGGCGGCGGAACCCACCACGGACGCTAGCCCCGCCTGTTGGTGCTTCTTGTCCGTCACGGTCGGCACCACCCGAGACTCAGAGCCGCTGGTGCCCTCCACGGCCCGCACGGAGCCCACTGAGCCGCACGCGAAGCCGCCTCAGCCACGTCGTGTCAGCCGGCACGTTGCGGCGGCGGGATGAGTGCGTATAGAGCGATCTTGAATCGTCGCAGCTCAGCGGCCATGTGATGTATCGCTGCGGGCTAGTTGAGTATCAATCCGGACGCATCTTTCCCCTGGAGGGGAAATGATCGTGTGCTGATCCGGGTGAAGTTCGGCGTGGCGGGTTCCCCTCCAGGGGAAACGCCCACTACGGTCAGGGCGCGTACATCGTTCCCCTCTAGGGGAAAGCCCGAGGTGAGGAGCGGTATGGGCCGGGCAAGGCCAGCAGCCAACACGAACACCGGCGAGTACCTCCAGCTGGAGCTGCTCGACAAGGACGACAAGGCCTTCTCGTGGAGCGGCGGCGGCCGGCACGTGAACGCCAGCAAGAAGCTGGGCGCGGCGCTGTACAAGAAGGACAGCGGGTACACGAAGAACGACAAGCTGGTGTGGAGCTACTACCTGTTCCACTCGCCGCCCGGAGACGAGCCGCTGCGGGAGAGTTTCCGCGAGATCGGCATCAACCTGGAGCTGCGTCCGAACGCGGTGAGCACGTCAGTGGGTAACCTGCATCGAGGGGGCTACCTCCTGGAGGCGGAGATGGTGGGCCGGGTGAAGTTCTACAAGATGAACCCCCGGGCGGCCTACGACGGCACCTCGGGGCAGCAGCGCAACGCCACGAAGCACGCGCGCCACCCGTCGACCACCTGCCCGCCGGAGAAGAAGAAGGAGGCGTCATGACCTCGCCGATGGCTGAGCCGTTCGCCCCGCGCTTCATGGAGGCCCCCGAGCTCAACGACCTCCTCCTGCGGTCCCAGCTCAAGCAGGGCGCCGACCTCAAGGTCCTCATGTTCTACGCCACCGCCGTCCCGATCGGGGACCCGGTGCGCAGCACGGCCACGGACATCGGCAAGCTGGTCGGCCTGAGCACCACGAGCGCCTCTCGCAGCATCGGCCGGCTCGCCGAGAACGGCTGGCTGCAGCTCGCCTACACCGCCGTCGGTGTGAAGTTCTACCGACTCGGCACCAAGGCGACCGGCCTACCGCCCACGTCCGACCCTGCGGACGATGCCGACGCGCCCCTGGCGACCGTCAGGCAGCTTCACGCCTCCTGACCCGGCCGGCCGCCCGGCCGGGTGACATGGCGCTGCACCCCACGGTGCGGCGCCGTAGCTGTGTCTGGGGCAGGTGGTGCGCGTACATCGTTCCCCCAGAAGGGAAGTTGCTGGTGGGCATGCCCTTCTGGCCGGTTCCGAGGACTGCGGCACACGCGCTGACCTGCATCGCCTGGACAGTCTCACCGGGGCTGTGAACACCGTTCCCCTCGAAGGGAAAGCCGCTGCTGGTGGCCGATCGGCAGTACCCAGCCGTATCGCTGCGTTCCTGCGTTCCGAGGTGCTGTAGCCGCGTACAACGTTCCCCCAGAGGGGAAACCCGCAGGTGGGAAGGGTGCAGCACGCGGGTAGCGCCGTGCAGCAGCCCTCTCTGCTGCACGAGCAGCGAACGGCCGCCGCCGAGCCGGGCGCGGGTCGGCTCCCCGCCAGCTGCAGCGGCGCGGTCCCGGGTGCTGCAGTACGCGTACAACGTTCCCCTGGAGGGGAAAGCAGCAGGCGAGCGGGGTGCGGCGCACGGTCGTCCTGCCGATCCTCACAGTTGCGTGGCGGGAGCGGATCACAGATTGCTGCCCGCGTGGCGGGAGCGGCGGTCTATCTCGGGGCGTACGGGCCTGCGGGACTCCAGGGTCGGTGAGGCTGCTGGCACTGCCGACCCGTACCCCGCTGGAGGAGACCGTGCTGGACCCCGAGGCGGAGATGCTGATCGAGACGGACTCCGACGCGTACGCGCTGTGGAAGGCGCTGAGCACGGTGGTGGCCACCCACCCGCTCGCACCCAGGCCGGTACGAGAGGACACCGCGACGGTCTTCCTGTCCATGCTGGACGCCGACGACCTCGGGTACCGCACCCGTGTCCCGCTCACCGGGCGCCAGCCCTCCGAGGCCCTGCTGATACAGCTGGTCGCTGCGGAGCTCCCCGCGGCGGCCGCACTGCACACCGGTGGACGAACAGGACACTTGGTGCGCTTCTTACGCAGGCGGAAGCCCTGATCGAGGCGGAGCTCGCGGGGTACGGACCCGAACCCAACTACACGGTGTCGATCGGCCGGGACGTCGGCACGCTGCCGCTCGACACACGGCTCGTGTCCGGGTCGCGGCGGTCGGCAGTCCCGTTGCAGCGCGTGGGGGGCGGAAACTTGCCGGGGCCCGCTGCTGTCCGATCGAGGCCGGCCTGCTGCCCGTGCAGCACCCTTGTGCGACACGGGTCGTGCGAATACTGCGCCACAGTCCCCGACCCCGAGCAGCAATCGGCCTTGCACCCTTCACCGCCAGGAGCAGCAGCCCGTTGCGCAACCTCGCTGCACCCTGCAGGCCGGAAAGGGTGCAAGGGCGCTGCACATGGCAACCGGTAGCAACGGCGGGCTTCACCAGGAGCACCGGAGCCCCTCGAAGGACGGGGTCATCGGTGCCGAATCTTGCACCCCAATAGTGGTTAGTACAGATAGTGCTTCTGGTGCGGGTTGTAGATCCTTCCCCCTGAGAGCAGAGCTCGGTCCGGGAGCAGCCAAGAGCACCAGCGCGAAGGACGACGACGGCACGACGATCGTGGAGCGGCTCCGATGGGATCAGTAGGGCCTCGGGCCCTCGAAGCGCTGTGCGGCGCTGTGGGGGCCTCCGGCAGCCTTGATCACCGCCTCGGCAGCCCGGAGGGCCTCAGAATGCCGCAGACGGCCGTACGGGGCCGGGAAGGATCATGCGGGCGGAACGCTGCCGGGGCGTCGTCACAGGCGAGAGCAGATCATCGGGTCCCGTTCTGCGAGTTCCGCTCTCAGAGGGAAGGATCTACAACCCGCACCAGAAGCACTATCTGTACTAACCACTATTGGGGTGCAAGGCCGGGCCGCGGCAACAGCTCCTGGGAGACGGTCTCGCAGTACGCGAGCGGGACCAGTGATTGGAAGAGGTTCCCCTCGGAGGCGTTCTGGACGGCCATGCCCAGCATCATCGAGAGGCTCTGGAGCGGTCCGTCCTCGCCGCCGTCTTCCTCCAGGCGGGCGAGGACCACGCGGTTGCTCTGGTCCAGGACGTCGTACCAGAAGTGCTTGAGGGTCTGCGGGTCCACCCCGGTCAGGGGTGTGAGCCACAGGTCGGCGTGCGACTGCAACACCTGCTCGGTGGGCCGGTAGTCCAGGACAACCCCACAGCCCAGGCGCGAATCACCGCCGATGGCGCCGGCTGCGCCCGGCCATCCGGGCAGGTCCTCGGTGTGCGCGGGGCACAGGTACGCGAACCAGGCCGGGTCCGTCCCGGCCTGAACGGCCGGTCCCTGCCGGATGGAGGTTGCCGTGGTGGAGCATTCCAGCGCGATGCGCATCGAGGTGATCTGACGGCCAGCGGACAGCTGCTGCAATACGGACGGCACGTTGGGCTCCTTCGGCGGCTAGACCTCGATGTACGCGACGACCACGACGGTGCGCAAAGCACTCACCCAGTACAGGAGGCGTACGCGCTCAACTTCGTCGGCGTACTGGCGCAGTTGGGGGCCGGCGGCGTCGCCGGGGATCGGCTCGCCGACGTCCGGGTCGACGGAGACGACAACCAGGGCGCGGTCCAGGGCGTGGAGTTCCGCCTCGCTGCTGATGTTCTCCAGCTGTTTCGCGGCGGAGTCGGAGAAGACGATCCGGGCGCGGCGGGGCCCGTGCACCGACGGCATCAGGCGACGGCCGGGCGCTGGGCAGCGAGCCGGGCGAGGTGGCTCTCGCGCAGCTCCTCCCATGGCGTGCAGTCCTCCACCGAGGGCAGCCCGTTTTCTGCGATCTCCTCCAGGACGGCGGCGAACTGGTCGGCGCTCTCGCGGGTCCTGGCCGCGTACGCGCGCAACCCGTCAGCGGCGCCGGGCTCCAGCTGCTGCCGGGCGTGGTCGGCGGGGGCCGGCTTCTCGCTCATTCGAGGGCTCCAGAGGGCAGAACTGGCGTGTCTCACCACGGTATCGCTGGGCAACCGAGCATGGGACCGCTCCGGAAGAACTCAGCCCACGGCTACGTTCCCTGCTGCTTGCGAGTGCGCGCGAGGCGGGCTCCTACGGGGCTCCGGTGAACGGTGGGTGTGTAGGGATGAGGCGCCCACACCAGGCCGTGTGCTGCGGGCGGCCTGGTCGGTGAAGGCCTGCGGGTCCCAGCGAACTCGTCCTAGGCTCCCCAGCCATGGATGACGCAACTCGCGATCGCACTGACCTTCACCAGCTCCTCCGCCTGATCGGCATGCTCGGGAACCCCAACGAAGCTGGTTTCTGGGATTCCTGGCGCACCAATCTCGACGGGTACTCCTTCAAGAAGATGAAAACAGGCATTGCCCTTGCAGCCCGCCCTGACACTGCACCCCGCACCGTCCATACGTTCGCCGGGTACGTCCTCAAGTTCTTCTCCCGCAGCACCCCAGAGGAGGAAGAAGAGCTGATCAGGCACGTCGGTGTCTACCTGTCCGGGCATCGGGAGGTCGAGCTGTCCGTCCAGTTTCTCGCTGACATCCGTGCCACGGCCTGGCGTGTCTACCGGGACTACGGTGGCTACGACCCGCAGGTCGTAGCCACTCGGTGGGCCGAGGCAGAGCTTTAGTCAGGCACGGGGCGCGCGGCAGCGGCTTCCTCCACCTTCAGGCACCAGGGTTCGCTGGCACACTGCCCGCCGAATCCGGGGGTGGCGCAGGTGCACTCCGGGTCGCGTTCCGTCACCTGCGTGATGCGGTAGAGCCCCGAAGCCATCTTGGCCAGGCGCAGCGCCTGGACCTTCGCCGCGGCCTTCTCGATCGAGGTGGCGTGGGTGGTGTAGATCAGGGTGGTGGCGCCCGGGTGGGACGGGTCGGTGCACCGGGCCACGACCTGGTATTCGTGCTTCGTCATCGCGCTTCCCGGGTGCTCAGGCGGGCAGGCCGGGGAGGACCTGGCCGTCGGTGATCTGGGTGCGGGCGGTCAGGGCGTGGCCGTCGCAGACCACGTAGCAGTCGCCGTTGTCGGCCTGGACGGTGTGAGTGGCCGGCTCGGTGCAGGCCGCGTCCAGCCGGTCGTACGGCCAGACGTTGAAGCACGTGAAGTCCGTGCACCAGGAGTCGAAGCCCGCGGTGGCTCGCGCACGGGCCTTGAGAGTGCCGCCGTGCTCGGGGCACACGCCCCACGGCACGGTGCACCGGCTCGGGTCGGCGGCGGTGCTCTGCAGGGCCTGGGCGTAGAACGCGGCGGTGGCGCTGTCGACGGTCACCCCGGCGATTCTTCCGCACTCCCCGGGCGCCCAGGGACGATCCCGGCGGCTCGTACGAGGGCGCGGCTCCGGGCGCCAGAAACCTCGGTCCCGGGGTGCTGCCGAGGTGGCGGTCCTGTCCGCTGTCCGATGACACAGATCGGCCCACTGTTCAGGCGGGCGAGTGTCCTGTACCAAGTTTGAGTGGCGTCGGGGGCGAAGCATTAGGGGCCACTGCGGCAGCCGTCCGAATGCGGTGTCGGTCTTCTGAGCAGCTGTTGTCGGCCCGGCGCGCCTGCGAGCGAGGAGCGCTTCGCAGGGCGAGTTTCAGCCGTTTCAGCAGAACTGAACGTGAACTGCGTGGATTGGCGCGAGAAAGCCGCAGGTCAGCGCTCTGCAGCCCTACCCCATAACTGGGGTACGAAGCTTAACCACGCAGGTGAGGACCCGAATTGGTCTAGTGGCCGATGCCCGCTCCATGTCGACATCAGGCTCAGTGGCCACGGCATACCGTCGTCCACAACGCGGAAGGGGATCGCCCCTGCCAGGGCGATCCCCGAAACGTCCGCACGGTACGAGAGCTATCGCACGAAGGACATCACCATGCAACCACAGCGCTGGAAGCCCGTCAGGCTCCAGTATCGTCTCCCCGAGTGGCAGGATGCGTTCAACACCGTCATCGCTGGCACCATGCTCTACCTACTTCCGCAGGTCCCGCTTGGAATGACCAGCTTGGCGTTCATACCGCTCCTCCGCTGCATCCGCTTCCGGCGCACTGTCTGAATCGGAACCCCTTAAAGCCCCCTGGCCGCGCTCAGCGGCCGGGGGCTCCGCGTTTTGCGGAAAGCCTCCGCACACACTGCCCTGCTGTCAGTGCCGACGCGCCCCGTATGGCTGTGGGCCCGAAGTTCAGTGTCCGCATTGACGCCCCTCAGGGGCGCCGGTGCTCGTGATCTGGTCGGTGCAGCCCCAGATCGGCCCGAGGAGCTCCCCCTGTTCAGGCGGGCGAGGGATCGCCGGATGGCTGGTGTCACTGAACTTTGACGGGTGGCATTCAGCTGCCCCGGAGGATTTCGTTGCGCAGTCCGTGCAGCAGGGTCAGGGCGTCGGAGTCGTCGGCGTCGGTGAACGCGTGGACCGCACCCAGGACCGAGATCCCGATCCGCTTGGCCGTGGCCAGGTCGTCGTCGGCCAAAGCCGCCTGCTGGCGCAGGGCCTCGGTCAGGAGGAAGGTGAGGCGGGCCTGCGGGCTGGCGTTCAGCTCCGTGACCAGCCGACTGGATTCGCCGCTGTCCGTGCTCGCGGTGATGCCGAACGCCGCGACCAGGATCCGCTCCAGCGTGTGCCTCCCGTACGCGGCCAAGAGCGCGGGCAGCGGCCGCTCTCCTTCACTCCCCATCCCCAGGGCTGCGAGGCCCGCGTCGTTGTTGCCGACGATGGCCTCCAGCGCCGCCAGGGCCCGCAGATGGTCATCGTCAGTCAGCTCGATCTCCATGGCATCGCACGGTAGGCCGGTCCTCGGGAGGCGCGACAGCGTTCGCGCGAAACAACCCATTTCAGGACCGGCAAGGGGCAGCCGCGGGTCAAAGACAAGTGGCAAACGGTCAAAGCTCTTCGGCGGGGCGGCATAAGGCACCGGATGCGGACCGTAGTCGCTTCGGGTGGGACGTCACGCTGATCGGCGAGGTGGCCCAGGCCCGGATCCGGGGCCGGGCCCGTGGTTCCGGGCCGGATCGTCAGCGTGACACCCCGACGTGACAGCCGGATCCGGGTGCGTGACACCGGTCGGCGTGACAGCGTGACAGTCACCCTCGGTGATCACGACGGATGCGGTGCTACGGCCGGGCGCGGGTGAGGAACGCGGCGAGCGCACCGGCGGCTTCGGGCTCGGTGGTGGCGAGCCGGGCCGCGAACGCCAGCTGGTCGACGTCGGCCCCGGGGACCAGGCGGGCGAGTTCGGCGAGCAGCGCGGCGTGCGCGAGGACCGGCGGTGTAAGAAGGTCGGCGGCTTCCTCGCGAGCGGCCGGATCGCGGTAGTGCCCGAGGTGCGCGGCCAGAGCGTGCGCGAGCCAGCCGTCGACGTCGGCCTGGACGTACCCGCCGGCTCGCCGGGTGAGTTCGTCCCGGACGGCTTCGTCCCCGGTGCGAGGTTCGATCTGTTCCAGCGTGCCCAGCTCGCGAAGCGCCTGGAACTCATCGGCGCGGGCGGCGATCCGGGCGGCTTCGCGCAGCTCGGCTTCCCGGGCGGCGGCGGCCGCGGCGTCGACGGCGAGCTCCGCCTGGACGACGTCGTCGGCGTCCGGGTCGTACACCGCGTCCGGGCCCGCGTCGGCGAGCAACTGCCCGAGGCGCTCCCACTCCGCGAGCTCCGCGCGACCGCGTTCGTTGTCGGCCAGGTGCTCGTACCGCGAGTCCTGGCGCGCGTCGAAGCGGGCGTCATCGAGGGCCGACGCGACGTCGGCCGCCGACATCCCCGTCGCCCGGCGACGCACGACCCGCCGTCCGATGCGTGCGGGGTCGGCTGGCTCGCGGGGCGCCGCCACGCGAGCGGCGAGAGGCCGGCGGACACTGCGCCGGGTCCAGGGGGTACTCATCAGGGCCTCGCATTCGGGGTGCGGAGTAAGGAGCGGGCCGCCGCCAGAGCGCTGCGCGGCTGCCCGTGAATAAGGTTTATAGCAGGCCCAGAATTACGTGTGGTCAGAACTCGATCTCTATCGACCGCACGTGCGTGAAATCTGCTCGGAGACCCTGGGCTCGGGATCCCCATTCCGTGAAATAGGACTCGGTGATGGCCTCCGCGACGACCGGATGGAGGTCTTCCTCCGTCGCACCGGCCTCCTGGAGATGGAGAATCTCAGCGGCGTAGGCAGGCGAGATCGCCGTGCTGATGAACCGCTCGCGGCCGTCGTCCGAGCTCCCCGTGCACTCGAATCCGAAGTAGGCGTAGACCTCCACCTGCATACCGCCAGTCGTCGCCGCACGCTCCCGCGCCTGCGCTCTGACCTGCGGTTGCCACTGGGATTCGGTCTCCTCCACCAGGGCTGCCTGGAGCCTCTTCTGAGGCTTCGTCTGCTGTCCGGCGCGGTAGCGCTGCACGGTGCGGGGCGAGACGCCCAGCTGTTCGGCGAGGGCCTTCGTCGACCGCTTGGCCCGCGTGTAGAGGAATTCGATCTGAGCCTTCGCGGATTTCGGCGCGGACCGGGTGAACACCTTGCGCTCCGCCCGCTTGAGGGCGTCCAGGAAGCTGTTGCGGCGCGGGGCCGGCTGCTGCGTGTCGTCGCTGTCGATCATTCATCCAGCAGACACCCGTGCCCCTGTGGACAGACTCCGTGGCGGGCGCCCCACCGTTGCGGGAAGGGTTGACGGCGTAGGTCAGCGGGTCTTGGGTGGAGGGCCACGTCCAGATCAAGGGGGCTGGCCATGGCGTTGCTGGAGTTCTCAGACCGGCTGCCGCAGTGTTCACGCTGCCGGGGCGACCTCATCATGAGCGGGGTGGCGCCGCAGAACGACGAACACGGGCGGCCGATCCACCTGGAGCTGTGCCCGGTGTGCGACACCGGCGACGTGGACCGCCCGGCGGCCGGCCTTCTCGTCCAGTGGTTCGCCAACGACTGCGGCCACGACCTGAGCCGTGTCAAAGAGGGCTCACACCTGCTGATGAAGTGGACGAAGGAGTGCATGGCCACCCACGGCTGGTACTTGCACGACACCCCGCCTGACCAGCCCTGAGCCGTCATCAGCAGAAGCTGCCGGGCGCGCAGTGCCGCTGCGTCGTACGAGCAGTGCAGCCGCCGGGTCGAACTACTGTTTGGGCCGTGGCGACAACGTACGACTACCCCGGCGACCTCATCGCAGCGCAGCAGGAACTCACCCAGATGCGGGCCGACCTCACCGCCCTGCACAAGCGGCTGCCCTACTCCGCCGAACCGACGCAGGCCTGGCAGCGCCCCGAGGGCTACTGGCTCACCACCTCCCGCGCGTACCCGGACTCGCCGGGCTGGACGGAGCAGGAGCAGCAGGAAGCCGCCGCGCTGCGCGAGCGGGTACGCGACCTCACCGCCGCGATCGTCACGCACACCTTCTGGAACGACGTCGCCGGACCCGAACGGCTCAATGCCCGCTCCCAGCTCAAGCACGCCCTCGCACGTGAGGACCGCGAGGGCCAGGAGGCGGCGTAGCCGTGGCGGACACGCCACCCGAGCCGGAGCCGCCGCCCATCATCGTGGTCCTGCCCGACGGCCAGGAGGTCACCGGCCGCCTCACGGAGCGCCAACAGGTCCCGGGCGTCTGGCGGTACAAGGTGGCCGTCCCGTCCTGGCAGAACACGCCTACGGGGACTGTGGAGCCCGTCTGGTACGTGGTGTGGGTACAGGTCCCCGACCATGTGAAGCCTGTGTCCGGTGTCTCGTACGACGACGTCCCCACGACCTGGCTGCCGCCGCCATCGACGGAGCAGCAGATCCTCGGGGAGCGCCGGCCGTCGGGCTGGGTCCTGCAGATGCTGGACGGCGGCCGCGGCCCCGGCCGGGGTGTCATCCATGCCGTCGACTGCGAGGAAGCACCCGCCGGGGCCCCGAAGCTGACCCTGGACCAGGCGCTGGACGCCGCAGAGCATCCCGGCACCCGGTTGTGCTCACTGTGTAGTGCGGTGGTTGAACTCGATCCCGTGCTCAAGGGTTTCGAACACGGCTTTCAAGATTGATCCGCAGGGCTGAGGCGGGGGTCCGTGACGCGATCAGCCGGTTGGTCAGTTCCACCGTGGCCAGGTACCACCAGAAGATCCAGTCGAGGAACGCTTCGTCGTACTCGCGTTGCTGACCGGCATTGCTGTGTCGCAGATCGAAGTTGTTGGCGATCTGGAACAGGGCGCCTTCGTCCTTCGTGTGGAGGTGCTCTTTGATCAGCGCGCGGCGTTCCTCGAGGATGCGGGCGAGGTTGAAGATCGCCGATCTCTTGCCCTCAGCCGATGTGTCGCGGCTGCGGAAGAGCGCGATGGCGTGGCGAACGCCGGCGGTGGTGTCGGACGGGCTGTCGGTGAGGGTGCGGTGTACCAGCTGGCTGCGAGCATCGTCAGTGACGGCGACCAGGCGCCCGAGGTCCTCGCCTTCCGTGGCGAGTTCGTACTCGATGCCAGCCGAGCGCAGGAGCTGGTTGACCTTCCACCGGTACAGGACGCGTGCCGGACCGTTGTGGAACTCCCCGTAGTGATGTCCACAGTCGCTGTAGCGGTGATAGCGCCGCATGCGGGGACGGCTCACCAGGTCGTGGAACACCTCGATCAGCCCGTAGAAGGTGTCTTCGTCCCACGTCTCCGGTGCCAGAGGCCACAGATCAGGGATGCCCAAGCGCCTGTCGATCACCTCGCAAGCATCCGGGAGCTCACTGTGATCGTCGACGCATTCCTCGCCGAACACCTCAACCAGATAGCCCTTGTCCTCGAACTCACCCACGATCTGTGCGAAGTCACGCCGTGTGTCTCGTGTAGTGCTGCCGTCGTGCGACAGCCCACTGCCTCGGCGCTGCGGCCAGTAGGGCCGCGGGGCTGTCGCATGCCGGAGCTCGCCCGCCCGGTTGACCAGTCCGGTGAACCACTCCCGTTTCCCCATCCCGGCCCGGCCGCCCCAGCCCGGAGTGGTCGACAACCAGGGGTCGTCCGTGGGCGGATCATGGTCTGGCAGTTCCTTGAAGTCCGCGACCGCGGTGGTGCCGGCCAGGGCCTCGGTGATGAGCCAGGTCGCTCGGTCCGCCCATGAAGAGTCCGAGGTGCGAAGGATGCGCTCGCCTTCGGACGCGAGCAGCTCTGCGGGCCACAGGAGTTCGTAGTTACTCAGGTCCAGACTCACCGCAACATCATCACCCATCAGGGATGCGTCCCGCCTCTGAGTAACAGATACCCCTCTCAGTCCCGGAGGAGGTCCTGAAAACTGCGGACATTTGATCACGTGAAGCCCATGCCCGGCGCCTCGTACGACGACGCCCTACGACCCGGCTGCCGCCGCCGATACCGGAGCAGCAGATCCTCGGGGAGCGCCAGCCGATGGGATGGGTCCTGCAGAAGCTGGACGGCGGCCGCGGCACCGGCCGGGGTGTCATCCACGCCGTCGACTGCGAGGAAGCACCCGCCGGGGCCCCGAAGCTGACCCTGGACCAGGCGCTGGACGCCTCGAACATGGCTTCGGCGGTTCGGAAAACCACAGCAGCGGAACGCAGTGATCGCCACACTTGCACGATGAGCCTGTTCCACGCCGACTCCTACAGCCCCGACGACATGGTGATGCACCCTCGCCATCAGGCGATGCAGCCGGTCCTGGTCCAGCTCATTCAGCAACTCCGCGAGTGCGAGACGATGGAGGATGGGGTCGTCTTTCAACGGGACCTGCTCGATCGCCTGCTGGACGTGGAAAAGGACCGTGCCGGGTTCAAGCGTGTCGTCAAGCGGATGGGCGGCGGCAAGGGGCCGCACCCAGAGGCACCGGAGCCCCAGTCCGGCCGTGACCTCGCCGCCGTGACGACCTGGCGGTTCGAGCTAGAGGTGTGCGACCGTCTGGCCCGTCAGCTGCGCTCGGTGGGTGACGCGCTGGCCTGGCGCGCCTTCAACTTCCACCGCCCGTTCATCCTTGCTCTGTGTCGCAACCAATCGCCCGGGCTGATGTACGGCAAGACGGGGTTGAAGGCGGAACGCGAACGCATCGAGCGAGCCTTCAAAGAGGACGGGGCTTTCGCACTCATGCACGACCTGACGAACTGCCTGCGCATCGGCGACATCACTGTCTGGGACGGTGTGCACTCACCCCGCACGGAAGAGATCAAGACCAACGAGAAGAACAGCAGGAGCGCGCAGCTACGGCGGATCAACCAGGCCCGCGCTGCGGTGCTGGACGGCGGCCCGCTGCCAGGGAACAACGCCTCGGAACTCCTGTACGACCTGGACCTGCCGCTGCGCACCCACCTGGACGTGCTGCGCGACGCCCTGGAACGGGCCGCAACCGATGGCATCTACGCCACGCCGGTGCCCGGCAGCCGGGCCCTGTTCGTTGTCGACCAGTACGCATGCGCCCAGCAAGGCATGTCCTCCGAGCAGTTCAACGAACGTCATCAGCACGCCGTCGACGGCGCCTTGCAACGGGCAGGGATCCCGGCCGGCCGGGAGGACTACAACATCCACGTCACCAGCCTGGACAGCACGGCACGCGACCCGCTGCGGGTGCCCTGGGCGAACTACCCGCTGCACCCGGTGACCTGCGCCCGGCTGATCGGCGACTACGCCGTGGCGACCGTGGAGACCTCCGGTCCCGTACTGACCCGCCTGCTCCAAGCCACCGGCCTGGACGCGCGCTGGGTCCGCCCGCCGGGCAAAGCGAACCTCCAGCAGGGCGAGGTCATCATGGAGATCCACCAGCAGGAACGCTTGCGGTCCGTGACACTGCCGGGCGGTCTGACGATGACACCTGGCTGGACACTGCAGATGCGCCGCTCTGAGCTGGACCGCTATCTGATGGAGCTCCTGCAACCAGGCTCGTGGGCCGCGGGCATCAAACACGTCCTCGCCGCACGGCAGGCCGGGCAGCCGTGGCCGCACTACCGCAACGAGCACGAGATCTGGGTCTAGGCCGCGCGCTCCACCACGCACTGCTCGATCCAGCGGGCCAGGACGCTCAGGGTCGCCAGGTGCTCCAACGCCTCCTGTTCGGTCCAGGTCACCGCATCCTCGTGAGCAGCAACGTTCCGCAGGGCGAGGAAGGCGCCGGCCGCGAGGTACTTGGCGCCGTCCTGGCGGGCGCGCCATGTAGGTGTGTTGCGGTCGCCGTCGAACCGCAGGCGCGGCTTCCCTGCGACGGGGTCCTTCATGTCGAAGGCCTGCATGCACAAGTCTGTCTCGCCGATGTCGTGGCGCCCCAGCTTCTGCTGGAGTCGGCGGTTGACGGTGCGGGCAGCAGCCAGGACGGCGTCCTGCCGGGCCTCTGCGCCCCACAGCGGGGCGGCCGGTTCCCATACCCAGGGGTGGAACTGGTCGGCGGGCAGAGCGGGTGCATCCGGTACGAGCCGGGCGGCCCATTCGTCCATGTCGGCCAGAATGCCCAGGCCCCGATGAACCTCATTGCGGGCCATGGCCTCGCCCGCCATCTGATCGAGGTTGATCTTTTCGGCAAGCCGCGGGTCCAGGAGCCGCAGGATCTGCTTGACCGTGGGCTCTGCGCGGTGCAACTGCTCCCACAGCGTCGGATCACCCACGTAGTCGCCCGGCCTTGTACTACGTTCGTAGCGCAGGGCCAGGTCGACGAACGCCTCAAGCTGCTGCCGCATCCAGTCTCGATCCACGGACCGCATCCTAGGAGTGAGGTCTGACAATCTCTGCTTCAGGGAAGCCTGGCACTACCAGGAGCTGCAGCAAGCCCTCTATTTCATGGAAGGAAGAGGAGTAAGACGGCCGTGTAGAGGCTCACAGCCACGGTTGTGCCATACGCCTCGGGCCACCTGATCGCTTTCTGCTGGTCGTTTTGGAACGCGTGCGCGGTTCGCTGAACTCCCAGGAAGATGCACGCCATGGCCAGTAGGAGTCCGGCCCCAACCACGATGTTGACATTCAGCGCGGTCGGCTTGAAGTGAACATCGTAGACGCGAAAGACCATGGCAGGCACCGGGGGAATCACCCCCAAAATGGCCAGCCAGTAAGCCTGCCGGTAGGCATCCTCGGGTGTCTTGATCCATTGATTGGCCAACCACGGAGTACGCACGGCTAGGTCTGTGGGACCTGTGCGCCAACTGTCCCCCACCGCAAAAGACGTGAAGTATGCGCCCGCGATTCCGCCTACTCCAGTGATCAGGGAAAAGAGCAGCCGGGAATCGGGCACATAGATCGCTGCAAGGACTTCGAAGGCACCAAGAACGGAGACGATCGACACGACCACGGCCACCGCTATGTACATCACTGCTGGTGGCAGGTTTGCGGTTTCATGCTGTTCCGCACCTATGGCCGCCAAGCCGATTGATCCCGTGAGACTGGCCATCGTGGCGATCACGAGCAGCCCTGTCGCCAACGTGACGAGTGTTTTGTCGCCCGGATTCGGTGAGGTGAAGAGGACCATGACCGTGGGGATGGCGAGGGCCCCAAACGCGCCAACAATCGGCGCGTAGGCGGCAGCCCCTTTGCGCACGTCGTAGTGCCCATCAGGGAGTAGCCCAGGGCTTAGACCAGGGGGTGGATCCGGGGGTTCTTCTCCTGCCATAACGGAAGACTAAACACTCCTGCCGGTGGGAGTGATTGAGAACGTCAACTGCGTTACAGACACGGGATATTCCGACGCCTCGTTTCGCAGTTCCCAGGCGGTGGACACACCCGAGCCGCAGGGAGCCCTCTTTCAAGTTGAGCGCGGGAGCAGAGGGCGCGTACAGGTTGCACCTTCTCACGCAGGAAGAACGCGGCCATCTCCGGCGGGGAGACGATGAAACCCCCCTCTCGTACATGTGCGCCAGATCCTCGTCCCACATGTAGCCGGTCGGCATCCGGCGGTCTCGCGACGCTCGATGTCCGCGGCTGCCCGGACCAGCTGCTGGCCGATGCCCTGCCCAATTAGGTGTCGGCATCAGGTCCATGCGGGCGAGGCCCGGACCACAATGTGGTCCGGGCCTCGCGGGCTGTTCGGGCAACGGCCCCTAAAGATCGAACTCCAGATGCTCGATGTCTGTGAGGCGCACTTCCTCCAGCTGTCCGGCGCGGCGGCCGTTGTCCTGGAAGTACACCTCCTTGAGTGCTTCGGCCGCGATCTCCTTGAGCTCCTGGTCGGTGGCGCCTGCCTCCTGGGCATCGAAGAGGCGTGCGGCGTAGTGGGGCGGCAGCGCGATGGTCAGGTGCCGGATGCGGTCCTGGTCCGTCGATCCGATCGGTGCGGTGTAGCCCATGCGGGCGCGGGTGTCGATGACGATGCCGCCCGTCGTCGCCGCCTTCTCCCGGGCCTTCGCCCGGATCTGCGGCTGCCACCGTGCCTTCACCTCGCGCTCCAGGCGGGCGGCGAGGTCCGGGCGCGGCTTCTTGATCTGGTCCTTCACGTACCGCTCCACGGTGCGCTGGGAGACCCGCAGCATCTTAGCCACCGCCTTGGTGCCCCCCAGCTGCTTGACCAGGTACCGCATCTGCGCGCCCGCGCTCTTGGGCGCCGGGCGGGTGAACGCCTTCTGCACCGCGGCGTCCAGGCCGTCCCCGAACAGGCTCATCTCCTACCTACTCCCCGTTGTCGACGTTGGTGACGGTGCCGTCCTTGATGTACCGGGCGAGGTTGAGTTCCGGCGCGTTGAACTGCTCGCGGACGCCTTCGCCCCATAGCAGCTCCTGGGTGCCCTCCCACTTGACCAGGCCCGGGTTGATGCCGAGCTTGAATCCGCCCGGCAGCGGCTTGCCGTCCTTGTAGGGCAGGAAGTCCAGCGGCGATTCGCCGTCGACCGCGTACACGACGCAGTCGGAGAGGATCGCCACCGGGTACTGCCCGGTGAACGCCGCATGCCGGATCATCTTGCGGTGCAGGTTGATGCGGGTGCGGGAGATGACCGCCGCGCGGATGTCCGGCCGCCACGTCGGGCGGGACAGCGCCCGCCACGGCTCGCCGGACTTCCAGCCCTCGCCCCGGGGCCGCTCGCGCAGTTTGCCCAGGCCGCCCTTGACGGTCCCTTTGACCGCGTCCACGACGATCGCCAGCTCCGGGTCGCGCTGGCGCCAGCCGGACATCGCCGCCAGGAAGTCGGCCGGCTCCGTGTCCGCGTGGACGCCGAGGTCGGCCATGGTGGCGAGGAAGGCGTCGCGCAGGCGGTTGTACCAGGAGTCCAGGTAGCGGCCGGAGTCGTAGCGCACCCACGCCTCAAGCGGTGTGACGTCGTAGCCGAGCTCCACCGCGTACGCCACGGTCGGCGTCGCGTACCAGGCCGGGCCCGTCGGGCGCTCGCCCGACGGTGTGAACGGGCTCGGCAGCAGACTGCCGTCCAGGTCCACCAACTTGTCCTTGCCGACCTTCACCCTCGACAGGTCGACATGGGACAGGTCGACCAGCCACGCACCGGGCAGCTTCGCATCGAACACCGGAGCCTTCACCTGCGTCGGCGCACCGAGACCGACGGTCAGTCCGTTGGCTCCGGCGGCGAACGCCATGTTCACGTCGATGCCCACCAGGTGCCGCCGGGTGTATTCGGCGTCGGTGAACGGCCGCGCCCAGTCGTACGCCTCCTCGAACAGCTTCTCCGCCGGGGTCCGCGTGTGGAAGCGCGGCAGATCCTTCAGGAGCGGGTGCCCGTCCGGCGCCTCGCACGGTGCGCAGTCCACCGGGTCCTTGCCCAGCGAGCCGGGGTTGTGCTCGGAGTGCCGCTTACCGTCGGCGTCCGGTTCCGAGGCGCGGGTCGGCGGGTGGAAGCCGGTCATCAGCTCCAGGCTGGTGACGGCGGTGGAACCGCGCGGTGTCATCACCCGGGTCGCGTACACACCCAGGAGCCGGGCGAGGTCCGCCGGCGCCAACTGCCCGGCGTGGCCCCAGCTGCGGGGATCGAGCGCGTTCCACGACGGGATGCACAGCTGCACGCAGGCCCGCTCCGAACCGGTGGCCGGGCGGTAGATCCGCGCCCACGGCCCGAACCCCCGCTTCGTCAGCTTCCACTCCGCGCGGACCAGCTGCTTGATGACCTTGTGGCCCTCGGGGATCCGCCCGGCGAGGCGCTCCTCATCCGTGAGGGTGGCCGGGAGACCGTAGCGTTCCAGCGCGGACTCGGTGAGGACGATCAGTGGGTCGGCGTCCTTGCCCGGGCCGGACAGCTTCGGCTGACCGAGCAGGGCCTCCTTCAGCGTCCAATCGACCAGAGACGGGAGGGACTTGGCGGGCACGTCCAGGACCAGGCCGCCGACGCAGTACGCGAGGACCTGCCCGTCGTCGTCGTCGTCGACGTCGACGACGGCGAGCGGACCGTTGGCGAAGCGCGGGTCGGCGCCAGCCGGGGTGTTCGCCGGGGCCGCCTTCCTTGATGCCGGGCGACGCGACGTCGACGACGGCCTGGCGGCGGGCGCCGGACGCGATGCGGCGGCCGGAGCGGTGGCGGGACTGGGCTGGGTGTTCTGTTCGGTCGTCATGACCGCAGCCTCAGGCGCCGGACCTGTGGACAGAGTCCGCGCTTCCGGCGCCGGGGCGGGAGCGCCCGCGAACGTTGCGGGAACGGCCGTGTCCTGGCTGGGCGTTGGGGCGTTGACATCAGCAGCGGGGTAGAGCTCCGCGAGCTGTTTGAGCAGTCGTGCGTACGCCTCACGCTCCGGGCCGCGCGGCTCCGTCGGCTTCTTCACCGACTCCCAGGCGGACACCGTGGCCCGCCGCACCTTCAGAGCGCCGGCCACGTCGTCCAGCGTCAGGCCGTGCGCGACCCGCAGCCGCTTGCGCTCCTCCGCCGACGGCAGAGCAGAGCGGGACGCAACCAGCGCGTCGACCGCATCGAACATCTCGGACATGGAACACCTCCTGACCCACACCCTACCCTATGAACCGTAAGAATCGCGTACTTCGACCGTACGAATACCGTACGGGCCCTTCTGTCGGGTGAGGCGACGTGTCAGGCTGGCGTTCACAGTGGGGCCTGCTGCGGCACTGCCGCCACTATTCCGGTCTGTGCGAGGTGCACACTTATGTAAGGTGGTGTGCATGACGGAGACGACTTACTCGATCGTGGAAGCCCGCGCCCGCCTGGGCGCCATCGCACGCGAAGTCAGCGCCACCCGTGAACCGGTCGCCATCACCGACCACGGGCAGACCATCGCGATACTGGTCTCCCCCGCCGATGCCCTCGAACTGCAGGAGATGCGGGCCCTGGCCGCCTACCATGCGCGCCAGGCCCGCGGCGACGATGCCGGCGTCCCGCATGACGAGGCGTACCGCCGCGTGTTCGGCGGAGCTGAGGCGTGAGCTACGAGGTCATCTGGGAGCCCGAGGCCCTCGCTCAGGCGGAGCGGCTCGCCAAAGACGACCCGGCCGGGGTGCGTCAGGTGTTCACCGCCGTCGACCGCCTCACCGACGAACCGCGTCCCGACGGTGCGTTCGGCAGCGCCGACCTGCTGCGTATCCATGTCGGGATCTACCGCGTGATGTACGAGATCAGCGACCAGCAGGTCCGTGTCAGTGTGATCCACCTCGGACGCGTTCGCTGAACAGAGGGGGTGCGCTGACCGGCCCGGAGCTTCCCCGGGGCTGGTCAGCGTTCGTACGGCGGTGACAGGTGACGATCGGTACGGGCGAGTTCGAGGGGTTGCAGTGAAGGACGCGGACGTCATCCCGGTCGTGCTGGCAGCAGACCAGCACACGGAGATCTTGGCATCCCAGATCCTGCCGGCCTGGACCAGCGGCGCTGTCCCTCAGGAACGGCCCGTGGTGGTACTCGTCGCCGGGCAGCCCGGGGCCGGAAAGACCGAGATCGCCGACCTCGTCCAGGCGGTCCTGGAGCGCCGCGGCGGACCGGCCCGGGTCGGCCGGGACCTGTACAGGCCCTTCCACCGCCACTACGCCGACGCCCTGGCGGCCGACGTCCGTACAGCCGGAGCCCTGGTACGCCCCGACACCGCACGGTGGCAGGCCGCCGTCGAAGCCCACGTGCGCGAGATGGGCTTGGACGCCGTGGTGGAGTCGGCGCTCGCCGACCCGGACGAATTCCGCGCTTCCTCCCGCGCCTACCGCGCGGCCGGCCACCGCATCGAGGTGGTGGCGCTGGCCACCGCGGAGGCGCTGAGCCAGCTCGGGATCGTGGACCGCTTCCTCAGTGACGCCGCCGTCGGCGGCGGCCGGTACGTGTCATGGGAGAACCACGACACCTGCGCGAAGGGCCTGCTCGCCACGCTGGCCGTCATCGAGACCGAGCAGCTCGCCGACCGTGTCACCGTCCTACGGCGCGACAACACGGTTCTGTACGCCAACGAGCTCACCCCCGAGGGCAACTGGCGGCGCCGGCCGGCGGCGGACCGGGCCGTGCGGGTGGAGCGGGCACGGCCGTGGACCGCGCCCGAGACCGCCGCCTTCCGCCGCGACCTGGCCCGTACCGACCGGCGCGTGCACACCGAACAGGTAGGCGAGGACCGGCGCCTGGCGGTGCAGCGCGACAGCGAGCGCGCGGCCGCCTGGTCCGAGCCGGTCCGCCGCACCGCCCAGCCCACCGCGAGGCCGCCCGGGGTCGCCTACCACCGGCTGTCGGCCGATGAACACCGCTGGGTCTTCGACGAACTGATCACCCCGACGGTCCTGGCAGGCATCACGCCCCAGGACGACCCGCGCGCCGTGTACGTGATCGGTCAGCCCGGGGCGGGGAAGCTGCTGGCCGCCAGGATGGTCCGGCGGGCGATGCGGACCGGCACGGCACGACTGGTCGGCGACGACTTCAAAGCCTCGCACCCCGACTACTTCCAGTTGCTGCGCGACGATCCCCGCAGTGCAGGGGCGGCCATCCGCAGCGACTACCGGGCGTGGTTCTCCCAGGCGGAGCAGTACGTACGCCACCGCCGCGGCGATGTCCTGATCGAGGCGGCCCCCGGCAGCGTTCAGGAGTTCCTCGACAGCGCCCTGCCCTTCGCGGCCGACGGCTATCCGGTGGAGCTCGTCGTGCTGGCCGTACGG
Organism: Streptomyces sp. NPDC017991; assembly: GCF_044328075.1. Classification (NCBI taxonomy): domain Bacteria; kingdom Bacillati; phylum Actinomycetota; class Actinomycetes; order Kitasatosporales; family Streptomycetaceae; genus Streptomyces; species Streptomyces sp. NPDC017991. The sequence goes on along the minus strand of NZ_JBIRGP010000020.1, from coordinate 78,390 downwards.
GCGGCCGACAGCCGGCTGGCTACCGCACTGCGCTACGCCCGGGCACTTCAAGTCGGCGGCACCGGCCGGTTCACCACGCACTTGGGGCACGACACCTGCTTCCAAGCGCTTGCCGATATCGTCACCGTCGCCGAGCGGCACCCGCAGATCGCGGCCATCACCGTGATTCGCCGGGACGGGCAGGCCCTGCTGCGCCACGAAACCGACGGCTCCCACCGGGCATCGTGGGCACTCGCCGCGGAACGGCTGCGCCCCTACACCGAGCAGGAAGCCATGGCATTCCTCCAGCTCCACCACGCGCTGCGCCGGGCGCTGCCCCGCCACCGGGCCGAACTGGACGACATCGCCGCGCTCGCACGGCCTCTGATGCCGCCCCGAATGCAGCCGGCCAGCATCGACCGGTCGCACCCGCCTGTCGGGCTCCTGCCCGTACGGCGGCAGACCTTGGGCTACGACTCCTTGAGGTCCCTCAGCCAGGCCGCGTAGACACTGGCGATCCGGGCCTCCTCCGCCGGACCGGCGGTCGCCAGCCGCTCCTGGTCGGCAAGCGCGGCCGCACGGCCGGCCTTCAGCGCGTCGATCCGTTCATCGTCGGGCACCGGAGCGCGGCGTTCCGTGACGATCTGCGCGTTGTACCAGCCCACCACCTCCCGCACGATGTCGTCAGCCTGCTGGTCCTCACCTCCGCCCAGGCCGGAGAAGTCGGGCTCATCTGGTGTACCGGGCATGGCACTCCTCCTTAACGATCATTACGAAAGCGTCATTGTCTCCTTCTGCCGTGACACGGCGATGACCATCCGAGGCGGGATCAACCACATACTCTGGGTGACTAGTTGCTGCCAGAATTGCCCCATGACCGACTGGGGAAGCTTGATCGGCGCAGGTAGCACGGCAGTGGTCGGGATCGCCGGCATCGTGGCGGCATATAAGGCTGGAACACGCCAGCAGGAGGCGACCCTGCAGGTAGCACGCCTCCAAGTGGAGAGCCAAGAGCGACTGGTCCGGGAGGAGCGTCATCAGGCCAGGCTGGAGAAGGCCTATATGCCGCTGCTCCACTACCTGTCGTCGGAACAGGCGGACCAGAGCCTCACCTTCGAGGATGTTCTCCGCCAGGCGTGCCCGACGGAAAACGTCGTGTTCCTCGCCTCGTGCGCCAGCCATAGCGTCAAGACAACGTATGACGAGTGGCGCGATGAACCCGACTCACTCGCCCGCCAGACGTTGGTGGCAGGCATTCATGCTCAGGTCAGGCGGGAGCTTTTGAACATCGATAACGATAACGGCGTCCCGACCGTGCGCAATCTACTTCCGCAGGTCCTGCGACTGCCTGATCCCCGTCGTACCACACGAGACAACACCGGCCACTGAACTGAAGGACAGTTTGCAGGCTGCCGCTACCGCCGGTCTAGCGAGAGGCCGGATACCAGCGGTCCGCAGGGGCGGATCACGTGTGGTCTCTCTCGTTGGGATGGGCCCCAAGTAGGTTGAACCCTAGGTGATCATCTTTCGGGGGTGGATGTGGCAGGCCGGGATCTCAGGGCCCTGTTCAGTACGAACGACCGCAGCGTGCAGGCCGCGGAGGCGTTCACGAACCGGTCCTCGCAGTGGGAGACGGTCGCAGCCGCGCTCACCGAGCACCTCCGGCACGTCAGCGCCCCCGGCTTCGACCCGGAGGACCTCGAGGCGCCCCGCAGCCATCTGCTCGTCTTCCACGGAGTGGGCGGGATCGGCAAGACGACTCTGTCGAGGACGCTAGAGGCGGCGCTCGCCGACGCCGGACGGCGGCCCTCCCAGTGGGGCGCACCGGGCTGGCCGGCCGACCGGATCCTGCCCGTACGCATCGACCTCGCCCGCTCCGCCGGCACCGACTTCGAGCAGGTCGTGCTGACGATTAGGGCCGCCCTCACCCGGATCGGGCGCGCGCTGCCCGCCTTCGACCTGGCATTGCGCCGCTACTGGGAGGCCAACCACCCCGGCGAGCCGTTGGAGGAGTATCTGCGCCGCGCCGGGCTCGGCTCCCGGTTCGGGCAGGCGCTGCCGCAGCAGATGCAGTCCGCGCTCGCCGACGTCGCCCAGGCGCTCATGCTGCCCGGCACCATCGGCTCGGTCGTCGGCCAGGTCACCGGCGCCCTCATCGGCGCGCTGCGCGAACGCCGCCAGACCGTACGGGCCCTGGCGGGCTGTGCCCGGCTGGCGGACCTGCTGGAGGCCGAACCCGACCTGGACGCCCTGTCCTTCTACCCGCACCTGCTGGCGTGGGAGCTCGCCCGCCTCCCCGAAGGCAAGAAGGTCGTGCCGGTCATCCTGCTCGACACGTTCGAGGACATCGGCGACCGCACCCGACGCGACCTGGAACGGCTGATCCAGCGAACGGTGTGGCTGATGCCGAACGCCTTCTGGGTGATCACCGGCCGCTCCCGCCTGCAGTGGGCCGACTCGGCTCTGCAGGGACAGCTCGACTACACCGGCCCCGCCGCCTGGCCCGGCCTCGCCCACACAGCCGTGCCCGCCGCCCGCACCCCCGCCCGGGCCCCCACCGGACGGCAGGTGCTGATCGGCGACTTCTCCCCCGAGGACTGCGACGACTACCTCGCCCGCCGCCTCACCCGCAACGGACAGCCACTGATCGGCGAGAACATCCGGCAGGTCATCACCGCCCGCTCACACGGCCTGCCCCTCTACCTCGATCTGTCCGTCGCCCGGTTCATCGAGCTGCGTCGGAGTAACAGCACCCCGCAGCCCGGCGACTTCGACCACGACTTCCCCGCGCTGATCGCCCGCACCCTGTCTGACCTCACCCCCGACGAACGCCACGTCCTGCGCTCGGTGAGCCTGCTGGACGCCTTCGACGTGCCCCTCGCTACGCGCGCTGCCGGCCTCGCTCACGAGGGGCCCGCCCTGCGGCTGACCGAACGGCCCTTCGTCCGCGACACCCCCTTCGGCCTGTGGCCCTTCCACCTCCACGGTCTGATCCGCTCCGCCGTACGCAACGCCGACGACACCACCGACGACCGCTGGACCGACAGCGACTGGCAGCAGGCCGCCCAGCGCGCCTTCACCACCCTGGGCGAACAGCACCAGACCGCCGACGGCCCCGGCCGGCTGCTGCTGATCGCCTGCCTGCGACAGGGCCTGCGCCTGGCCCGCGACCACCGCCTGAACCTCAGCTGGCTCACCCCCGCTGCCTGGACGTATGTCAGCGACTCCGTGTGGGAGCCCCTCGCCCCACCCGACACCGACACCTCAGCAGGACTCGATACGGCAGCCGACGCCCTGGTCGAACTCCTCAGCGCGCTCGCCCGCCGCCAGCACGAACACCGTGCTCACACCGTCAGCCGGCTCACCGCCGTCCTCGATGCCGGCCTGCTCCCCGCCGACCTGCAGCACATGGCCCTCTACTACCGGGCCAAGTCCCTGCGCGACACCGGCCGGGCCGCCCAATCCCGCCGCGACTACCAGCAGGTTGCCGACCAGGGCGGCCGCCTCGCCCCAGCCGCCCGCCGCGGCCTGGCCCACGTCGCACGCCTGGCCGGCGACTTCCCCACCGCCCTCGCCGCCGCCCAGACCCTCGGCTGGGAGGGACGCCACCAACGCGTGCTGGGCGACCTGCACTGGCTCCAAGGCCAACCCGAGCGTGCCGCCGCCTACCTCGCCGGACGCACCGAAGCCGAACAGCACGGCAAGGCCGGCGAGGCCGCCCACAACCAGGCCCTGCGCGCATTCGCCGTCGCGCTCTACGCCCCCGACCAGGCCACCGCAGAAATCGACCTCGCCCACCAGCTCCTGGCCGGCCTCAACCTGCGCGCAACCACCCTCAACGTCCTCCGGGCCGAACTCGTCCGCGACGCCGGCAGCGACAGCGTCGACCACCAGATCGCCACGCTGCGCACCGAACTCGACATCGCGGGCCTCACCTCGCTCTCACCCGCAATCGAGCTGGCCGGCGCCTTCCACCAGGCCGTCCTCGACGACCACACCGCACTGAACGCGACCCTCACCCGGCTACGCGAACAGACCTCCGCTGAAGAGCACGCCTACTTCGTCGACATCGCCCACTTCATGGCCGGCCTCCCGCTTCCGGCCGGGCATCACCCGCCAACCTGGCTCGATGGCGAGCAAGCCACCCGAGACCGGTGGCGTGCACTCGTCACCGCCCGCCGCGACTCGCGCACCACGAGGTGACCCATGGATGCCGGACTGGCGGGTCTTCTCGGTGGTGTCATCGGTGCGGCGGTGGGAGCCCTCGGGGCAGCCGGAGCGGCCTGCATCACTGCACGCAAAGCTGAGCAGCAGGCACGCGTGCAGGCCCAAACCCATTTGGTCCAAGCGCAGTTGCAGCTCCGGCTGGAACACTTGAACCAGCGGCGTGAACCCCGGGCTCAGTCCTACACCGCCGTGCTGTCCCTCGCCACCGAGATGCTGCAGCTACTGGAACGGGCGCTGGGCTGCCAGGAGATGAACGATGAGATCGGATTCCACGCTCTCGCCCAGGAAATGGAGGAGAAACTGAAGGGGTTCCAGCCCCTCTACACCCGGGTGCTCGTAGAGGGACCGGACTCCATGATCGAGCCGACTCGCGGCATGGAATACGCCCTCCACGAGATCCTCCACCCCATCGAGGACCCGTTCGGAGACTTCCACGACGGCGACGTCTCCGAATTTCGCAACACCGCCCAGCAAGCCGTCTGGGTGTTCACCGAAGCCGCCCGGAAGGCACTGAACGACGATGATCTGACGGCTCGCCTCACCGCACCGCTCGACCGGCCGTAGCGGCACCCTGCCCCCTGGTTGAGCGCAGACAGCCCGATGACCGCGGAAGGTCAGACGCTTGATCACGATGCTGCCGTTTGGGTCGCTGCCTCGTCCCGCATCGACACCGTGCTCAGCCAGCGACCCTGACTGCGGGGCCCGGTCCGTCAGGCGACCTCATCGGCCTGCACCAGGTGCAGCCTCGTACCGCGGTGTCGGGGGCGGTGGCATTCCCGTACCTCCTGGGACGTACGTGCTGGCGGTTCCTGATGGTCTTCGTCGTCGCCATGCTGCTGGCCGTAAGGGTCACGGTCAGCAGCATCGCGGGTGGCCCGCAGGGTGTGCGGCATCGTGCGGGCCGGGTCAGCACGGCCCGCTTTGGTGCACGGGCCGGCTGCAGTGCAGCTGGTCAGTTGGCCACGTTATCGCCGACGCCCCTGAACAGGCACCAGACAGCACGCTCCACGCGCTGGAGGCAGCCCGTTGCCCGGAGCCATTCCTCGACAAGATGCTGTGGCAGCTGAGTGCGCCCTTCCAGCATCGATGTGCCGATGCGTGCGGTCTGCTCCCGTAGTTCCCGGAATAGTGCGCGGACCTGCTCTCGGGTCAGGTTTCGCGCTTGCAGTCCGGTGTGCAGGCGTTGCAGTGCAGCGAGCACACTCTGCGCCCCGGCATGGACATCAGCGGACGGATCAGCACCGGACTGGACCCTTTCCACCATCAGCCTGATGTCTCGGAGCTGGGCGAGCGCCCGTTCAAGCCGAGCCCCCGGAGGTGTGGAACCAGGAGTGTCAGGGCTTGTCGTGCAGCCAGTAGATGCGGTCAGCTTGAGGGGTTGGAGGCCGTGGAAAAGCTCGCGGCACAAAGGAGCCAGGGCCGCGCTTCCGGCGCTGGTGTCGAGAGCGCCGACAACAGCACTCGTCAACTCGGTACGGTGACGGGCCAGCAGCTGGTCCAGGCGCTGTTCGGGATCGTCGCGGCCGCCCTCGCGGAAAGCGCGGTCGACGTGGCTGTTCATGTGCATCCCCCTTTGTGGAGGTTGAGGACGACGGTCAGAGGCCGAGGAGAGTGATCAGCCGTTTGCGGGCGCGGCTGATGTTCTGACGTACGGCGGCGGGGCTCATATCCAGATGTGTGGCGATTTCCGCGTAGGTGAATCCGTCGATGTCCCAGGCCATGACAGTGCGCATCGTGGGCGGTAACTGTCGCAGGGCGTCAAGAACACTCTGCTGGAACTCGGACACGGTCACGGTAGTCAGAGGGCACGTGCCGCCGGGGCGCTCAGGTACCGCATCCGTGGGCGTGATACGGGTATTGCTCTGGCGCCAGTAGCAGCGTTGGGCGGTCACACGTAACCAGGCCCGCGGATGCTCCAGCGTGCGCCACAGATCCGGCAGGAGTTTGGCGATAGCCTCGTGGGCGGCATCGGCCGCCTCGTAAGCGGTAGCGCCCTGATGCATGAGAAACACTGTGACCGTGTGCATCTCCTGCGTGTAAAAGACGCTGAAGTCTTCACGCCGGAAAGGGACAGGAGCGGCGCGGGTTTCCTCGGCCGCGGTGTCGACGGGTGAAGGCGGTTGCTCGACGGCCATGTCGCACCTCACCTCCCGGACTGGCCGGCAGTTGCGCCGCCGATCACGATGTCGATGTCGTGTTGCGCGGTCTTCTCGGTGAGCCGGCTGCCCGGTGGCAGCGACCGGGCCCGCTCTGACAGCCCCTGCTGGTTGAGTTCCGCACGCCGGACCTGCGCGCGCAAGGTGATCCAACGGTGGCCAAGACTGAGGATGTACCCGCCCGCGGCAAGTCCCGCCGTGGCCGCTGTCGTCAAGAGATCCATACCCCCACCTGAGCTCGATGAGACGGCGTCCGTCACGCCGCGTTCCCTCTATAAGCGGCCAGAGCACCTTGTTGTGACACGGAAGCCCAGAGGCTGCGCACTGATTCGCCTTGGCCCCGCCATCATGTTCGTGGCGGTGGTCGTGCCGCAGCCGCCTACAGGCGGCTCTGCACCCAGAACGTGGCGAGGCCGGCCGCGCCGGAGCCCAGGCCGTAGCAGGCGCCGCGCAGCAGGAGGCTGACGGCGGCCCGCCGCCGCGGCCGGGCCCATCGCACGAAGCGGTGAAGGATCGTCGGGTCCTTGCGTGCGGGGCGGCTCTCGGGGCTATCGTGCATAGCAGGTGTTCCTTTCATCGGGTGCATCGTTGCGAGGAGCCCTTTTCGACCGTGGCCTAGGAACCGTGGGGTCGGAGCGGGGCTCCTTTGCTTTGCGCCTGGGCTGGTCACTCGCGGCGCTGCGCCGTCCAGGCGGAGGCCCCGCTGTCCCAGGTTTCTGCCAGGGGCACCATGCGGTCGATGTCCAGGCCCGACCCGGACGTCACTCACATCGCGTCGTAGTAGGACCACCAGCTGCCGCCCCGGAGCCAGCAGTTAGGCCCGATTCGGGGTGCTTCGACAGCTTCCGCGATGAGCACTTCCGCACGCGTGGTGCACCGGTCGGTTCAACAACAGTGACTGCGTGGGCAAAATTCTGCACCACGACGTGCGTGTGCCCCGGACCAACGAGTCCGGGGCACACGGGCTGTCGTGAGTGCTGTCTGAAGTAGCGCTCAGCGGTTTGAGCGTCGCGAGAATGAGGCGATCAGCAGTCCTGCGACAGCGCCCGCAGCTCCAAAAATTACGACGGCGCCGAGCACGGTGCCGTTGAGAAGGCCACTTGCAGTGGCCACAGCCCCGAGTGTTGCTGCGACAGCGGCTGTGCCGAGGGCGGATGTCATAAATCGAACTGCCGGACTCATTTCGCCTCCAGGCTCATCATCTGTTATCCGAAAAGCAGGGAACCGACCGGTCCTGCGAGCCCACCCGTCAGTCCTCCGAGCGTTCCATTCACTCGTTCCGCCTGAGTTCCCCCGGCGATGGTTGCTCCTGCCGCCCCCGCGCCCGCGCCCCAGAGGCCAGATGTGACGACTCCTGCAGCTACACAGCCGATACCGGCTGTGCCGGCACAGGCCAGGCCGACGGCAGCAAAAGCTGCAGCGCCCGCCAATGTGCCCGCCACTATGCCGACAGTGTCGGCGAACGAGAACAGTCCGCTGGGGTCGATGCGGTTGACGGGGTCGCCTTCGGCGTAGAGGTAGGGGTTCTTCTCCTGGCCGGAGGGGTCGGGCTGGGTGAAGCGGCCGATGTTGGGGTCGTAGTATCGGGCGCCGAGGTGGTACATGCCGGTGGGGTCCTGGTGGCCGCCGGCGAACCGGTAGGGCTGGGAGGCCCCGGCCTTCTCGGTGGTTTCGGCGCGGGTGACGCCGCGAGGGCTGTAGGAGTACGTGTTCACCTTCGTGCCGCTCTCGTCGGCGAGCGCGACGACGGAACCGAGGGCGTCGGTGAGGTAGTAGTACGCCTTGCCGTCACGGGTCATGGAATTGAGCGTGCCCTCGGCTTCGCGGACAAATCCCGTGTCGACACCGGCGGTCGTCTCCGCGGCCAGGCCGATGGGGCCGGGGTGGTAGTAGGTGTCGCCCAGGCGCAGGCGTTCGCTGGAGTCGGTGGAGCCGTATTCACCCGAGTAGGTCTTGCCGCCGACGGTGAGGGAGGTGAGCTGGGAGAAGTCCGACCACGTCTCGGCAGTACGCGTGCCCTCGGGGGTGGAGGCGCCCGCGGTCTCGTTGCCGGCCTTGTCGTAGGACCAGTTGGTGGTCGAGCCGTTCTTGCTGGTCAACTGGGAGGCGTCGTCGTAGGTGTAGGTGGTGCCGCGGGGGCAGCCAGGCTCGACACCCTGGGAGGTGAGGTTGCCGGCGGCGTCGTAGCAGTACTGCCAGGAGGAGTTGAGAGTGGTGCCCTTCTCCTCCTTCGCGTAGGAGAAGCGGCCCGCGCTGTCGTAGCTGTAGGTCGTCTTCATCCCCGAGACCGCATCCGTGCTGGTGCGGATCTTCGCTCCGTCCTTGCCCGCGTTGGCGTAGCTGTAGGCGAGGCTGACCAGGGTGCCCTTCGACGAGGTGGCCTTGATCGTCTTAGGTCGGCCCGACTCGTCCGGGTCCATCGTCTGTACGGTGCCGCCCGGATAGGTGGTCTTCGTGCGCGCGTCGTTGCTGTTGTACTCGTAGGACGTGATCCGTCCGGCCGGGTCTTTGAGGGTGTCCAGGCGGTTGGCCTCGTCCCAGGTGTAGTCGACCGTGCCCTGCGGATCGGTGTAGGTGTCGACGTTGCCGGCCGGAGTGTAGGCCAGCACCGTCTGGGAACCGTCCTGCAGGGTGCGGACCCTCTCGCGCGAGAGCGGGTCGAAGTCGTACGCGATGGTCCCGATGTCGTCGGTGCGCTGCTTGAGGTTGCCGTCGCCGTCGTAGGTGTAGGTGACGGTCGTGTTAGTGGTGGAGACTTCCTTGACGCGGTCGCGGTGGTCGTAGGTGTAGACGCTCTTGATGCCGCGGCCGTCGATGGCCGTCTCCGTGCGCCCCAGCGCGTCGTAGGTGTAGGTGACCGGGTTCGCGTTCAGAGGTGCTGGCGGGGTGACCTTGGTGAGGTTGCCCTTGGCGTCGTACTGGAACGAGGTCACCTTGGAGCGGGCGTCCTTGGCCGTGCAGCGCTGGCCCTCGAAGCCTCCGCAGGTGGGGGTGGCCGGGTTGTAGGTGAAGGACCGCGTGCCGCCGCCCGTTCCGGTCACCGCCACCGACATGGTGTTGCCGGCCGTGTCGTACTTGTAGTCCGACTTCTCGCCGTCGGCCGTGGTCATGCTGCCGGGCAGGTCGGAACCGGCGATCGTCTGGTAGCCGGTCACCGTCGAGGTGGCGCCGGTGGGCAGCTTGGCGGACGTGGGATTGTTGCGTCCGTCCCACCCGTAGGTCGTGACGTTGCCGCCCACACCGCCCACGCCCATCGCGTCGGTGGCTGTCTGCACGTTGTTGTTCGCTTCGTACGTGCGCGAACGCTCGTGCCCCAGCGGGTCGGTGACCTTGGAGACTCTGCCCTCATTGTCGTGTTCGTACTTCGTGGCGTTGCTCTCGGGGTCGGTGACCGTGGTGGTGCCCGCCGCGAAGGGGTCGGTGGCGCTGTAGGCGTAGCGGTAGGTGGGGCCGGTGTGGCCGGTGTCGTTGAACTCGGTGGCGCGCAGCATGCTGGTGACGCGGTTGGCGGCGTCGTAGGTGAAGACGGTGACGCGGCCCTCGGGTGTCGTGATCTTCGTCAGGCGGCGGGAGGAGTCGTAGTCGAAGAGGGTGGCCTTGCCCTCGGTGTCGGCCGTCTTAACAAGGTCGCCGGCGGGGTTGAGGTCGAAGACGGCGGTGCGGCCGGTGTGGTCCTTGGCCTGCCACTGCGAGGCGTCCGTCTTGACCAGGTCGACGGAGCGGCCGGAGCGGGTCTCGGTGAGCTTGAAGCCCTTGTTCTCACCGCCCTCGTCGTGCTGGGTGACGGTGATGACACCGTTGTTCTTGTCCGTGACCTTCGTCAGCGTCCCGTACTGGTTGTAGGTGTCCTTCGATCCTGACTTGCGGTCGGTGAGGGTGAAGGTGCCGTCCGCGTTCTTCTTCAGGTCTTTGGAGTACCCGGTGGGCGTCTTGAACGTGCCGTCGGTGTTCTTCGTGAACGTCCACGACGCGCCGGTGGAGTCGTAGTGCACGAACTCCGTGTCGCTGACCTGCGCGTAACGCTCGTACGTCTGCCACCAGCGCTGGGAGACCTTGCCCCAGGGGGCGTCCAGCGAGTTGTAGGTGCGGGCCAGCTGAAGTTTCTGCCCGATCCCGGCGACGTCGAAGTCGGTGGCGGCCAGCATCAGGTTGCCGGTGGAGTAGTCCACCCGTGCCACCAGCGAGTCGCTGACACGCACGTCCGTGATCTCGTGCCAGGACACGTCGCCCTGCCCCTCGGGCACGTAGGCCGCCGCTGCCGCCGCCCGGGCGGACCCGCCCGCCGTGCCCGAGCCGGCACCCGTGCCGGTGGGCGAGGTCGCGCGCTCCTTCTGCGCTTTGCGCCAGGCTGCCCGCTCCGGTGACAGGGGGCCTCGGCCACCGGCTCGGCCGGCTTCGTCTCGCCGACCTTGACCGCCGGCGGGGTGGCCTTGCCGGTGTCCTTGCCCCACACAGAGACCGGCTTGGGGTCCGCTGGATCGGCGGCCGGGGCCGCTACGGCCGGTACCGCGCTTGCGGCGAGCGACAGCACCGCCGCAGCTGTTATGAGGCTGTGTCTTGTGCGGAAATGGGCATGACTGTGCGCACGCGAATGCGACATTTCCCCCCCAGGGAAAAGTAGGCTCAGTGACCCCTTCGGTCACTGAGTGCACACAGCATTCACCACAGAGGAATCGAACGGCCGGTCGTTCCCCCAAACAAATTTTCCATGTGTCGATAACGCGCCAAGAGGAGGACAACCCTTAGATACAGGCCTCATGCGGACATGTTGCAGTGAATATGCCCCTGTCCTGCCGCGACGCTGAGCCACCTCCCGGGCAACTGCCGTGGCGGCATCCGGCGGACGCCATCTGCACCCATGCATGCTGGCAAAAAACCGACCGGGCAGCCTGGCAATGTCCACAGCGGCCATTCACGGACTCTCGCGGTCTGCGACTGCGGCAGATCGTCACCGGCATCAGCGCGTCGTGCCGTAGAGGGATCAGCCGTGGCCACCAGCCGGTCGGCGAACACTAACTGTTGGCGGGCATCGGCACCCGCGGCCCGCTGCCTGGCCCCACCTCGCGCAGCAGGTCGGCGGGCGCGATGTCCGGCCACTGGTCCAGGATGCTTCCACCGATGGCCAAGACGTCCCAGGCCCGGTCGGCCGTCAGGCCATGAAGCACCCAGGCGAAGCCGCTCGGCTCCCGCCGGTCCCGTCGCGCGGCCGCGGTACAGGCAGTCCGCTTCGCTTTCTGGGCGCCGGACGCTACCCGGCGGGCTCGTACGTCACGGATTCCAGTGGACAGCCGCCGGCGACGTCCCGCAGGGCCGCGAGTTCACCGTCGTCGACGGTGAGATCCCAGCGCAGCTTCGTACCCACCCACTGCGCGGTGTACGTGCAGCGCACTGCGGCGCCAGGGGCGGGCGGCAGCCAGTCGGCCGGGTCCTTGTCACTCTTGCTGCGGTTGGAGCTGCCCGTGACGGCCACCAGCGATGTTTCGGCGCCCTGGTCGTTGGCGTAAGCCTCCCGCCGGGCTGCCGGCCAGGCGGAGGCCCCGCTGTCCCAGGCTTCCGCCAGGGGCACCATGTGATCGATGTCCAGGCCGGACGCGGAAGTTACCCAGGTCGCGTCGTAGTAGGACCACCAGCGGCCGCCCGTCAGCCGGCAGGCGGGGCCGATCTGGGGGGCGTCGACGGCCTCGGAGATCAGTACCTCCGCGCGGGTACTGCAGCCGTCGGAAGGATTCTGGCCGGCGTTCCAGTGCTTGAAGGATGTGCGCTGATATCCCTCCCGCGACTCGGTGCCTACAGCCAGGCGCTCGACGGCCGCGGCGAGCGGCACGCTCTGCGCGGCGTGGGCCGGCGGGGCGGCCGCGTACGGCAGGACGATGAGGGCGGCGGCCGCAAGGCCCCGCAGAGCAGACTTGATCATCTGCTGTTGATAGCGGCCGACCAACCGCGACATGCGGCAGTCGCCCTGCAGGTCACCCGCGCGGGGAGAACAGTCGTACCGGAGAAACGAACCTGCGCCCGCCAAGCGCAGATCACCTGTGCGGCGGCGGTTGCGGTGTCGCGTGGCATTGGTGCCACGACCGCGGTCACGGCGCGGTCGTTCCCTCAGATGTCCAGGTGGGTCAGCTGCAACTGGGCCGTCTGCTGGGGCTTTTCTCCATCCCGTGAGGGTCCGCTGGAGACCGTCTGTGAACCATCTGCGGCACCCACTGGGCGCTCAGGCGGTGGGTGGGTGGTCCGGGAGGGGGACGGCGTAGTGAGGGTCGCGGTTGGTGGTGATGCGGGCGTGGCGCAGGAGTTCACGGATGATGCCCGCGTTGCCCATGGCCCATCCGGTGGTGGGGGCGAGGTCACTGGGTGTGTCACGGTGTTCGACGTTGGACCAGCGCACGCCCTCGGCGTCGGTCGTCGCGCGGGCCGCGAGGTCGGCGACGAGGAGGTCGGCGAAGTCACGGCCGTCGCCGCGTTCGACCTGGCGGTCGCAGGCGAGGGCGAGGACGCCGGCGGTGCCGCAGCAGCGGCCGTTGTTGTCCCAGAAGCCGGGGCGGATCCGTTGCGGGAGGCCGGAGTCGACGAGGGTGTGCCAGCAGCGGTTGGTGAGGGCGGGCCAGGCGGGATCGTCGGGCAGGACCCGGGCCAGCAGGCGGAACGCCTGGGCGTCGCCGGCCGGGCCGTGGCACCAGCCGTAGTTGTGGCGTTCGATCCGCTCGTGCTGCTGTTGCGGATCGGAGTACGGGACGAGGAAACCGCCCGGGCCCGCTTCGTTGCGGGAGACGACATCGGCGGCACCGGCCAGTGCCAGGTCGACGAGGTCGGAGCGGTCGGCGGCGCGGCCGACGGCGCCGAGCGCGTAAACGATGCCGAGGGTGCCGTGCGACAGGTGGAGCATGCGGTGGACCCGTCCGGTCTGGACCTCCCACTGCACCCCGGCCGTGGTGGACTCGGCCGTGCGCGCATAGCGGTCGACGGCCAGCTGGGCGAGGTCGAGATCGCCGCACTCCAGCGCGGCGAGCGCTATGCCGGCGTTGCCGATCATCAGCTCGAACCAGTCGTTCCACCCCGCGCCGTCGTAGCGGGACCGCAGAACGTCCAAGGCACGGCCGGCGGACGCCCCCGCCGCGGTGTCGCCGAGCACACGGTGCACGCCCCGCAGGGCGACAGCCATGCCGGCCACTCCGGTGTAGAGGCCGCTGTCCTCCCAGTCCTCGACCGCGGCGGCGACACCACGGGCACCACGCAGAGCCATGTCCGCGTACCGGTCGTCGGCGAAGTACCGCCACGCATCGAGAAGAGCCGATATCACCCCTGAGCTTCCGTTGTACAGCACCGGAGTGACTTGCTCGTCGATGAGAGTGTCTGGCCAGGCCACACCGTCACCGGTGTCCCGCGCAGCCTTCATCAGCCATTCAAGGGCCCCGGCAGCAAGCGACTCCACGTCATCCGACGCAACGGTGATCATCTGCCCAGCGTTCCACAGCGCTGAGCCGCCCCACGACCCACATCTAGCCGTCTCCGGTCCAGAGACTCCCCAACGTCGTTGCCAGCTGAAGAGCTCAGGTCAGTTGAGCAGGTGTGATTAATGTAAGCAGCTGAGTAGTAGCACTGGTGGCTGGGCAGGGGCTTCCCCGCCCAGCCACCAGTCACTCTTGTCAGCGCTGGTATTCAGATGTCTGCGAGACGGCCGGGTCCTGTCGCCGCCTGGCGATACTGCCGTTACGGCTGCAGAGGAATCGGGATGTAGATGATGGGCTGCAGGATTTCGAGTCGGGCCGGGTAAGCCCGGACGACCTGGTCGTACAGGTCGGCCACCGATGGTGTCCTGATGGTGATGACCAGAGCGTAGGACACTTCGGTAGCGGTCCCGGCTCATCAGGCCGCACGCGCCCTCCGGGGCGAGCGGGTTGCGGAACGGCGCCTTCGGGCGGGTGAAGGTGACGCCGGCGTCGGCGAGGGCCTGGACGTACTCGCCGACCGCGTCGGCGAACAGTTCGCTGGCGCGCTCCTGCTCGATCTCCGTCAGGACGGCGGTGCCAGGCCCGGAGCAGGCATCGTTGCGGGCGTGGCAGGTAACCGTGACGGAGCAAGACGAGATGACGTGGACGCACCCGAACGCCACAGTGGAGTTGCCTGCGCTAGGCGCGCAAGCTCAGCACGCCAGATGTCGCGTCAAGTCCAGCGTGTGCGCCCAGAGGCACGGTCATCTGGGTCGGTCCATGGCCGAAGGGCAAGCCGGTGACGACGGGGATGCCCAACTCCCCCAAGCGGTCGAACAGAATCTCGTCGATCTGTTCAGCAGGTCGGCAATCCTCCCAGGAACCGCAGGCGATGCCCCGAGCCTGGTCGAACCAGCCGCCTCGGACGAGTTGCGTGAGCATCCGGTCGATCCGGTAAGGACTCTCCTTCACATCCTCCAACAGGACGATCGAGCCTGCGGCCGAACGGAACTCGGGGGCCCCGGCGAGCGAACAGATCAGAGTGAGGGTGCCGCCGGTGGTCACTCCCTCAGCCTTGCCAGGCACAATGCAGGTGCCGCCCGATAGCTGAGAGGACTCGCCTGGAGCGAACAGGCTGTTGGCGAAGCTGCGGACGGTCTGCGGACACGGCCTTGGCTCGCCGAGAATCGGCCCGGCGACGACCGGGCCGTAGTAGGTACGCATGCCAAGATGCAGCGCCAATGCTCGGTGCAGGGCGGTGATGTCGCTGGAGCCCACGAAGGGCTTCGGAGGATTGTCGGCAGCAACCTTTGCAAGCTGCTCCCAGTCGAGAATGTCGAGCAGGCGTACGGATCCGTATCCGCCGTGCGCGCAGAGTACGGCCCGGATACCCGGGTCGGCCAGTGCCTCTTCTAGGTCGCTGGCGCGCTGTGCGTCTCCAGCAGCCAGATATCCGCGCACTGGCCCCAGGATGTGTCGGCCGAGCACGGGCTCTAAGCCCAGGCCCCGCAGTAGTTCAAGGCCACGTTCGAGGCGTTCCGGGCGGACTGGTCCGGCGGGTGCGATCACCGCCACCTTGGCACCGAGAGGGACCGGGGCGGGGTTGGTCGATAAATGTTCATGTGGCACGCGGCGAACTCTACAGCGTGACGCGGTCGTGGATCTTGGCGTGCGGCTGTTTGTGCTCATGAAGCGGCGTCAGTTTCATCGGAGCATGGGACGCGAGTTTTGTGAGGCGTTACGGGACTTGTGGAGGTCGCGGATCTCCCTGTACAGGCTCGCCGGGCAGGACCAGTGGCATGTGTATGACGACCGCCGCGCCCACAGCTGAGGGGGTGCGGCGGCCGTCTCTGTCAATACCACTGGGCCACCGACAAGTACTGACCACGCACGCGGCGTTGGCGCCGCAACGAGAGGCCGCCGACACAGCCCGCCTGACGGCCGCAAGCCCACATCGCCCGTGGTGTGTACGGATCGTGCTCTTGGTGTGCGCCCTCGCCTGCGCGGTGTGACCAGGTCGTCCCGGTCGACAGGCGAGGGCGTTGGGCCGCTCGCCGCAGGCCTTCCTGCCCTCGGTCTCCCAGTCCTCGACGGGGCGCATCGAAGCTCCGGTCGGGCAGGGCGACTTGGCAAGGTCACCCAGCTTCAATGCGTATATGGCGGGTCATCGACATATCAACGCACGACCGTGCCCTGCCCAGTCCCGCTGCTATGGATTTTCAACCGAAATAGTGACGCTGGCTTCATACTCGGCGAGGAGAGCAGCCACCCCCGTGTAATCGTCCGCCTGTACCGCGATGGATCCCACTCGAGCCTTCGAATCGTCCAAAGGCAGAAGGAGCTGACCGGGATCTGCGGTCCAGCTCACTTCGATAACGCCAGGTGACCCCAGGGATGGCATTCCGTCAATCTTCACGTACCGTCCCGTCGGGTGCTGAATGAATGCTATGCCAGCGGATCCCGTGCTGTCTTTAACCGGAAGGTGGAGCTTCCCTTGCAGGCCGTCCACCCAAGCGCGGGCCAGGTTAATGCCCATCGCCTTCCGGATCAGCAGAGAAATCGAATCCCCCGGATACCTTACGGCAAACTCGATCGGCCAGCACTGGGAGCCATCCTTTTTCCACTCTGCGTGCATCAATCCGCGCTTGATGCCGACAGCTTTCGCCAGGGTAACCTGGGCTTCAATCAATTCTTGGGATTCCGCGGCGGACAACGGGGCAGGTACGATGTGGCGTACCGGGGTGAATCGTCCGCCACCCACCACGGTCTTCTCAGTGATGTTGTGGAATGCCTCCCCGTCCGAGAAGACCGACTCAACGGAATACTCCTTGCCCGGGACCCAGTCTTCGATGATATATATCCAGTCAAGGTCCCGATCGATACTCCCGCTGCCTTCTTCCGCGCTCGTGGCAACACGCCAGGCATGGTCAATTTCCTCCAGGTGGGAGATCTGGACCACACCGATGGATGCGTGCCGGTTGGCGGGCTTGAGGACGACAGGATTGCCGTCCCAGAAGCGCTTCACGTCAGCTGAACTGCGGACGATTTCGCTTCGAACGGTCGGAAGGCCGCTCTCCTCAAGCACCCGCCGCAAGCTTGACTTGTCGGTACTCGCCTGGGTGGCGAGGCTTCCCGCGCTGGGGAGCGCGTATTTGTCGCACAGCCACTGTGCTGCCAGTGCTCCATATTCACGCCCGGCCAAAATCACGTCGAACGGGGTGGTCTTCCAAAGCCGGGAGACCACCTCTTGGTAATCAGCATCCTGCTGGTACCTGGCCTCGACGCTCGGGACCGTAGAGGGTACATCCGAAAGGAGGCTCGGTTCCTCAAGTACCGTGACGGACACTTCGGGATCCTCCATCAGGTCACGACCGAGTTCCGAGTACCAGCCGACCATAAGAATCTTCATGGGTTTTCTACCTCCACCTGGTTTGAAGCAGTGGGCGCGCTCTCAAGAGCATCTAGCGTCGTATTCGAATCAGTCACGTTGGTGCGATCAGACGGACGCCCGTACGGAGCTGCCCTCTTCGGGTCCCCATATTTCACTTGTGTTTACGCGGCACTCGCTGGTGACGGAAACACGCCCCCGAGTGCGAGATTCGAGCTCCAGCGCTCCGCCACGAGGAGAGGGCTGCAGGGCCTTCAGTTTCTGACGTCCCAACCGCTGGGTCCAGAACGGATATAACGCTAAGTGCGCCGAAACGCAGACCTCGTCCTCGGGTATCGCGATCCTCGGCGCGAACATGCGGGAAACGATGTCGTAGCCCAGCTCCTCGCCGACCACTGACGGGTACTCCGCGGTCACGATCACCCCACGGCATGCCAGGCGCTCGATGGCGGCTATGTTCGGCTTGAAGCCCATCACCTTCTCGCCCTCGTCCAGTACGGCGAGATAGTCGTCCCCCGCGACGTAGCACTCTTTGGGCTCCATCCCCAGCGCAGCCGCCAGTTGTTGTGCTGTCTCAGAGTCCATAGAGTGCAGCGTCGTCTCGGGGAAACTCACCCGCACCTTCCCGTCGGCCTGATCGGCTGTCAGTACGCCGGCCCTGGTGTGCCATTCCACGGAGTGGCCGTCACCCAGCCGCCCCAGCAGCCATGCACTGGCAGCCAGTGTGGCGTGGCCGCAGATGCGTAATTCGCAGTTCCGGGTGAACCATCGGAGGTCGTAGCTACTTAAGTCGGCTCGCTGGGTCAGGAACGTGGTGACAGGCTCGTCCAGCAGTCGCGCAAGTCGCAGCAGGGTCGAATCCGGCAGCTCGCGGTCGAGTTGCACGACCGCCGCCGGGTTGCCCTGCAGGCTGCCAGAGACGCAGGCGTCAACGACCCCGTACGGCGCGCCGGTCAGCATGTCGAATTCACTGTTGGATGTCCGATTCATACTTCCTCCTTGGTTGCGTCCTGGTTGCGGCAGATCTGTCGACCGGCCTTCTCCTCGAGTGCGCGTTCCTCGACCAGCGCCTGGGCGGCCGCGAGCAGGCCTGGCTGCAGCAGCGCGTATGGGTTATTGCGGAGCGCCGGTACGGAGATCTCCTCGAATGCCCGCACATTGATGACGGCGGCCTCGCACATGCCCAGATTCCGTCGGGAAACCGCGTGCCCGCCCAGGTCGAAGATGCTGGCCGTGTTCACTCCGAGGACCTGGGCGTCGCGACTGTCCGGAACGTCTCTCGCATAGACGTAGGCGCCGCCCTGCCTCGCGCCCACGTCATCGGTGATCGTGCCCTCCACGTACACATGGGACTGGTACGGGACTCCGGCCAGGTGCTCGGACCTGTGCACCTGGGCGTATGCATGGGTGGCGAGAAGGATGTATTTCGTGTTTCTTGCCGAGAACCACCCGAAGATGGAGTCATCCCCGAAGGTCGACCGCTCGCTCCAGTCGATGTCCGCGAACGCCTGCGCGTCAGGGCCGACGACCACGAACGAGTACACCGGGTGCCGGGTCCGGCGGCCCCCGAGCGCCTTCATCACATGAGTGGCAGCCATGCCGGATTCGGAGGGATTACGCTTGAGATCCACCGTCCGGGTACCGATGAAGGACAGGGTGTAGGCCGGCAGCGCCACGGTGACCCGCTGGGAGACGCGGTCGATCTCGGACAGCAGCATGGAGATTGCATCGTGCGGTGAGACGTTCTTGAAGTCCGGCAGCGAAGCCTGCACCACGAGGAACTCGGCACCGCCTTCACATGCCTGGTCAAAGACTCGCCTCAACTCGTCTTTGCACGCCACCAGATCTGCGCCGGTACGGCCGACCATCCCGGGAGCCCCAGACGTGCGCTCGGTCCTGCTCATGCCGGCGGCGAGTCCACCGATAGTGGCCGCCCCCATGGAGCAGAGCTCCGCGGACAGGACGTAGCCACGGTCAGCCGTGGCGACCTGCAGTTCAAGTTGTCCCAGCGAGTCGAGTCCGAGGTTGCCCAAGGTTTCGTCCGCGGCCGGCAGGCGACCGATCAACCCTGCCAGAGTCGCTCTGAGTACGTCCTCCGCAGATTCGGCCGTGGGTGTGTGGTGCGCCTCCCGCTTGACGTGCTCGTCAGCGATGGCAACGGGATCCGCCATCGGCCCCGAGTGCTGTGCCATGGCCAGCAGCGCCGCTTCGTTGACCTTTCCGTTCGCGGTGGCTGGCAGGGCGGCTAAGGCGTGGAAGCGACGAGGCCACCGGTCCTTCGGCAGGCGCGACTGAATCTGCCGTTCCAACTTGTCGATGTCGACCGTGGCGGGGGTGACGAAGCATTCCAGCGCGTCCGCAGTTGCATCCGCCGGCCCGGGGACTGCGGTGACCCGACACTCGTCACACAGACCTATTTCCTTGACTGCGGCCTCGATCTCGCCGATCTCGACCCGTACGCCCCGCAATTGCACCTGCCGATCGCGGCGCCCGATGAACTCCAGGTTCCCGTCGTCCAGCGCACGTACGAGGTCACCGGTGCGATACACCTGGTCCGCGGGCTGCTTTCCTCCATCTCCTGGGCGCACGTAGAACGAACGCTGTGTCTCCGCCGGGGCGCCGATGTAGCCGTCCGCGACCTGGGCGCCTCCAATCCACAGTTCGCCGATGGTTCCGGTGGGAACTTGTTCGAGGTCTGCGGACATGACGTACAGGTCCACGTTGGGCATCGGCGTTCCGATGATGTTCGGCAGAGTCTCTTGCTGTTTGGAGCATCGGTGCCAGGTGACCGCGACACATGCCTCGGTGGGCCCATAGGAGTTGACGAGGGTCGCAGTCGGGAGTACCCGCGACACGTCCTGTCGGAGTGGATCAGGAAGGGCCTCGCCGTTGCAGACGATGGTCGAGATGGACTTCAGGCGGTCCGCCATGGGTGGAACAGCGTCCAGGAGGTTCACAAACGGCCGCAGCAGTGTGGGCACGAGCTGAAGCGTCGTTACGCCCTGCTCGATCAGGTATTCCGTGACCTGAATCAGGCCGCTGTCGATAGGACGCGGAGGAATGATCATCCGGGCGCCGTGCACGAGAGGCAGGAAGATCTCGGGGATGGAGAAGTCGAAGGACGGGCGCGAGAGCTGCGCGAAGCGGGCATCGGGAGTGAGAGACAGCTGCTCGCCGTACCAGCTCAGGAGATTGGTGAGCGCGGTCATCGAGAGCGCCGCGCCCTTGGGCCGGCCTGTGCTTCCCGACGTGTGCAGGATGTACGCGAGCCCCGGCGCTTCTCGCTGAAGCGGATCCGCGTCGCTCAGGCGCGAGACGACGGACTGTCCCGAGGGCGAGAGCCTCACGCGGGCCGCGGCATGGGTACGACCGGCGATCTCCGTGACTCGCGTCTCCGGCTCGCCCTCCGCGACCGGCACGAAGTGACAGTCGTGTGCCAGAGTCGCGAGCACTGCGACGATGTATTCGATGCCACGCGGGAGCTGAACGATGATCGCGGAGTCCGGCAGGAGATCGAGCGACTGGAAGCGGTGTTGCAGTTCAAGGACGCGGCTCATGAGCTCTTCGTAGGTAACTGCAGTGTCGCCGTGTATGACAGCGAGTTCGGCGGAATGACGCGCCGCGGCGTCGGTTATCTGTTCGTAGACGCCCTGGATCCCGTCGAGTGAACGTCGGTCCCCGGACAGTGTTGGTTTAATGTCGGGCCATTCTATGGACACGTGTATGCATTCCTTCGCTTGAAAGTGAAACACGCAGGCGGAATCGGCGGCTGGGGGGCTGCTGGTTTCTTCAAACATGGAATTGGATTCATCCCCATTGCGTGTGGGGATATGGCGTGCGCATTTTTTGCGGCGAGGCATCATTGCTCGGATTTTTTTGGTCGACCCCATGCTGTAGCTGGCCCTGTTTCTGCAGACCCAGAAATGGGCAGGTTGACTCAAATGAGGAAATCAGCGCACGTCAAAGTTGCCCTATGCGGATACCAGTTATTTACGGAGACGCAGGTAAGGTCGGGGTGCAACGAACATCTGAGGGAACACCGGCTCGCGACCGCTCTGTCCCTGATTAGCTTTTCATTTCCGGCGTACGCCCCGGGGTCACATCCGGACTGGGATTTTCTGCATCGGGCGGTCGGGTGCGCTCGCCCCAACGCGTGACGGCCGGACCCAGCAGGCCAGCGAGTGCGAGAAAGATGCCCAGCCAAATCCATCCCCCGCGCCCCGCGCCCAGTACGGCGCCGACCAGGATTGCTGGCGCCGCGGCTCGGGCCGCGTCCCTGCCGATGCCGGCCAGTCCCTGGTATTGGCCCTGCGCATGCGCAGGGGGCAGGCCGAACTCCAGGGTGAAGGTGGCAGAGGCGTGCCACAGCTCGCCGACCGAGTGCACAATGACGGCACCGCACAGCACCGCGAATGCTGCCCACGTCGGCAGTCCTGCCGCCAACCCAATCGCAGAGCAGCTCACCAGGAAGTACAGTCCGGCCCGGCGCAGCGCGCGCCCGCCCTGACGCAGAGTCGGAACCTTCTTGCCGATGTGCACCTGCAGCAGCGCGACGATGATCGCGTTGATCACCAGGGCTACGGAGGCGGTCCACCGAGGCGCGTGCGTATGGTCGACCACCCATAGCGGTAGAGGCAGCATCAGCACTGACATTTGCAAGGTCATGGCACCGTTGAGGGCGGTAGCTGCAAGAAACGGCACGTCACGAACGGCCGTCCAGCGCTTGCTCTTCGCTGGCTTGGGCAGCGGCGCGTAGCGCGGCAGCCGCCTGGCGATCAGCAAAGCCAGTACATAAGTGAGCGCGTTGCCGAGCAGCAGCGCCCGGTAGGCGTCCGGGGTGTCTAGGCCGATAGCGACTGCGGAGGCCACCGAGCCGAAGGAGACTGCGACATTCATGATCACCCGGGTGATCGCGCGGTATCGGGTGGCCTCGGCGAGATCATGCCCGCCTACTCTCCGCGTCAGCGCCCCTGCGGTGGCCAGTGATGCGCTCATCGCGAGCAGGTCCACCACTGAGATCACTACGAACGCGATGAAGTTGTGCACGAACAGGTAGGCGAAGGTGGCGAGGGCCTGTACCAGCATCGTGGCCCGCAGCACCGTGCCTGGGTCCCGCCGATCAGCCAAGTCGCCCACGGGGATACCGGCAGTCATCCCGATGAGCCCTGCCACCGTCAGACCCACACCCACCTCAGCGGCTGACAGGTGCGCAACGCGTGTGAAGTACAGGACGGAGGAGGTGAGCAGTAGGGCAACACCGAACCAATTCACCAGAAGCACCCAGGCGAAAAGCCGCTGCGGTCCGCGCTGCGGGAGCGCGGCCAACAGCCTGCCTAAGCACCCTTGGGCACCCCGCTTTCCGCTGGCGTCCGCCCCGTCTGCATCCGCTTGGCTCTGCCCCGTCATGACTGGCTTAAGAGCGCGACGGTGCTCTCGCCATCATTGCTCTCGATAGGCGACGCATACGACTTGGCAACCTGCGACATGAAACATCCCGCCCTCGACAGACACGCTCAGCAGTACGCCGATGACCCTAAGTTGATGTAGCCCCCAAGGCAACCGGTTTCCGTGTGAATGTATTTCTGGTTGTGTAAATGGCTTGATCACATCGCCATGCGGTAGCGCTTCGAGCAGCAGGAAGCCGCCTCAATGCATCGGAGCAAGGGCGTGGCCGCGCGCTAGGACTGTCGAGCAGCAGCGTTTTCCAGTCGAGGAACAAAATGCATCATCCAGGCAAGTCGCCTGTGGTCGGTATATAAGGCAAAGCGCTCTTGAAGCTGACGAGACGCCACGATTGCAGCAACATGAATCAGAGTTATCGCATTGGCTCAGCCGGATCAGCGGCCGTGTGGTGACATTCGCATTGTTCACGCCGTCTGCTCAAACCCGACAACCTGCGTCGTCGGTCCGGCCCGCTTCTGGCGCGCACGGCGCAGCGCGGCGAGCCGGGCCTTCTCGCACTCCTGGGCGGCGCTGGGTCGCGTCCCGCCTCGATCGGGGCCGGCTACTCGTCCGGTACGACGGTCTCGGGAAACGCCTGGGCGCTGAGCGCGCACATCGCGGCGGTCTGCTGCTCCACCGCGTCCGCTGTGGAGCGGTCCACCCTGTGCGGCGCCGCCTCCTGGTGCGCAGCGAGCGCACGGCGGTATCCATCGGAGGCGGTCTCCCGGGTGCGCTCCGGTCCGGTGGGCGCGGCTGGCTGCGGGCCCGGTTCGGCGGCCGCCGTGGCGGGGTCGGCCTTCGCGGTGGCGGGCGCGAGGACGTTGAGGCTGCGCACATTCGCGCCCGGTACCTCTGTACTGGCCGCCGCAATCAGCTTGGTCGCGCTCCAGCGCAGCTTCGTGCCGTACGCGGGAGCGTCGGGGCGACGTCCAGGCGGCCGGTGTCCGCGTCGAACTTCACGGCCTGGACCCGCCCGGCGAGCTCGGGCACGGCCGCGGCGAGCCCGAGCGGATCGCGCCCGTCACGCCGTACGACCCTGCTGCGCGAGCCGCTCGACGGTCATCGTTACGGAGGCCGTGGTGGTCTTGGGCATGGTCTCTCTCCACTTCGGAGGCAGCAGTACCCGGGGTGACGAGGGGTCCGGCCTTGAGGTGCCGGGCGGGGCAGGTCAGGCCAGGAGCAGGTCGTCGTCGCTGAACGGCATCGTGAAGTCGTCGTCGGGGTGGGTGCCGACGTGGTCGGGGCCGCTGCCGACGCCGTTCATGTTGTGGGTACCGCGCTTGTTGAGGCGGCGGGTGCAGGTGTAGCCGTCCCGGCTCATCAGGCCGCACTCGCCCTTCGGGGCGAGCGGGTTGCGGAACGGCACCTTCGGACGGGTGTAGACGATGCTGGCGTCGGCGAGGGCCTGGACGTACTCGCCGACCACGTCGGCGAACAACTCGCTGGCGCACTCCTGCTCGATCTCCGTCAGGACGACGGTGCCAGGCCCGGAGCAGGCATCGTTGCGGGCGTCGCGGATGCCGGTGGTGCTGGAGGCGTACCGGTCGATGCAGACCGTCGCACCGCAGTCGTTGCACGTGCCTTCGAAGACGAGGGCGTGCTTCTTCGACGGACGCGGCAGCCGCTTCCAGGCGAGGGTGTGGCCGTTCGCGCCAGCCACCTCGTTCATGTGCTGCTTGCCACAGATCCACCACTGCTGCGCCATGCGTCCTCCCTGATACCGGGTGGCTAACCACCTCTAGTTTGGCGCACCCTTGACGGGTGGTCAACCACCCGTGGAAGATTCCTTCATGGCTAATCAGCACAAGGAGAAACTGCGCGGCGTACGCGGCATCGACGACCAGCTATGGAAGGACTTCGAGACCGCCACCGCACACAAGAGCACCGACCGCTCCGCGGAGCTGCGCCGCTACATCGAGTGGTACGTCGGCAGACCAGACACCGAATTTCCCGAACGCCCCGAGCCGCCCGCTGGGCCCGTCGATCAGCGCAAGGAGGACATGTAGCCATGTCAGAGCAAGGCGAGATGGACTGGCTCCCTCCGAACGCCACACCGGAGCTGCCTCCGAACGCGCCCCCGGGCACGGTGCGGGTGACCACCGGCTCCATGGCTCGCAGCGTGAGCGACCAGGAGGCGCAGGACTTCGGTATCTCCACCGATCGGGCGTGCCTGGTGATCGAGCAGGTCTTCTACGACGCCGAAGACGACGTGCTGCAGCACACGGTGACCGTCAACTACAGCGGTCACCCCCACGAGATCCGGTACCAGCCGACCCCCGAGGACCTCGCGCGCAGAGAGTAGAAGCCCCACACCGTGCCCCTGCGCGGCGGGTCACCCGGCCCATCCGCTGCTGGGCGTACGCAGGGCTCGGCAACGCCTGATGGAAGCCGAGGCGGGGCATCTCCAGGCTTCCCATCGGTGCTTGGACAGCTGGCCGACCGTGCGGTTCAACAACGCGCTCCTGAAAGCAGGCGGCTTCGGCGCGGGCGTTTCCCAGACGTTGTCCGCGTACTCCGTTGCTACACCGGCCAGTTGGGCAGACTGATGAGCGGGCAGAGCCGTCTCGTACGCCAGACATCTGGCACGGAAGTGGGGGAACACGTGATCGTCAGGCGCTTCGCGGACAAGGACGATGAACTGGCCCGGCACCTTGTCCGGCACCTCAACACCCCGCTCGACTGGCCGGAGAGCGAAGGACTGAACACCGGGCAGGTTGCGGAGATCGCCTCTGCGGCAGCCTGCGACGTCTCCTACAATCAGGCGGCCAACGGCCATCTGGCCGACCTCTTCGCCGCACTTCCGCTGCCAGGCACGCCCGAGGGTCGCGATTTCTGGTATGCCCTGGGGCAGGCGGGAGGGGATGCCGCTCTTGACATCGACCCCGCCAATGCGGGTGGCCCATTCTTCGACCGCCTGATCGAAAGCAACGAAGCGGGCATCGCCGACCGCGTACTCAGCTTCCTGGGAGAACTCTCCGACCAGCAGCGCGAGGCTGTAGCCGAGGTGATCGGGGGCGCACTGGCGCGTGACACGTTCACCCAAGCCAGCCCTCGGTACATCGGGCGATTGTGGCTGCGCGACGCAGAGAGCACCGCCTGGCATGTCCTGCTCGCCAGTCGTCTGCCACATCAGGATGACGGCCGCCAGCGCTTCCTCGAAGCGTGGGGCAATGCCTGAGCACACTGATCGTCCTGGGCGGCCCGCACGGACACAGCTTCGGTTCCGACGCCAAATGCCCCGGCGATTGCGGTGCCGGGGCGGTGTGGCCGCAGCTCTCGCGCGGTCAGGAGACCTCGGTGATCCACAGCCAGGACGGGTCGTGCAGGCCGGGCAAGTCGCTGAAGCTGAGCGCCGTTATCGCCCTCGCGATCTGTGCATCCCACACTGAGCGGTGCTCGGGCGTGGCGTCGGCGCTGACGTGCGTGCCGGGCGGGACGTACTGGCGGTAGGTGACGAGGAACAGCTGCTCCTGCGTGTCGTCGCCGCCGGCCATGTAGCTGACGTCGGGGCAGTCGGTGAGCGCGGCGAGTTCCTGTTCGACCCGGTCCGTTTCCTGCCAGGCGGAACCGTTGACGGGGATGTGGACGCCATAGGCGGCGAAGGTCGAGTTGGTGTCCATGGTGCCCCCTTCGTGATGGAGGAATAGGTCGCCGTCCGGCCGGTTCCGGACTGCTGGGTTCTCCTGGCCTGTGGGTTGGGTGCGTGTCATACAGGAGTGGGGTTCCTCCCGCTTGCCTCGGGAGGAACCCCACCGCCTGTCACGCCTCGCGTACCTGCCGTTCGACTTCCTTCTTTGCCATCTCAAGCGCAGTGTCGTGATCGAACAGGTGCGCCTCGACCCACTCGTCGTCACGCTCGGACGCGGGCGGTACGTAGGACCAGTCGTGGGCGGCGTCCATGATGTCGTTGTCCATCTTGATGGCCCAGCGTCCGCTGCCGCGCTGCTGCTCGACGTTGATCGATGCGAACACCCCGCCCTCTCCGTGGAGGGATACCGCGTAGCGGGTGATCTCGACGGTCACGGCGGGGATCTCGTTCGTCATTCCCGGCTCCTCTGTTGAGTTCTCAAGGTGTCTTTCCGTCTTGCGATGCCTCCAATTTAT
Source organism: Streptomyces sp. NPDC017991 (assembly GCF_044328075.1). NCBI lineage: Bacteria > Bacillati > Actinomycetota > Actinomycetes > Kitasatosporales > Streptomycetaceae > Streptomyces > Streptomyces sp. NPDC017991. The sequence continues at coordinate 51,667 of NZ_JBIRGP010000020.1, read as the reverse complement.
AGGGCCTCTAGAAATCCGTCAAGGGCCCCTAGAAAAGGATCTTCAATATCCTCTACAGTCGTCTCATGACCATCAAGCCGACCGACCTGATCAGCACCTCCGCCGTTACCGAGGCGCTCGCCGCCATCGGGGCCATCGCCGATCCCGTCGCCAGGGAGAAGGCCGCACGCGATCTCCAGGACGCCCTCACCAAGGCCATCGCCGAACCCATGACGCAGGCCAAGGCCGTCCGGCAGCAGGCAGTACTCGAACTCAGGCAGACCCTCACCCTCGCCAAGATCTCCGAGAAGACCGGCCTGTCCATCCCGCGCGTCGACCAGCTCGCCAAGGGCAAATAGCCAGCGCCCCGGGTCGTGGTGTCAGGGACCGCCGAACAGGTCTGCGTGTTCGGGGTGTTGGGGTCTGTCACTTCGGCTAGGGTCGCAGCACACAGACATACGAGCTCGGGACCCTGACGTGCCCCGGGTCGGCCGACAACAAGGCGCCCCGAAGCGGGCTTGAGCCTCATCTGATGTCCACTGGTGGCTATTTATCGCAAGCGCGTCACTGATGCCGCGCAAACTTACTCGTTGAGCCCGTGAACCAGTACCGAACCAGCAGACCGGGATGAACAGCCACAGGACCGCCTTGGCACGGCATCGAGACCAGTGAACGTCAGCACGGCCTCAGCAAGATCCCACGTACGCAACGTGGTGGTCGGGCTGAGCGCTACGTGCCCCAGGTCCGGCCACCGGAAAGGTCATCCGGACCGTTGAAAACCACCCCGACGTTCGGCGTCAAGGTACTGCTGGTCGTGATCTGCGCCCTGGTCTCCTCCATCGTGGCCACCGGCGCCGGCATCCTCACCCATACCACCGGAGCCTCGCTGCCCGAAGCGATCCTGTCCGCAGGGGGCGCCTTCGCCATCTCCATGACCCTGGGACTCACGACGCTGGCCGTTCTTGGCCTCGGGTAATGACCACCCCTCCGGCCCGCGGCACCCCGACCAGTACGTCATGTCGCTGCCCGCGGCTGCCGCCGGGGCCTTCCCTGTGATCGGCGGGGCCGCGCACGGCCCCGCCGATCATCGCGCACGTTGTCCGTTCTCGCCCTGCGGCGGGCCCGCCGCAGGGCGAGAACGGACGCGCGGCCTGACGATGGCGCGGGCGTGGGCCACTGTGTCCCGGGGCCTCCGCCTTCAGCGCGCCGAGAGCGGTCGCCGGCAGATAGCCGGTGTCATACAAGGCATCGCTCCAGTCCCCAACCAGCGCGGTCCGCAGTGCCTCCCGCAACCGGCAGCTGGTGCCGCTCTGGCAGCGTCGCACCCGGCACGGGCGGGTGCCCTCGCTGGATGCGGCACTTGGCGACGGGCTGTCGCTGTACGACGTAGTCGCCGCCGACGTCAATGTGCTGGACCAGGTGACAGTCAGGGACTTCACGGACGAACGGGTCACCGCGATGCTGCACGGCCTGAGTTCCGCCGAGCAGCAGGTGGTGCTCGCGTACGCGTATGGCGAGGGCGGCACCTGGACCGAAGCCGCGGCCGTCGCCGGTGCCACCGACCCGGAAGCCTTCGGTGAACGGGTCCGGCGCAAGACTCGACGGCTCGCCGCCGAACAGGCCCGCCGCGCCACACAGTGACGCCCCGCTCCCCCGACCGCCTGATGCGGGCTCACGCCCCCTTCAACAGAGCCCGGTTACCCATGTCTCGCTGAGACTCTCGTCACGCGCTGCTGCGTTGTCCGGCTAGTTCGCCACCGGCCTCGATGCCGAGCGCTCTCTACTCGCATGCACTGAACATACAGCTCAGGGACCATCCGTACGTCCGACGGACTCTACCCGGCGCACGACAAGCCGCCTTGCGCTGCTAACTGCCCGCGCCTTCACCCTGCGACCTAAGGGGTGGGGCCTGCCCATCTTCCATGCCGCATGCGAGACGCGCATGCCTCTAATCTCACGGGAGAAGCCCGCCGTGTCCACGCTCACCCTGATTGTCGTCGTCCTAGTCGCCCTGGCCTTCGTCTCCGTCCCCGGCGCCCTCGCGTACCTGGCGTACCGCCATCCCGCCGCACGGGGGCCGATGACCGTCGCCATCACCGCCGTGGCGGCCATGGCCTCGATCGTCGTCCCGATCGCCGTTCGTTGAACCGCGCGGCGCTCACGGCCCCGGCTTACTGCTGGCAGACCTTCGCACCGAGGGACTGCCAGCACAACAGCACGAGCCCATGCCCGCTGAAAGTGGCCAGCGGGTACTGGGCCGGGTCAGCCGCAGTCGTTGTTGTTGATGCGCAGGGAGCGGGTGGTGTCGTTGAGGTTGTAGCCGCGCAGGTCGTGGATGGAGCCGCCGCTCTTGGTGACGCATACCCAGCGTCCGGCGTAGTCCCGCTTCTCGTAGACGCGGGCGGTGCGCCCGGAGTTGTTGCGTACCGAGCTGCCGCGGTCGCGGATCGCGGAGGGCAGGTCCTTGACGCTGCCGTCCACCGCCCGCTTCACCCAGGGCTGCCCTCCAAAGTTGATTTCCGGGTAGATGCAGACATACCCGTCCGGGCAGTCCACCTCCGCAGCCGCCACGGCAGCCGTACGGTGCTGCGGGACCGGCGCCGCAGGAGCAGCGCCGGCCTGGACCGGGCTGCTCAGGCTCAGGGGAACGAGCGCCAGTACGGCGCTCACGGCAAGGCGGTGCACGATTGAGGTCATGCGGCCAGGCAAGCGCAGGTGGTCGCACGGCACGCCGCAGACACACGCCGCCTCACCCTGCCAGGTACACCCCGGGCGGCAGGAACGATTTCTCTCCGCAGCCGGGTTTGGTCACCGTCCGGGCCTTGGCAGACCATTCCGGTTCCCCGCACCAAAATGGGCGACCGGTTCGGGGCTTGCGCGGGCTCGAAGGCTGTCAGGCCTTCTCGGCGAGGTCTTTCACTGGGACGGTCACGCTGTGCTTGGGGTGAGGCACTCGGGTAGTCGAGCGCGGCGCAAACGCCCTCTTGCTGCACTCAGTTGCGCCTTGCACTCTGTGACACAAGGACATTGCGATCCGTAATGGGGGGTGGGCGGTTGATGGAACGGGGGGCGGATTTATCCGAGCAAGACCAGCCAACTGTCGCCGCACTCAGGGGACGCATACTCCTGCACACCCGCACGCTGAAAGCCGCTGCTCTGGCCGACCGCACCAGCGACGGGACGATTCTCTGCGGGGCCGGGGCACTGAGCGAGGTCAAGGACGCTCTGCGGTATCTCGGCACCCTGCCGGTGCTCGCTGACCCGGCCCACTATGAGGAGAACTTCGCCGGAGTCGCGGCCAGCTTCTACGTCAAGCCCCGATCCGACACAGGAAGACTGCTCCCCCTGCCGCCCGACATGGACCGGCCCGGGCAGGACCAGCTGGCTGCTGGTACCACAGCAGTCCTCACCCCAACCTGCTACTTCGCCGCAGGGGATGACGTAGCCGTCAGCGCAGCGACCCGCCGCATGCAGCAGTTCGACGCCTCGCAGGTCATCTTCACGGTGCCGCTCGCCGCCGAATGGCTGCAGTCCGACAGGGACGTCCGGTTTCTGATCGGCGCACTGAACAAGGTTCCGCATTTGAAGGCGCTGGTCTTCGGCTCTGCCGGGGATCCGCTCCCCGACCGGGGCGCCGCATGGAGGCTGCGAAGCATGATCGACAACATCAATGATGCGGCGCTCATCCGCACCGGGCTTGCCGGCCTCGACGCCTACGCCCGTGGTGCGGCGTTTGTATCGATCGGCATGCAGAAATCGTGCCGCGCTTTCCGACCGCCCGACGCAGTAGGTCAGCCGGACGCGAACCGCAGCGGCAGGCCCAAGTCCTACGTTCTGCACCCGGACCTCATGCAGTACTTCCGCACGGATGCGCTGGCTCACCTCTACGGCTTCACCACTCCCCCGCCCTGCGACTGCACCGTCTGCGACGGCCAGTCACTCACGCGGTTCAGCGACGACCCTGACGACGTCAGGGAAGCCGAGCAGCACAACCTCGCCACCTGGCTGCCTTGGGCCGAAGAACTCCAGGAAGCATCACCCGACGACCGCCGCTACCTGTGGCGCGATCGCTGCTACGAGGCCATCGAAGCCCACGAACACGCCAGCCTCCAATGGCGCAGCCGACGCGACCCAGGACCGCCTGCCAGCCTCAGCCTGTGGGCGACCCAAGAGGACTGACCAGCCCCAGCCCCGCAGGATCTCCCAGCAGCCGCGCGTAGGCATGTTCGGCAAACTGCCAGCCGGCCGCCGTGTCGTGCACGTCCGCCAGCGGCTGCACCGGCACCAGCACGCGCGGCTCGTACGCGCCCTGCCAATGCACCACCCCGGTGCTGAACCGGGCCGCCTCCGCCTGAAGCTCCGCCGAACCGTCCATCGGAGCATTCAGCCAGATCGTCTGCGGGGCATACGCGCCGAACGGCATCACATCCAGCGCCCGAAGGCCAGCGTGGTCGCTGCGCACCACCGCCAGTTCCACCGACAGCGGCGGCACCGCCCAGCGCTCCACGCTGTCTCCACGCCGCCCGCACGCGTGGACCGGCTCGCCCCGCTCCAGCAAGCGACGATCCCTGCCGGCCAGCGACGCCCTCGCGACCGCACGCCCCACGGGCAGCTTCAACAACGCGTCCAGCAGCCACAAGTCGTCCAGAGGCCCGACACCGGCCGCCTGCCGGCGGGCGTGCTCATCGCCGTTCCAGCGGTACACCAGCACCACCTGCACGCCCCACAGCGTCACCTCGGTCACCTTGGCGTCCGGCCACAGTTTCCCGCCCGCCACCGCCTCACACAGGCGAGCAACATCGGTCTCAGTGAACTCGGAACTCATCTGATTCATCCCTCGGTACGACAGAACAAGCACACAACCACAGGGCTATCGGGTCACCGGACAGGAACGCGCCAACCCGCAAAACGCGAGAGGGAAACGGGGCAGGATGAGAGGCCCGATCCATGCCAGCCCGGCACCGCGGCCGCTGACGGCGGCCGGAGTTCCCGTGCCCGGCCGGACATCAGGCCCTGGAAGCACGGCGGCAACCCCGTTCTGACTGCCGGTGCCACTGTGGGACCTGTCCACCGGGAAAACCGGTGATCCCTTGTCTGAAGCAAGCTCTCCCTTCGGCTGCCCGGTGACAGGCTGACGTCCCGGCGGGTGCCGCAGCCCTCGCGGTTGCGGGTGGCCAGGTAGCGGGCAACTCTCTCGTGCCGCACGGTCCGGTACGCCAGCCGACCCCGCTCAGGCATGGGGCGGTTCTCTCATTGCTCAGTCGTCGTGTAGTCCTGCTTCTGCTAGGTCCTCTGGTGGCTCAACGGTGCCGTTGAGGACCCCATCGGCTAGGGCATCCCAGATGACCTTGCCTACAGGGCGGGGCCTGTCCGGGTCCGCCGGGTCGGTGGTGGGGTGGGTGAGGAGGTCGCTGCTGGCAGCCATCACAGCGAGTGCGCTCTGGCGTTGCCCAAGGGTGGGCAGCAGGTGGGCGTGGAGCTGCTGGAGGCGGGCGGTCGCACGTTGGATGACTCGGATGTCGACGTTCCAGTCCGCGTCCGGATGGGGCAGGTTCAGGCGTTCGAGCGCGCGGGGGACGGCGTCGGCGTCCCAGGCATCCGGGCTGGCGGCCATCTAGTGGAGGGTGATCGTCACGTCGTCGAGATCGTCGAAGTGCTGGTCTGTAATCGGCGCGGCAGGCGAGATGCCAGGGTCGATGGCCGGCTCGGGCAGGGAGTTCTTGATGTCCGGCAGGCTCGTCTCGATGGGCGACCGGTCGAGGACGGTATAGAGGAGGGTCCTGGTCATCGCGGCGAGTGGGCATGAGGTCACTTCGTTGAACGGTTTAATCTCGAAGCTGCTGTCGGCTGCTGCACGGTGAGCGTGGGTCTCGAATTGGTTGACCGCGTGGGTGCTCATGTTGACGCGTGGGGCTCTGGGGTTTTTCTGGGCCCCTTCGGCGGCTGCGCGGGTGGAACGCCAGACCAGATTGTAGAGCTCGCCGAGCGGGCGGTGTGCTGCCGCTTTGGACGCGGCGTCCTCAAGCCGTTGCCGGTGCGTTTCAGTGATGGCCGGCAGGTTCACCTCGTCGAGCCGGTGCTGGAAATACCGGACGGCTTCAGCGGTCAGAAGCTTCTGGGCGAGTGTGAGCAGGTCGTCCTGGCGGCCCGAGGTCAGCTTTTCGGGAGCAAGTGCTGTGTTGAGCGCGTCGTCCAGGAAGGTCGCACCGATGCCGGCACTGGTGCCGTAGGGCGCGTAGTAGTGCGCCAGGAGAGGGTAGAAGCTTGAATCCTTCTGCGGTTCGGCCACCGCATCAAGGTCGCCTCCCGCTGCTGCCAGAGCGGCCTCGAAGGATTCCGACTCCCAGACAACTGCCCCTACCGGGCTCTGGGGGTGAATGGCGATCAGGCCGCTGCGTACGAGTTCTCCGAGCAGGCTCGGCACCTTGTCCCGGTCGGGGTGCAGAGGGCTGGGCCAGTCACCAATGTTGCAGATCTGCGTCGTGGAGGGGGCGTAGCGCAAAAGTGCCAGAGCGGCGAGCATCTCGCGCACCGGTCGCTTCAGGTCGGCCTCTGCATTGAACCGGAACGCATAGTTCACGGCCATGGACTGCCGCTGCATGGCCGTCCACTCAGCGCGGGCTTCGGTAATGACCCGTTGTTCTTCTGCCTGCTTTCGAGCGATGTCCCGCTTCGCCTTCCGCCGCGGATCCAGGACCGCTTGCACAGCGGTTTGCAGGGAGTCGGTGCATTCCACACAGGGCGGGACCTGCCCGTTGCACACCTGCGTCAGAGCCGTACGGCTGGTCAGAGTGGCCGGGCCCCCGCACTGGGGACAAGCATGGTCAGCGACGGTGGCCCGCACCCCGGCAGCTGCAACCACATACAGCGGCTTCCCCCAGCCCTGACTGTCGATGTCAGCAGCCTTTTCGCACCAGTCGGGAGCGCCAAGAGCGGGGTGGAACCCGGCCAAGGCCCAGTAGCGCTCTCCGATGGCCACCAGCTCGGGATCCGCATCGTCGACGGCAGAGACCGTCGGGGTGAGATGGCTCAAATCATTGGTTACCGCGGCAGGTTGGGAAGTGTCACTCACAACCGACCAGCCTAGACAGAAACAGGAGACCGCACGCCCGGATGTCAGCGAAAGCTCCACGTGACGTGCCGCTGCGCCGCTCCTTGAACCATCGAGGGGAGACTGAGTTGTAGGTTCTCACTTTCGGTGTCATGCGCCGACGCTATGAGCTGGACGTTCCCCTCCAGTCTCACGACGTGTCGGCAGGCGGCCGTCTCAGATCGGTGTCATTTCCTCAGACTGTCCAGCCGGCTGCGCCGGACCTCATGAACCTGCATCGGCGGCCGTCCGTTCCCATCCACTCCCGCACCTTCACTGCTTGCTCGATGCGGTTGACGACGTCCTTCTTGGACTCCATGTCCAAGGTCTCCGGGATCTTGTCGAAGGTGTCGGGAAGGACGTCGAGGAGACCCCAGATCTGTTCGCCGGTACTGACGGTCAGCAGTTGCTGGCACCTCCACTGCAGCGGCACCTCGGGACGGTGCGTGAGCCGCTGCACGAGTGTCGGGAACAAGTAGTGCGTCGCCTCTGCGGCGAGGTGCTCTCGTAGCCAGTCGACCGGGAGCCGCTGGCTGAAGCCATGCATGGCGGCCTCCTGGGCCAGGTCCAGGAGCTGAGCGGTGCCGACGGCTCGGACAGTGCGGGGAAGGGTCGGGGTCATGTCGCGATGATGCCAAGAAGCCCTCGGAACACCGAGAGGTCGGCGGGGTCGGGTTGTAATCTGTCAAGGAACTTGGCCCAGGCTTTCTCGAACTCGCCGGAGGTCACCCTTCCACGGACGGCTCGCCCTTTATGCGGATCCATTCGTGGATGGTCTCGATGGCGTCGAGGAGGTCCTGGAAGGTGCAGAGATCCCGGTGCTGTCGTCGGACCTGGCCTGTTGCCATGTCCCCGTACTCAAGCTCGGCTTCCCCGCTACTCCAGACGATGAGCACGGCGACGAAGTCATCGTTTTCGAGCGTCATCCAGGTGCTGTTCTTGGTTCGGCCGTCCTCGGGCGACTGCTGGACCGCACCTGTGATTCCGCAGGATTGCAGGCGTTCCTCATGCTCGGCGAACCAGGCCTGGAGCCTCTGCGACAGTTCGACCAATATGGACTCTTTTTGTTCGTTTTGTCTCATGGTTGGGTGATGAACCCTGCGGATCGGTTGAGCTGGAAAGGAGATCCGGCCTTGGTTGGTTTCCAGCCTCGGTCCCGTGCTTCTCGGATGCTGGCAGCAACGTGGGCTGGGCGGATGGGCTCCGTCTCGACGCCCACCCAGTTGCTGGGATGGGCCTGGCCGCTGGTGACGATCAAGGTCGTGCCCGGCTGACTGCCGCTGGCTGCTTCAACCGCATAGGTCAGTGGTGTCCAGCAGAGTCCCTGCTTGTAGGAGGGCTTCCTGCGGATCCGCCAGCGGTACTCGATCCCGTCAACGGTTATGCACCGGGAACCCTTCTTGTTCAGCGCCATCTTCGCCTCCTGCGCCGTTGGACTCTGATGTGTGGCCGCGGTCGCGAAAAGCAGGTTGCACGCGAACGTACCGAACGTTATCGCCGACAAGCACCTTCGGGACTACGGATGGGTTGAACAGCCCATAAGTTGGTGTCAGTGCCGAGCGACCCGGCGCATCGCACCCGCCCCGGGTGCACTCACCGCGATCGGAGAGCACCGTGAAGAACAGGGCGTTGTGGCGTGTAGTTGACAACGAGAGTGGTAGCCAGTCCATCGTCAGCACGCCCTCTGAGGCGGTCGCGTTCGTCAACAGCCGGTTCGACACTGATGACGACGACGAGCCGTTCAGTATCACCGAGGTCGGTCCTCTCCTTCCGAAGCCGCTCGGGGTCATCACCGCATGGGCCGCCGATAAGGACGGCCAGCGAACTGACGGGCGTACTGCCCCGATCATCATCAGGCCGGTTGTGACGGACAACGCCAGCGAGTGCGATGACGTCGTGCTCTGGGGCGACGTGTACGTCTCCTGGGACCACGACATGTACACCGTCGAGGAGCCGGACAGCTCCGAGTACAGCGAGGCCTACAGTGCAGCCGAGTTGAGCGCGATCCTCGACGAGTACGCCGACGGCTACGAGTACGCGCCTGAAGGGCCTGAACAGCCCGACAGCCACAGGTGGCCGAAACCGGAAGAGTTGATCACCTACGGCGCCCAGGAGTGTGCCAAGCGGTTCGGGCACCTCGACGACGACGCCCTGCTGTGGCTCGCTGCCACCCGCATCACGCTCGCCGTATGGCGCAACACACCCGTTGAGAACTGGCATGCCGGGAAGAGTCCGCTTCACGACGGCACAATGATGCGGATCAACACGGCAACCACCCGACTCGTGCGCTCGATGCTGTCGTTCGACCATGTCGACTGGATCGGTCTCGGTCTCGCGATCGTCAACCCGTCCCGGGTTCTACCGACCGGGCAGTCTGTTCTCGAGCTCGGGCTGGCCTGCCACAACCCTGACGACCCGGCACACGAGGTTGATCCGCGCGTAGAACTCGCGGGGATGGCACAGGTCGCGATGTCATGGGGGCGAAGGTACTGCCTTAGCGAGAAGGAGTTCGGCCTGCGAACCCTGATCGAATCTTTCTGCGCGTCCGACAACGGCTGGTTCGGAGCACCGAGTTGGGGGCGCATCGTCGATCGGTTCCTTACGGCTGTCGACGACCGGGAGAATGCGCACTGGCGCATACACCGGGACGAGCCTTGGTTCGACGAGTGGTTCACCAACCGGCCGGCCGACATTGCGGACACCACGGAATTTCGTCGGCTGCTCCTTGCCGGACCCGACCTGCTGTCCGAGGAGGCCGCCGAATGGTGCGTGGATGGCGCCATCCGCTACGTCTGCCAGGACGACCACGTGAACGCCTGCTGGCGGTGCGGTATCCCGCTGGCAACGGAGTCCCCCAACGAGTGAATGTGTGCACCACATAGAAAAGCAGCAATGCACTGACCGCGCTCTCTCCCGCCTACTGCCGTCTCGACCGAGGCCGGCTGGCCGCCCAAGAACACCTCCGGCTCCGGAAACGCGCGTCGGCTGAGTTCGCGCATCGCCCTGGCCTGTCGCTCGACTGCCCGTGCGATGCTCGGATCCACCCGTATCAAGGGCGCGCCGACTGGTGTGCGGCGAGGACCTGGTGGGATCCGGCGAGCAGAGCGCACTACGGCGTCCGGCTTGGCTACGAGTGAGCCTTCTTCGATCGGGTGTATTTCTTGGCCAGCTCGACCCGTGCGCGGTGTGGGCCGCCCAGCGTGGTGCACCGCTGCTCGGGTTCCTGGCCGCAGTCGGGGCAGGTCACCTCGTACACCCGCCACTGCCGCCGCAACCGTTGCTGTTCCTTGCGTTCGTCGATGATCGGCTTCAGCCGCTCGTCGTGCGGCACCTGCCGCATCTCACCGGGCATGGCGTCGACGGCGCATTGCTGGCCGCTGCTCGCCCCGCAGCGCGGGCAGCGCCTCTCCAGCCACCGCTTCCGGGTAACTTGCTCATGGAGCTGCGGAAACCGCTTCTCTTGCCCGGGCTGGAGAGGGCCTGCGGCGTGACGTACACGCTCCCTCCAGGCTTTGACCTTTGCCTGACGATGCGGCCCGATACTGCCGGCCTCGCCTGCCGCCCGAAGCAGGTCACGGACCTTGATCCGCAGTACGTCCGGGTCCGGGTCGGGGGAAAGTTGGTCAAGGTCGTCGAGGATGGTGTTCAGGCGCTTGCTCCTGGTCGCCGCGATGGCGGTGAGGCAGCCGTCAGCCGCGTCGATCACGCGCTTCTCCTCCTCGGAACACGCGTCTTTGGCGGCTGTCTTAGCATGCCGCAACAACTTCTTGACCTTCCCAGCCCGCTTCTCAGCCACCGCCTGTTCCAGGCTGGCGAACAGCCCCCTGCGGGCCCCGACTTCTTTCTCGATCCAGAGGAGGCCAGAGCGCAGGGCGGCATCCAGCTGCTCCTGCAGCTGCGGGCTCAGGCCGGAAAGTTCCGGTATATCGCGGCATACCGAATCCGCCAGGGCGATGGACTCGGTTCGGCGGGCGTAGAGCAGTTTGCGCAGCAGCTCCCGTGCCCGGGTGTCCTGTGCCGTGTCCGTGTTCTGCCCCGGCGTCCACTTCGCGGGCGCCGCCGCGCTGCGGGCCCGGATGATCCGCTGAACCGCCGGCGTCGACAGCCCGCGCTCCGTCACCTCGCACTCCTCCAGGGCGAACCACTCGGTGCGCCGCGCGAAGGCCTCGGTACCGATCCGCACCCGCCTGCTCGTGCCTTCGCTGTCCAGGCGGATCCGGTGCACGTACCAACGCCGGATCAGCGTGTCCCGGTCGACCGGAACGCTCAGGCCGAGCACCGGCTCCAGGCCGCCGTCCCACACCGGCGCCACCACCTGGTTGAGGTGCACCCGCAGCGCGCCGCGCGGCCAGCGGATGTCGACGACGGAGCCGAGCGGGGCCCCGGCCGAGCCGGTGTACTCGATGCTCGCCTGCTCGCCGTGGCCGGCGAGCCAGGCTGTGGCCGCCGACCGCACATACAGGTGGTCGGCGCTGTTGACTCCGCGGGCGCGGCGGCCGCACAGGTGCGGGTGCCCGTCGGGGCCTGGGTGATGGGCGAAGTGACAGACCCGGTCGGTGTACAGCTTGGTGGTCAGCTGAAGACCGCACCCTCCGAGCAGCAGCCCGCACCAGAACGTGTCGTGCTCGTGACGGCGGCGGAAGGCGTCCAGCTCGATCGCCTCCAGCGGCAGCATCAGCGGATCTTCCGAGTCCGCACCGCCCAGAACCGCCGTCTGGATCTGCCGCTTGTCACCCCGCACGAACCCCCACCTTTCGTTCAAACTCATCCTGCCATCAACGACGTTGGCCTCACAGGCGATCGACGTGCTCAAGCCGTCGTACGCAGCGGGGCAGGCTCGGCAGGAACGGCCCCTGTCCCGGCCTGACGGGCGGCACGCTCCGCCCGGGCCCGGCGCAGCGCAAGAGCCCGGGTGGTCTCGGACTCGCGGCGGCGCTGGATGCGGGCTGCCTCGATCGGGGCCGACTGGTCGTCCGAGGATGTCTCCGGCTCCGGGAACGCGCGTCGGCTGAGCTCGCGCATCGCTCTGGTCTGCCGCTCGACTGCCTCCGCGATGCCCGGGTCCACCCGCCGTGCGGGGGCGACGGCCATGTGCGCGGCCAACGCCTGCTGATAGCCCGGCGCAGCCGTGTCCCTGGTCTCCACCGACGCCTGGGGTGTGGCCGCGGTCTGCGGGGCGGGTTCCGCCATACGGGGCGCGGGCGCGGCGCCGGCGGCCAGGACCCGCACGGCGCGGACGGCGTCGGTGCCGACCTCCTGGTTCGCTGCGGTGATGATCCGGGTGGTGATCAGGCGCAGTTGGGTGGCGTAGGCGGGCGAGTCCGGGCGCAGGTCCAGCTGCCCGTTCTCCGGGTGGAATGCGACGGCCTGGACGTGGTCGGGCAGCCGGGATGAGATCGCGGCTGCGATGTCGGGCCAGCGGTCCAGGAGGCTGCCGCCGGCAGCCGGGATCGCCCAGGCCCGTTCCGCCATGAGGCCCTGGAGCACGGCGGCGAACCCGCTCGGCTCGCGGCCGTCGCGCTTCACGACATGCTGGTTGGGGCGGCGCGGCATCCGGGCTTCGGTCTCGCCCCGCTTGCGGGCGGCCTCGCGGGCGGCGTGCAGCGCGACCCGCGCGAGGTCGACACCGGACAGCTCGGGGCCGTCCGAGTCGGCCTGTTCGATCGTGGTCTCGGTCATCTCAGCCTCCTACCGGCGGGTGATGGTCATGAGCGAGCTGCGGGCGGCGCTTGCCAGCTGACGGGCGCGGCGCATCAGGTCCTTGCCGTAGAGGCGTTCGGCGGTCTCCGGGCCCATGGAGTCGACCGCCACGTCGATGAGGTCGGTCACGCCCCGCCTGAGCTCACCGCGCGCCTGGTCGCGCATCTGGTCAATCTGCGGGTCAGCCAGCCCCGGTTCCTCGCACCGGTCATCCACGCTGAGGACCTGGTCCTGGTCCTGGCTGCGGCCGCCGATCGCCACCTCCCTGACCTGGACCTGGGCGAAAGCGGCCTCCACCTCGAGCTGGACGGCGCGACTGGACGGGACTTCCCAGTCGCCCTCGTGCCGCTCGGTGCGGGCGCGGACCTGCCGGATGCGGTCACGGCGGGCGGCCTCCTGGGCGCCGCGCCACCGCTCGGTCGCGTCGGCCCGCTTGGCGGGGGTGTCCAGGACCGTCACCGCGTTCGACAGCAGCACGGCGAGCAGACCAGAGCCCCGGCGGACATGGGTCGCCTCGCCGCGCAGGTGCAGCCAGGCCTTCACGTCGGTCACGGTCCATCCGGCATCAGCGACGCTGCGGGCCACCCAGGCGATCCGGGGCACCGAGCAGCCGCGCAGCCAGTCCAGCTCCTGGGTGAGCTCCCTGGCCAGCTGGAAGCGCCGTCCAACGGCGTTCAGTTTCCGGCGACCGCCGGCCTTGGCCTTGGACTTCTTTGGGACGGGTGACTGGCTGCCCCCGCTTGCGAGCTTGCTCTCAGGGGGGAGAGAAGTGGTACCGGCAGTAGAAGAACCATCAGTACCACCCCCCATTGGGGTGCAACGCGACCCGGCCGAAACAGCAGTTACAGAGGCACCAGAAGTACCCTTCCGGGCAGCCCCCACCGAGGTCTTCGCCGACGTCTTCGAGCGCGGCCGGCGCACCCTCCGGGCCGCCTTAGCCGCCAGCTTCGCCATCAGCTTGCGGCCGGACTCCGCGATCCCCGTCACCCGTCGCCCGGTGCCCTCACCAGCCGTCCGGATGCCCAGCGCGGCATCGAACTCCGGCGGCAGCATCAGCGCGAACTCCGACGCCAGCGACGGCCCGCCCCGCTGCCGCGTGCCCTTCACGATGTAGGCAAGCAACCCGGTCTCCCGCAGAATCTGCACATGGTTCTGCACCGCCCGCTTCGTCAGGCCGGTGCGGCGCATCAGGTACTCGATCCCCGGACGGCACGGCGACAGCTCGCTGAGCAGCTGCGCGATGAACACTGTCGTCGGCCCGAACGACCGCGGCCCGTGCGACCGGCAGCGGCGCGGTTCGTACAAACCCGAACCCGCCACCCAGTGCACCCCCTGCATCCAGGAGTAGCCATCCGGCGCGATCCGGCCCGTCGACGTCGACAGCCACTGGTTCGCCTCCGGCACGTACAGCGCGGGCAGCACAGCGACCGCGATGTCGTCGACCGACGAACGCGCAGCGGGAATCATCGCGGCGGCTGGCGCCGCCACGGCACTCACTGGCCCACCCGGAGGGACGTCAGAACACGATCCATCGGGCGACCATGAACCAGGTCACCTGTGGATAGATTCCGCCGAGCGGCAGCGGGCCTGTGGACAACGGGATCGGTCGCGGGGCTGACGGCGGCCGGGATGAAGGGGTGCACACCTGCTACAGGTGTCGCGATCGACTCCGGTGTGACAGTGGACAGGCACCAGATCGAGAAGACGTCCCGAACAGCGGGACGTACCGGGTAAATCAGGCTGTGAGATTGCGCGAGACGGGACGTCATGGGTGTGCAAAAGAGCATGAAACAGGCATGAGTGGGCTGGCGAAAGCCCGAGTAGTCGTGCAGAATGACGACGCCTCCTTCTTGGAAGGTGGGCATGACGAAGCCCCTCCTGTGAAGGGGGTGCTTCTGGTTCTGGAGAACCGAGAGTTGAACCGCTCGCAGCCGGTTGGCGCCGGGGCGGGCAGCTCCTCCAAGAGGCGGGCAACCTCACGGAGAGCAGATGGGCGCTGGACCTGGTGACGGGCAATCACCAAGGGCCAGTCGGCCCGGGGCGGCCTGAAGTCCTGCGATGCAGGCGCCGCCCCCGAAGACCTACGTCATCCCGACCCCCTCAACCGAGGGGCTAACCGGGGTACGCGCGGACAGCACAAACGCCCCGTCGAAGGTCCAGCAACCGGCATGGCTGTTGGACCCACGGCGGGGTGCGGTGTGTCGGGTGACGGGTACGGGTACCCTGATCACGTCGGCACCTTCCTTCTTGCGAAAAGGGTGCTCGGCAGGCCCCAGGACCCCCACTACAAGGTCCGAAGGCCACGTGGCCCCTCCCGGCTTGCTCAAGGCCGGTAGACGGGGCCACTTTTCTGTTTGATCAACGCTGCCGGTCACTGTACCGGCCTCGCCGAACCCAGCACCGCCCCGGCCCATACGTGTCGCAAAGCCAGACGACCACTGACGGCCCCTCACGACCCGACACCTCCTGCCGAATTCGCGCCTCACCCGCATCAACTGCGCCGCGCGTACCACTGATCCGAGCAGGAATCGGCTCGTGATCCAAGCGATTTGCGCGAAAATCTCCGCGAATTCCACCGGGCGGAAAACAACCTGATCGTGGCGCCCGCCTGGCGGAACGTGCCAGCGATCACCCGTCCGGAGAACCCGGTACGGTTCCTGCCCGTGACCCGACTTGCTCTCTTCGACCTGGACGGCACGCTCATCGACCGGCAGACCGCGGTCGGAGACGCTCTTACCGAGCTGTGCCGTGCGCATGACTTCAACACCCCCACCGAGCAATGGCTGCGTGCAGCGCTGGTCGACCGAGCGAATCCCGACGACTTCGTCCGGCTGCGCGACATCTTCGGCATTGCCGTGTCCGCCGCGCAGTTGTGGCAGGAGTACGTCGACCTCATGGCGGCCGCCGTTACCTGTCGCCCGGAGGTCCTTGCGGGCCTGGCACGCCTTCGCGCGGCCGCATGGACGATCGGCGTCATCACCAACGGGGCCGGCGACATCCAGCGCACCAAACTCGCCAGGACCGGTCTCACCGGAATGGCCGACGGCGTCGCCGTCTCGGGCGACTTGGAGATCCGCAAGCCAGACCGGCGGCTCTTCGAACTCGCGGCCACCCGATGCGGCGTCAGCCTCGCAGACGGCGGCTGGATGGTCGGCGACAACCCGGCCGGGGACATCGGCGGCGGCCAGCGGGCCGGCCTGGGCACCATCTGGCTGCGCGGCCGCCCCTGGCCCGACGAACTCGCCACCCCGCACCACGTGGTCGACGACGTCACCGACGCCATCACCATCCTGCTCAACGAGACGGAGTAGCACCGTGGACCAGCCGACCGTCGGCATCCTCCACCCCGGCAGCATGGGCGCCGCCGTCGCCGCCTGCGCCGCAACCAACGCGACCGCGGTCCTGTGGTGTGAGAACGGGCGCAGCACCGCGTCCGTGGAGCGCGCCGCCCGGTTCGGGCTGACACCCGTGGCGACGCTGTCCGAGCTGCTGGACCGCAGCGACATCGTCATCAGCCTCTGCCCGCCGGCCGCTGCCGAGGACCTGGCCCGTGACGTCGCCGGGCACCGCTTCGCCGGAGTGTACGTAGAGGCGAACGCCATCAATCCCGAGCGAGCGAAACGGATCGCTGCGCTGCTCGACGGCGCGACCGTCGTGGACGGCAGCGTCGTCGGCTCCCCGCCGACCGGCGGCAAGACGCCCATCTTGTACCTGTCCGGCCCGGCCGTCGCGTCCGAGCGCATCGAGGCGCTGTTCGCGGGCACCGCCGTACGAACGGCGGTGCTGGGCACGGAGGTCGGGAAGGCATCCGCGCTGAAGCTGTCGTACGCCAGTTTCCAGAAGACATCGCGGGTGCTGGTGGCGCTCGCGGTCGGCATGGCGCGCGAGCATGGCGTCGACCAGGAACTCATAGAGATCACATCGAGGCGCACCGACTCGTACCTGTCCGAGCCGCAGTACGTCGCCAACACCGCGGCCCGGGCTTGGCGCTGGGGCCCCGAGCTGGAGGAAGCCGCCGACACCCTTGCGGCCGCCGGCCTTCCACCGGAGATGCTGCGCGCGGCCGCGTCCACGCTGGCACGGTGGAACGACGTCAAGGACGACAGCGAGCTCACGCTCACCGACGCCTTGGACCGACTCGCCCAGCCGTAGCCCGCGCTCATCTTGTCGCCGCTCCTGCCCGCTGGGCCAGCAGCTGATCGATGAGCCGTGCCGCATCCTGCGGCTCCGACACCGCGGTGTCCACGGTCAGGTCCCAGACCATGCCCGGGTGCGCGTCCAGGTCCTCGAGAGTCGCGTCCCACGCCGCCAGACGTGCCGCGGTGTCGCTGTCGCCTCGCCCCGCAGACCGCTGCTCGGTCACCTCACGCGGGCACCACAGCAGCACCACTGACCAGCCGGCCGGATAGCCGTCGATCAGCGCTCGGATGCCGTCGACCTGCCCGAGATGCACCACAGGCACCCCGGCCGCGAACGCGGCGTCGACGCCAGGCCGGTCGACCGCGTACGTGTTGCCGTACCGCGCGTTCGCGTAGACGACGTCGCCCGCAGCCTCCAGCTTGCGCAGCTGCTCCGCCGTGCCCATCCGGTAGCCGTCCGACTTGCCCGTCCCGACCTTGAGCCGCGCGAACTGCACGTACCTGGAGTCGAGTCCGCTGAGCGCGGCGGTGACGGTGTCCTTGCCCGAGGCAGGCGGGCCGTAGAGGATCACGCCCTGCTTCTCCGTCACGCGTACATCGCCCCCATCGCCTGCCGGGCCTGGTCCGCGAGGCTCACTGCAGTTCCCAGCCGGTTGTCCACGACCAGATGCGGGACCGCCGGGCGCAGATCCAGGTCGATCGTGGCCATGTACTCGGCCCAGCGCTGGAGCTTCCACGCGTCCCGGGCGGCGGAGCGGAAGGTGATGTACTCCCGCATCGACTCCTCATCGCAGCGGACCCACACCGGGAAGACGTCGACGCCTAGGGCCGCTGCCCTGTTGGACAGACGCTGCATCCAGGCAGCGCTGGTCAGCTCCGAGATGAACGGGGCGGAGAGTACCGTGCTGATCCCACACTTGATGTTGGCCATGGCTGACTGCATGAGGCAGTCGTACTCCACCGGCCGGACCCGCTCCCGATAGAGCTCGGTATGCCGATCGTTCGGGTCACCGCCAAGCGCGACCAGAAGCTGTTCCACCAGCGGCCTGGTGAGCGGGTCCTTGTCGAGCAGCGGCCAGCCGGTGAGCTGGACGAAGAACCTCGCCAGCTCGGTTTTGCCGCTCCCGGCGTAGCCGCCGACCAGGATCAGTACGGGGCGGTGCGGATCGCCCCCGGTGTGTCTGCGCTTCCAGGCGTCGATGATGCGCTGCTGGAGAGCGACATGCCCGGCGTCTGTACTGCCGGGCGAGATGCGATGAATGGCCCGTTCGACAGCCAGGACGTGTGCGCCGTTGAGACTGTCCTTCACCGGTGTGAGCTTGAAGGACGTTTCTTCATCGGGCAGAGCGTTCCGGAAACCCAAGTCAGGCTCAGTGGCCCGGTAGAGGAGGCAGTAGGCGCGGCGGTAGTGCGGGCCCGGGTAGACCTCGCCCTGCTCGTGCTGCCACAGGGTCTGAGGATTTGCCGCCGGGATTCCCTTTAGCTTGGCTTGCTCAGCAACCGCGCGCAGCCGCTCGCCAGCCTGCTCCAGCGTCAACCCGTGCGACTCTCGCTGCTCGTGCAGTCGCTCGGGCCTCCACCCCAGGTGCTTCCCCACGCCGGTGACCTCCGTATTTCCCATGGCCCGGACCCTATGGCCGGAGCCCAAAATCCCGTGTGTATGCGGATGTTGAAAACGTGTGAACGAGGCCGTGCACAGGCTTCGACAAACCGCTGTGATGTTCCGTCTCCTTCGACGCCAGTGTGATGGAGCCCACAAGTTGCAGTAGTCGAAGGGGTGCAGAGACGTGGGTGTTGAGGTCTACGACGGTCGTGGTCACCACCTCTTACGCCGGCTGTCAGCCGGCCAAGGGTTGGCTCGCGCTCGATCAACGTATCACCTTAAGCGGATTCCGCTTAAGGGCGGATCGATGGAAAGGCGCCCCGGCCTTAAAGCTTGGGGCACCTGGGAGGCGACATCACACCACGCTGAGCCGGTACCTCATGCGGTAGCGGTGCGCAGCTTTCGCAAGAAGGGACACTTCGATCGGGCGGTCGTTATCCGAGTAGACGACACGGAACGTCAACAGCACCGGCATGTCCTTGGGGAGCTGGAGGGCCACTACCTCGTCCTCTGTGGGAATCTCCGAGGAAACCTCGTCGATGAACTCGCGCGGCGGGTAGCCCAGTTCGCTCAGAAGCGTGGGGGTGCCCCCACGGATCTTCCGGCGCTCCATCATCGCCGTACCTTCAGCCAGCCCAAGGGGGTAGTACGACCGCGTGAGCTCGGTGGGTTCCTCGTCCAGGAGCAGCACCTGTTTACGCAAAAGGGCACGCTCGTCTTGCTCCAGCCCGAGCGCTTGGGCGACTTCCCTTGGCGGTGTGACCACAGCTACGTCCATCAGCTTGGACGAACCTCGCTGCGAGCGCTTCGCGGCCTCACTGATCCATCGGTAAGGCTCTCCAGTGGTGGCGGGCGGCATGTACACCGCTGGGGAGATGGCCTGCTGAGTACTGCCCTTGACGAACACACCCCTGCCGGGTTGACCGACCAGGAGCTCTTCCTCCTTCAGCATCAGGAGAGCCTTCTGCACCGTGGTACCCGCGACGCCATACTGCTCCATCAAGGCAGGGGTCGACGGCAGTTGCGCTCCGGGAGCCAGATCCCCTCGGGTGATCTGGCGGCGCAAGCCTGCAGCGATCTTCTGGTGAGCCGACCGCTTATCGTCAAATGCTCTCGCCATGGGTCAGCTGGCCTGCTTCCTCTGTCGGTACTGCAGGTGCCGCGTCATGGTCATGACGCTGACTTCCATCGGCGTGCCGGTGGTGGACATGGTGAATCGGGTCAAGACCAGTACGGGTGCGCGTGCCGGCAGGTCGAGCTCCTCACGCTCGCGCGCAGTCGCAGTGGATGCTGCAACGTCTTCAAGGGGTTCGCTTTCAGGGGTGAAGCCCAGCTTGGCAAGCAGCGTTACTGCGCCACCTGGAATCTTTTTCGCGTTCGCGAGCGGGGTGCCTCGGGCGATGTGCGCCGGGTAGTACGAGTCGGCAAGCTCGACGGGTTGGTCGTCCAGTGTGATCAGGCGACGGCGAACCACGACCATCTCACTGGGGTGAATGCCGAAAAAGTCACGCACTGGCTGTGGCGCCTCTACCTCCTGAACTGCCAGAAGGCGCTGGCCGCCCCGTCGGCCGCGTGCTGCCGCCTCGGCGCTCCAGGCGTCGCCCTGTCCTGCTTCGCGTGGCAGGAGGTACGGCTGCGCTTCACCCATCCATGCATCGTCGCTGCTCACGACTCATCCCCTTGGATCGTCCAGACCTTCTCCAAACCCTAATCCCCTGACGCTTCAGCCATCATGGCGCCTGCGACACCTTGCCACCTTAAGGCGCATGCACTTATGGTCGCACTTAGGTCATCTCGCGAGAGATGGATTGCCTGAAGACGCCTGTTTTGATCTGCCCGAATCGCATGGCCCGCCTCTGCGCGACCTCCTACCGAAGGGAGCTCCACCTCGTGAACGTCACTCGCCGCCCCGTCTCCAGCCTCGCCACCGAGGACTACGACGCTGAGACACAGGACCTGCTGGACGCGATCGAGGTGGGGCTGCCGGACTTCGGCGACACCGGTCTGGTTGACCTGGACGTCGCCTTCGGTACACCACTAGCGATGTACGAGGCCGGCCTCCTGCC
Source organism: Streptomyces sp. NPDC017991 (assembly GCF_044328075.1). Classification (NCBI taxonomy): domain Bacteria; kingdom Bacillati; phylum Actinomycetota; class Actinomycetes; order Kitasatosporales; family Streptomycetaceae; genus Streptomyces; species Streptomyces sp. NPDC017991. The sequence continues at coordinate 31,090 of NZ_JBIRGP010000020.1, read as the reverse complement.
CGACGAGCGGCTGGAGGGCCTGGACATCGAGGCGACGATCGAGGCGATCGAAGCCAGGGAGAACCGGATGCTCGCCGCCCGTGACATCGCGGCCACCGACCCGACCATCGCCCGTTTCGTGCGTGAGCGTCTGGTCGACGTCCTTCTCCCCTATGCCGCGCAGCTGAATACTGCCCAGCTGGCCTCCGCCACGGCTTTGCCTGCCGCAGCCTGACCTTCCCCCTCGCCGGGTCTTCGGACCCGGCTCCCCCACCCGGAACCGCTCCTGTGGACGGCGCCGGATGAGGGAGCCGGAACCTCGGTCCCTCACAGAACCACAGCCAAACAGCAGGAGTCACCGTCTCTCCGGAGGCGGCGGCAATGGGGTTGAGCCCGCGCTCCCCCGGTCGACGGCACCTGTACCGAATAGCTCCACCCGAACCACCCCTGAACAGCGAAGTTGCGCTGTCTGTCCGCCAGGATCCCCGGCCGTCAGGTCGGCCTGGCGCGGCAGAGAGGGCAGCACTCGCCTCACTCGCCCGGAAAGGAACGCGATGGCGAAGAACCACAAGCGACCAGGCCGGACCCGCACCAAGCGCGACAACCGCCGCGAGCCGATGCTGCTCAGCAAGATCGACCCCCAGGAGATCAACATCCGTGAGGGCGAGATCAAGTCGATCGTCTGCCCCGACTGCCGCACCTGGCGGCGGCTGATAGGCGAGACGAAGCTGGTGATCCGTGATCACTGCATCAGCGACAAGGTCGCCGAAGGCCACAAGCACGTCCGGTGCGACGGAAGCAACCAGGTCGTCCAGCTCGACATCCCGATTGAGCAGTGGAGCGAGTCGATGCTCGCTGCCGACAGCACGGCCACCGGACGTCGCTCCGCTCGCCAGCACTACAAGCCGCTCCCGGCCCCGGCCAAGCCCATCACCAAGCTGGCCGTGCCCACCGCGCAGGCGGCCCTAGCCGCTTACCGAGAGCACTTCAAGAAGTGCCAGGCCAGCGGCGTGTCCGGGCGTTGCACTGGTATGCAGCGTTGTGCCGCCGGGGCCAGGCTCGCCACGCTCTACGAGCAGCGCAAGGTGCTCGATCGTGAGCGAGCCCGATTCGACCGCTCCTACAGGGCGGCTGCTTTGACGAATACCGCAGTCGAGTGGGCCAAGCACCACGAGGCCACGGTGAGCGTGAAGGCGGGCACGGCCAAGCGCAGCGGTACGGCGGTCGAAGAGGCCAACAACGCCTGCCGGATGCGACAGGCCGACACGGTCTCCGAGTTCCGCGGCCCCCAGCTTCCGCTGGCGCCGAAGGACGCGGCGGTGCACGAGCAGAGGCAGGCCGAACTAGGCAAGCAGTACGCACGGAGGAAGGCCACGTCAACCGCCTGAACTGCACCGCGACGAACGCCCACGGCCCCGGCCGACCCGATCACCGCGGGTCGGCCGGGGCCGTGGCTGCTCGTACGACAGCCAAAACGAGCGGCCCCGGGATCGCACCCCAGGGTCGTTCAGCAGGTCAATCCGTGAGAGGAAAACCTTGGCTCCCATCATGACATCTCCCGCGCCTCCCGGCGCACAGGCGAACAGCACCCCGGACATGGACGACATGCTGCGCCGGGCCCGCACGGACGACCAGCGCCGTGCGCAGCGGCCGGCGCTTCCGGCCCGCGTTCCCGGCCTGTACGTCCAGCACTGCGACCGCGGCTTCGTCGCCCACATCACGGCCTCCGAGTCCGCCTTCAGCACGGTGCGCGGCCTGACCGCGTCGGTGCCGACGGCATACGGGGCCGCCCAGACGACCGCCGACACCGCCGCGTGGCTCGTCTCCGAACTGCTCGGCAACGCCGTGCGGGCCTGCGGTGATCACGTGCCGCTGGTCGTAGAGGTCTACGTCACCGGACGCAGCGTCCAGGTGAACGTGCACGACCCCGCCGCCCATCTGCTGCCACGCCGCAGCGCGGTGGCGGTGGCGATGGACAGCGAGACCGCGGAGTCCGGGCGCGGCCTGGGCCTGCTGGACGTGCTGGCGCCCGGCTGGGACGTCGCGTCCTCCCCGGTCGGCAAGCAGATCCGCTGCCACATCGACGCCAGGTAGTACAGCCCGCCACCAACCCATGAGGCAGCCCTGGAATCCCCGGGGCTGCCTCGTACCTGGACCTTCTGGGAGGCCCACATGAAGCGACTGTCCGTAGCCCTCGTACTCAGCCACACCTACGCGCCCCTCTCCACCGACGCACCGGCCCGGCCCCGGCCAGCCTGCGTCGACGAGGACCCCGAGTTGTTTTTTCCGATCGGGGACACCGGCCCGGCGCTGCTCCAGATCGAGGATGCCAAGGCCGTCTGCCGTCGCTGCCCTGTGATGGAGTCCTGCCTTCAGGGCGCGCTGGAGCGGGGCGAGGAAGCAGGGGTGTGGGGCGGGCTCTCCGAGAAGGAACGCCGCTCCCTCAGGCGCCGCACGGCCCGCAAGCGCGCACAGGCTGCCTCCGCCGCCTGACGCCCGCCGGACGGGAGCGACAGTCAACTCCCCGCCCGTACTACGCAGTTCCACCAGGCCGGTCGCCCGCCGTACGGGCGGCCGGCCTTTCGCACGTGTCCAGCCCGGGAAAGCCTCGGGCTTCTTCCCCTCGCCAGGAGAGCTCATGCAGCGCAGCACCCAGCTCGACACCGCGACGACCACCACCGGCGCCTCCCGGATGCCGGACTCGCAGTGCGGGCACACCCCGAAGTGCCCGTCGGCCGCCAGCTCCGACCGGGAGGCCGCGCAGGTTGTGTCCGCTCACCCGGAGCAGGGCTGGAGCCTGCTGTGCAACGCCCTGGTGCTGTTCGAGGACACCGGGGAGCTGCTGCCCGACGGCCAGATCATCGCCCCGCACCGGCCCCTCGTGGCCACGGTCTGACGGCTGCCTGATCCGCCCGCACCGACCGCCGAACTCGGCGGCCGGGTCGGGCGGTGACTGAGAGCCGGACAGCCCGGACACCCGGCCCCGCGCCGGTGCACGCGATACGAGGAGAGCCCATGGCACAGCCGCAGACGCAGGTCGTCCAGCCGAAGACCACCTACATCAAGGGCGACTTGGTCCTGTTCCGCGACGTTGAACGCTTCTGGCTCGGTCTTCCCGGCCACACGTTCGTCGGCCGGGTGGAGCGGTCCTGGCGGCACGCCGACACCCGCAAGGTCCTCTACGACCTGACCGAGCTGAGCGGCAACCGCGCCCGCGCCGGGATCGACCCCGACTACATGCGGCCGCTCCCGGCGGCCGACGCGATGCACGACATCGACACCGCGCCGCTGAGCGAGCCGGACACCGGGGCGATGACCCCGGCCGCCGTCGCCTGGCTGCGCCAGCACCTCGTACAGGACGCCGCCGCGCTGCCCGCCCGAAGCTGACCACCCCAGCACAACGGCCCTCCGAGTCCCCGGCATTTCAGCTGCCGGGGCCCCGGAGGGCCTGGTCACGACCCTACCCACCGCCGTAGATCCACGGTGACCTCTTGCACGAGGCGCCCGGAAGAGAGAGGACACCCCGTGGCCACCAAGCCCGCCACCCGCCGCCGGCGCCAGCCCGCGGCGAACGCGAAGTCCCGAGGCACCGGGCGCGCCAAGGCCCCGGCGACGCCGGCCTCCATTCCTGCCCAGGACGCCGCCTCCGAGGAGACGGTGCCGCTGGTCTTCCCGGAGGCCGACCTGGTCCTGGCCGATGCCGCCGACCGCGCCGCCGACCTCCGGGACCAGGCCGCCGACGACGTCGCGCGGATCCTCGCCGACGGCCAGGTGCTCGCCACCGAGCTGCTGGACGGCGCCCGCACCGAGGCGGCCTCGATCACGGAGGCCGCCTCGGTGGAGCAGTCCCGCCTCCTGGTCGCCGCCGCGACGGACGCCGACCGGGTCCGGACGGAGGCCGCCACCACCGCGGCCGCCGACGCGGACCAGGTCCGCGCTGCCGCCGAAGCCACGGCGGAGCAGCTGCTCGCCGACGCGCGCGTGGAGGCCGACACCGTCACGACGACGGCGACCAGTGAGGCCGAGAAGGTCCTCGCCGACGCCAACGCGGCTGCCGAGCAGCTGCTCGCCGACGCCCACCGCCAGGCGCAGGAGGTCGCCACCACGGCGGCCGCCCAGGCGCAGCAGGTCCGCACCGAGGCCGCGCAGACCGCCGCGAAGGCCCTCGCCGACGCGGAGACGCGGCGCACCGAGCTGCTCGCGGCTGCGGAGCGCACCGCGGCACAGACCCGCACCCGCGCCACCACCGACGCCGACCAGCTCCTTCAGCAGGCTCGGGGCGAGGCCGACCGGCTGCGCAAGAGCGCGGACGCCCAGGCCACGCAGGTGAAGGCCGGGGCGCAGAAGGCGGCAGCCGAGCTGCACGAGGACGCCACCCGCGAGCGGGAGGCGTCCCGTGCGGATGCGGCGCGTACGCGGACGCTGGCCAAGGAGGACATCGGCCGACTGCGGGCGACGGCGGCCGAGGACGCGGACCGTCTGACCCGCACCGCCCGCGAGGAGGCCGACCGCCTCCTGGCCGCCGCCCGCACCAAGCGGGACACGGACCTCAAGGAAGCCCAGCAGGCGCTGGCGCAGGCCCGGCTGCGGGAAGCGGACGCGGACGTCACGCTGAAGGCCGCCGACGACATGGTGGCCGAAGCCGCCGCCCGGATGAAGCGCGCCACCGACCGCACCGAGCGGGCGCTGGAACGCAAGCGCCTCAAGCTCGAGGCCAAAGAGGAGCGCCGGGACGCGAAGGAGGCCCGCAAGGCGAAGGCCCGGGAGCTGCGGGCCGCGGACCGCGCCGGGAAGCCGGCCGTGGCCGACCGCGTGAAGCAGTTCGTGAAGGTCAACGCGGAGCGGTTGATGGTGATCGGTCCGATCACCGCCCCGATGGCCGTCGCATGGACGGGCCAGGCAGGCTTCGCTGAGGACATCCTCGGCTGGGTCGTCCCCTTCACGATCCTGTTCGCCGCCGCCTGGGAGCTGTCGACGGCGTTCGTGGGCTGGATGTACCACCAGGCCCGCCAGGGCGGCGACTCCGGAACCCTCTACCGCGTCTCCACATGGCTCTTCGCCCTCGGGGCGGCAGTCATGAACTTCTGGCACGCCTCCGGGATGCCGGAGGAGGGCAGCCGGGTCTGGGACGCGAAAGCCGAGATCTGGACGGAGCAGATCACCTACTGGCACTTCACCCCGAAGGCGGTGGCGTTCGCCGCCATGAGCATCGTGGGGATGGTGCTGTGGGAGCTGTACGCCTCGCTGATCCACCGCCGCAAGCTCCGTGAGGACGGCAGGGTCGCCAAGGCCCGCCCGTCGATCGGGGCGGTCCGCTGGTTCCGCTACCCGGTCCACTCCTTCACCGCATGGTCGCTCGCGATCACCGACCCGCGCCTGACCACGCTGGACCGGGCCTGGACCGCAGCGGGCGCGGAGCTCGCGGACCGCAAGGCGGTCCGGACCGGTCTGGCCCTGCACCGGGTCGTCGTCCCCCGCCTCGCGGCCGACGACCACGGACCGGCCGCCATCCCCACCGTCCTGACCCTGACCCGCACGGACCGGCCCGGACCGCTGGACAGCATGGTTTTGGTCCGCCCGGTCCAGCACGGCGGGTATCCGGTCCGGTCCGGTCCGGGCGACCGGAACGCGGTCCACGGTCCGGTCCGGACCGCTGGAGCCACGGACCGGACCGGCGGACCGGCGCTCGCCCTGGAGGCCGGTCCGGCCGGACCACAGGGCGCTGACCTGCCGACCGGCCCCGGTCCGGACCGTGGTCCTCGGACCGTGCCCGCCACCCAGGGCCCTGCGGCCGGCCGGGGGGTGACGGTCCGGACCGCCAATGCCGCTCCCGGACCGCAGGAGCCGGACCGCACCGGACCGGCCGACCGGGAAGCCCCGGAAGGCGTCTTGGGTCCGGACCGTGGCGAGGACGGCGGTCCGGACCTCACGGTCATCACGCTCACGGACCTGGAGCGGACCGCGCTGGACCGGCTCCGGACCGCGAACGAGCCGCTGAACCGGACCAACATTGCCAAGGCGGTCCGGACCGAGGGCGGTTCCATCGCCACGGACCGCGCCGGACAGATTGCCGTCGCCCTCAAGCAGCGCACGGTCCGCTGACCGGACCGCCCGCACAACCGCCCTGCCGCTCATGGTCGCCCCCGGCCCGCGCTCGCACAGTCGAGCGCGGACCGGGGACGGCCACGGCCGGCAGGCCGCTCGCCCACACCCGCCCCGAGCGGGGCGTCGGCGAGGCACGACCGAGTACCGCCCCAACCCCCGCGCAACAGCCTCGGGGATCGCGGATCCTCCCCTTCCCCACCCCCGAGACCTGGAGGTCTTCTCGCATGACCAGCACCGATCCGACCTACTCGCCTCTGCGTGATGTGGCGCAGTCCCCGGCGGCCACCGCCCGGTATTTGGCCGATGTCCAGCGGGTCCTGCTGGACATCGGCAAGAACCTGGAGACCCTCGCGCACGAGACCCGCGTGCACCTGCGCGACACCCACGTGGAGGGCGACCGCTGGTACCAGGCCCAGCTGCGGGCCCGGCCCGTCGAAAAAGCCCTCGGGGACGTCCTGAAAAGCCTGAACAGCCTGACGGCGGGCCTGGAAAAGAGCGCCTACAAGCGCCGCGCCCACGACGAGAAAGTCGTGAACGTGGCACGTGAGAGGAAAACAAAGGAACTGGAAAAGGAGCGGAAGAATCACCCGCAGATCCCGGCCGCACCGAATTATCCCCCGCAGCAGGGTGGACAGCAGGCGCCCGGCCCTGCTTATAGTGCTCCTGCGTCGATTTACGACCTCGGGCAGCACCGGGAATCCGCGTAATGGCCCGGCCGCTTCTGAAATCCGAGATCAAGGCGCAGCGCTCCCGTGAATACCTGATGGGGCAGCGGACGCGGCTCATTGCACGGCACGGCGAGGATCTCGGCGCTTTCTATTTCCTGGTGATGCTTGTGCAGACCCACGGAAAGAAAGCATTGCAGCGCGGGGACGTGGCGGGGCTTCGGGCCCTCGCCCATGACCTGCACGCCGTGTACGTCAAGCACACCCAGTAACCATCCACCGCGTCACGGAGGGGCCGCCACGCATCGTGGTGGCCCCTCCGGCGCATCCCAACGCCCAGGCGCCCACACACCTAGGCGCCCAGGCGCGCACACGCGTACGCGAGGCAGTCACCGTCTGTCAAGACCTACCGATCATGAGAGGGGTGTCCGTGTCGGACGACGAGAACGAGCCCGGCGAGACCGGACGGCTCTACACCTTTCCCCCGCCCGACGACGTACTGAACCGTCCCCCGCAATTGGCGGACCCCGGACGGCTTTTCCCCGAGCCGGAAATTCCACCGGAATCACCGGAAGAGACGACCATGGAACTGCCCGCAATCCCGGCAGCCCCCAACCCGGCTTCTTCCTTGCGCTCGGAAGGAATTCCGGCAGCAGAACCGGCAGCCGAGGAGGAAGAAGAGGGCGAGAGTGAATATGTGCAGCCTCGTTCTCTCGCTGACCGTCTCGGTGACTGGCTCGAATACCGGATAGAGGTCGGCCGGTCGCATATCGAAGGCGATTCGGCATTCCGTGAAGCAGAAATCGCACGGAAAGTCGCGCTTCTGGAAGCGCAGACCGAGCGTGAAACCGGGCTGTTGGAGGCGCAGAACAAGCTGCGCCAGGCCCAGGTGAAAGCGCAGGCGGACCGTACGGCGGCGCGCGGTAAATCCGATGCGGCGTCGGCGGCCGGTTTCGGCGCGGACAAGGGCCGCGGCAAAGGATCCGGCGGCGGCTCCGGCGGGGGCCGTTCCGGCGGCTCCGGAGCTGGCGGTGGCACGGGCCGCGGTCCCGGCGGGGGCCGCAGCGCGGGGGGCGGTGGCCGGGGAACTGGTGGCGGCCGTGACTCCAAGGGTTCGGGCAGCGGCTCCGGGAAGGGCGCTGATCGTTCTGCTGGCGGCCGTAAGAACGGTGCGGCGAACCAGCAGGCCGGTGGCTCCGGGAAGGGCCGCCAGAACCGCTCTGACGGTGCGGGCCCGGGTAAAGGCCGCCGAAACGGACAGGACACTCCCGGCAGGAAGGACTCCGGCAAGGGCGGATCGAAGGACAGCGGCCGCAAGGACGGCAAGCCGTCTCCTGCTCCTGATGCCCGGTCCGAGCGGGCACGCGGCCGCCAGGAGCGGGCATCCGCCCGCCAGGCAGCGCGCCAGCAACGCCGCGGCGCGGACCAGACCGCCAAGATCGCGGACCGCAGCAAGGACCGTGACCAGGCCCGCGCCGGCAAACAGACCGCACAGGAGCAGCGCCGCGAGCGGAAAGCCGAGAGGCAGGCTGCGAAGCAGGAGAAACGGGCAAAGCAGCAGACCGCTTCGGGCACTGATCCGGACCGCATCACCCTGGGCACGGCCGTGGCAAAAGAAGCACGCGAGCGCTGGGAAAAGCGCCGCGCCGCCGAGGAAGCCAAGGCCAAGAAGGACAAGGACACGAAGGAGGACAAAGCCAAGGAGGACAAGGGCGGCGGCACCGACGCCAAGGCCGCCAAGGACGACACCAAAGGTGATCCCGGCGACTGGTCGAAGGACGATGCCGACCGGCTGCGCGAGCGCATCGCCGAGGAACGTGCCCGCCGCGCAGAGAAGGACAAAGCGGATAAGGACCAGGCTGCCAAGGACGACACCGGCAGCAAGAAGGGCACGACAGACGGCGCCTCAAAGCCCGACGGCACCAAGCCGGACGGATCCGACGACGACTGGTTGGACGAGGACGACCAGGAAACACGCGACCGGTTCGCCGCGGCACAGGCCCGCCGCCGTGCTGCGGAACAGGACGCCGCGAAGGCCGGTACCGAGAGCGCCAAGGGCACGACAGAGGGGGCCGCACAGGCAGCCGCCGGCACCGGGCCGGACGGCTCCCAGCAGGCGTCCGGCAGGGACCAGTCTGCCAAGGCCGCCTCCGGGGGCGACGCTGACGAGTGGGACGAGTGGTGTGAGGAGGACGCGAAAGCCTTCCGCGACCGGCTCGCCTGGGAAAAAGCCCGCCGCGCCGCGGAAGAGGAGCGGGAGAAGAAGGAGTGGGAAGAGGCCCTGCACGCGGAGCAGGACCACGCTGCGGGTGGCGACGATGCGGCGAAGGCGTGGCCGTGGCCGGACACCGGCACACCGGTATTCGACTTCCCGGATCACCCGGCCCGGCCGCCCAAGCGCCCTGCGGGGCAGGGCGCCTACGTCTACGACGCGCCGGAGGCCGATCCGCGTGCCCTGCCGGCCGCGCCCGGGCCGCACACGCAGCGCCCCGGCAGCACCCAACCCACCCATGAGGAGGACCGCAGCGTGTCCGAGCCCGTCACCCGCAGCCCGTCCGCGTACGGACTCGGTCCGCAGCACCGTACAGACATCACCTTCGAGGAATACCTGATCGAGGCCGTCAACATCGCGGTCGCCGCGATGGAGGACAAGGAGACGGCGCAGCTGCTGTCCGAGGGCCTGGAGAAGGTCGCGGACGCGTTGCGGGGGATGGCCGCCGACCTGGCGGCCGACCACGCCATCGACCCCCGCGTGACCGAGCTGATCGCCGACCTCGCGGACGCAGCAAGCCGGATGAAGGATCACGCGAACCAGTGCGCCGGCGAGTGCGGCACGGCGTCGGACGCCGCGACCCTCGCCGCGACGTCGGTGGGCCGCGTGTACGGCGAGGACGTCCAGGCCATGGACGACGCCGGCCTGGCGTACGCGTCCGCCGCAGCCCACCACGACTGACCAGAAAGGAAACCATCGCCCATGAACAATGCTCCCGGCCTGTACACCGGTGGCCAGGCCCCGGCCACGGACGGCGACAACCGGTACAAGTCCGTGCAGCACAAGCTGACGACGCTGGCGCGGACGCTGGACAGTGCCGCGCTCGAACTTGAGCAGCTGCAGTTGCGGATGAAGACGAACGGCGGCCGGTCGGAGGATGCGGCGGGCGCGATCGCGAACGCCGGCCTGGATCCGGTGTTCGTGCAGATGCAGAACGCGGTCTCCCTCGCCCTGGGAGGCGCCGAAGTATCCGCCCGCAAGGTCAACGAGTCCGCACACGAGGTGGCCTCGCTCGCCCACGACGCGCAGGCCACGCACGCGCGCCTCTACCAGGGACTGGACGACATCCGCTCATCGCGCCGCTACCAGACCCCCAGGCCCGGCTTCTTCACCCGCTGATCCATCTGCTCTCCCCACCGCAGCACCACCCAGCCATGGGCGGCCCCGCACCCGCAGGGCCGCCCATGGCGTTTGCCCCTCTCTCGAAGGAGATCCTCGCCGTGTCCACGCCGCGCAGTGTCGCGCTCGAACGCCTCGCCTACACCCTGGCCGCGCCCGTGCTGGCCGTGGCCCCGAACGTCTACCCCGGCAGTCACGTGGATGCGGTCGTGCAGCTGGCCGGAGCCGCCGGAGTCGGCGGCTGGGTCCTGGCCTACCGCGACGGCGGGCAGGGCTCCGGCCGCAAGATCCTGCGCTGGTCGCCGCTCGTGCTCGCGGCCGCGGTCGACGTGGCCGCCAAGTCCACGCCCGGCTGGGGTCCGTGGTGGCTGGACGGACTGCTCGCCGCCGGATGGGCGGCAGCCGGCTGGGCTGTGCTGCCGTTCTCCCGGCACGCGCGCACCCGCCACCGCCCCGCCCTCGCCGCCCCCGCCCTGGAACCGGCGGCGCAGCCCGTCCCGGAAACCGAGTGGACACCGTCCGACGGTGCGAGCCCTTTCACCCGGCAGGTCCGGCAGTTGTGGGAGCGCGCCGGGAACCCCGGCCGCACCATCGTCGTCAAGGCGGTCCCGCACGCCGGGATGCCGCACGACCTGTCGATGCTGCTGCGCGCCTCCGAGGAAGGCCGGCCCATCACCGGGCTGACCGATGCCGCCGTCGCAGCCGCGTTCGGCGTCGACGCGCCGGTCGTGCACTTCGCGGACGTTCAGCGCCAGGCCGGCCGCGAGGGCGGCCCGGGCTGGCTGGAGGTCCACATCACACCCAACGCCGAACAGCGCCGCCGCACCGCACCCACCCCCGAAGAGAAGTGGCAGGACACCGTCGGCGGCGAGCGCGGCGCGATCCCCGGCTCGGTCTTCGTCAAGAAGACCCGCGACCACGAACGGAAGGTGACGTTCACGATCGCCCGCATGGAAGACGGGACGCGGGAGCCGCGGGTGAACGTGTCCGCGCTGTGCACGGCGATGGGCGCCGCCTACGACGACGGGCGGGTGTTCGTCACCACCGCCGGCCCCGACATCCTGGTCTCGGTGTGGGACGCCTCCCCGCTCGCCACCGTCCACCCGGCCACCCGCGACCTGCTCACCCCCGACCAGGACGGCCGCTGGGTGTCCGGCTATCTCACCAACGGGCAGCCTGCCCGCCAGCGCGTCTACACCGACCGGGGCGCCGCCCACGGCCTGTTCGTCGCCCCCTCCGGCGGCGGCAAGACCCAGCTGATGGGCCTGCACATCGCAGCCGACGCCCTGTTCGGGGCCGTGGTCATGCTCGCCACCGAGGCACCCGACGGGAAAACTGCCGCACTGGGCAAGCACACCGCCCGCTACGGGGTCGGCGCCCTGTACATGGTCCGCCTCCTGCGGGTCCTGGCCGCGCTGATGGAGATCCGCGGCACCATGGTGTGGGCCGACGGGCAGGTCCACGAGTGGGACCCGGCCCTGCCTGGCTGCCCCTACCGGATGCTGTCCGCCTACCTCGACGAATTCCTCTCCGCGGCCCGCAACGGCGACTACGGCGCGGAAGTCATGGACCTGGCCGAGCAGGTGTCGGTCAAGGGCCGCAAGTACGGGGTCGGCCTGAAGGTGGCCGGACAGTCCATCTACGTCCAGGACGGCTTCACGCAACTGCTGTGCGAGAACCTCCGCGAGAACTGCATCCCGATCCTCCTGAAGGTCGCCCCCAAGAAGATCACCGACATGTTCAAAGCACTCGGTACCACTGCCGAGTACATTCCCGAGCCGCTGCCGCGCTCCTTCTCCCCCGAGGAGGCGGGCCGCATCGAGCGGATCATGGCCGGAGAGCCGGAACCGCCGTCCGACTCCAACACCGGCGGGGCCGGATGGATCATCGAGGGCAAGAAGCCGGAAGTCCTGCGCACCCTCTACATGGACTTCAAGGCCGACATCGCCCTGCTGTTCCCCGACACCGTCCAGCACCTCACCGATCATGAGATCCGTGAGCTGGAAGCACGAGGACTCTGGTTCGACTGGACGGAGCCGCCCCGCCCCGGCGAGTTCGGCCCCGAACCCAAGGACGAAGCCGAAGACGAAGACACCGTCCCCCACCACCGTGGCCGCAGGGCCCCGGCCCCGCGCCGCCGCGACACCGTCACCACCGCCCGCCAGGCACTGGAGACGATCAAACACCTCACCAACACCTGACCCCGCCCACAACCACCCGCGCGCCGCGCCCCGACCTCCCGGGGCGCGGCGCCCTGCATTGGGGAGCTTCCGTTGACCACGCCAGTGTCCCTGTCCCCCACCGACTCCCAGCCCACGACGACCGCCCCGGTCACGGCCCGCGACGCGTTGAGCCTGGAAGCCCGGCTGGCGGCCGTTGACGCGGCGATGACCGTACGGCTGGAAGAAGCCACCGTCGCCTACGAGGTCAACACCGCTCACGCCGCCACCGTCGTCGACTTCGCCGACGTGGTCACCGTCCCGCTCACCCCCACCCTCCAACCGCCTGTCCTCCCGGCCCCGGCCGACGACAGCACCTCGTCCATCACCTCGCTCCTTGAGCGCGCCCACCACCGCATGCAGACCGACGGATGGTGCTCCGGCGCCCTCACCGACGAAAACGGTGCGGTCTGTCTGCTTGGAGCGATCCGCAAAGAAGCCGGCGGCAACCGCGGCCTGGCCAGCGATGCCGCGGCCGTGGTCCTGGACGCGATCCGCCGCCAGTTCGGCGACGACGTCGACTCGGTGCCCGCCTTCAACGACGCACACGGCAGCGGCGGCGCCCCGCTGCGGATCCTCGCCGACGCGGCCCAGGCCGCCGACGCCCGCGGTTTGTAATCCGCTCCGCCCCGCTCTCCCCGCCTCGCCCTCCAGCGGCATCGAGGCGCGTAGCTGACTGCCGCGATCCATCGCGCGACGGCAGCCGTAGTGACCTGCACAGCCACACCAGCGAGCGCCGCGGCTAACCCGGCCGCGGCGTGGCCCCGACCTGAACGGAAACCCCATGAAGAACCTGAAGCCGAGCGAGTTCTGGACCGGCACCTACCACGGCCGCCACAACGGCCGCTCCGTCACGGTCACCGCCACCCGCGACGACACCCGCCCCCAGCCCTACGCCTGGACATGCACCTGCGGCGCCTCCCGCAGCTTCCCCACCGAGGACGGTGTGGACCGCACCGCCTGGCGGCACACGCACCCGAGTCTCTGGGACCAGGTGAGGCAGCGGATCACCCGACTGCTCACCGCCCGCTGAGACCTGACGCCCTACCCGGCCCTCGCCCCCACTCCTCGTGGGTGCGAGGACTGGACAGGCCGCCCGGCCGCACGCACCACCCACTGCGCCCCGCCGACACCAGCACGACGCCGGCGGGGCGCAGCACTGTCCCCTGACGCTCGGAGGAGATCACCTGTGCTCATTCCCCGCCCGCGCCGCCGGATCGGCCGGCCCCGCCCCCAGCGGCCCGGCCCGCGCTACCCGCAGCGTCCGTCCCGGCTGCCCGGCCCCTGGATCCGGTGATGGTCAGGACGCGTACGAGTCGCCCCTGCTGCCCGCAGATACCGGCACGGAAGCCGCGTGGGGCCTGTGGGCTGCCGGAGTACGACCGCGGCGCCACTTGCCCCGACCACCTCCTCACGCGCCGCCAGCTCCGTGACCGCAGCGTCAGCCCCGGCGGCCACGGCCCGGTCGGCATCCTGCGCTGTACGCGCTGCCGCTACACCCCGCAGTGGTCCTGCCCGCCTGGGCACCGCGGCCGCGCCTGGCTTCTCCTTGGGTCAGGCGGCGAGATGGTGTGCGGGACCGGCGGGGAGTGTGTAGGTGGCCGGGTCGGCGGGGATGCCCTCCGCGCATTCCAGACAGCAGCCGAGGGTGCGCAGCGGGAGGCAGTAACTGCGAATCCGGCTCCGTTCCCGGCCCGCCCGCGATCCCTGGCGTGACAAACCACCGTTCTGACAGCCCCGGCCGCCTGCTGAGGCCTGCTCCGCTACGACAAGGAGAAGCCGCCATGACACTGCCCGCCCTGATCATCCCGGACGACTCCAGCACCCACACGGACCACAACCTCTCTGAAGCCTGCGCCGTGGTCGGCAGCGAGATCGCCCGTACCGACGGAAAATCCAGCCTGCTGCTGGCGTTCACGGGCGCCGTGCTGGCCGGTCTGGCCTCCGTCGCCGACCAGCATCTGCCGCTGGCCACCCGAATTTTCGGTGGCCTCGCCGTGCTCGCTCTGGCCGCCGCTTCCGTGCTGCTGCTCCTGGTCGTGCGGCCCCGCTTAGGCGGCAATGACCGGGCGTCGTTCCCGTACTGGGCACGCCTGAGCGAGGAAGAGATCCGCGCGTGCATGCACGGCGACACCCGTACCGCCCGCATCCGGATCCTGTCCCTCATCGCCGTGCGGAAGTTCACGCACCTGCGCCGCGCGGTCGACCTGATCCTCGCTGCGCTCACCCTGCTGCTCCTGGCCGCGACCGGCGCCCTGCTCTGACGGTCCCGCGTCCCGCCCTGCACGGTTGCCGCCCCCCGGCGGCCGGTGCGGGGCCGGGCGCAGGACCGGACAGCCCGGCCCGGCCACAAGGCGGCCTCCTGCCCGCTGCACGAGGCCGCCGACCCCGAAGGGAGCCCCCATGCAGGTCAACGCCTACGCGATCGGCCCGGCCCGCCGACCGGTCCTGGACCGGGTGTGCACCATCGCCGACCAGGCCACCCGCCTTGTCGAGAAGGAGATGAGTGCGTGCCTGCGCGGGGTGGAACTCCTCGTCACCGACACGTACTTCACCCGCCTCCTCGCCTGCGCAGAAGACGGCGCCAGCCTGTACGGGTGCACCTTGTACGGCCTGGACCGGATTGTGTGTGTCGCCAACGCCCAAGCCCACTTGCACGACCCGGCCGAGGTCGACAAAACGGTCATCCATGAACTCGTGCATGCCGCGCAGATGCTGCGGCCCGGCGTGCGGCGCGTCGAAAAGTTCCGCACTGAAGAGTCCCTGTCCCGGCTCTCAGCACCAGCCCGGGAGCAGTACCACACGCGCTGGGACGACAGCGAAGCACAAGCCTGCGAACTGGAGCACCTCGCCGCCTACCTCGACCCGGCCACCGGACCCGCCCGTGAAGCCCGCCACGCACCTCTCCACACCATCGCCTGAAGAAAGGACCGATACCGAATGGAGATTGCGCTAGCCGGCCTGCTCGCCCTGGCGGGCACCGTGACCGGCAGCCTGCTCCAACAACACGCGGACCGGCACCGTATCCGGGCCGCCGAACAGGCCGCCCACCGCCAGGCGGTGCGCGAGGCGGTCGTGGCTCTGGTGTCCGCACTCAGCACGCACCGCGGCCACCTCTACCGCCGCTGGGAACTCGCCCGCGACGATGCCGCGACCGGCGAGCAGACGGAAGAGGCCCGGCTCGCCGGCCGGGCCACGCGCGGTGCGGTCACCGCGGCCCTGTACCGGCTGCGCGTGCTCACCCGCGACGACGTGCTGCTGTCCGCCGCCACCACAGCGGTCGGCGCCGCCTACGCGGTCAAGGCCAGGGGTGAGGACCTCACCCAGGTCACGGCCGCGGACATGGAGCGCCGCTATCAGCGGGCGGTCGGCGCCGACGACGCAGTCCTTGCCGCCTGTGTCCGGCACTGCAACCGGTGACCGTGGCCCGGCGCTGCCCGGGACGGCCGCGCCCGGCATCCCCACCGCGGTCGCGCCCGTCCCGGGCCGCATCCCACCCGTACGAAGACGAGAAGGAGAGATCCATTATGGACGTTCTGCCCGCCCGGACCCGCCCCTACGATCCGGATTCCCCGCTGGCCTACCTGATGGAGATCGCTGCCGCCACGGTGGATGAGGCCTCCGAGGAAGAGGAGCGTGACGCAGCCGTAACGGGGGCGGCGCACCACCTCTCCCACCACTTCCCCTACTCGCTGCATGCCGCCCTCGACGCCGACGCCTGACAGGGCCACCGCATCGTGCGCGAACACGGGGACCGTCGCTTCGAGGCGTCCGCGGTGGCGTTCCTGGGTGGCGGTCTGTGGCTGCACCACACCCTGCGCATCAGTGAAGCGGACGGGGCGAGCGACGTGCTGACGCTGATCGTGCCGTGCACCTGCGGGCGCGGCTACACCGACATCGGCGTCGACACCGAAGACGACCTCATCGAGACGCTCGCGGAACTGAGGCCGACGTACGGCCGGTCCCTGCACGACGACTCCGCGCCGGACTGCCACAGCGTCCGGCCGGTCCCCGCGTTGACGGGATGGCCCCGGGACGCCCGCAGCAGTTGACCGTCACTTGCACGATGTCTCTCTCGCTCAACGGCGGTACGAGGGCGGCGATCCCTAGTTGTGTCGTCATCTCATGCGGTTGGTGCTGCCTCAGCGGTATCGCACGGTTGGTGGGGAGCAGGGCGCCTCGGGCTCTGCCTCCACGGCAGTCCTCTCTGCGCACGCCTCGCCCTGCCTTTTTGGCAGAGGAAAGTACTGGTCAGGGGCGCGTCCCAAAAAATCTTGAAAAATGTACCCCCCTAGGGTTGACGTACCCCCCTAGGAGGGTGCATTGGTGAGTGTAAGGACGACAACAGCAGAGGGAGAGGGCAGCGGAGATGAAGACCTACCAGATCGAGATCAAGGACACCGACAAGACCGTCGTCAAGCGCTTCAACTTCCAGTCCGACAAGGACTCGGCCTACGAGATCTTCAGCGAATGGGGCGGCTACTACGACAGCAGCCACAAGCTGGAGCTGAGCAACTGGCGGACCGGCGAGTTACTCCCCGAGGGCCGGCAGAGCGGATTCTCCGAGTGGATGAACCGCGATCTCACCGAGTGGGTGAACGAATTCGTCGCGTGGACGTGACACCAGCCGAGGGGCCGGGGAAACCCGGCCCCTCCCCACATGGAGGGACGACCGTGACACCCGCACTGACCGAGCTGATCGCGGCTCTTCAGCGACTCGCCGAACTGCCGCCCGTCGAACGGGCCCGACGGTGCCCCGACCTCATCGACACCGCCAAGGCCGCCCTCGCGGCCGAACGCGTCGCCGCTGTCGCCGAGGCCGTCGACAGCGGTGAGTGGAGCCAGGCCGCGATCGGGCGGGAGCTGGGCAAGTCACGGCAGAAGGTCAACGACATGCTCGCTGGCTACCGCCGGGAGCAGGCCAGCACCAAGACGCCACGAGAGGGATAAGACAGCACCTCCCGCATGCCCGACCGCAGGTCAGGCCGGACAGAACTGAAGATCAAAAAGCAAGAGGCGCACCCCCTACGCCGTGGAAAGCCGGGGTGCGCCTCTCTCATGCCCGCCCACAAACGGGGCGAGAACTGGAGACCATCATGCCCGCCACTGCTGTCTTACGGCAGCCGACCCGCACACTCCTCATCACCGCGGCCGCCGTGCCGCTCGCCCTGGCCGTCCTCGCCGACGACGTCCGGGTGCGCCGCCAGCTGCACACCGCCCGCCGGGACCCGCTGACCGGCCTGCCCGGCCGCGACATCCTCACCGACCGCATCGACCGGCTCGCCCACACCCGCCGCAACCTCCTGCACGTCCTGGTCGCCGACGCCGACGGACTCAAAGCCGTCAACGACACTCTCGGGCACGAGGCCGGTGACGTCCTGATCGCCGCGACCGGCCGTCGCCTCAGCGCGTGGGCCGCCGGCCACAGCGGGCTCGCCGCCCGCCTGGGAGGTGACGAGTTCGGCGCCGCGATCCTGGTGCCCCGCGCCGCAGCGGTCCGCAAAGTCCTTGTCCTGCGCGAGGTGCTGGCACAGCCCATCCCCTACGAGGGGCAGCTGCTGCACGACAGCGACGGGCAGGTGCTGCGCCCGTCGGTGTCCATCGGTATCGCCCGCGCCACCGTCCTCCCGGACGGGACCGCAGCCTCCCGGATCCTGCGGAGTGCGGACGTGGCGATGTACCGGGTCAAGACCGGCGAGAAGCCGTGCGGGTATGTGGCGACTCGCAAGGATGCGTACGTGCCCGGGGTGCGAGGCCGCCGTCCGGGCCGGCCCGGCACCGCGCTGGCGGCGCGATGACGGGCCCGCTGTACGCCCCCGACTGGCTGCGCGGCATCACCATCAAACAGCCCTGGATGGCGTGCATCGTGCACGGCGACAAGCGGATCGAGAACCGCCCCCGGCCCTGGCTGGCGGGCTGGTACCTGCTGCACGCCGGAGCTGCCATCGACCGGCCGGCGCTGCGGGAGCCGTTCGTGGCCCGCACGATCCACGGCCACCAGTTGCACACCCGCGCAGTCCTCGCCGTGGCCCGTATCACCGGCTGCCACACCCACACCGGCACGGACTCCGGCGACGCTTCGTGCGGCCGGTGGGCGCAGCCCGGCTGCTTCCACCTCGCCCTCGACGACATGCACGTGCTGCCGCTGCCCGTGCCCTGTCCCGGAGCGCTCGGGCCATGGCGCGTCCCGCAGCCCGTCTTCGAGCAGGTCCTGCTCCAACTCCCCCACCTGACCGGCCTGTTTCCGGAGGTCACGTCATGAGCCGGCCCGGCATCCACCTGGCCGCCGCATGAGCGCCCGGGGTCGTAAGGCGGAGCCGTTCGAGCCGGGCCTGGTCCCGGCTCCCGGTGGATTCCTGGACTGGCGGGACGGTCGGCACTTCGACCGCTGGCAGGACCGGCCGTGCGCGCTGTGCACCAAGCCGACGCCGATGCGCTCCCACCGGGATGAGCCGGTCCACAAGGTTTGTGCCGAGGCCTGGATCACCGCCAACCCGGTGAAGGCGCGGCAGGGCCGGTTCGCTTCTGATCCGCAGCCCAAGCGCAGCCGGTCCAAGGCCGACGACGACCACGCCTGATGGCACGTCGCACCCCCTCTTCCTCCCTCTTTTTCCTCGATCACTTCAAGGAGGGCTCCTCCATGAGCCGACCCGAAGCCGATCCCCGCATCCCCTTCCCCCACACCGACGCGAGGCTGGCCTGCCGCACAGAACCGTCCTGGTTCGTCCAGGAGCACGGCCAGATGAGCAACGCGGACGACCGGGCCCGCATCGAGCGCGCTCGCACGGCCTGCCGCGGCTGCCCGATCGCGGCCGACTGCCTCAAGTGGGCGCTCGCCAACCCCGAGCTGACGCCCACCGGCGTCTGGGCAGCGACCATCTCCCGCGAACGCAAGGCACTGCGCCGCCGCCTCCAGGCCCGGCACGGACTGGACTGGGTCGGCGTCATCGCGCAGGCCGACCGCGCACGCGAGCAGGCCCGCCTCAACCGGGCCCGCCCGTCGGCGCCCGACCCGGCCCCCGCCGCGAGCGCCATGTGGACCAGCCACTACGAGCCCTGGCGCGAACCGCTCACCCCCGGTCGGCAGCAGCGCAACCGCGAACTCCTCAACCAGACCTGACCGATCCCTGATACGGCCCGGGGCAGCCGTCGACGCCCGCGTCCGGCTGCCCCGGCTGCCATCCCACCCGCGCACTCACGTACGTAGGGCGCGCCCCACGCTGACCGGCTTTCGCGCGCCCCACTACCCCCGCCAGGAAGGGACGGAGGTTCTACGACATGACCACACCCGGTGCCGGGGCGACAAGCACCCCGACACTGCTTCGCATCGCCGAAGACGAACTCCAGCGTTTGCGCGGTCAACTCGCCGCAGCGGTCGGGTTCATCCACGACCCGGCCTACGACCTGTCCGCCCGCCAGGCGCTCGCGCAGCTGCTGAAGCTGCCCTGCCCGGCACCCACACCCTGTGGCCGTGCCGGACCGCAGGCACCCCACCCCACGCCCGAACCCGCCCCGTCGACCACCGCCCCGTACAGCCGCCCCCGAGGAAGGACCGCCGTATGCCCTCCGTCGACCACCTCATCGGAGCCGAGCGCGCCGCCCGCGTCATCAACCCCCTCGTACGCGAGCTGATGCGCGAGGACCTGCTGCCGGAACCGGCCGCGTACCGGATCGTCTGCGAAGGCGTCCTCGCCGGAGACCCGTGGTGGCTGGCCGAACCCGGCCAAGCCTGGACACTGCGCCCCGACGTCACCGACCCCGCCCTCGACCTGCTGGTCATCGTCCGCCGGGACACCGACCAGCTCACCGTCGAAGACGAGGACGGGCAACGCCATCAGGTCCCGCTGCGCGTGCTGGCCGCCTACGAACTGACGTCGTGGTGCTGGATACGCGACGACACCCTCCACAGCCACTGACACACGCTTCCTTACACGTCCACGGCCCGGGTGGGGCCGCCCGTGATGGGCGGCCCCACCCGGGCCGCTTTCACCGACGCCTCCGCGCCACGACAGACAGGAACCCTCGTGCAGTTCACCGTCGACCAGAGTGACCTCGCCGCGGCCGTCACCTATGCCGCCCACAGCCTGCCCGCCCGGCCGCCCGTCCCCGTCCTGGCCGGACTGCTCCTGACCGCCACCGACGACGACATGCTGCGTATCAGTGCCTTCGACTACGAGACGTCCAGCGACATCACGATCCAGGCTGCCGTCACCGTCCCCGGCCGCGCTCTCGTCTCCGGCCGGCTCCTCACCGACATCGCCGCCCGCGTCCGCGGCACCGTACGGGGCGAACTCACCGGGCCCCGCCTGATCCTGACCGCCGGGAGTGCCCGGTTCACCCTGCCCACGCTGCCGCTGGAGGACTACCCGCAGCTCCCCGACGCCGGGACCGGCTCGGGCACGCTGCCCGGCCCGGCGCTGGCCGAAGCCGTCACCCAGGTCGCTGCCGCGCTCGGCAACGACGATGCTCTGCCCGTCCTGTCCGGGATCTCCCTGCACTACGACCAGGACGCGGGCACGCTCACCTTTACCGCCACCGACCGCTACCGGTTCGCGGTACGCACCCTCACCTGGAAGCACTGCAATTTGACCGGCGAGCGCACCGCCCTCGCCCCGGGTAAGAAGCTGCTGGACGCGGTCAAGGCATGCGCCGACGACCCCGCCGTCGACCTGACCATTCCCGGCGATGGCGGCAACTCGGGTCTGTTCACGGTGCGCAGCGAGACCAGCACCTCTACTTTGCGCGCCATCGAGGGTTCCCTGCCCGCTTACAGCACCCTGTTCCCGAGCGAGTTCGCCCACACCGCCACCGTGGAGATCAGCGTGCTCAAGGAGGCCGTCCAGCGCGTCGCGCTGGTCGCCACCAGGAGCACCCCCGTCCGGCTGACGTTCACCGCCGACGGCTCACTCGTACTGGAGGCTGGCAGCAGCGACGACGCACAAGCCGTCGACACCGTCGACACCGCCCTCCAGGGCGAAGAGCTGACCATCGCCTTCAACCCGCAGTTCCTCACCGACGCCCTCACCGCCTTCACCGTCGGCGGCGCCACTGCCGTCGACTTCCAGTTCACCTCCCCCACCAAGCCCGCCATCCTGCACGGCCACGACAGCGACGACCAGGCCCTGCGCTACGCGCTGATGCCCGTCCGGCTCACCGACTGACTGACCGGCCCAACTCACTCCACCCGGGGCGGCTGCTGCGGAGCGGCCGCCGAGGGCGACCCCGCCCTAAAGCTGCTGGTCGCCCTCATCGGCATTCACGCGCTATACCCCCACCAAGCACGAGCACTGCCTTTGGCTGCCGTCGACTTCACCGGCGGCCGGCTCGTGCACGGCGATATCGACCACCCCCTCGACGCCTTCACCTGTCAGGCCGCGGCCGACTACATCCAACTCCGCCACTCACGCTGGCCACACACTCGCAGCCCCCACCTGTTCCTCAGCTTGCAGACCGCGCACTCTCGCACGCCGGTCACCATCGGCTGGATGCAGCCCTTGCTCAAGGATCTTTCGGTCACCGCCCAACGGCTCCGCGAGGACCGGATCCTCGAAGAGGCCGCCGTCACCGGCGCGGACCCGCAGCACCTGTGCGCGGTATTCAACATCACCCCCGACACCGGACTGCGCTACACCCGGACATTCCACCCTGACCCCTTGTCCTACTGAGACCACGCCATGAAAAACACGTTGGCCGGTCCGCTGCGGAGCTGCGATGATGCCTCCGCTTCTCTAGCGGAGGACATTTGTTCGCTTTCGTGTGTGCTGGGTGTGGTGCCAGGCTGACCAACCCGCTGTCCCAGGTAGAGCTGCCGGCCCACGCCCATCAGAAGTATGGGAACGGGATTCAGCTCCCGGTTCTCATGGAGACGGGCACGTTTGCCGTGGAACCGGAGCCCTGGGGGCACCCGTGGCGGAGGTGGGAGGAGATCGATCCAGACGAGGCGGCAGCCCGGGGCATCCACGCTCCGGTCTACGCCTTGTCTGACGGCCCACCTGGCACCATCGTCATCGCACCCGGGGATACGCGCGGCACCGTGCTCGTTCCGGAGCAAGCGGGCGGCTACTGCTGCGGCCTCGACTGGGGTGACGGCCCCAACATGGCTTGCGAGGCGTGCGGCCTGCCCGTGGCGAACCGCATCGACGACTGCTCTCTCTGGCAGGCGGTCTGGCTTGCGCCGGATGCCGTGCACCGCCTGCGCGTCGACGACGCCGACACCGCAATCCTCTCCTGGGCGGAACTGTTGGTGGAGGGGAAAGCCACGCCCCCGATCGTGCCGATCACCAGATGGGGCTCGCTGCTCGGGCTGGACCACTGGTGGTCATGGAGCCCGCAATGGGAGGCGGCAGCCGGCCGGGCGCTGGCCCACCTGCTGGCCGCTTCGGATGGCAGGCCGGTGGCTGTCCCGCACGGCCTGATCGCGGAAGTGTTCCAGCGCGCCCTCGACGCCCTGCTGCCCGTGGTCCAGCCGGCGCGGCGCGCCGTCCTGGCCGGGCCCGGACTGTCTGCCCCCGACACGGACGCCGACATGGTCATCGTGCCGACCCACCCACAGACGGGGGAATTCTGGAGCCCGGCCGGCCCGGCCGCATCGGCATACCCGGTGCCGCTGCCGTTCGTGGTGTGGATGTGGATGGCCTTCCCCGAGCCACACCTCCACCTCCCCGCGTCAGGAACCATGCCAGACGGCGTTCTCCGCGACGACCCGCCTGCGCCGCGCCCCCACTACCTGTTCCGGGCCGACCCGGGAACCTTCCAGCACACGCTAGTCCGGTTGCCGGCCGTCCGCAGCCCATGGCTGCGCGAGATCCTGGAGAACCTCACGCACCACATGCGAGCCGGGCTCTTCTAGCCGACTGGCAGGGGCACCGGTATGCGTCAAGCGTTGAGGGTGCCTGGCGGGTGCCTGACCGCGCGGTCCGTCAGGTTGGATGGCACCGTGGCGAGACGATCCAAGACGAAGAAGAAGCGGCCCTCCTTCGGCATACCGAAGGAGATCATCCTGCTGACTGGGCAAGACGTGTGGCCCTACACGTTCATCGCCGACGACTCGGGTGGCGGATGCGGCAAGGTCCCGCTGCCCGCTGACGCGGCCCCTGAGGAGGTGCAGACGGCGATCTTCACACAGCTTGCGGACCTCACCCGCATATTCCACGGCGTTGAGATCGACGTTGAGTGGTCCTCCCTGACACCGGACTCGTGGGTAGGCCACATCCGGCGTGTTACCGCGGAGGAGCCTGCTCCGCCTGGCGCGGTACCTGATACGGCATGGGAAAAGATCCGCACGAGCACACACCCCGAGGAGTCCGTCTACCTCCGCAGGAAGTCCAGCGAATCCTGAAGAACGACCTGCCGTCGGCTCGTGACGCGCGAAGAACAGCACAGACGCGCTCTCGGTCTGCTGCCGGATCAGACGGGCTGTTCCTGCTGCGGAAGCTCTTGCAGCAGAGCGCTGTAAGCGTCGGGGTGCTGTTCACGCAGAATCCTCAGCCACACCCGAGCCCCCTCTGTGAAGGCCTCCGGCTCCATCTTCAGATGCAGATGAGTGACTACGGAGAAGGGATTGTCATAGGGGAGCCGACGGCCCTGCCAGGTCTCTTCACCTGCATCTGCCGGAGCCTCGGGGGTATTAACGCCGTTAACGGTGGCGGGGCCGTCGGCTTCCCCAGCTGAAGGCTGACGTCGGCGCCGCCAGTCACTCCCTGGGCGCCAACTGACCCGTCCCCCGCTCGTTCATGGACCGCTTCGCCCGCGAACTACGGACCCACCTCGATCCACTTGAGGAAGCGGAAGGCCGCGAGGAGCATGGCACATCATGTTCGCCCTGCACGGCATCCTGGCCCCGGGTCTAGTCGGCCCGTTCATCCGATGCGCACATGACGCGTGGAAGAGCACCGTCGAACTCACCCAGCAAATTGTGACTGAGCGCTTCAACTGGCGGGTTGAGCGAGGATGCGCCTTGGCCCGGCGCAGCGGCTGTGTCGAGGTGTGCTTGGTCGCGGCAAGCACGACCCTGCTACACCTCGCCGCCCTCCTCCCAACGGCACTCAGTGCAGCGCACCCCGGCGTATTGGTCTCCGCGGTCGTAGTCGGTCGCACCCCACTGTTCGAGCTTGGCTGGCGGGGCGCCGCAGTTGGGGCAGATCACGTAGACGCCGGCTCCGCGAAATGACACGGCCTCAATGGTCGCCTCGTCCAGGAGCTGTTGGACACCTTGAAGGAATCCGGTGGTATCGACGCCCAAGATCTTGTTGACGGCGGTCTGGTCGTCGTCCTCAGTCACGGAGACCCAGTAAAGGGGGCGGAGGAGCGCCGGGAGTGGCGTGTCGTCCAGGCAGACGGGGATGATCCTGAGTCCGTCTTCCATTCGCCGGATGATCGCAGTCTCCAACTCGGACTTGACCCACTCCGACGTGCTGGCGTGCTTGGACCAGCAGACGAGCACAGTGTCGACCGTGTCCAAGGCGACCCCGACTTTCCCAGGAATGGAGTCGCCGGGGCTCAGTTCCCACTCATCGAGCCAGATGTCCACGCCGCCCAACCGCAGCTTCGTGGCGAAGGAGCGAACGGCAGGCTTGTCCTTATGGTTGTGGGAAACGAACGCGCGCACTGCTGCTCCTTGTCATCCCAAAGACCTGGAACCAGATTATCGTCAAGGTGACGTTTTCGTATGCGTATTCAGCACTCCGACTCGCAGGATGCACAAAGCGCCGTTGAGGGCTCGCAGTTGCCAGAGAGGGCGCTCCCCGGGGTGCGCCCTCTCTGGCACCTTCCTGGACCGCAAGCGCTCACCCACCAAGTACAGCGCTCAGTCACACGAATGCCAGCGGCGCGGGTGTAAGCGGCGGAAACAATAGTTCCCAAGTTGTTCGACCGCCTCGAACGACGGCTACGGCTTACTGTGCGTACCTGAGTCCGCCCGGTGCCAAGGCGCCCTTCGCCTCGCCAGGGAGGCGTACAGGCGTTTTCGGTGATGAAGGCGAGGCGGCCGGGTCACTGTGGCCGTCCAGGTCCAGGGCGAGCACACGCTCAGTACTTGATGACCGCGTACGACGCGCTCCTCCCCCCATCGAAGTGATT
The DNA here is from genome assembly GCF_044328075.1 of Streptomyces sp. NPDC017991. Classification (NCBI taxonomy): domain Bacteria; kingdom Bacillati; phylum Actinomycetota; class Actinomycetes; order Kitasatosporales; family Streptomycetaceae; genus Streptomyces; species Streptomyces sp. NPDC017991. The sequence goes on along the minus strand of NZ_JBIRGP010000020.1, from coordinate 5,654 downwards.
ACGACGTAATCACTCCCCACAGACTGTCTGGATCCGCACATCAACAAAGTACCGAGCCTCCCTCGCTGCGGTCATGTTGAAGGCCCGAGACGGCGACCGAGGTCGTGGCCAGGAACTCTGACACCAATTCCTCCCCTACAGACTGATGCAGCCCGGCCGCTCTCGCGCCGCCGATGGACTTGCTGGGTCGATAGCCGGCTGAGCCCCGCGCGCCCTGCGCCGATTGATCATTTTTTTGCCGCAGATGGCAGGCGCAACGACAGCGCTGTGCAACTGGCCCGGGTGCAGTCAGTGGCTGGCTGGTGCCAGCAGTAGATCCCGGTGCTGCAGGGCCAGTTGAAGCAGACCCGCTGCAGGGGAAGACATACGACGCCGGGGGAGGTCTCCGACGCTTTCTGCTGTCAACGGAATGCCGGTGATCGCTCCGTGCTGACGCGGCCCGCTGATGACAAAGCCTTCGTCATTGCTGTCGACCGCATCTGCGAAGATCATGTCGAAGGTCTCTGCCTCGAACACGGCAACGGTCAGCAGACACACAGCCAGGTTCAGGGGTTCCAGGCCCATTCCGAAACACCACACACGTAACGAGCCGTTCGCCAGTGCGGCGTTGAGCAGACTGTAGGGCGGCTGTTCGTAGTCGACCTCTCGCCCCGTGGCTCCCGTCGCCTCCGGCGCTCCGAGTAGTTCCTCGTTGTACTCGCGCATGATGGTCCGCCACAGGTCTGCGTCCTTGCGGTGGGCGAGCGGAGACATTGATGCCGGTTGCACCATGCCGGCCGGGATCGGCCCGTACACTCCCCCTCCCGTCGCGACTGCTCCTGCATCCCTCAGCAGGAGGAAGAAGGTGCCCTCCCCGTCGGGCGTACGCCGCACTGTCAGGGTGCCAGCAGAGGGAAGGACCACGCGCTGGCTGAGGGAGAGCGGATCATCCCGCAGCGCTGCACGCATGGGTGTCCGGCGCCAGGCCGGAGCCTGGTGTGGCCTCTTGCGGGTTGCCGCGGCCAGCTCGTGGGCGACCGCCTCATTCTGGTCGACAAGGTCGAAGTATTGCCCCGGGCCAAAGACCAGACGCGGTCCTGTTGAAGCCGTCCAGTCCGCCCTCGCCAGACGAAAGGACGGACGGTCTTCAAACAGCCGGGGCCGCGCCAAGGCTCCCATGGCTGAGGAGTACCGCGCATACCGGCGCCACTTGGACTCCTTGGGCAGACGGCGTTGAGTAAGCCGACGCAATCGGGGATGCGACGGCGCCTCTACGTCCTGCCAATCAACGGATACGGCTGACAAGGGAACAGGTAGCGGCGGGCGCATGGTCGCGTCCCACAGCAGGGTGCTGCCGCCGATACGCTCCAACGCGGGACGCGCTGCGATGTGCATGCCAGCTGCTACCTCCGACAACTGACCCGAGCGTTCCCGTAGGTTGTTCCGCTCGACGATGAATCGATCCCGAGACCGACCGACCGCTGCGGCATCCATCGCACGCCAGCCGTAGTAGACACCACCCAGGCCTGCCGCCAGCCCCAGTACACCGACAGCCGTCTCACCATCCACACGCTCTCCCCCGGTCAACTGGCCATCAGCACCCCACGTGTATACCCATCTTTGGGGGCCGTCAGAAGCCCTACGCTGTCTAGAAGGTCGGCCAGCGAGGTGCCCGGCGCAGGACGCGTGCTCTTCCTGGGCTTGACGGCCGGTGGCCATGGAGGCGTCTCTCGGGAGAGTGCCAGCTCGGTGATTACGCCGTAATCACCGCAGGCGGCGGGGCCCGGAGGCGCCGGTGATTACGGCGTAATGGGGGAGAAGCGTGTCTCACGATCACAACAGCTATGTCTAACTAACGTGTCGGCGAACCGAAGGATCATGGACGTTAGTAAGGTGTCCCTCATGACTTCAACTGCCGCCGCCAGCGACCGCGAGAAGGTCGTCTCCAAACTGCCGGGATGGCTCCGGCAGGACCTCAAAATCAGAGCCGCCCAGCACGGCATAGAGATCCAGGCCGCCGTCGAACAGGGCATCACCGCCTGGTGCAACCTGGCGTCCGCCCTCGATACCGTCGACACCGCAGGCGCCGACTCGTTCTCCACCTTCCTTCCCGCAGGACAGTGGGAACAGTTCCGAGGCGTTGCCGCCGACCGCGGCCTCTCCCTCATCCAGGGACTCGCCCAGTCCGCGCACCTGTGGCTGGACTCCAACCCAGCCCCGGACATCGAACGCCCCGCAGTCACCCGCCGCTTCATCGTCTGCAATCAGAAGGGCGGTGTCGGCAAGACAGCCATCACCGCTGGCACCGGCGAAGCACTGGCCGAAGACCCCGGCACCCTCCACAAGGTCCGCATCGCCAAGCAACTCGCGGTCGCCGCCGGAGGCGACGACGGCCCGCTCGAAGTTGAAGACCTGCCCGGCCTCGGACTGCGGGTACTGCTAGTCGACTTCGACCCGCAATGCCACCTCACCAACCAGCTCGGTGCCATGCCGCTGCCGATGAACGGTGACAGCCTCACCAACCACATGGCCGGCGATCCCAAGGGTGATCTCCGCGACCTCGTCGTCTCCATCGACGACGAAACCTTCGGCGGGCGCCTTCACCTCCTGCCCGCCTGCAACGACGCATTCCTGCTCGACGTGCGCCTGTCGGCGGTACGCGCCCGGGAGGCAGCACTTGAGCGTGCACTCGCCCCGCTCGAAGCCGACTACGACGTCATCCTCGTTGACTGCCCGCCCAGCCTCGGACTCAGCATGGATGCCGCCGCCTACTACGGCCGCCGCCGGGACGGTGAGAAGCCCGGTCAGTCCGGCGCCCTCATCGTCGTGCAGGCCGAAGACAGCTCCGCCGACGCCTACGGACTCCTCACCGCCCAGATCGATGACCTCCGCAGCGACCTGCAGATCGACATCGACTATCTCGGCATCGTCGTCAACCTCTACGACGGCCGCCGCGGCTACATCGCCACCTCTTCCCTCCAAGGATGGGTCGACATAAAGGACCCACGAGTCGTGGGCCTCATCGGAGACCTCAAAGAGCAAAAGGAGGCTGTCCGTATGAAGCAGCCCCTGCTGTCCTACGCCCCCAAGTCACAGCAGGCGATCGGCATGCGCGCGCTCGCCCGGGAGATCTCATGAGCAAGGCCAGCAAGCTGGGCGCCGGGCGCTTCGGTGGTGAAACCCAGACAGTCAGCGCCCGCCGACAGGCGGTCGCTGCCGCCACCGGCGTGCCGACCGAGGGAATCGCTCCGCCGGCTGAACTCCCGGTCCACCGCATCAGCCTCAACCCCGACAACCCCCGCTCCACCCTTGGCGACCTCACCGACCTTGCCGGCAGCCTGAAAACCCACGGCCAGAAGCAGGCGATCACGGTCATGAACCGCGACGCCTATATCAAGGCCACACCGGACCATGAGTCCGCCCTCGAACCGGACACCACCCACGTCGTCGTCGACGGCAGCAGCCGCCTTGCCGCCGCCCGTGAAGCCGGACTCGCCACCCTCAAGGTCATGGTCAGCGATGACCAGGGCAGCACCTCCGAGGAACTCCTCGAATCCGCCCTCGTCGCCAACATCCACCGACAAGATCTCGAAGAACTCGACGAAGCCCGCGCCCTGCACCGGCTCCTGGCCATGCACGGAAGCCAGAGGGCACTGGCCAAGCACCTCCACCGTTCCCAAGGCTGGGTGTCACAGCGCCTTGCCCTGCTCAACCTGACCCCCGAACTGCAAGCCCGCATCGGCCAGGAACCCATCGACCTGCTGCGCGCCGTCGGCAACAAGCCCGCCGACCAGCAGGAAGCGGCACTGGAAGAGTTGAAGGCTGACCGGGCTCGCAAGGAAGAAAGGGTCCGAGCCTCACAGAAGACGCAGCAGGTAGCAGAGCCGCCTGCAGAAGCTACCAAGAGTGGCCACGCGAATGATTACGCCGTAATCACCAGCCCTCCTGCCGACACTGCGTCAGCCGACAATGCAACTGAGAGCGGCCGCACACGTGATTACGCCGTAATCACCGGCACCCCGGCAGCTGGCACTGCGGAACCCATAGACGCCGAGAAGATCCCCGAATCGCGTGTGCAAACGCCCCCACCGGCAACGGTCAAGGAAACCGCCGGAGAAAGCGGGAAGCCCTCCAAGCTGCCCTACGACGAGCCCAGCGCTCTCGCGATGCTCCTCGACGAGAAAGTAGTCAATGATGACCTCTTCTTCGACCTGCTCCGCTTCTTGAGCTCGGCGGGTCTGAAGCGGAACCCCGCTCGGCTTGGTGAACTGGCGCAAACCTTCGCAGAACAGGCCAGTGCTCAGGTTGACTGATCCAACAGCCACCAACCTCAATACCTGGCCATAGACGAGGGGCAAAGCCGGTACCTGAGGCCGCCTTGAACAGCACTAATGGCTACGCTGGCACACCGCTGTACAGGTCTCCCAGCGCAGCCATTTGCTCTGTCTGACCTTCATAACTGTCGTCAAAGCCTGCTGGCTGCGCCGAATCATGCGAGCCAGCACGGATGGCTCGCATGCTGTTGCCCCCTGTCTCCAACTTCCGTGACACGCCATAGTTCTCTTCTACGGGCGAGCTTGCCGGGTCACGGCGTTGGTCAAGCGGGGGGCACATGAGCGAGTTCGATCGAATCTTCGATCCGCAGTACTACACGGCGACCGAGCTGTTCACCAACCGGGTCGACGAACACACGGCGTTCACCACGAGCCTGCTGCAACACCTAGCAGGGGTACGCGATGGCACGGCAACTCTGCGTCAGACCGCCCGTCGGAACGTCATCACTTTTTTCGGCGTAGGCGGAATCGGCAAGACCGAGCTCTCCAGGCGACTGGAGGCATGGTGCGCGGGGGATCTGACAGAGCCCAGAGACTGGACGCAGCTGCCGCCTGATCACTCGCTCTCCACCATCCGCATCGACTTCCACGGAGGTCGCGTCGTCAATGCTGTGGACATCGTGCTCCGGTTACGCGTCGCGATGGCTGACAGAAGACGGCGCTTTCCCGCGTTCGACCTGGGCCTCGCTGCGTGGTGGTCCCTGGCACGACCGGGAACGCCACTGCCAGACCTCTCCACCTCCACTTTCGACGTACGCGGGCAAATCACCGACACGCTGAACGACCTGCTGAGCGACGTCGGCGCCAGCTTCGGCCTAGGTCCGCTCACGGTGCGCAGTGGGATCCGTATTATCGATGCAGTCCGGGAGAAGCGACTGCGTAGCCGCACCCTGGGGGAGTGTGCACCGCTGCTGCACGTCATCACCCAGGCCCAACAGGACCCGTCCGACTACGTCGCCGCGACGCTCGCCGGCCTGCTCTCCTGGGATCTTGAGAACCTCCCCCTGGCCAAGCGTCCCGCCACGGTGGCGTTCGCCGACGCTGCGGAGTACGTCCAAGGGGACGATCGCTCGCAGGAGCGCCTCTTCAACCGCATCGTGCACCTGACCCCTGGCACCCTGTGGGTGGTCACCTCGCGCAATCGGCTGGACTGGGATGCAGCTCACGTCCACCAGCTCCTCCCAGCAACCGGCCCGCATACTTGGCCCGGTTTGAGACTGGAAGCCCAGGCCGACCCCCGCCAGCACCTAGGAGTTGTCTTCAAATGTCACGCCCACATCAGGAGCGAGGCGAGTGTGACGGCTGCTTGGTAGGACTCGGCGGTCTTGTCGTAGCGGGTCG
>NZ_JBIRGP010000019.1:5790-149950 GCF_044328075.1 Streptomyces sp. NPDC017991 | reverse complement strand
GACGGAGGAACTCCCACTCCTCATCGGACAGTTCATGTCGACGTATCACCCGACCATGATCCACTACTCAAGATCAATTGAAGACACGACCTAGGAACGTCAGGGGCCCGGGAGGGCCCGGCCGCCATGGGATCGGCCCGTCACGGGGCCGTATCAGTGCTGTTGGGCCTTCTGCGGTGTGGCCTCGCTCGGCCTCACGACAACGAATCCCTCCCCCTGGAGCATCAACTGCACGGCCTCGCCCGAGCCGCCGCGGATCATCGAGCCGATGGACTGAGAACGGTGCAGCGAGGTCTGGAGGTTGGCCGTCCAGCCGACGACCGCGTCCGTGTCGACGTACACCGGCCACTGCGGTGAGACCGGGATGACCAGCGGGTTGCCCTCGCAGACCAGACCGAGCCTGCCCTGCCCGGTGAAGACGCTGTTGAACAGTCCCCCACCGGAGATGCCCGCGCCCTTCACCGTCTTGATCTCGTACGTCAACGAGGCGTCGAAGCACAGGATGTTGCGGCCGTTGACGGTGAAGACGTCACCGGGGTCGATGTCGATGATGAAGCAGTTCTGTGCCTCGTGCGCGAACCACGCCTCCCCCTGCCCGCGCACCGCCATGAGCGGCAGGCCCTCGCCGGTGACCGCACGCTTGAGCATGCCGCCGACACCCTGGCCCTTGCGCTCGAACTGCAGACTGCCGCGGTAGGCGATCATCGCGCCCTGCCGGGCCAGCATCTCGCCGTTGACGGCATACCTGATCGACTTGGCGTTCTGCACGCTCATGCCCGCGGTGGCGGCGGGCTGCACCATGTACTCGTTGGAAAACAGATCACCCTTCATCCGGGCATCCTGTCCCGCGGGACGTCGGTTGCACCATCCCGCAACCGGAGAAAAGGCACCGCCGAAAGTATCCGGCCGCACGACGAAAGGCGGGGGCGGCCGACGCCCGCTCGCGTCGGCCGCCCCCGCGGGGCCTTTCGGCCCCACCCTGTGGGGGGTGGTCCTCGGTTCCCGGTCGGCCGTCCACCGGCAGCGCGCGGCGACCGTTCAAGGTGTTACCCACGGTTCGGACGTGGCTCGAACGACGATAGGCGGCATCCCCGCCCCCCGATACGGGGAAAACCCTCGATCCCACGACCTGGAACCCTGGCCTTCTCCTCGGCGCTGCCCTCCGGTTCCCCTAGGAACCGCCCTCCGTGGCGCCGCCGTCCGCCGCCGCACCCGTCAGGATCGCGCCCGCGACCACGTCGAAGAGATGATCGGCGCGTGACGCGAGCGAGGGCTGGTCGCCGAGCCAGGCGAGCGCCGCGATCAGCGCGAACAGGTCGGTGCCGTCGATGTCGCCGCGCGCCGCGCCCACGGCCTGGGCCCGCGTGAGGAGCCGCGCGCCGGCCGCGCGCAGGATGACGCACGAGGCGTGGAGTGCGGACTCGGTGTCCTCGATGGCGGCCGCCATCAGCACGGTCACGCCCCGGTACTCGGTGGTCCATCCGACGCAGTCGCGGAGCCACGAGACGAGAGCGCCCTCGGGCGAGGCCGACGCTTCGAGGGCGTCCGCCTTCGCGGTCAGTTCCTCGAAGCTCGTGTGGAGCAGGGCTTCGAGCAGCGCCTCGCGCGTCGGGAAGTGCCGGAGCAGCGTGGCGAGCCCGACGTCCGCCCTGCGTGCGATGTCACGCAGCGACACGTCGACGCCGTGCTCGGCGACGGCCGCGCCCGCCACGGCGAGCACGTGGTCGCGGTTCTTCCTGGCGTCGGCCCGCACCTGGCCCCCTTGACTATCCGGATCGGTGGTCCATATATTCGGATCAGTGGTCCAGTTATATGGATCGCCGATCCGGATAAGTCTATCCCGCGGCGCGAGGAGAGGAAGAACGATGCCTGCACACACGATGAGGGCGATCCGGCTGCATGAGCACGGCGGCCCCGAGGTGCTGCGCTACGACGAGGTGCCGGTGCCCGTGCCGGGGCCGGGCGAGGTGCTGGTCCGCGTGCACGCGGTCGGCGTCAATCCGCCGGACCAGTACCTGCGCGGCGGACTGACCAGCGTGCCCGGGGAGCCGGATTCGACGATCAGCCTGCCGGTGATCCCTGGGACGGACGTCTCGGGGGTCGTCGAAGCCGTCGCCGCGGACGTGGACGGCCTCGCCGTGGGCGACGAGGTCTTCGGTCTGCTGCGGTTTCCCAGCTTCGACGGCCGCGCGTACGCCGAGTACGTGGCCGCCCGGGCGTCGGACCTCGCACGCAAGCCGGCCGGCGTCGACCATGTGCACGCCGCCGGGGCGCCCATGGCCGGGCTGACGGCGTGGCAGTTCCTGATCGAGGTCGGACACGATCATCCGTCGCCCTTCCAGGAGGCGCGGCATCGTCCGACGGCACTCGGCGCCGGCACGACGGTGCTCGTCAACGGCGCCGCGGGCGGCGTGGGGCACTTCGCGGTGCAGCTGGCGAAATGGAAGGGGGCGGAGGTCGTCGCGGTGGCGTCGGGCGCGCACGCCTCGTTCCTGGGCGAACTGGGCGCCGACCGGTTCATCGACTACACGACGAGTCGTCCCGAGGAACTCGTCCACGACGCCGACCTCGTGCTCGACACCGTCGGCGGTCCCCACAGCAGCCGCTTCCTGCGCACGCTCAAGCGCGGCGGCGCTCTCTTCCCGGTGTTCCTCGGCGATTTCGACGCCGAGGAGGTGGCGAAGCTGGGCGTCACGGTCTCGACCGCTCAGGTCCGCTCGGACAACGTGCAGCTCGCCGCGCTGGGACGCCTGCTCGACGCGGGCACGGTTCGCGTCGCGATCGACAGCACGTACGCGCTCGCGGATGCCCGCGCCGCGCACGAACGCGCCGCCCGAGGTCACGTCCGCGGCAAGATCGTGCTCACGGTGGCCCCATGAGCCTGTGCCCCCTGTGCCCCTCCTGTGCCTCCTGGGCCTCTTTGATCCAGTGATACCAGTGACCCGGTGACCCGGTGACGCCTCAGACGCTCTGCGGCGCACGGGTGTCGTCCTCGGCCGCGAGGAACTGCGTGGCGGCGAGCTCCGCGTACAGCGGGTCGCCCGCGACGAGTTCGCGGTGGGTGCCCACGGCCCGTACCCGCCCGGCGTCCATGACGACGATGCGGTCGGCCATGGTGACGGTGGACAGCCGGTGGGCGACGACCAGGACCGTGGTGGTCCGGGCGACATCGGCGACCGTGTCGCGCAGCGCGGCCTCGTTGACGGCGTCGAGCTGGCTGGTGGCCTCGTCGAGGAGCAGCAGCCGGGGCCGTCGCAGCAGGGCGCGGGCGATGGCGACGCGCTGGCGCTCACCGCCGGAGAGCTTCGTGCCGCGGTGTCCGACGAGTGTGTCCACGCCCTTCGGCAGTTTCTCGACGAGGGTGTCGAGCCGGGTGGTCCTGAGCGCGCGGAGCAGTTCCTCCTCGTCGGCGTCGGGGTTGCCGAGCAGGAGGTTGTCGCGGAGGCTGCCGGAAAGGACCGGCGCGTCCTGCTCGACGTAGCCGATGGCCGCCCGGAGCCCGGAGACGTCCCAGTCGGTGAGGTCACGGCCGTCCACCGCGATGGTCCCCTCGTCGGGGTCGTAGAACCGCTCGATGAGCGAGAACACGGTGGTCTTGCCCGCGCCCGAAGGTCCCACGAAGGCGGTCATGCCGCGCGGTGGCACGGCGAAGGTCACGCCGTGGTGGACGTACGGCAGGTCCTCGGCGTACCGGAAGCGGACGTCCTCGAAGGTTATGGAGGCCGGTTCGGCGCCGGGGCCGGGCAGCGGCGCGGGCTCGGTGGCCGGTTCGGCGGGCAGCCGTCGGGCCTCCTCGATGCGGGCCAGGGCGGCCGAGCCCGTCTGGTACTGGGCGACCGCTCCTACGACCTGCTGGATCGGCGACATCAGGAAGAAGACGTACAGCAGGAAGGCGACGAGCGTGCCGATGTCGACGGCCCCGGTCGCCACCCGCGCGCCGCCCACGGCGAGGACGGTGATGAACGCGATCTGCATCGAGAGTCCGGCCGTGTTCCCCGCCAGCGCCGACCACTTGGCGGCCCGGACGCTCTGCCGCCAGGACTCCTCGGCCGCCGCGTGCACGGCCCGCTCCTCGCGGTGCTCGGCGCCGGACGCCTTGATGGTCCGCAGCGCGCCCAGGGTCCGCTCCAGCGAGGCGCCCATCGCCCCGACCGCGTCCTGGGCCCGCCGGCTGGCCCGGTTGATGCGCGGCACGATCACACCGATCACGGTGCCCGCGGCGACGACCACGCCCAACGTGACGGCCGTCAGCACCGGGTCGACGAACCCCATCATCACCAGCGTGGCGAGCAGGGTGAGTCCGCCCGTGCCGAAACCGACCAGCGAATCGGTGGTGACCTCACGCAGCAGCGTGGTGTCCGAGGTGATCCGGGCCATCAGATCCCCGGGCTCGCTCTTGTCCACGGCGGATATCCGCAGCCGCAGCAGATGCGAGACGAGCCCCCGCCGCGCCCCGAGCACCACGGACTCGGCGGTGTACCGCAGCACGTACGAACCCAGCGCGCCGATCGCGGCATTGGCGACGACGAGTGCCGACATGGCCAGCAGCGCGCCGGTGACGGCCCGGTCGTGCCCCAGATCGTCGATCAGCGATCTGGCCACCAGCGGCAGCGCGAGCCCGGCGGCCCCGGTCAGCAACGACAGCACGGCACCGAGCAACAGCGTCCAGCGGTACGGGCGTACGTAGGCGAGCAGCAGCCGCCACGACGGTGTGGCTGCCGGGTCGGGCGGCTGGGACTGCGGCACGGTACTCCCCCTGGAGCGGTCGGCTCTCCCCCCGCACTCGACCGATGTCTCGTCAGGCGACTCGTGCCCGGTGGAAGGGTTCGATGAAGTATCGCCGATGCCACTGACAGAGCCCTTGATCGAGCGGGCCGGCCGGCCCGCTGCACGGCATCCCGGCGGCCTCTACGACGTCCGCTCGGCCCCCTGACCGCCACCGACGCCGACGCCACCGGCGCCGGAATCGGTCAGCCGCAGCACGCTGCCCTCGCCGTTCGCCGAGAGGAGGAGGGTGCCGTCCGGAGCCACGGCGAGACCGGCGAACGGGCGGGGCGAGCCCGGCATGCCCTCGGCGAACAGGGCGGGGTCGGCGCGGGTGATGCCCGGTGGCAGGCCGACCGGGAGGTTCTCGGCGTCGATCCGGCTCTCCCCCGTGCTGAGCGAGACCGCCCGCAGACACCGGCCCCGCGTGTCCACCGTGAACAACTCGTCGCCGCGCACGGCGAGACCCTGCGGCGCGCCCAGTCCTTCGGCCACGGTCACCGCCACGCCGCCGCCGTCGTTGTCGCTGTCGCTGTCGCTGTCGTCGATGCGGAGCACCGCCCCGAGCCGGTCGTCGCTGACGTAACAGCGGCCTTCGGCGTCGAAGGCGACGTCCACGGGATGCCGTAGCCCCGCGGCGAGCACGGTGACAGCTGCGGACCCGTCGGAACCGTCGGTCCCGTCGATGCGTACGACGCGACCCGCGCCCGTCTCCGCGACCACGAGCGCCCCGTCGGGTGCGACCGCGATCCCGGTGGGCTCGTTCAGCCCCCGCGCCCGGACCCGGGTGGACCGGTGCACGGGGTCGTACGTGCGGACGTCGCCGTACTCGGAGGCGAAGTGCAGGAGCCCGTCGTCGGCGGTGATGCCGTGCACGAAGGTCTGGAGTTCACGGGTGACCACGCCGCTTGAGTCGCCCTCCCCGGAGTCTCCCGGGCCGGCGAGACGGTAGTGGTCGGCCGCGTACACCGTGCCCCGCAGGTCGACCGTGACCCCGAAGGGGCCGCTGAAGCCCCGGGGGACGATCTCCCGGGTGCGGCCGTCCTCGTGCATCTCGGTGACGCCGCCGCTGCCGAAGCTGGACACGTACATGCGGTTCTCCGCGTCGAAGGCCGCGTTGTCGAGCCCGACCACTCCGCTGACGACTACCGAGCGCGCCCCGGTGGACAGGTCGATACGGGTCACGATGCCGGCCGGACCGCGGGAGAGGACGACGAGGACGCCTCCCTTGTCGAAGCGGACCGCGACCGGGTCGTCGACGTGCTCGGCGAACAGTTCGGGCAGGCCCCCGTCGGGCGGGATCCGCCAGACCTGGTTGCCGATCATGTGGGGGTAGTAGAGGAGACCGTCCGGGCCGAGCTGCATCGCGTTGCCGAGGGCCAGTCCGTCGGTCAGGACCACCGGGTCGCCGCCGTCCGGGAACAGCTCCAGCAGGCGGCCGTTCATCCTCATCTCGTTGACGAAGAGCCGGTCGCCCACGCAGGTGATGCCGTTGGGCACCCGCACCCGGTCCGACACGAGGGTGTACGTGCCGTCGGGGGTACGCCGCCACACGCGGCCCGGTGTCAGGTCGGCGATGTACATGGAGCCGTCCGTGCCGAAGGCGAGGTCGTCGGGTGCCTGGACGGGGCCGTCCTGCTCCACGACGACGTCCATGTCCCCGGAGGCGGGGTCGACCGCGCTGATCCGGCCGGCCAGGAACTGTGCCACGTACAGCCGTCCGTCGGGGCCGAAGGTGACGCCGTTCGAACCCCACAGCCGGTTCGGGGGGTTCAGCCGGTCGGTGTGCCAGCGGCGGCTCGTCACCTGCCGGCCGCCGGTGTCGCCGAAGCGGCTGGGGCCCGCCCTCATCCCCGGCCCCCTTCCCCGTCGACGATGACGTCGTTCATGCCGCCGTCCGTGCGCCATCGCCTGAGCAGGTCGTGGAAGGCGACCGGCCCGTCGCCGTACGACTCGCTGCGCTGCCGGGGCCTGCCCTCGTTGTTGTAGTAGCCGGGGGTGCACTCGGCCTGGAAGGCGTAGAGGTCCGCGGCCTTCTCCCGGATCGTGGCGACCCAGGCGGTCTCGGCCTCGACGGTCGGCTCGACGTACCGCGCCCGGCGTGCGCGTGCCTCGGCGACCACCTCGGCGACATGGGTGGCCTGTTCGTCGAGGATGTGGACGTAGTTCACGGCGCTGGCGTTCTGCAGCGGGCCGAGCTGGAAGAGGTTGGGGAAGCCGTTGCTGTAGAAGCCGTGCAGTGTCCTGGCTCCCTGCCGCCAGTCGTCGGGGAGTCGGGCGCCGCCCCTGCCGTGCACCGGGAGGCGGCCCGAGAGGATCCCCGAGACGCCGACCTCGAAGCCGGTCGCGAAGATGACGCAGTCGACCTCGTACTCGGTACCGCCGACCACGACGGCGTTCTCGGTGATGCGCTCGACACCGCCGTGGTCGGCGGTGTCCACCAGCGTCACATCGGGCCGGTTGAACGTGTCCAGGTAGTGGTCGCTGAACGTGGGCCGCTTGCACATGTACCGGTACCAGGGCTTGAGCGCCTCGGCCGTCGACGGGTCCTCGACGACGGAGTCCACGCGGCTGCGGATCTCGTTCATCTTCTGGAAGTCGGCGAGCTCGTTCAGGCGCTCCCGTTCCTCCGCGGGGAGGTCCGCGTAGTTGTTGGTCGGGATGAGGTTCTGCAGCAGCCGGGCGCCGCTGGTCCAGCCGTCGTCCACCAGGTCGTCGCCGGCGGGTGAACCGGTCACGGTCCGCAGGAAGTTGTCCCTGCGGTGCCGCTGCCAGCCCGGTGTGAGCGACTTGGCCCACCGGGGGTCCGTGGGCCGCTGGCCACGCACGTCGACGGAGGACGGCGTGCGCTGGAAGACGTACAACCGCCGGGCGTCGCGGCCCAGATGGGGGACGACCTGGATGGCGGTGGCGCCGGTGCCGATGAGGGCCACCCGCTTGTCGGCGAGCCGTTCGAGGTTCCCCGTCGCGTCGCCGCCGGTGTACGCGTAGTCCCAGCGGCTGGTGTGGAACGTGTGGCCCGTGAAGGTCTCGATGCCCGGGATGCCGGGGAGTTTCGCCTGGCTGAGCGTGCCGCTGGAGATCACCACATGGCGGGCGCGTACGCGGTCGCCGCGATCGGTGGAGACCACCCACTCCGACTCGGCCTCGTCCCAGCGCAGTTCGGTGGCCAGGGTGCGGAAGCAGGCACCGTCGTACAGGTCGAAGTGGCGTGCGATCGCCCGCGCGTGCTGCCGGATCTCCTCACCGGGCGCGTACTTCCATTCGGGGATGTGGCCGACCTCTTCGAGCAGCGGCATGTAGACGTACGACTCGATGTCGCAGTGGATTCCCGGGTAGCGGTTCCAGTACCAGGTGCCGCCGAAGTCGCCGGCCTTCTCGATGACGCGGATCGACTCGACGCCCGCCTGGCGCAGCCGCGCGCCGGCCAGCAGACCGCCGAAGCCGCCGCCGATGACGACCGCTTCGACCCGGTCGTGCAGCGGCTCCCGGGTGAACTCCGCGCTCTCCACGTACGGATCGTCCGCGTAGTAGCCGAACTCGCCCGCGACGCGCCGGTACTGCGCGTTTCCCTCGGGGCGGATACGGCGCTCACGCTCGGCGCGGTAGCGGGCGCGGAGGGCGTCCGGGTCGAAGCCGAGCCCGTCCGAACCGGAACCGGGGTCGGAGCCGGGAGCGGGGCCGGCACCGGGGGCGGGGTCGGCACCGGGGGCGGGGTCGGCACCGGGGGCGGGTGCAGCGGACGAGGGGTGGGGGGTGGGGGGCATACCGGTCCTTCTGGTGTGTGTGCGTGTGTGTGGGGGGCGGCGACCTCTTTGATCACATGCAACCGGAACGAACTGACGGCTCACGGCCGGTCACCTGACGGGAAGCTGACGTGACCCGGATCACATCTTGCGCCGCGCGGGGGAGGCCGGCCAGGGTTCAGTGGCCGAGGCGGTAGCCGAAGCCCCGGCGCGTGTGGATGAGCGCGGGCTGCTCCCGGTCCACCTTGTGACGCAGGCGCGAGACGAGTTTCTCGATCGCGTTGCCGGCCCGGGCCTCGCCCCAGACATGGAGGCAGATCTGCTCCTTCGACAGCACGCGCTCGGCGTTGACCAGGAGATGGCGCAGCAGCCGGTACTCGGCGGGGGTGAGTTCGAGCATCCGCCGGCCGCGCCGGGCCTGGCAGGTGGCGTCGTCGAGCGCGAGGTCGCCGTAGCAGGGCCCCTGGCGCACCGGCTCACGGCCGCGCAGTAACACGTGGGCCCTGGCGAGGACGTCCGAGATCCTGAACGGCAGGGTGACGTAGTCCGCCTGCCCCAGGCCGAGTTCGGGCACCAGGGCCCCCAGCGTCTCGTACGGCGCCAGGAAGAGGACTGGGGGACGGTCGGCCGGGCGGAACCGGCGGCCCTCCCCCAGGTTTTCGACGTCCGGGACCGTCACGTCGAAGAGGACCAGGTCGAATTGCCTCTCCGCCAGACGCAGCACTCCCTGGGCGCCGGTACGCGCGACGGTCACCCGGTAGTCCGCCAACCCCAGTGCCGTCGTCAGCAGGTCGGCGACCGCCGGATCGTGGGCCACGACCAGAAGGTGCTGCCCCGCCCCGCGCACGGGCACGGAAACGGACATGTCGGCGCCGGTCACGTACTCCCCGGCGGCACCGTCCGCTCCGTACACCCGGTCCATCTCATCCATCGCGTCCATCTCGACCATCGCGTCCATCCTGCGCATCGCACGCACCTCGTCCACCAATAGGCATGAGTGGGCAACAGACATGAGCGGGCGGTGCCCCCGCGGGCCGGCGCCCCGGCCGGGCGGTCCACCGGCGGATATGCATCATGCACAATACGTGCCGGCTGCATATTTGATGTCATGTCTGATGCCCCTGGCCGCGGGACCGGACGCCAGGCCGGGGGCGAGAACCACTCCGGGGAAGGACCGGCGACCGACATGGACAAGCCCACGCACTTGATCGAGTTCGAGACGATGCTGCTCGGGCGGCACCTCTATCTGAACTCGCCCCGGGCCGGCGGTCGCCTCGAACGCAGCGCGTACATCGTGCTCAGCCGCATCCGGATGGAAGGCCCCATGTCCATCGGCCAGCTCAGCGACGCCTTCGGCCTGGACGCCTCCACGCTCAACCGGCAGACCGCGGCCATGCTGCGCGGCAACCTCGTCGAACGCATCGCGGACCCCGAAGGCGGGATCGCCCGCAAGTTCCGTATCACCGCGGAGGGCGAGCGCCGGCTCGACACACACCGCCGGGAGAGCGTGCAGGGGCTGGAGAGGGTGATGGCCGGGTGGGACCCGGAGGAGGTCGCCGTCTTCGCCGCGTATCTCAGGCGGTTCAACACGGACATCGAGAACCTGGACGAGCGTCCCTGGCCGCGTCCCTGACTCCGCCGGTGGCGAAGGCGCGGCGCCCGGTCGGCCACCACGCCCCACCCCCGAGGACGAGTACCGCGGCTCAGGCCCCCGCCGCCAGGGACCAGCTCGGGACGCGGCCGGCGAGGCGGCACGCGAGGAAGTACAGGGGGATCGGCGGGGTGTAGGGCGAGTCGCCCTCGGGGCTGTGGATCAGCCGGGGTTTCAAGGAGAACCGGCCGCGGCGGGCCCGGGTCCACGACGGGTCGGCCCGGTGCGCGCCGACCGTGTAGGTGACGGAGGGCGGCCAGCTGACGCCGATGTGGGAGCCGGCGGGGACCACCCACCACCAGCGCTCGCCGTCCGCGGAGCTGTCGTCGGAGTCGTCGGCGAAGACACAGCCGATACGGGGCAGACAGTCCAGGATGCGTTCGCCGTGCTCCCTGGACGTGCCCACCACGTCACACCCCAGACCGGTGCGCAACTGTGCGGGTATGACCAGGCGGATCGGACGCTCGGACGGGGACGTCACGGTCGTACGCGACCACGGTTCAGGGGCGTGCTGCAGTTCCATGAGGCAGGGATCCTTCGGCCGAGTGGGGGGCGGGCCGGGTGGGGTGCGGGGTGGACACGAGGCCGGAGGAGGCGTGTGCCCGTATGTCCGACGGCAGCGGGGACGGCGGGGGGACCGTCGTCGGACGGGCCGGCAGGACGGCCCAGACGACGCGTCCGGAGCCGCGCGCGGTGTCGCGCGTGCCCCAGTCGCTGCTGAGCATGCCGACCAGCATGAGTCCGCGACCGCCCTGGTCGTCGAGCCGGGCGGTGCGCTGGGCGGGGATCGACAGACCGCGGTTCTGGTCCTCGACCTCCAGCTGGATCCGCTGCCCGTCGGAGCGCAGTCTGCACACGATCCGCTCGCTCGCCGTATGCGTGAGCGCGTTGGTGACCAGCTCGGAGGTCACCAGGACAGCGTTGTCACATGCCTCGGGATCCGTGCCCCACGCGGTGAGCAGCTCGGTCACGTTCCGGCGGGCCAGACCCACCGAGGCGGGGGTGGGAGGCAGGCCGAACACGCCTGACCTGTCGGGAGTCCCGTCGGTCGTCCCGCCGATCGCGCTGTCCGTGCTGTCAGTGCTGTCTGTGCGTTCGTCCGCGGGCAGTCGGCCCAATGGCTTGGGGAGAGAGGGCGGAGCCATCGCCGTTCGCCTTTCGTCTGCCTTCGCACCGGGGGTCAGACCGGTGCCGGTACCGCACGGATCCGCTGCGCCGCGGGGTGCGGACACCCCGTTGCGGACAGTGACGGTGCGCGGGCCGTTCTCCCCCAACTGAACCGCGTCGTCAGGTCGTTCACCGGGCCGTGACGGTACGCCCTACTGTGACACCTGCCAACATCAGCTCGCAACCGGCAAGTTGAAAATTGCAATTCGGCAGGTGCATGCTTCGTCTGTCGAACGGGTGATCGTGACAGACTGCGACCTCGAAGCCCGCTGTGAGGGGGTAAGGCGTGACCGCGGAGACCGACTGGGGTGGCGCGCCCTCCGTCCTGCGCATGATCCTCGGCAGACAGCTGGAGGAACTGCGCAACCGGGCCGGACTGACGTTCGAGCAGGCCGGTGCGGCGATCGGGGTCAGCCACTCCACGATCCGCCGTATGGAGGCCGCCAAGGTGGCCCGGCTGCGGCTCCCCGACGCGGAGAAGCTGCTCCAGATCTACGGCGTGACCGACCAGCAGGAGATCGACACCTTCCTGAAGTCGGTCCGTGAGGCGAACAAGCGCGGCTGGTGGCACACGTACCGCGATGTACTGCCCGACTGGTTCTCCGCGTATCTGAGCCTGGAGCAGGCGGCGCTGCAGATCCGCGCGTACGAGGCGCAGTTCGTGCACGGGCTGCTGCAGACCGAGGAGTACGCGCACGCCCTGCTGAGCGCCGGCAACCCGCACGCCTCGGTGGAGGCGACGGACCGCCGCGTGGCCCTGCGCATGCGGCGCCAGGAACTGCTCACCAGGCCCTCGCCGCCGCGGGTGTGGATCGTGATGGACGAGACGGTGCTGCGGTGGCCGGTCGGCGGTCCCGAGGTGATGCGGGCCCAGATCGACCACCTGATCGAGGTCAACTCGCTTCCCCACGTGACGCTGCAGATCATGCCGTTCGCGAACGGCCCGCATCCGGCCATGCGGGCGGGCGCGTTCCATCTCTTCCGGTTCCGGGCGCGCGAGCTGCCCGACATCGTCTATCTCAGCGGCCTGGTGGGCGCTGTGTACCTGGACAAGGACGACGACGTCGTGGTCTACCGCGAGGCCCTGGACCGGCTGGGCGCCCAGTCGGCGCCCGCCAGAAAGACCGAGGCTCTCCTCGGTGCGATCCGCAAGGAGCTCTGACGTGCACCACCACATACGCAACGGCGTCCCGTCCCGCGCACTCGGCAACCGCGGCTGGTACAAGCCGTGGAGCGACGACGCGGGCGGCGCCTGTGTCGAGGCGAAGAAGCTCGGCGACGGCCGGGTCGCGCTGCGCCAGTCCACCGACCCCGACGGTCCCGCGCTGGTCTTCACTCCGCGTGAGATGACGAGTTTCCTGGCGGGCGTGAAGGCCGGCCGCGCCGACTTCCTGCTCTGACACTCCGAGCGCTGTTCCGAAACTCCTGCTGCTGCTTGAGCGTTCACCGTGAACCGACGACATGAGGGGAGATCGGCGTTGCCCGACAACGACGGATGGCCTGCCGACCGGATCGACACCGAGAGCGCGCACTCGGCCCGCATCTACGACTACATCCTCGGAGGCAAGGACTACTACCCCGCCGACAAGGAGGCGGGTGACGCCATGGTGCGGGAGTGGCCCGCCATGCCCGTGCACATGCGGGCCAACCGCGACTGGATGAACCGCGCGGTGCGCTGGCTCGCCGAGAGCGCGGGGATACGCCAGTTCCTGGACATCGGGACGGGCATCCCCACCTCCCCGAACCTCCATGAGATCGCCCAGTCGGTGGCCCCCGGGTCCCGTGTGGTCTACGTGGACAACGACCCCATCGTCCTCACCCTGTCCCAGGGGCTGCTCGCCAGCACTCCCGAGGGCAGGACGGCGTACATCGAGGCCGACTTCCAGCACCCGGAGGCCGTTCTGGGCTCCGCGGAGTTCCTGGAGACCCTGGACCTGGACAAACCGGTCGCGCTGACCGTCATCGCGATCGTCCACTTCGTGCTGGACGAGGACGACGCGGTCGGTATCGTCCGGCGCCTCCTGGACTCCCTGCCCCCGGGCAGCTATCTGGCGATGACCATCGGCACGGCCGAGTTCGCGCCGGACGAGGTCGGCCGGGTCGCCCGTGAGTACGCGGCGCGCGGCATGCCGATGCGGCTGCGGACGATCGGTGAGGCCGAGGAGTTCTTCGACGGCCTTGAGCTGGTCGAGCCCGGGATCGTCCAGGTGCACAAGTGGCATCCGGACGGCACGGGCGAGGAGGGTGTCCGGGACGAGGACATCGCGATGTACGGGGCGATCGCCCGCAAGGGGTGACGCTGCCGCTGCACGCAGGTGTGAAACCGGCCCGCGGACTCATGTACGACGTCCGCGGGCCGGTGGCGGTCGAGCGCGCGGTTCCCCGCGCCCCTTGGGGTTTCAGGCTCATCCCTACCTCAAATCAAAAGCACACAAGTCCGGCCATGCGGTCACTCACTTGACGACCGGGCGTCACACACGGTTGGCTCCGGCCAGCGAAAGTCGGACAGTCGGCACCCTCGTCCCGCCGCCCGTCACAGCGACTTGACGCCCCCATCCGCTTGTCGGCCGCACAGCGAGGTGCCGTTCCCCCATGACCCACACTCCCTCCCGCCCCCTCTCCAGCAGATCCGCGCGCGGCACCGCCGCCCTCGCCGCCTGCGCCGCCGTCTCCCTGCTCGCGTCCGGCTGCACCGGCTCGGACGGAGCCGACTCGGACGCCACCACGGCGGGCAAGGCGGGCGGCTCCGGGATCAAGGTCGCCCTGATCACCCACAGCGCCCCGGACGACGCGTTCTGGGAGCGGGTGCGCAAGGGCGCCGAGGCCGCCGCCGCCAAGGACGGCATCGACCTGGCGTACCAGAGCGACCCCGACGCCGCCGGACAGGCCAAGCTGGTGCGCGAGGCGGTCGCCGACAAGGTCGACGGCATCGCGGTGACCCTCGCCAAGCCCGAGGCGATGAAGAGCGCGGTCGCCGCGGCCAGGGCGGCGGGCATCCCGGTGGTCGGCCTCAACTCCGGCATCGACGCCTGGAAGCCCGGCGGCCTGCTGCAGTACTTCGGCCAGGACGAGAGCGTCGCGGGCCGGGCCGTCGGCGACAAGCTGGACTCGCTGCGCGCCAAGCACGCCCTGTGCGTCATCCACGAGCGCGGCAACGTGGCCGTGGAGGCCCGCTGCGCCGGCGTGAAGAAGACCTTCGGCGGCCGTACCGACCTGGTCTACGTGGACGGCACCGACGAGGACGCCCTGATCGAGTCCGTCGCCGCCGCGCTGCGCCAGGACCCGACCATCGACGAAGTCGTGATGAACGGCGCCCAGTTCGCCCTCGCGGCCGTGAAGTCGGTGAAGCAGGCCGACAGCAAGGCGAAGATCGCCACCTTCGACCTCAACAACGACATCGTCAAGTCCGTGCAGAGCGGGGACGTGCAGTTCGCCGTGGACCAGCAGCCCTACCTGCAGGGATACCTCGCCGTGGACGCGTTCTGGCTGTACGAGACCAACGGCAACGTCAGCGGCGGCGGGGAGGAACCGGTGCTCACCGGACCGGCGTTCGTCACCAAGGAGAATGTCGCTTCGGTGGCCAAGTACGCGGCCAACGGGACCCGCTGAACACCTGACGGGGCTGCCCGGACGGAGATCGCCTTATAACGGCGATGACAAGGTTTGGGGTACTCACGGTGCGTACGGTCACTTGTACGGATAGCATCCTGCGGACCCCCTGTGTGTACAGGACACGCGCTCACCCGGCGCGTCCGTCCTCTGCCCTGCCGACGATCCGACACCCCCCGCGACCACCCGACTCCCCCGCGACTGACCTCTGCTCACCGCTGATCGCTCTAGGACGACGATGTCTCCACGGACAGGCGCCCGCCGCCGTCTCGGCTCCATACGTCTCTCGCTGATCCTGCTGGCCCTGGTTCCCAGCGTCACCCTCGCCGCCATGTGGGGTGTGACGACGATCCAGATGTTCTCCGAGGGCCTGCGGCTGCGGGACCAGACCGGGCTCAGCCGGTCGACCGGGGCCATGGGCACCGACGCGACGCTGGCGCTGCAGAAGGAACGCAGCCTGTCGGCCGTGCTGCTGGCCTCGCCCCACGGCTCCCGTACCGCCCTGGACGCGCAGCGGGCGCGTACCGACAAGGCCATCGCGACGCTGGTCGGCCAGTCCGACCGGATCCGGGAGGCTCCCACCCGTATCCGCGACCGGATGTACTCGGTCATCGCGTCGGTGGGCAGCCTGGAGTACTACCGGGGGCAGGTGGACAACCCCACCGACATCACCCCCGAGCAGGCGCTGGACCAGTACACCTCGATCATCGACGACCAGATCCACGCGTTCCAGGAGATCTCGCAGGTCGACGACGGCGAACTCACCTCGCAGGCGGGCCCGCTCGTCGCTCTGGAGCACTCGGCGGAGCTGGTCTCCCAGGAGGACGCCCAGCTCCACCTGGTGTGGCCGGCGGGCAGGCTCGACGACGAGTCGTGGAGCCACTTCACCCAGCTGGTCAACGCCCGGCGCTTCCTCGTCGAGGACCAGCTCGTCCCGTCGCTGCGCGGCTCGGTCAAGACACAGACCGAGCGGATCCTCCAGGGCTCGGACTGGAAGTCCCTGGAGACCGTCGAGGAGCAGGTGCTCGCGGCGCGCGCGAAGGGCGGCGACGGCGGGCGGATCGACCTCCCCGACGCGCAGAAGCGCTGGACCTCGGCGTACGACAAGCTCAGGCTGCAGTACTCCACCCTGATCCAGCAGGAGACGGCGGCGCTGCTGCAACGCAGTGACGACCAGGCCGAGGGGCTGCTGATCAAGGCCGCCGCGCTGAGCGCCGCCGGCCTCGTCGCCCTGCTGGTGTGCGTCTTCATGTCCTGGCGCATCACCCGCTCCCTGTCCCGGCGGCTGCGCGGACTGCGGATCGCCACCCTCGGCCTGGCCGAGGAGCGGCTGCCCGACGTGGTCGCGCGGCTCGACCGCGGCGAGACGGTCGACGTGGAGTCCGCGACCCCCGAGCTGGACTACGGCCACGACGAACTCGGCCAGGTGGCGCAGGCGTTCAACACCGCCCAGCGCACGGCGGTCAACACGGCGGTCGAACTCGCCGACACCCGGCGCGGTTTCCAGAAGGTCATCCTCGGCATCGCCCGGCAGAGCCAGAACCTGGTCAACCTCCAGCTCACCAAGCTCGACGCGCTGGAACGCCAGCACCAGGACCCGGAGATCCTCAAGGGCCTGTACGAACTCGACTCCACGGCCAGCCAGTTGCGCCGTTACGAGGAGAACCTGGTCATCATCAGCGGTGAGCGGCCCGGCCGCAGCTGGACCGAGCCGGTCGCCCTGATCGACATCCTGCGCAGCTCGGTCGGCGAGGTCGCCGAGTACCAGCGGGTGGAGGTGCAGACCGAGGAGGAGGTGTTCCTCGCCCCGCCCGCGGTGGCCGACGTCATCCACCTCCTCGCGGAACTCATCGACAACGCGACCACGTACTCCCCCGCGCCCAGCCCCGTCGGAGTGCGGGCCGGGCTGGTGGCCAAGGGTCTCGCGGTGGAGATCGAGGACCGCGGGCTCGGCATGTCCGAGGACGACTACGCGTCGTTCAACGCCCAGTTGGCGGTGCCCCCGCAGTTCGACGTGGTGGCCCTCGCCGACGACCTGCGGCTCGGCATGTTCGTGATCGCCCGGCTCGCCAACCGGCACGGCATCACCGTCACGCTGCGCCCCTCGCCCTACGGGGGCACGACCGCGATCGTGCTGATCCCGTACGAGATCGTGGTGCGCGAGTCCCCGGAGTCCGCCGCCGGTGGCGGGCGGGGAGCCGACGAGGCGCGCGGGCCCGCCGGGGAACCGGCCCGGCCCGGCATCGCCGCGAAGACCACGTTCGCGCGGGGCACCGAGGACGCCGAGACGGCCGGCGCCACGCACGAACGCTCACGGGAGGCGCAGCCGGTCGCCCGCACGCGGACCGCCGAGGTGCCCGCGGCACGGACCGGCACCGTCAGACCCCGTCTTGAGGCGGGCCGTTCCGACGCGGGCCGGTCCGATACGAGCCGGTCCGATACGAGCCATGCCGACGCGGACCATGCCCGTGCGGGCCGTGCCGAGCCCGGCGGCCTCACGGCGCGCGACGGCCTCAGGGCGCTGCCGCGCCGGGTGCCGCAGACCAGCCTGGCCGCCGAGTTGCGTGAGGACTCCGCGGCCGACGAGGCCGACACCTCCTTCGACGGCTCCGCCGACGACTTCACCGCGGAGCGCGCGGCCTCCTCCCTTGCCGGATTCCAGCGCGGAACACTCCAGGCGCGTGACGACGACGCGGATCCGTCGTACGAACAAGGGGAGGAAGCCCCGCCCGAAGGCGCTTCCGTCACCTCGACTCCGCCCGCTGACCGCTGACCGCTCATGAAGGACAGAGAAATGACACGCCCCATCCCTGCCACGCACAGTCAGCTCGACCAGCTGCTCACCGGACTGGTGGACCGGGTCGCCGAGGTGAACCAAGCCGTCGTGCTCTCCGAGGACGGACTGGTCGTCAGCAGGTCCACGGGGTTCCTGCGGGACGACGCCGAGCGGCTGGCGGCGACCGCTTCCGGTCTGATGAGCCTCAGCAAGGGCGTCAGCATGGACTTCCGCGGCGGGCCCGTACGGCAGGCGCTCATCGAGATGGCCAACAGCTATCTGATCCTCACCACGGCGGGGCCCGGTGCCCATCTGGCCGTGCTCACCAGCCGGGGCGCGGACGTCGGAGTGGTCGCGTACCAGATGAACATGCTGGTGAAGAAGATCGGCGAGCACCTCAGCGCTGCCCCGAGGGCCGGCGTCGCCACCGACACTGGCGAGTGAGGTGAACGGAGGCGACTCGGCGGGCCGTCTCGTCCGGCCGTTCACGCTGACCGGCGGGCGCACCATGCCCAGCCGCGCCGACTTCACCCTCATCACGTCGGTCACCACGGTGGATCCGCCGCCCGCCCGGGCCGCGCGACCGCAGCCCGAGCACGCGCGGATCCTGCGGCTGTGCGTGAAGCCGGTCGTGGTGGCGGAGCTGGCCGCCCAGCTCGATCTGCCGGTGAGCGTGGTCTGCATCATGCTCTGCGATCTGCTGGAGGCGGGGCGGATCACCGCCCGGGCGCCCCGTGAGATCTCCCGCACCTCGGACCTGGACCTGCTGCAGAAAGTGAGGGACGGCCTTGGCCGGCTCTGACCCCGTCATCCTGGGGACCTCAGCACCCGACACGGTGAAGATCCTGATCGCCGGCGGGTTCGGCGTGGGCAAGACCACCATGGTCGGCTCGGTCAGCGAGATCGTGCCGCTGCGCACCGAGGAACCGCTCACCGCGGCCGGCCTGGGCGTCGACGACCTGGGCGGCATCCCGGAGAAGCACGCCACCACGGTGGCCCTGGACTTCGGGCGGATCACGCTCAGCCAGGAACTCGTGCTGTATCTCTTCGGCACGCCCGGGCAGCAGCGGTTCTGGTTCATGTGGAACGACCTGGCCATCGGCGCCCTGGGGGCCGTGGTGCTGGTCGACGTCCGCCGTCCGGAGTCCAGTTTCGCCGCCATCGACTTCTTCGAACGGCGTGGCATTCCGTTCGTCGTCGGCGTCAACGGCTTCCACGGCGAGCATCCGTACGCGCCGGAGGAGATCCGGGAGGCCCTGGCGCTGCCGGAGAACGCGCACGTGCTGCTGTGCGACGCCCGGGACCGGGACTCGTGCCGGGACGTACTGATCGCGCTGATCGACCAGTTGATAGCGACCTCGGCCCGGAGCAACGGAAGCGGGCGGCCCGGCAGCCCGGCCTGAGAGCGGGCGGGTCGGCAGCGGGCGGGTCCGACGGCGGGTGGGCTCGGCGGCGGGCGGGCTCGGTAGCGGGCGGGCTTGAGATCTGGTGGGCGTGGGCACAACAAAGGAGCCGGAGCCGTGTGCGCGACGGCGGGCCGTCCACGCCCCGTCGGCTTGCGGACACCATGGCGTCACACCGGGTGGGCATGTTTCGGCCGTCCCCTCCTGCCTCGCCGTGACCGTCCGCCCGCGCCGCGCGGGTATGACGCGGAAGGACGACGTGCGCCGTGTCCTCGCTCCCGCTCGAATCCGTCCCCCGGGCGCTCCCCACGCCCGCCCCTTCTCCGGCCCTCTCCCCCGTTCCCTCCCCCGATCAGGCCCCCTCCCGCCTCCCCTCGGTCGGGCGCCCGGTCCGCTGGGCGCTGACCCTGCTCCCGCCGCTGCTCATCGCGGTGTGGGCGACGGTCGACCGGCGGGCCCTCCGCGACGGAGCCGCCCGGCTGGCCGACGCCGACCCCTGGTGGCTGCTCGCCGCGGTCCTGTGCACCTGCCTGGGCTGGGTGGCCGCCGCGTGCGTACGCCAGGGCGCCATTCCGGACCGGCTGCCGCCGGGACTGCTGCTCGCCTCGCAGTTCGCCGCCGGCGCCGCCAACCATGTGCTCCCGGCGAGCATCGGCGCCCACGCCGTCACCCTGCGCTTCCTCCGGGGCCGTGGCATACCCCTGGCGCGGGCCACCGCCTCGCTCGCGCTGTACTCCCTGGTCAGACCGATCGCCAAGACGGTGGTGCTGCTGGTCTTCATGGTGGTCCACCCGGACCTGCTCCACCTCGGTGAACTGGTCCCGGACGAACGGACCATGGTCCTGGTCGCCGCATCCGTCGCCGCCGGGTTCGGCACGGCCGCGCTGCTCGTGACGACCGTACCTCCGCTGCGCCGCCCGGCCCTGGACTGCGTACGCACCGCCCTGACCGACGTACGGCTGCTGCACCGGCGGCCCGCCCGGATCGTCGCCCTCTGGGGCGGGGCGGCGGCGACCCCGCTGCTGCAGGGGAGCGTCATCGCCACGGTCGGCTTCTCGCTCGGGCTCCCGCTGTCCTGGGCCCAGGTGGTCCTGGCACTGCTCCTGGCCAGTACGGCGGTCGGGGCCGTCCCCGCGCCCGGCGGGATCGGGCCCGTGGACGCGGCGCTGGTGTTCACCATGGTCGCGTTCGGCGCCCCCGTGGGCATCGCGACGGCGACCGTGGTCGGCTATCGCGTCCTGACGGTCTGGGTACCGCTGCTGCCGGGCGCGCTGGTGCTGTCGGCCCTGGTGCACCGCAGGGTGCTGTGAACGGCCGCGGCCGTCCCGCTCCGGCTCCGGCTCCGGCTACGAGGCCGTCCCTCCGCGATCGATCTCTGTCACATGTGACATGTTCTCGCGGTCGTCGGCGTCCGTGCTGGGCTCGGCGCCGAACCAGGCGTCGAGGATCTCCCTGAGCAGCGGTCCTGACGTCAGCCGCAGCCCGAGGGCCAGCACGTTGGCGTCGTTCCAGCGGCGGGCGCCCTCGGCCGTGTAGGCGTCCGTGCACAGCGCGGCCCGTACGCCCGTCACCTTGTTCGCGGCGAGGGACGCGCCCGTGCCGGTCCAGCAGCACACGACCGCCTGGTCCGCCCGTCCGGCGGCGACATCACGGGCCGCCGCCTCCGAGCACACCGCCCACCGCGCGTCGCCCCCGGGGCGCAACGCCCCGTACGCCCGCACCTCGTGGCCGCGCTCGCGCAGTTCCGCGACCAGCGCGCGGGCGACGGGTTCGTCCATGTCGGAGGAGACGGAGATCCGCATGCGCCGGAGACTACCCGGCGGAACCGACGGACATCCATGTCACCCGCCACCTGCCACCCACAACCCGCCGTCCGTCCCCCGTCACCCATAGGCGGCGACCGCGATGTGGACGAACGAGCGGAGCACGGGGTTCGTGTCGCCCTGGTTCCAGGCCACCACCACGCGGCTCGGCTCCATGTCGATCAGCGGTACCACCGTGAGCCCCCGCGCCGGCTGGTGGTCCAGGAGCGTCATACCGACCGTGCCGTTCCAGAGAACAGCCTGCTGGCACTCCTGCACCGCTCGCACCACCGGCCCCTCCCGGGCCTCCCCACCGCTCCAGTACGACTGCCAGAGCGGATCGGTGCCCGCCGGGAACCGGAACCAGCGGCGGCCGGTCAGGTCGGCCAGCTTCAGGCTCCCGCTGCGGGCCAGCGGATCGTCGGCGCGCAGCAGCGCCCCCACCGGGTCGGCCCGCAGTTCCCGCACGGCCAGGCCGGTCTCGTCGAACGGCCCGCGGGTCAGGGCGACGTCGACCGATCCGGCGCGCAGTCCGCAGGTCGGATCGGTGAGGTCGGTCTCGCGGACGCGGACCTCGACGTGCGGGTGCAGACGGCGATGGGCGGCGGCCAGTCTGAGCGCACCCGGGTCCGTGCTGTCCCCGAGAATGCCGAGGGTGAGGATCGCGGCACCGCCCGCCGCGGCCACGCGTTCGCGGATCCGGTCGGCCCGGCCGAGCAGGTCGCGGGCCTCGTCGAGCAGCAGCGCCCCCGCCGGAGTGAGCGTGACCCCGGCGGAGGACCGCTCGAACAGCGCGGCGCCCAGCTCGCCCTCCAGCCGCTGGATCGCCCGGCTCAGCGGCGGCTGACTCATGTGGAGTCGGGTGGCGGCCCGGCCGAAGTGGAGTTCCTCGGCGACCGCCACGAAGTAGCGCAGCGTGCGTAGCTCCATGGCCGCCACGATAACCCTACCGATACCCGTACGGTATCGAGGTGCCGGAACGGGTCTTGGACAGCCGGGGTGCCCCCGCAGTGTGATCAAGGCATGACTGACGCACTCGAACTCGCCTACTGGATCGTCGCCGGCCTGCTCGCTCTCTTCTACCTGTACGGGGGCGGGGTGAAGGTGGTCAGGAGCCGTGAGGGGCTGCGCCCGATGATGGCCTGGGTGGACAGCACGCCGATGCCGGCCGTCAGGGCGATCGGCGTGATCGAGGTCCTGGGCGCGATCGGGCTGATCCTCCCGCCGCTGACCGGCGTCGCGCCCTGGCTGGCCCTGGCCGCGGCCATCGGGTTCGTGGTCCTGCAGATCGCTGCGACGAGGGTGCATCTGAACCTCGGGGACCGCCGGATCGCCCTCAACATCTCGCTTCTCCTCACCGCCGCGGTGACCGTCTGGCTGGCGACGACCTGGCTCTGAACGCGGTCACCTAGGGCGTCGGCGCCGGCACTGGCACTGGCACTGCGGGGAGCAGCACGTAGGAGGCGTAATGGACGATGCTCCAGCGGGCGGGCGGGGCACCCGTCCCGGCCGCCCCGCCCGTTCCGGCACGGTCACAGAATGCCCTCGGGGTCGAGACCGGTTCCCACGACGAGGGTCACCACGCCCGCGGCGGCGTCCGACCCCCGCGCGGCCCGCGTGTCGGGCAGCCGCGACGCCAGCACCTTCGCCTGCGCGCCCATCCCCTGCGGGTAGGTGGCCGTGGTGGTGCGGGTCGTCTCCGGAGCGTTGCCCGTACCGACGACGGTGAACCCGGCCAGGCGCAGTTTCGCGGCGACGACGGCGGCCCGTCCCGAGATGCCGGTGCCGTTGAGGACCTGGACGCGGACACCGGAGGCGTAGATCAAGTCGTCCTTGGCGGCGGCCTGCAGCGCCTTCTTGTCGACCTCCTTGTCCTTGGCCAGGGAGGTGAACAGGTCGTCGGCCTGCGGGTACTGCCACACGACGTTGGCCTTGTCGGCGGCCACGTCCGCCTCACGCGGGTAGTTGGGCACGGTGAGGAAGGTCAGCTTCTTGCTGGGGATGCCCTTCACCTCGGACGCCAGACCGTACAGCGGCTTGATACCGGCCAGGTCCTTGTCCGTGGTCAGGGACTTCGTGGCCGACTGCAGGAAGTCGTACAGCGAGGTCGGGCTGGTCAGCTTGGACTGCGCCTTCTTGGCCAGCGCCTCCATGAACTCCTGCTGGCGGCCGATGCGTCCGAGGTCGGACCCGTCGCCGACGCTGTAACGGGCGCGTACGTAGCCGAGCGCCTCCTCGTCCTTGACGGTCTGGCAGCCGGCCTCCAGGTCCAGGTGGGCCTTCTCGTCGTGGATGTCCTGCTCGGGGCAGACCTCTATGCCGTCCAGGGCGTTGACCATACCCTTGAAGCCCTGGAAGTCGACGGACATGAAGTGGTCGATACGCAGTCCGGTGTTCGCCTCGACCGTCTTGATGGTGCAGGCGGCGGCGCCGGCGACCTCGCCGGTGCTCCCGCCGATCGCGAACGCCTCGTTGATCTTGGCGTGGTGCGCCGCGGCGGTGCCGTCGCCACCCTTGTCGCACGCGGATATCCGCACCCAGGAGTCACGCGGGAAGGACACCACGGTCGCCCATTTCCGGTTGGCCGGGACGTGCATCACCATCAGGGTGTCCGACTGCATGGTGGTCAGGCCCTTGCCGTACTTCGCATTGGCCCCGTCACGGCTGTCCGAGCCGACGACCAGGATGTTCTTCGAGCCGGGACTGAGATTGACGGGACGGTCCCCGCCGAGCTTGTTGTCTATGTCGGCGGCGCCGATGTTGCCGTTCAGGTCCTGGTATATCCAGGCGCCGACCCCGGCCGAGCCGAGGACGAGCACCGCGAACACCCCTGCCGTCCACGCGACGATCCGGCCCCGCCGCGTCAGTCTCGTCGGCCGCGCCGAACCCGCCGCTCGCGCCGACCTGCTTCCGGCCGGAGCATGCCGTCGCTGTCCCCTACCGCCCACAGGCGCCCCTCTCCCATGCCCGGCCTCACCCGGCCGGCCCCTGACTCACGAGCGCTCAGCGCCCCCGTACTCCGAACGGCGAAACTCTACATTCATGTAGAGATACGGCGGGAAGGCGGGTACGACTCACCCGGCCGACGGGTTGCCCGGCGCGTTCTCACAGCGGGGTCGCCGCGTACAGGATGAGGACCATCGTCACCGCGGAGTTCGCGGAGGACAGTGCGGACACCGCGGTCCCGGCCGCCGCACCCCAGGCGGCGAGGCCCACCGAGGTGAACACCGACGGCCAGGTGCGCGGCACGGGTGCGGGGCCGAGCAGCGCGGCGACCCGGCGCGGCACCGGGCCCGGCGCGGCGAGGCCCGCCAGCACGGGCACCGGGGTGCCGCGGGAGACCAGGGCGGCCTTGCCGATCGCGCTCGCCACGGCCCTGCGACTGCCGACCGCCTGTGCGGCCTCCTCGTCGGCCCACCGTTCCGCCGTGTAGGACACGGCCGTGCTCAGCGGGCGAAGGAACGGGTTGGCGCGCGCGGCCAGTTGGGCGGCGAGCAGGAACCGGTGGTGCCGGGCGGCGAGATGGGCGCGCTCATGGGCGAACAGGGCACGCCGCTCGGCCGGTTCGAGGCAGGAGAGCAGCGCGGTGGTCACCACCACACGGTCCCGCCGCCCGCCGGGGAGGGCGTACGCGTACGGCACCTCGTCGGGCAGGACGGCGACCTCGGTGCCGGGCAGGTCGGCGAGCGCCAGGTGGGCGCGTCGGCGGAGCCGCCCGTGCCGCCACAGCGTGCGTCCGCAGACCAGCAGCACCGCGAGCAGTGCCGGAATCGCCAGCTTCCCGGCGATCTCGTCGTACGGCACCGCCTCGCGCACCTCGGGGTCCGACCAGCCGTCGGGCAGCGGGTTGCCGGGCAGTTGCGCCGTGCCGACCACCATCAGCCCCAGGCACACGGTGCTGCACACCGCCATGACCACGGCGAGCCCGCTCAGCAGCCGGGTGGCGGTCCGCGGATGCAGCCGCTGCTCGGCGAGCCGGGCGATGGGCCACGCCGTCAACGGCAGGACCAGTGGCAGAAAGACGAACACCCCCATGAGGCTTCAGTCTTCCCTCTCCGCCTCGGGGTGGGCGAGTTCCGCCTCGGGGTGGGCCAGCAGTTCACGCAGGAGTCGCTCGTCATTCGGCTCCAGGGACGTCACGAAGCTCGCGAGTACGGCTTCCCGGTCCCGTTCGCCGTCGAGGACCCGGCGCATCCGGCGGGCCGCCAACCCCGCCTCGTCCGACGCCGGGGTCCACGCGAAGGACCGGCCGACGCGCTCGCGGGTCACCGCGCCCTTCGCCAGCAGCCGGGTCAGGATCGTGATCACCGTCGTGTAGGCGAGGTCGCCACCCAGGCGCTCCTGCACCCAGCCCGCCGTCGCGGGCCCCTCCGCCGCACGCAGGGCCGACAGGATCTGGGCCTCCAACTCGCCCTGTCCCCGCCGCGGGGGACGCTGCCGCTGGTCCGTCACGTCCTGCCTCCCTTCCGCCGACTCCGAGACACGGGCGGTCCATCGTATCGACGCCGAGCGGTCGCCCCCGACGTCCGCGCTCGCCGCCACGCCCGGCCCGGCACCGGCCCGACACCGGCCCGACGCCTCGTCCGGCACGCACCGGACGCTCCGACGGACCCGCACCCGGCGCTGCGACCGGCGCCCGATCGGCGCCGGGCCGACCCTCCGCCCGACCCTCCGGCCGGCACCCGATCCGCTCCCACCACCCGTCCCTGAGAGGCCTGTACGCCCCTCCGGCCCCACCATCCACCGCGCCACGACACAGCGCGTCCGCGACGAGCACGCCCCCTCTTCCTCTTTTTCTACAGTGTTGTAGATTCAATCTCGGGGTCCCGGCCGGGTCCCCGTGCCGACGCTTCGAGAAGGAGTACGCAGTGGGAGTTTCCCTGTCCAAAGGCGGCAACGTCTCGCTCAGCAAGGAGGCGCCGGGCCTGACCGCCGTACTCATCGGCCTCGGCTGGGACGTGCGCACCACGACCGGCGCCGACTACGACCTCGACGCCTCGGCGCTGCTGCTCGACGCCTCCGGCAAGGTCCTTTCCGACCAGCACTTCATCTTCTACAACAACCTGAAGAGCCCCGACGGCTCGGTCGAGCACACCGGTGACAACCTCACCGGCGAGGGCGAGGGCGACGACGAGTCCGTCAAGGTGAACCTCGCGGGCGTACCGGCCGAGGTCGACCGGATCGTCTTCCCGGTCTCCATCCACGACGCCCAGGCCCGCGGGCAGAGCTTCGGGCAGGTCCGGGGGGCCTTCATCCGCGTCGTCAACCAGGCGGGCGGCGCCGAGATCGCGCGCTACGACCTGTCCGAGGACGCCGCCACCGAGACGGCGATGGTCTTCGGCGAGCTGTACCGCCACGGCGCCGAGTGGAAGTTCCGCGCGGTGGGCCAGGGATACGCCTCCGGACTCGCGGGCATCGCCTCAGACTTCGGCGTCAACGTCTGAGGGAGCGCCGCCGTCCGGCGCCGGCGACCGGCGTCGGCGCCCGGCACGGACCGCCCGCCTCCGGGCCTGATCCCCGGGGGCGGGCCCGGAGCCGTTCCGGCGACACCACGATCCTGGCCACCGTCCTCGGCTTCGGGATCGCGGCGGGCGGGTGCGCTGTACGAGTTCCGGCACACTCGTCCTCGGGAACGGCCGGCCGGCTCGACGAATGAGGCCGTGGGCGGGCTGAGCCGACGGACGAACACGGCCGGCCCAGCCCGGTACGTCACGGCGCGCAGATGACCCGGGCGTTGGCCTTCCAGGGGCCGGAGGTTCCGTTCCAGTCCTCGGAGAATATGGTCACGGAGCCGCTCCCGCCGGAGTGGCGGAACGGATACACGGACCTGACCAGCAGGTTACGCAGGATGTGGCGGTCCGCGCTCACGGCCATGCCTGCCCCCAGCGGCTTCCGGCCGGCGGGGCAGGCGGCAGTCCGCGTGACGCCGGCGGGCGACCCGTCACCGAACCACTCACCGGCATACTCCCTCTGACCTTTCGAGGACGTCGCGCACACGGCACGGCTGCTGACGCTCCAGGGGTTGAAGGTGTTCACCGCCGCCTCGGACGCCGAGGCCTGAACAGCGCGCCTCTGCATCCAGGGCAGGACAACCATCGAGCGCAGCGACACGTTGTTGGGGCCGCCCAGGACCTTGGCGCCGTATCCGAGCGGCTTCTTGCCGGACGGGCAGGTCGCGGTGGCGGCCTTGAAGCCGGTGCCGTGGTTCTTCACCGAGGTCCTCCAGTCGGTGATCTCGTAGCCGGCCGGCCGCTTGCCGCACACCGCGACGGCCCGCATCCTCCAGTTGGCGTTCGTGCTGTGCCCGGTCTCGGCGGCAGCCGCGGTGAAGCGGTACCGGCCGTCGCTCGTGCGCCGCGGATTCAGCTCGCGCAGGCCGAGCAGTCCGGGCGCTCCGCCGACCTGGCCCCCGCCGCCGAGCACAACGGTCCCGAGGGGGCAGACCGCGTCAGCGGTCTTGTTGTTGATGGAATTGGCGGCGGTGTACGAGCCGTACTCGATCTTGTAGTTGACGATCCTCATGGGGCCCGCCTCGTCCCGCGACGCACCGAGGGCCGGGGGCGCGGCGAGTGCCGCGCCCGTGAACGCGGCGAGCGCGATGCCCGCCGTGGAACAGGTCGTCCAGATGTTCTTCATCGTGTCTCCCGTCGGGTGCGGGCGGCTTGCACCGCCCATGTGTCTCGGAAGTCACGTTCCTGTCCCGGCGACCCGGGGCGCATGAGGCAAGGGGCCCCACTGGACCGGGTCCGCGACGGGACACGGGGCCGGCGCTCGGCCCGTACGCGGGTCCGGACCGGCTTCCCCTGCCTGGTGCCCGGCCGGTGCCCGGTTCCGGGCAGGGCCTGCCGACCGCAGATCCCCGCGTGGCCGTCCTCCCTGCGGCGCGCTCCGCCCCGACACCTTCTCCAGTGCGGACGGCCACCGCCGGTCCATGGAGGCACGGGCCGCGCTTCTACAGGACTGCGCGTGTCACTCGTACGTGATTGCGTGAATCCCTTACGGGGAGTCATCGCGCGGTGCTACAACTACCACCTAGCGCGGTTCTCTCAGGACGCCAAGGGGGGTGGTCCGGTGCGAACTGACCCCTTCGAACACCGGTCTGATAAGGGGAGTTCGCCGTTGCACGTGCGTCGTGTCGGCGTGGTCGGGACGGTGTGCGCGCTGCTGTGGGCGTTACTGACCGTGATCCCCGCGCCCCACGTCCACGCGGCGGACGCGCTGGAACCCGCACCGGTCGATTTCGTGATCCTGGTGGACGAGTCGGGCAGTCTGTCGGCGCAGGACGTGGCCGCGGAGCGTGCGGCGGCCTCGGTACTGGTGCTGGGGGAGGTGTCCGACAAGTCGCGAGCGGCCGTGGTCGGGTTCGGAAGCGCGACCGGGGAGGGCCGGCCTCCGGTGGACACGGTCTGTCCGCTGACGAGGGTGGACGGGGGCGGCCGGGAGCAGCTGAGCGCCTGTGTGTCGGGGTTACGCCGACGCACCGACGGCGAGGGCAACGGAACCGACTTCCCGGCGGCGCTGGCGCAGGGCCTCTCGTTGCTCGCGAACGGCGACGACGAGACTCCGAAGATCGTCTTCCTGCTCACCGACGGGCGTCTGGACGTCAGCGACAGTCCCGCGTACGGCCCTGACGCCGCATCCCGCAATGCCAACGCCAAGAAGAGGCTGCGGGCGCAGGTCGCGCAGGCCGCCGCGGACAAGGTGCAGATCTGGCCGCTGGGTTTCGGCTCGGGCATCGACAAGGCACAGTTGGAGGCGCTCGCGTCGGGCGGCTATCAGAGCCGCTGCGCGAACCTCCCCTCGGCCCGTCCGACCGCGCAGGTGACGTCGGGTTCCTCCGATGTGGCCCAAGTGCTGCTCACCGCCTTCGCGGGGGCGCGGTGCGCGATCGCGACACCCGGGCAGACGAACCCGTCGGTGTCGTCCAGTGCCGATCTGAAAGTGACGATCCCGCCGGTGGCCACGGACGGCTCCATCGCGGTGGTCAAACAGAATCCGGACGCGGTCACGGTGACGTACTACGATCCGCGCGGGCGCAAGGTGCCGCTGCACGGCAGGGCCGACGGCTCGGAGTTCGACCTGGTCGGCCAGTCGGGACCCGTGGAGGCGCTGAGGATCCGCAATCCGTATCCGGGCACATGGCGGGTGCACGTCGAGGTGCTGGGCGGGGCGGCGGCGCAGCGGATCACCGCCGGCGCGATCTGGCAGGGAGTTCTGCGCTCGTTCATCGTGGTGGACCCACCGGTGCCGACCGCCGGGCAGCGCGTCTCGACGCATGTGACCCTGCAGACCCGGCAGGGGGTGGTCCTGACCGAGCGGCGGCAACTGGCCGGGATCAGCGTGTCGGTGAAACTGACCGGCGGCGGGTTCGGCGCGCGGAGACTGCGCCTCACTGACGACGGGAAGGGAGCTGATCCCGCGGCCCACGACGGCGAGTTCTCGGCGGACGTCACCGTGCCGCGCACCGCCACCGGCGCACTGTTGTTCACCGGGGTGATGACCGGCGAGGGCATCGCGGGCGACCAGCGCTCGTACGCGACCGAACTGGCCACCGAGGCACCGCTGCTGACCGGCTCGATCGTGTTCGACGACCGCGAGGCGCACCCGGGCGGCACTGCCCGGGGCGGCGTGGAGCTGCGCAACAACGACGACGTCCCGCACCGGCTGCGGTTGACACTGACCGGCGGTTCGGCCCGCAGCGCGCTCACCGTGACCCCTCAGCGGATGACGGTGGCGGCGGGCGAGCAGGTGCGAGTACCCGTGCGGCTGCGGTTCGGGGCGAAGGCGGATCTGGGAGCGGTTCCCGGCAGCCTGACGGTGCGGGACGAGGCATCGGGCCGGGTCGTCGCCCAGGCTTTCGTGACCGTGCGGGTGTTGCCGGTGCCGAGCTTCCTGGACCGGTACGGGAAGGGCATCGGCCTGGGGGCCGCGCTGCTGCTGGCGGTGCTCGTGGTGGTGGCCCTGCGCTGGCAGGACCGCCACCGGAATCGCGATGTCTCCGATATCCAGCTGATTCTGTACAAGGACGAATCCGAACTGAGCAGGCTGCGGGCCCCCGCGCGGGCCGGCGCCGAATTCGGCTTCTCCCTGCGCGCGAGTCCTGGCGGCACCCAGCGTCTGCTGCTGGACGACTCCGGTGGGCGCTATCGCGTGCGCCGGGCGGGCGACGGCGGTCTGACGGTGCGGCTGCCGGCCGGGGAGCGCATCGCCGTCCCGCGCGGACAGCGTGCGGTGGTGATCGACGGGCTCTCGCTCGGCTTCGCCGATCACCGTGCTGCCACCCGGGCTGCCGGGACAGCCGGGGCGGCACGGTCCGCGGGCGCCGGAACAGGGCGAGGCCGGCCGGCCGACGCTGCGGCGAAGCCGCGTCGCGGCGGCGAGCGCGCCCGTAAGAGCACCGCCGACAGCGCCACGCTCGTCACCCGGCGACCGTATGACGACGACTTCTGAGGTGCTGGCGAGAGGAACCCCACTGCTGCTACTGCCCCGGCGCGAGGTCCCGTGCCCCGACGCGAACATCAGGCCACCGAGCGCATCCGGCACGCCATCACGAGGTGAACACCAGTGAAGATCTATCAGCCGATGCTCTTCGTCGGTCTCGGCGGCACCGGGTGCCTGATCGGCGCGGAGCTGGAGAACCGTCTGCGTGAGGCGCTGTGCGGGCCGGACGGTACCGCGCTGTTCCCCGCGCTGCGAGGTCGGCAGTTACTGCCGTACCAGCTGCCGGACTGTGCGCAGTTCGTCTACGCCGACCTCAACGAGGCCGAGTTGAACCGACTGCCGCACATGCGTGCGGACGGCCCGCTCAAGGCGGCTTACAGCAGGACCTCGCGGGCCACGTTCGGACTGCTGCCGCGCTTCGACTCCTACCCGGAAGTGGCCCGGAGCCTGCGGACCAATCTGCCGGGGCCGCTCTGCCGGTGGCTGCCGCCGCGCGCCGGGGAGCCCCGGATCGCACCGCTGATCCGGGGGGCCGGGCAACTGCCGACGGTGGGCCGATCTGCGCTGTTCGAGACGTTCCGCAGCGGTCTCGGCCCAGCACTGGAGCCGTTGCGGGAGGCGATCTCGCTGATCAGCAAGTCAGGCGGGGACCTGACTTCGCTGGGGGGCACCCTGGCGGACAGCTGCGATGTGTTCGTGGCGTTCTCGGTGGCGGGCGGCACCGGGTCGGGCCTCTTCTACGACTATCTGCATCTGATCGGACAGGCCTTCGAGGAGGCCCACTACCGGGTCAAGATCTACCCCCTGGTGTTGATGCCATCCGCCTTCGACGACGGCCGCGGCGGCGGCCGGGCAGCCCGGCTCAACGCCGGCCGCTCCCTGGTGGACCTGTTCCGTCTGGTGGACGACCAGAACGCGCCCGACGCCGACGACAGCCTGGACGACGTGGGAGTACAGGGGCAGCTGCGGCTGGAGTACCCGGGCGGCCTGGCGGTGCGGCTGCGGCCTTCCACCGCGCAGACCGCGTTCCTGTTCAGCCGCACCTCCGGCATCGAGCGGGAGGACCTGCACCGCAGCGTGGTGTCCCTGGTGATGTCGCTCCTGGGCACCGAACTGGGCGACGACGACGGGCGGATACGCGACAGCGACCACCTCTACCAGTCGTTCGCCGACTCGTTCATCAACACGAATGTGGAACGGGCCGCCGTCGCACCCACCGGCATCGGCCATCGCGGGGTGTCGACCAGTCTGGTGGCCTCCATGACGGTGCCCGTCGACGAGTTGGCCGAGCTGCTGGCCTCTCGGCTGCAGGCCACGGCGCTGCGCCTGCAGACCACCGCCGCACGACCGACGGACGGCTCAGGACGGGAGCTCATCCGCGACTTCTTCACCGCCTCCAACATCGACCCGTTGTGGAGCCGGGTCGGCCTGCCGTTCAACGAGCCACGCCCGGTCACCGGCGCCCGCGCCATCCTGGACGCGCTGGCCACGCGCCAGGCCGCGATGGAGGATGCCCTGGGCGACCTGGACCGCCAGTTGCGCCAGCAGGTCGCCGAACTGGCCACCGCCTTCGACCCGGTACGGGGTGTACGCCAGTTGCTGGGCCGATGCGATCTGCTGGAGGTGCACCAGGCCCTCCTGGGCGACCCGGCCGCCCGGGACAGATTGGAGCGGGTCGGCTTC
This sequence comes from Streptomyces sp. NPDC017991, assembly GCF_044328075.1. Classification (NCBI taxonomy): domain Bacteria; kingdom Bacillati; phylum Actinomycetota; class Actinomycetes; order Kitasatosporales; family Streptomycetaceae; genus Streptomyces; species Streptomyces sp. NPDC017991. The sequence goes on along the minus strand of NZ_JBIRGP010000019.1, from coordinate 117,908 downwards.
GCCGGGCTGCTGGAGAACCGCCGCCGCGACCCCGAGCGCCCGCCGGGGCTGACGGCCGGTCCACCGCAGCCGCAGGGCGTCCGGGACCGGATGGGCGGACTGGTCAAGGCCAAGTGGACCGACCCGGAGGTATCAGCCGTCCTGGCCCAGCAGGATGCCTGGTACCAGTGGGAGGCCCGGCGCACCTGGCATCGTCACTGGGCGGACCACGCGATGCGCTGGGACCGTACGATGGCCGGGCTCAAGGCCGAGATCAACGCTCTGGTGGCCGCCTTCCGCGAGCAGGCCGACGAGGAGCACACCTCGTTCACCCAGCGCACCCGGCACCTGTACCGGCCGCGCACCGGCGTCTCGTACCTGCTGCCCGCGCAGAGCGATCTGACGTCCTTCTACGACGCGGTGGTGCACCGGCTGCTGCTGGCCGAAGGGCTGCGGGAGACCGACAACGAACACGCGCTGCTGGGGCGGCTGGTGAGTGCCGAGCGGTGGCGAGCCGCGTTCAACGAGGCGCGTACCGACCCCCGGCGAGCGGTTGGAGTGATCAAGGAGCACCTCCAGCACCGCGTCAAACGGCTGTTCGTGGAACCCGGCAGCAGAGAGGAACGGCCGCTGCTGCCGAGGCTCGGCACCCTGTTGGCGGAGGCCGCGGCGGGAGGCGGTGGGCAGGTCGGTGACGACGCGCTGGAACAGTGCCGGCACAAGCTCGCCTCGCTGCTGCCGGTGGGGTTCTCGCCGGAGGGCAGCGGACGGCTGAAAGTCCTCATCGTGTACCCGGCGACACCTTCGGACACGACGGTGCGCAAGTTCCTGGAGCGGGAGATGCGGCTGCCCCGGGACAGCGAGCGGGAGATCGAGTTCCGGCCGGTGTCGACGGAGTCGATCACTGTGGTGCTGTTCCGCAGCGCGATGAGTCTGACCGAGGTGCCGGAGGTACGGGCGACGTTGACCCTGTGGGCGGAGGCGCTCGCCGCCGAGCAGCCCGGCGACCACCTGAGCTGGCGTCAGCGGCTGGGCTACGAGTACGACTTCCTGATGGGCACCGAGCAGGACCGGCGGCACATTCTGCACCGGCTGCTCTGTGCCATGTGGAACGACCAGTTCCATGTGTTCGGGGACATCAGCAATCCCCGGCAGATCCGCATCGGGCTGCAGGACCGCGACTCGGCGGCCATGGTCTGCCCGCTGGACTCGCCCGGCGCGGGGATGTCCAGCTGGGGAAGTCTGCTGCGCGCGTACGAGTCCTGGACGCTGGCCGAGGACAGCGGGGGTATCCGCAACGCCTTCTGCGAGCAGCTCATGGCGACGACTCCGCACGGTCTGGAGGGCGCTCCGGTTCCGCCGCACGGACTGTTCCGCGCGCTGGTGCACGAGGTGGCGCCGCAGCAGAGCAGGCTGCTGGGCCGCATGGCGGACCGGACGGACGGGCAGCGGACCGTCGGGTACACCGAGCTGGCGGCGTTCTGGAACGAGACTCTGCCCGGCGCCCTCGATCTGCCCTTTCCCCGGGCCCATCGGATGTCCGGCTGGACATTGCGCACGCTCGACCAGTCCTTCCACCCCGCTCCCGGCCAGTACCCGCCCGCGGTGCACGAGCGGCGCTTCGGCAGCGGCGCCGCGGAGGCGCCGCTGGGACCCAAGGGGTCCATGAGTCCCCCGAACTCCCAGGGGGAGGAAAAATGAGCGACCCGAGCGGCGACAGGCTCGTCATCTGCCTCGATCTGCGCCACGAACTGGCCGACGTGATGGATCCGCCGGCCCTGGAGCAGCGTTTCCGGGACGCGATGCGCGAGGCGCATGTGCGGTCCGCGGACGTCTCCCGTGTGCTGGTCATCGACACCGCCGTGGCACTGGTGGCCCACCACGCCGCGTACGAGCGGCTGTGTTCCAAGTCCCTGGTGTCCACGGTGCTCTGCCTGGCCGTGGGACCGGCACCGGGCCCGGATGAGCATGTGCTGAGCCTGCCCGCGCAGTTGAGGCCTCCGATGGCGGCGACCCTGTGGATCGGGGACGTGCGGGGCATCGGCTGGCGTCCGGGACAGGGCCGCTCGCTGGCGCTGACCGACACCGACCTCGCGGCGGACGACATCGCGGGCCTGGAGCCGCTGATCGAGCTGCTCCAGGTGGCCGAGGTGTTCGACGAGACGGTCTCGACGCTGGGCGAACTGCCGTCGGCGGTGGCCAGCCCCGCGCTGCGGCTGCTGGTGCACGAAGTTCCCGAAGAGGACCTGATGCGCGCCCAGTTGCAGGCGCTGGATTCGTGCACCTCGCCGCCGGACGACCTGCGGAGCGGGCCCGCGCCGGGCGGGGCGCTCGGGGTGCTCGCCGGGTACACCGAGCCCGAGGACCTGTCGGTGGCCGACTGTCTGCCGGAGAGCAGCCTGCTGCGGCAGGCCCATTGGCGCAGCGTGCAGGGGCTCAGCGAGGCGGACGACGGTCTGAACCGGCTGGCGGGCTGGCGCGGGTTCCTGGGGCTGGACGATCCGGCCGACGAGGTGGTCGAGGCGCTCCGCGGTGCCGGGCACGCCCTGGCCGACTACCGGGACTCCATCGAGCAGACCTTCGAGTGGGTGGACGGCCGGGCGGGGCTCAACGCCGACGGCCGCGACCATCTGACGCAGATGGGCGTCCAGCTTCCGCACGTGCCCGGCACACGCCCCGACGAGGTGGGGGCCGAACTGCGCCGGCAGGTGATGGTGCGGCTGGAGCGCCGTCGCCCCCTGCCCGAGATCGTGTCCTGGCTGCGGGATTTCGCCGGGCGTGCAGTGCCCACCGGCAGCGCCGCCCAGATCGAACGGCTGCACCGCATCTGCCCGGACCCCCTGCTGGACACCCTGGTCGAACCGCCGCCCTCCTCGGGTGGCGCCACAATCGTGCGCCCCACCCTGTGGGGGGCCGCCGCCGCGCTGCTCGCCGCGTCGGGCCCCCTGGGCGCCTGGGGAACGGCACTGGCGCTGGTGCTGCTGGCGGCGGGGGCGGTGCGCACAGCGGGCTCGGTCCGCCGGATGTCACCGACGGTCGTCGCGGCCCTGGCGGGGGCCTGGGCGGTCGGCAGCGCCGCCGGCCTCGCCCTGCACGCGGCCGGAGTGCCCGCCTGGGCCGACGCGCCGCTGCTGGTGCTGGCCCTGCTGGCGGTGGCGCAGTCGGCCCGCGCCCTGTGGACCGCGGCGGTACGGGACTGGCGGGCCGCCACCTGCTTGAGCGAGGCCGTCACGGCCACCGAGAACCTCGGCGAGGTGCTGGACCAGGGTGTGCTGGGGCACTGGCTGCTGGCCGACGCGCGAGCCGGGGCGTCCGACCAGGCCAAAGCCCTGGCCCATCTGGTGCAGACGGTCTGCGACACGCTTGCCGAGTTCGCCGAGCAGCTCGGCCGCAGGGCCCGCCCGGCCTGGAACGCCGGACCCCGCGGCGGCGAACGCACCGGCGGATCCGGCAGACGCGGTGGCAGCACGTTCGCGGTGGAGTACATCGGCCAGGCCGGGCAGGCCCTCCAGGCCACGCTGGGCGGGGACATGGACGATCTAGTGGCCGAGGTGCTCTCCCCGTACTGGCACGTGGTGTTGCGGGACCCGTCCAGCGCCGCGTCATTGCCGGTGGTGGCCCGCACCGACGAGCTGGTTCACGAGTACCAGCGGCAGTTGTCCCGGGTCGGCACCACGCCTCCGCCGCCGTTCGCGCGGGTGCCGGCCGGTCGGCCGGATCCGGCCACCCTGGTCGGGGTGGACCTGACCCGCATCGTGGACGTACTGCTGCCGGACAGCCGTGGTGACGCCCTCCAGTTGTGCTCCCCCGACCAGTTGCGCATGCTCGACCGCGCTCCGGCCGCGGCGCACAGCTTCGGATTCGTACCGCAGGCGGTCCAGGGAGCGTTCTGGCAGGCGGTGGAGGACCAGTCGGGCGCCGGGCGGGGCGGCGACGACGGCAGCGGGGGCGAGGGCGTGCAGGCCGGCGCCCGGTCGTCGGCTCACACACCGGCATCGGTGACGGTGCGGCTTCCGGAGATCGTATGGACCGGATCGGGACGGTTCGCCGGGCTGCTGCGGCTGGTGCCGCTGTCGGTGGGCGCCGTGCGCTCGGTGTGGCCCGAGGAGACCGACGGCGCCGGTACCGCGCGGGAGACCGCCTCGCCCCCTTCGGCGTCCCGTACGCCCGGCGAGACGGGATGACCCGGGGAGGGCACCGGAGGGGTTGGATCGGCGCGCTGAAGGATTTCCGGAGAGTGGCGGTATGAACGAGACGCTGTCCTTTGTCGATTCCTCCGGGATGCCCGAACGCGTACGGGTGTTCGACATCGGCGCGGACGAACCCCACCAGCCGGGTTCCGGGTTCCGCACGCGGACCCTGCGGCTGGAGGACGGGCGCCCGATGCTGCAACGGCGCCTGTTGCCCACGTATGCCCAACGCGCGGAGAGCGTGGACTCGCTGGAGGCGGAGATCCGCGCGGGACTCACCCTGATCCGGGCGTTCTCCGAGGTGACATACCCGGCGGAGTTCACCCGGCTGGCCGGATACGCCATCGAGGTCGAGTCGCCCTTCCTGTTGCTGGATCCACTGCGGGGCGGGCAGCCGATGGCCGAGATCGCCCGGGGGCTGGTGCTGTCGACAGAGCAGAAGAAGTTCGAGAGCAGTCTGTTCCGGGCCCTGCGGCTGTTGGAGTGGGCGGCGCTGGTGCACCGGTCCATCAGCCCCGCGACCGTTCGCTGGGACGGCACCCGTGTGCAGCTGACCAATCTCGGCAGCGCCGACCAGGTGGGCCGGCCCCGCCAGCGGCTCGGCGCACTGCCCTGGGCCTCGCCCGAGCAGCGCGAGGGGACCGGCTCCAACGACCACCGCGACGACATCTGGAGCGCCGGCCAATTGGTGTACTTCGTCGCCAACTCCCGTGAGGCGAGCGGCAGTCGGATTCCTCCGCTGGCCGGTCCCGTCCGCGACGACCTGCTCAAGGACGTCTTCGCCGAACGCGCCGATCAGCGGCCGGACGCCAGGACGATGCTGCGACGCATCGCCGCGGCGGATCCCTGGGACGACCTCGGCCGTCCGCCGGACCCGCTGCGCGCGGCCCGGCAGCGCTTCGCCGATCTTCTGGCCGACAAGGGGCCGCTGGCCTGGCCCTTGCCCCCCTCGGCCCGACACCCGGATCCGCCCCGAGCCGAGGCGCCCCCGGGTGCGGGCGGACAGCAGGATTCCGGCACCGCCTGGACGCGGCGTCGTTCACGGGCCGGCGGGACGGGACGCTGGGGCACGGGTCACCGCAGGGCAGAGGAAGGCGGATAGTGGACAACGGAATGCCGGAAGAGCAGACGGGTCAGCCGGTACGCTGCCCGAGCTGCCTGGAGAATCTGCACTTCGACGACAAGCAGCTCTTCGTCCCCGATCCGCAGACCAACAAGCTCACACCGTGGGACCCCGCCTCGGAGCCCAACGGGATGCGCCGCCAGGACCAGCTGAACCAGGCCTTTCTCAAGTGCCCCAACGAGAGTGCCCAGCGGCACTTCCTCCCCGTGCCCTACCTGCTCTTCGGCCGGCCGCTCACGATCGCGTTCGTCGGCCAGTCGGGCACCGGCAAGACACACCTGCTGGCCGCGATGATGGCGGAGATCGGGCGCGGCGGCCTGGACTCCCTGGGCATCCGCTGCCGTTCGGTCAACACCTCCCAGCACCACGCCTTCCTTGCCCGCGCGGTCAACGAGCTGGAGGCCGGGCGGGTGCTGCCTGCCACCAGCATCACGGACTTCGTGGAGTTCACCGACGCGCTGCTGGTCACGGTCAACAAGCGGACGCGGCCGGTGGCCTTCTTCGACATCGCCGGTGAGTCGCTCCAACTGCCGGGCAAGGTGACCGAGTTCCTCCTAGGCGTGGACGCGCTGATCTTCGTTGTCGACGCGCTGCGCGCGCTGCGTCTGAAGCAGCTGGTCCCCGCCCGGGAGACCGCCGGCGTCCCGCAGCAGCAGGCGGGTATCGCCGATCCCACCTTCTCGGCCGTCCTGGACCGGCTGCCGCGCGACGGCGATCTCTGCGACGTACCGACGGCGGTCGTGCTGAACAAGTGCGACGTCCTGCGCTTCGAGCCGCCCATCGACCACTGGCTGCGCGAGGACGGGCGCATCGAGAGCAGTCCCGACCCCGTGCGGGCCTTCCGAGAGAGCCAGGACGTCTACGCCTTCTTGACGCACCATCAGGCGGCCCCTTGGCTGCGGCCGTTCGTGGAGTGCCGACGCTGCACGCTGCATTTCGTGTCGGCCACCGGGATGTCCCCCGCCGTACTGCCCGCTGTCAACGGCCACTTAGGACCCGCCGGGCAGCCCACGGCCTTCACCGGGGGCATCCGGCCCCGACGAGTCCTCGGTCCGCTGCTGTCGGTCTTCCAGATGTGCGGCCTGCTGGACTCGCCGGGACCGGCCCCCCGGCTCAGGGAGGTGTGAGGAAATGCCCGTGACCGGCTCCGACGTACACCAGGTGATCTGCGCCTACGATCCCGGCAACGCCTCGGACAACAAGGGGTTCGGCCCCGTCGCCGTCTCCTTCGCCATGGCGGAAGCGCTCAGCCTGTTCAAGCTCGCCGGACAGATCATGCGGCCCCCCGGGGACTCCCTCACCGAACTGGACTCGGTCGCCTGCGCCGTGCTCCCCTCCGGTCAGGAACTGCTCGTCCGACGCATCGTGGCCCGTGACGCCCTGCGCCGCGGCAACGTGCTCAGCCAGGCCCTGGTCGGCGCCCCCGGCCAGTTCTGCGCGGAACTCGGCCTCGGTCTCGGCCCGGACGACTGGCCCCTGGGCGAGAACCTCGCGGCCGTACGACTGGACGAGACGCTGCGCCGGGTGGACTACGCCGACCTGCGGCGCCGTGGCGATGACGGCGCCGCACGCCTCCGCTCGGCCAGTCGCGACCCGGCGCTCGCCGAACCGCTGCGCCACCTGGTGACCTGGGTGCTCAGCGAGCCCGCTCAGAAACTGTCGATCGCCGCCTCACTGGTCGGCGACAACCCCCGGGCCGTCCTGCTCGGCCTCGTGGACATCCTCGGCCCCCTCGTCCCCGGCCCGTGGTCCCTCTCCACCCTGGAATCGGTCGAGTCGGGCCCCTACCGCCTCATCGTCATGGAGGACTGGCCCCGCACCGGCAGTCCCGATTACGGTCGTCTCCGCCTGGTCGGTCAGCAACCGCCCGGGGGACCTGCCCACACCACGGCGTCCCTGCTGGTGGACCGCTATCAGGAGCACGGCCTGGACGGGCTGACCTTCCTGAGTCCGCAGGCCCGGCTGTGGCAGCGGATGCAGCCGGTCGAACGGGCGGAGTCGCTGCTCGGAGCGCTGATGGTGCAGCCGGCCGCACCGGTCCATCTGGCGCTGCCGGCAGGCACGGCGTACGAGTCGGCCGCCACGGCATACCGCGGGGAGGGAACCGGGGAATCGGCAGGCCTCACCGAATCCGCCGCGAACACGGCCACGAACACGGCCGAAGAGCAGCCGGAGGCCGTGTCCGAGAAGGCACCCCGAGTCCCCGACCCGCCGGTTGATCCGCCTCCGGTCCCGGGCGCCCCCCCTCTCCCTGCCGAGGCACCGGCCCCGGTGCCCGTGCCGAACACCGAGCACCGGCCCTCGGACAGCGACGACCTGGTCGGAAGGCTGATCGGGTCGCGCCGCGCGTCCGAGGACCGGAAACTGCGTCTGGCGCTGGAGAACGCGGTCGACGGCTGGAGCGAACAGGAGATCGACGCAGCGTGCCGCAGAGCGATCGACCTCCGGCTCGGACTCCAGGGTCCCCGCAGAAGTGCCGTCCCGTGGCGGCCGATGGCCGCCGACGGCCCCCGGTACTTCTACGACGTGCTGATCAGTGGCGCCCTCCACCGTGAGGAGCCCGCCCGTGCCTGGGCCGAGTTCCTGCTGGTCGAGGCCGGGGCGACACTGTGCGAGCCGCTGAGGGCGGTGGTACGGCGGATGTACGGGCAACTGGACCGCCGGAGCATCGCCGTTCATCCCGTCTTCTTCCGGGTGCTGGGTGACTGGGCCATCCCGCGCGCCCTGGGCCTGGACTCGTGTGAAAGCCCTCCGCCGCGACCGGTATCCGGGGGAGGCCGGGCTCAGGACCTGCCGTTCGGGGGAGGCCCGGCCCCGAACCTGCGGCTGATCACGAAGGTGTTCGTCTTCATCTACGCCCCTTTGGCGATGCTCGTCGTCCTGGTGTGGCTGACCCTCTTGTGAGCCGTGCTTATGAGCCGTGGCCCGGTCGGCACTCTCACAGCAGGCCGAGGCCGAACATCTCCTCCTTCGGGATGTGCGACAGCAGTCGGACACGGGCCGCCGCGGGACCCCCCACGCCGTGGTCCGACGCGAACTGCTGGAGCCGTTCGGCCACTTGCTCGGCGGTCCGACCGAAGCCGATGGCGTAGCCGAGCGCCGCCGCGCGCCAGGTCCCGTCCGGGTCGGACCGCACCGGGCCGGAGGCCAGCACCGCCGGTACGTAACCGAGAAGATGCAGCTGGTACGCGAACAGGTCACGCAGCTGCGACTCGCGGCCGTCGGCCGTGTCCTGCGGCAGGGCGTCCAACACCAGCAACGGCGGAGGCTGCCGCCGGCGCTCGCACAGCCTGCGCACGGCCTGGTCCACGTCCTCGGGCCGGATGGACCGGGCGCTGCCCGGCAGGCGAAGGGCCGCTCCGCGGTCGAAGGGCCGCATCTCGCCGTGCAACAGGATGACGTCGACCGCCGTGTCCGGGCCCGCTTCGGGGTCGGCGTCGGAGAGCAGGAAGTTCTCCGTCACCCGCCAGACGACGGGCCCGCCGGAGACCGCGGACGTCTTGGCCGCGGTGGGCTGGGGCAGTGGGACGCCGCCGACGGCGGTGTCTCCCCGGACGTCGATCTCGATCTGGGTGACCGGCCGCTCGGTGGCGGCCCTCAGCACGGCCTGCCTCAGGTGCGCCGGAACATTCCCCGAGGCCTCACGGTCCAGCACCGCCCAGGCCTTCCGCCAGGTCTCGTCGGGCTCGCCGACGGGCAGCGGCTCCCGGTCGTAGCGCCCGAGCCGCTGCAGGGCGAACTGCAGGTTCTGGCGGCGTGACTCCTCCAGCAGCGGTGTGCGCAGCCGCTCGGCCAGTTCGGTTGTGCTCAGACCGACGTCGGCGCCGTGGCGGGCGGCGCTCAGATGCCATTCCGTGGGCATCGCGGTGGCGGGGCCGAGGAGCTCAGCGGCCTGGGCCGCGGTCCTGCGCGCCTGCCTCCGCCGTGCGTGGTGCGCCCGCGCGAGCATGTCGGCGGCGCGCAGGGCGGGCCGTTGGGCTTCGTGGGCGTCGGCCAAAGGCAGGGGTGCGGGCGCCAGGTCGGCGGGCAGCAGTCGGTGCAGGCGCAGCCACGCGGCACGGACCTGACCGTTGTCCGAGCCCAACCGCTCGGTGGCCGTGCGCATTTCGGCCGTCACCCCGGGGCCGGCACCCAGCAGTCGAGCGTGCAGTTGGGCCGCCCACAGTGCCGTCAGCCCGGTCGTGCGCGGGTCCTCGCCGTACTCGGCGCGGCGCCGGGCCAGCAAGCGGCGGCCGGCGTCGACGCGCTCTTTGTCGGCCAGCAGGGGTTCGTCGGCGACAGGCCCGTACAGCCGTACTTCGCCGGCGAGCAGCATCAGCCTGCGGCCCGTCTCCGGAATGGACTCCAGCGCGGCTGTGATCGTCGCGAGGTGGACTTTGGCCTCCTGCGGCAGCCCGCACACCAGTGCGTGCAGCCCGTACGCGAGCCACTCCGCGGGACTCGGCGGCGGGCCCTGTCCTCGGACGCCGTCGCGACGAGCCCGGAGGTCCGCGGCCCAGCGAGCCAGCAGCGCGGCCACGTCGTCCGTGCGCCTCCAGCGGTGCAGCAGCACACACTCCGCGCGGTTGACGGCCGATCCCGCCGCACCCCGCGGATCCTCGCGCAGCGGCCGGGCGCGGGCGATCCACCGGTCGGCCAGGGCAAGGTCGCCGGCCACGGCCAGTGCGGTAGAGGCGCGCAACGCCATGACCGACAGTCGTTCCTCGTCACCAGGGGCGCGGTTCATGGCCATCTCGGCACAGGTCTCGGCACGTTCGAGTTCCAGCATCTCGGCATTGGCCTGTGCCAGGGCCATGAGCGTGTCGAAGGCGGGCCCGGGCTCCACCTGACCGGACACCGCGGGGAGGGTCAACTCCCTCAGCAGGGACTCGGCGGCCCCTGGATCACCGGCCAGCAGATGAGACCTGGCCCGCAGGATGTCGGCACGCAGAGCCAGGGCGTCCAGAGCCGACCCCCCGGGCAGCTCTCGCGACAAGGGCGCCCCCGACCTCAGCTCCGCCTCCGCTCCGGCGAGCAGCACCCAGTCCGGCGTCCGGCCGGCGTGCTCCGCGTGGTGAGCCCGGTACTCCGCCTCGTAACGCCGCAGCCAACCGCGTACCAGGTCCGGGCGGTCCGCCGGCTGCCACTCCTGCACCGCGTACCGGGCGATCAGCAGCGCCTGGGGGGTCTGCCGCCGGACCGCCTCGTCGAACACCTCGGTGAACGCGCCGTCGGCCTGTGCGTGGCTGTGGCTGCCGTCCTCCTGGGTGCGGCCGATGCGGACCCGGCAGCCGGCCAGCAGGAGCCGGGCGTCGACGGCCCAGAGGTCGTGCAGGCTGTCGCGGGACCCCGGGTCGGCGGCGTACGCGTCGAGGACCTGCCGCAGTTTCTCGTCGGCCTCCCGCACCTGGGCGGCGCCGGTGCTCGTCCCCTCGTACAGTTTCAGGGCGGCGGCGATCAGCTCGGCACGTCGTTCGTCGGGCCGCACCGGAGGCTCACCGTCGATGGTCATGCAGGCCCGTTTGCGGGCCAGCTTCAGATAGCGGTTGACGTCCCACCAGCTGTGGCTGCCGCCGTAGAGCACGGCGTGGAGCTCACCGTAGGCCCGCTCCAGGGCGATGTCGTACCAGAGCTGCAGCGGCATCACGCGGGGGTCGGGCTCGCCGAGTCCGTCCCGTTCGCTCTCCGCGGTCTCCAGGTCGGCGCTGAGCAGCCGGTCGGCCAGGTCGATCACGGTGGCGAAGGCTCCCCGCTGCCAGGCACGGGCGACTTCCTGCTGCCAGGTCCGCGCCGCCGAGGCCAGCCTGTCCCGGTGGTCCCGCGTGCGCTCGGCGGCATCGTGCAGTTGGTGGTAGACCTGCTCGGCGACCCACCCGGCCGCCTTCTCCGGCTGCATCGACCTGACCGCTCGCTCGGCGAGTTCGGCGCAGCGTTCGGTGCCGTCGCGGTGGAGCCGGCGCCAGTCCGAACCGGGGTCGGAGCGCATGCGCTGACGCAGTTCACGCCGTACGTTCACGTGCACGAACAGGCGCTTGTCCTCGGCCTTGATCCACGCCGACCGTTTCGCGTACTCGATCAGCTTGTCCCACAACCGCATGGGATCCTCGTCGTCCGGGGCGCCTTCGCCAGTACTCCGCCCGGTGTCCAGCAGCGGGACGAGAACATTGGCGAAGTACTCCCGGGTGGGATGGCGGGCGACCGAGCAGTAGTCGAGGGCGCGGCGGATGCGCCGGTCCTCGATGTTGTTCAGTTCCCGGTCCACGACGAACAGGTAGAGCGACTCACCTGTGACGGACGGCAGTTCGGACGGTGTGTCGGCCAGCAGCGCGAGAACGAGGGGGGTGAACACGGGCGACCCCTCGACGTCCTGCTCGCACACGCTCACTATGCGTTCGGCCTGTCCGGCGTCGATGCACCGGAGGTCCCGGAGATAGCGGTTTGCCTGGCAGGCCGTGAACGGCCCCAGCTCCAGTGCCCTCCACGGCACCTTTTTGAAGGCTTCCCGGAAGACGGGCCGCCGGGTGACGTCGGCACGGCCGGAGAGCACGACACGCAGCCAGAGGACCTTCCCCGCGAGACGGCCGAGCAACCGCAGCAGGCCTTCGAGTTCGGCCGTGCCCGCCTGCAGGATTTCGTCCGTGGTGTCGAGGCACAGCAGCAGGGGCGCCCGGGCCATGTCGTTCAGCGCGTCGATGAAGTCGTCGGCCATACGTTCCGGAGGCGGCGCCGAATTCCACTGGAGCGGGGTGTCGTCGGGGTTGTCGAACTTCGGGTCGAGCTCCAGCCGGTATTCCCGGTAACGCGCGCAGAACGTACGCAACTGTTCTGCTCGCCGGTCGATGCCGAGCGCTCGCGCCTGGGCCAGGAACTTGTCGGCGATCTGCACGAGCAGCAGGGTCGGGCGGGCCAGCAGGCGGCCCGGGACCAGCGTCTGGACGTCGCAGACCGCTGACAACACCGGGGGGTCCTGCTGGGCTCCGTACCTCGCCACGAGCCAGGCGAGCTGCGTGCTCTTGCCCATGCCGCCGGGCGCGTGCATGTGGATCACCCGGGGCGGGCCGGGTGGGATGTTCTCCTGGGTGATCCCGGTCCGGGGCGGATCCGTGCCGAGGACCGCCGATTCCAGGATGCCCTCCAGCTCGGGTCGGGAGAGATAGTCCCTGGTCTGTTCGAAGTACTCGTGCAGCCCCGCGCTCATCGTGAGACGCGACTCGGCCCGCTGCCGGCGGTCCCACAGGTCCTCCCAGATCCCCTCGGGGGCGAACTCCCGCAGGTCGTCCGGCGCCACGGCCCGCGCCAGTCGCCGGCAGACCGTGAAGTCGGCCACCCGCTCGAACGCCGCGTACCACTTGTCGAACTGGGCGATCACCCCGTCCCGGTCGCCCGCCACCGCCAGCAGCCGCAGGCGTTCCACCATCGCGGTGTCACCGTTCACGGTGGCGAGGTGGCCGGCCAGTCGTGACGCCGTCTCGGCCATGCCGACGGGGCGGTCGGTGCTCGGATCGATGCCCTCGGATTCGTACCACCAGGCCGCCCAAGCGCCCATTCGGGTCATCTCGTTGATCTGGAACCAGCCGGCTTCGCCGTGGTGAGGGACGAGCACGCGCCGCAGCTTCGCGAAGGAGTAGTCGAGGTCGTCGGTGGCGGCGGCGAAGGCGGACTGGCTGACACAGGTCATCAGACTGCAGCGCTTCAGGACCTCGTAGCGCACCGGATCTCGCTCGCGTGAACCTCGGAACAGCTCGTACGGCTCCACGTAGGTGCCGAACCCGGTCTCCAGGGCGCGTGACCTGATCCCCATACCCTCGCCCCCTCTCAGCCGATCTGGGTTACGGCGGCCGAATACGCGTCTTCCAGGAAGGCCGGTCCGAAATCACCGGAGACCGTTCCCAGGTTGTTGACCACCATCGCCCGCCACTCCTCTTTGTGATGCCAGTCGTACCGCAACCGAACTCCGAGTTCACGCAGGAGGGATCTGGCACGCGCCTGTGGCCACGGTTGGAGTCGGATGGGGCGGCGAGTCGCGTCGAAGCGATCGATCCATGCTGCCGCCTCGCCCTCCGGATCTTCCGCGGTCACCACGACGCTCACCGCACCGCGACTGTGCAGGACGGTGTTGAAGAGATCGGCCACCAGACCGGGGGCCTCGCGCCGCTCGGCCTCGGTATCGGCGTCGCCCTTGGCGAAGTGGTCGAGCGCGAGTACGAGGTGGGTGCCGGGCGGCGCCAGCTTGACGACCAGGTCCGTCGCGGCGCCGAGGAGGTTGTCCCGCGTGGCGTCGAGTGTGGCTCTGCGACCGCCGTTGCGGTGGTCCCGGCGTATGGCGTCGACCCGGGCCACCAGGCATTCGAGGTCTTCGTCGATGTCCCAGCCGCCGTTGCGCAGGCTGTCCCGCCTGATGCTCTCGGCCAGCAGGGCCACCGTCTCGACGACCACGTTCGGCGCCGGTGGCGGCAGGGCTCCGACGTGCCGGGGCGGCACACTGCGGCGCAGTTCGCTGAAGTTCATGTAGAGCGCCCGGCAGCCGGGCCGCCGCTCCCAGACCTGGAGCAGCGAGAGCATCAGGCAGGTCGTCCCGGCACGTCCCCCGGTGCCGTCCCCGGACAGCACGATCAGCTTCTTGACGGCCGCACCCAGCTCCAGCCAGTCCAGTGCGGTTCTGCGCTGCGCCACCCGGTCGGTGGCCCCGACCAGCGGCCTGTAGAGGTCGTGGAGATCCTCGTCCTGGTCGGAGGCGTCGGCGGCAGCCTCGACCGGAGCCGGATGCACGGGCAGGACCCGGTCCGGGAGGCAGTTCACCGTGACCGAGGCGGCGGTCGCGCAGTCGCCCGCACCGGCGGTGGCACGGGTGACCGCCTCATCGATGCTCCGGCCTTCGGCCAGTGCCGTGTACAGCGCCTCCACCGGCGTACACAGGTCGCGTACGCCCTCAAGTGTGGAGCACCGTTCGCAGCTGTGCTCCGGCGCGGGTGTCAAGGACACCGCGGCCAGCGCCGGATGCAGCGCGTCCGCCTCCACGTAGGGCCGAAGCCGCCGGTGTGCCTCCGGCGGATCGGCGTCACTGCTGGAGACCACCAGCCGGACGGAGGAGAGGTTGAGCCCGCCGAGACCGTCGGAACCGTCCCTCAGCAGATCCCGGGCGGCCCAGCCGGCCAGGTGAAGTACATGGGGCTGGATGCCGTTGAGAGTTTCGGAAAGGGAGTTGTGACTCACTGGCCCCGGGAGCACGTCGACCTCCCACCGTTCGGCGCGCGCGGAGAGTGCGGTGTGCACGGCCACGTCTTCATGCCATGCGGGTTCCGCCCCCTGCTCCTTGCTCGAATCCACCCCAACGACCAGTACCCGCAGCGGAAGATCGTGGAACGGCGTCGGCTCGCCCGGCTGAAAATTCCCTGCTCCGACCTCACTCCGCAGCACGGTGACCGGCCGGGTCACGCCCGCTTCCACGGCTGCGCGGGCCAGGCCCTCCCAGTCGACGTCGTGCAGCTCGGGAGCGTGCAGCCGCAGGACCGCCAGAGTCGGGGCGCCGCTCCCCTCGTCCGGCGCCGCGTCGGCACGAGGGGGAAAGAATCCGGCCAGGGCGCGCCACAACTCCTCGCCCGCGCTCGGCTCCTCCGGTTTCAGCGGCATGGTGATCACCTCTGATCTCCTGACGATCTCGTCCCCCGAGAGAATCGTCGCTTCGACGTCATAGGCCACCGCGGAATCCGCTTCGGCGGCTTCGAGCCTCAGGTGGACGACGTGCACCATTCACCCCACCCCTGATATCTGGCACTCCTTTGAAGGAGCCTTGTCATCGAAGGAGCCTTGTCATCCGGCGAAAAGTCTCCGAAAAGCGTCCGTCAGTTCCGCCTCCTCGTCGACGAGTCTGCGCAGCAGACGCTCGGGATCCGGTGCGCCGGACATGGTGCCCTCCTCTGCGAGGCCGAGATCGCCGCGGACGCGTGCGCACAGTTCCTGGTACGTGGAAGGCAGCCCGCGGTCAGGAGTCGCGGGCCGCCACAACACCTCGTCCTGCTTGCGGAGGCGCAGCAGATAGGCCCCGGTGAGGTCGCCGACCAGCGTGGCGTACATCTGGTGGACGGGCGTGCTCGACGTCAACCGATCGGAGGGGCAGATCAGTTGATCGTCGGCGATCCGCCGGTGGCAGGCTCCCACGTCCATGGGCGTGCCCCCCACGTAAAGCTGACGCAGCGCCTGGAATTCGTAGTCCCGCGCGACCTTCATGACACGGTGCGCCTCATTCGGGAACCCTTCGCGGTCGGCCCGGCAGGCCCGTTCCCGGTAGATCCGGGCGCGGGCCACGTCGATCATCGCGCGCAGAGCGATGTCGCCGGATCGCTCGACCTCGGCCAGAGGCGCGGTCAACTCGTCGTCCAGCAGGCGAAGTTGTTCCCCGTCCCCCTTGAGCCTGTCGTCCAGCCCCGTGAGGCAGCCCTCCACGGTGTGCAGATGCCAGTCCTTCTCGGGCGGGTCCGCGAGTTTGAGGTACTGCCCGAGCCGGCGGTGGGCGGTGAGAGCCCTCTCGCGGTGGGCCGCGCGGGGCTCGGCACCGCACTCACCGCCCCCGGCCGTCGACTCGTGCGCCTCCGCGAGCAGCACGTGACAGTCGCGGCGGATGGTGAAAAGTTTCCTGCGCAGGATCTCCCCGTCCGCCCAGTCCTCGTGCGCGGTGTCACGGAAGCGCACGTCGACGAGGGCCTCGAAGACCGCGGCGGACCCCTCCAGCGCCTGTCGCAGCTCACCCTGATCCACCATCACCCTCAGCAACTCGGTCTCGACGGCGCCGGCTATCAGGCTGACGGGGCCGCCGCGGTCCACATGCTGGAGATAGTCGCCGCCCACCTCCCTGGCCCGTTTGAGGCGGCCGGTGTCGCGCAGGCCCCTGAGGATTCCCGCTCCCATCGCGGTGGCCACGGGCGAACTGTCCACGACGGCGTCACCGGGGCCCTCGCCCAGCAGGACCGACAGCCCGGGACGGTCACCGTGATTCAGACGGTCGAGGACCAGGAGGAGGCGTGTGGCCATGGTGGACTGCGCGGAGTCCACGTCCGACATGCGGGCCCGGACCCGCCTGAGGCGGTTCATCATGTCGTCCAGGCCGTAGTCCCGCCGCGACCTGGCCATCAGTACGGCCATGAGCACCAGGAGCGTGTCCCAGTCTCCGCAGCGTTCCAGGTAGGGCAGTGCCCTGCGGATGAGCCGTTGCACCTCGGCCGACCCGCCGTACAGCCGGTGTCGCAGTGCCTCCTTCGCGCGTTCCGCCGTGTGCTCTATGGCGATCCGGTCCACCTCCGCCCGCAGTGAGGCCCCGTCCCCCAGCTTCACATCGCTGTGGCCCGCCGCGTCGACGACCGCGGGATGGATGCGCACCTGGATCAACGTGTCGGCACGCCCCGCGTCGGGCAGCCTGATCAGGTCGACCAGTGACTCCCGGCGCAGCTCCTTGAGCATCGCTTCCAGCTCCTCGGCCACCGGCAGCCGGCCGCCCTGACTGCCGCGCAGGGCGGCCCAGATCTGGGACAGCAGGCAGGGCACCGAGTGATCCCCCTGTCGGCGCCGCAGGACCCGGTCCACCGGTCTGAGCCTGCACAGCACGAGCATCAGCAGGTAGTGGGGGTCGGCGCCGGGGATGCGCCGCAGCGCGTCGACCGCCCATTCCCCGATCTTGCGCCAGGCATCGGGGCGTCGGCCCGGCTCGTCCTCCGCCAGCTGCTCGATCCCGGTGTCGGCGAGGCTCCGCAGATGTGCCTCGCCCCGTGGGGCCTCCTGGTCCGCGTACTGGAGAAGGCCGGGATGGCCGTCGGCCAGGGACAGCACGTCGTGGACGAGTTTGCGCTTCGCCGGGGCGGGCACGGCTCTGGGCGCCGCGCCGATGATCTTACCGAGATGGGGCAGACTCAGGGCGTACAGGAACGCCTCGGCGGGCGCCAGCAGCGGCACGAGCACGTCCGGCATACGGGGGCCCAGGTCGAGCGGGTACGGACTCGTGATCAGCAACCGGAAGCCCATCGCCGCGGGACCGGTCATGGCCGCGATCAGCTGCTCCCAGGACGGGTGCAGCCAGGAAGCCCGGCCGGAGTTGCTCCCGGGAGACAGCAGGTTCTTGACCCCGCTCAGGAACACCAGGGCATTCGAGTCCTCGCTGCGCGTCAGCCAGGTGGCGATGTCGGTGCAGAACCGGTCGAAGGCGATGCCGTCCGCGAGGAAGCGCTCCAGCCCCGCCGGGCCCGGGATGTTCTCGCCGCGTTCCTCGAAGGCCTGTTTGATCGCGCCGTCCGCCAGCAGGATGCCGACGAAGTCCTTCAGCGCCTCGGACGGATCGGCGTCCATCGTCCGCCCCACCGGCGGGTACTGCACGACGGTGCGGTAGTCGTCCGCGTAGTGGCTGATCAACTCGGTGGCACAGGTGGTCTTGCCCACTCCGTCCATGCCGTAGAGCACGGCGCCGTTCACATCACCCTCGCGGGGCCGGGAGAAGATCTCGCTGGCCGTCCACATCGTCTCGTGGTGTCCGACGAGGCGGGGAGCGGCGTGCTGCCGGGGTGGCCCGCCCTTGTACCTGCCCGTCTCGCGCCGCGGCGGCTCCACCTTCAGGCCGCACGCGTCGGCACCGTAGAGGACAGGAGCGGCGACATCCACGGGCGCGAGCGATTCGCGGTGCGTCGCGATGGCCTCGGCCAGGGCCTGCGGCAGGGTGAGGTGCTGCTGCAGGAGTTTCTCGTAGACCGTTTCGACGATGTCGATCGCGGACCGGTCGGCGATCCGGTGCCGGAAGGCGAGCACCGCGCAGTTCAGCCCTCGGGCCAGTTCGAAGGCCAACGGGTCGTCGTGCTCGTGCTCGGGTCCCTGGGCGGGGGAGTCGGCTGCGGCCGGCCGCAGTGAGTGGATGTCGAACTTCTCCAACTGGTCGGCGAGAGAAGGGCTGCCCGCCGGCCGGGTGGTGACGACCGCCAGCCTCAACCGCAGGTCGTTGCCCCCGGGCTGCAGCATCTGGATGAGCCGGTCCGCGCTCAGCGAGGTCTTCCGGTGGTTCCGGTCGATCGCCGACCAGGTTCCGGGGGCGCCCCGGTCGGCCAGGTGCAGGATCATCTGCCACGGCTTGGAGTCCTGGTGCCGGCTGGACCGGTTGGCGCTCTCCAGCCGGTCCTTCAGCCGGGCGTGCGTCACGTGGTACGCCAGCGCGTTCAGGGTGATGTCCCTGCCCTCGCCCTGGGCGGCGAGCCTGCGCACGGTCTTGAAGACCCGCGTCTGCTCGGCGTGCATGTCCAGGGGCTCGCCCGCCTCGGTGCGGTTGAAGACACCGACGAGGTGGAGCGGGGTGTTGTCCTTGGCCCGGTAGTTCAGATCGATCCGCGTCGAACTGTCCTCGGCCGCCACGTCGTACACGAACGTCAGTTTGTGGTCCGCGAGGGAGCCGCTCTCGTCGGCCGCCAGGGCCAGCGGGTACCGCACGATCTCACGTTCGGGGCCGTCCCCGTTCAGCTTGACCAGCACCGTCGACGGCCGCTCCGTGGGCAGCTCCTGCCATATGGCCGGGGTGAGCACGGACGTGCACAGCCAACGGCCCAGTCGACGCAGGGTGTTGGTCTCCCCCTCGTCGTACAGTGCCCGGTGCCGCATGAAGTCGTACGGGTCCGTCAGGAAGCGGTAGTCCTCAAGGTCGGAGTCCCCGTCCGCTCCCGGCGCCAGGTCGACGTCCGCGACGACCGGTGTCCGCTGCCCGCGATGACGCGTCAGCCGCCACCGCCAGCGTGGCGCTTCCCCCTTCTCCTTGGCGAAATCCAGGACCTCCAGTAACGCGTCGTATTCCCCCGGCATGTTCTCAGTCCCCCCAAGAACCCCTCGCATATGCCAATGGAGAGCAGGGTAGTCCCGTGCGGACGGTACGCACCCCGAAGCGGCAAAAGAGCTCGCGAAATCCTCCGGACCGAGATCGGGAACCGCTGACATTCGAAGGTAATTGCGATTTCAGGCGCTCCGCCCACGCAACCACGCATTCAGTTCCTCCTGAGTCCCCGCGCATGCCTCCGCTTCGTGCAATACCCCAGGATTCCCCGCTGCCCGCCGAAGCACCTGATCGGCGGTCCGGGAGGTCTCCCGGGCACGGTGGATCGGCCCGAGGCGGGGCAGGGTACGGATGATCTGCCGCATCTCGGCGGGTTCGAGCGGCGGCAGAGGCACGCGACGCAGGGCCGGCGCGATCTCCGGCAGGTCGGTGCGGGCAGTGAGCAGAAGCCTGCCGGGGCGTTCGGCCGAGGCCAGGGCCAGGGCCTCGATCATTTCGGCCCAGCGCGGATCGTGGACGCGGTCGGTGGCGTCGACGACCACGAGAACGCGGAGGCCCGCGATACGCGCCATCGCCTCGGTCCAGGAGAGATCGTCCGAGAGACCGGCGAGTCCGGGAAGCCGAATTTCGAGATGGCGCATGAAATCGGTTACCGGGTCGGCGCAGGACGGCGTGATCGCTTCGGCCCATTCCGGTCTCGGATGCCAGACGATCGTGGAGAACGCCTCACGGTGATCGTGCGCGAGAAGCGCCGCACACGTCGTGGCTCCCATCCCCCGCTCGCCGTGGATCACCGCACCGGGCACGCCGCTCGCGGGGGCGAGCGCGGTGTTCGCGCCGATCATCTCGCGCAGCCGTCCGACGAAGGAGGCGGGCCGGTCGGGCAGTGGTCCGGCGTTGCCCTGGTAGCGGCCGGGCAGGGGCCCGCCGAGCAGGGGCCGGTCGAGGAGTCCCCGGTCGAGGGCCGCGGCACCGTAGAGCATGGGCGTGGCGGCGGAGAACGACTGGTAGCGACTCTCGCCCAGTTCGGGATCGTCGACGGTCTCCACCAGGGCCTTGTGCAGAGCCTGGGGAAGGGTGTGGCGATGGCGAAGAAGGCGTGTGTACAGACGGACGGCGAAAGCCAGCGCGAAGTCGTTGCCCACGGGAAAGCGCATCGCGACGACCGCGCAGCCCAGCTCGTCCGCCATGGCCGAGGCCAGCGAAGTGAGCGCCGGGTGCGCCGCGCCCGCCCCGCCCAAGACGTCCCCGTCACCCTCCTCACGCCCCGTGTGAGCCGCCGTCCCGGATTCTTCGCCCGCGCCGTCCGAGCCCGCGCCGTCCGGCCCGGCGGCCTGGCCGCCCGACCAGCACGCCGACAGGAACACCAGCCTCACGCGGTTCCGCAACCTGCCGAGCAGCTTGATCAGATCCCGGGTGGCCACCGGGTCCTCGCCACCGTCCGGGAGTTCGAGGCGCAGGGTCCCGGGAAGGCCGTGGGCCACGACGTGGACGATGTCCCACCCGTCCGCCTCGTCGAGCATGCCGCGGAGCGTTGCCCGGCCCACGCCGAACTGCCTCGTCCTCAGCTCCAGGGGCGCGGCACCGGCCCGTCCGCCCGCCGCGAGCGCGAGCAGCTCTCCGCGCAGGGCAGTGCGATGCGCCCCGAGGTCCAGGGCGGCCGTGGCCCGTGGCAGGCTGAAGAGGGCGAGCATGCGCAGGCGCGGCGGCAGCTCGGGCGGGTCGTGTAAGGCCTCGGACGACGATCGCGCGCCGCGCACCACGGTCGTGCCGTGCAGCGCCAGCGGCCGGCCGTCCACGAGCCCCAGCTCCCACGGCAGGGCTTCGAAGCCGGCCAGTTGCGACGGCAGTTCCAGCCGCACCACGGCCGGACCCAGTGCCTTGAGATGGTGTGTCATCCCTCCCAGCCCGACTCGCGCGATCCACTCCCCCGCGCGCCGCACCTCGTCCTCGATCCTGGCGAGTCCGCCCGGCTTCCCGCGCAGTGCGGCGATCCGCTGCGGAAGCGCGTGGAGCCGGTCCAGCTCGGCCAGGTCGACACAGCTCAGCCGTACGGGAGTGAACTCGGCTCGGAAGGTCTCGGGCCGCCACAGCTCCCACACCCACGATGTCGGACGGCCGTCGACCGCGCCGCCGCGGCAGTGACGTTGATCGATGGTGAGCAATGCGGATCGCATCATGTCGCTACCTGCCGTATTTTCTCGCAATCACCTTCGGTTTTACATTTCCCATTCTGAACAGATGCCAAATTACTTAACCTTAAAGGAAGTTCGCATCTTTGGACGACGGGGGACCGCTATGCCGAAGGACCGTCCTGGGAAATACATCAAGGCCGTGCGCGGCGCCACCCGGATGCAGCCGTCCTGGCCACCGTCCGAGCACCGGGAACTCGGTGACGTAGGCGTGTTCCGGAACGGTCAGTTCGAACGCAAGGGCACGATGGAGTCGCTGTTCGGAGTCGAGGCGATAGCGCGCGACGTACCGGGCAACAGCACTTCCTATCACTGTGACTCCAACGGCAACGTGCGGATTCATACCCACGGGGCAGCCGGCGTCGCCGCCGGTCCGGCTGCCGCCTACGCCTCTCTCCACCTGGACTTCGGCAAGGCGGACGCGGTGCTCTTCCACGCGACCGGCTGCTGGTCGGAGGAGATCAAGAACATCGAGTCGGTCGAGGCCAGGATGCGGGAACTGAGCGAGGAGAAGAAGTGGCCGCGCGGTCACGTGGTGGTGACCGAGGTCACCCACGCCGCGCGCACCACGGTCCTCATGTGCGGGAACAACAAGGAACGCGTCGAGTTGAAGGCCAGCGCCGACCCCGGCGTGAGCGGCCTGGACCTGCTCACCGCGTCCGGCGGACTGAGCTGGGCCGGCGGCTCCGTGGCAAGCCTGCAACTGCTGTCCGAGGGAGAGCTCACTCCGCTCTACCGGGTCCGGGGCATGGTGTGGCACTGGTTCCGCGACAACGAGCCCGGCTACCTCGACGGGCGGACGACCGAGGACGAGCAGGGCGAGGGCGAGTGGTACGTGGACGAGGTGAGCAGCGAGACCTTCGACGTGGGCGACGAATAGCCGAACGCGACGGCAGACAACTTGCTGGTTCCCGGTGACGTCCGCGTCAGGACACGTGACTGCCGGGCGTTCCCCGCCCCCTCGACCTGCGTACGGGCCGGATCGGCTCCGGACCGGAAATTCCGGAGCCGGAACCGACAAGCTTCCTCCGGCCGTCGATTCCGCTGCCCCGCCCCGGGTCTCCCCGGTCAGGGACCCGGTCCGCCGCACGGATCGCGGCGCGGCAGAAACGCCGTCCCGGCGACCTGCTCACGACGCCCTCCCGGCAGGCCTGCCGGCTCAGCCCTCGGCCGGCGTCAGCCGCAGCGAGATGCTGTTGATGCAGTACCGCTGGTCGGTCGGCGTCGCATAGCCCTCGCCCTCGAAGACGTGCCCGAGGTGCGATCCGCAGCGGGCGCACCGCACCTCGGTACGCGACATCCCGTGCGAGCGGTCCTCGATCAGCTCGACCGCGTCGGAGTCCTTCGGGTCGTAGAAGGACGGCCAGCCGCAGTGCGACTCGAACTTCTCCGTGGAGGTGAAGAGCTCGGCGTTGCAGGCCCGGCAGGAATACACGCCCGTGGTCCTGGTGTCGGTGTATTCACCGCGGAACGCCGGCTCCGTGCCGGCCTGGCGCAGGACGGTGTACTCGGCCGGGCTCAGCTCCGCACGCCACTGCTCGTCCGGCTTCTCGATGTCGTACGACATGAAGCTCAACCCCTTTACTCAGGTACCGCTACTTCGACAGGCGGGTCAGGATCTCGGGTCCGAGGTCCGTCACGTCTCCCGCGCCCATGGTGAGAACGAGATCACCGGGCTTCGCCATTCCCGCCACCACCGCGGGTACCTGTGACATGTCGTGCACCGGCGTCACGTCCGCGCCCGCCGCCCACGCCGCGTCGATGATCAGCTCGCTCGTCACGCCCGGGATCGGGTCCTCGCGGGCCGGATAGATGTCCAGGACCAGCGAGGCGTCCGCCAGGGAAAGGGCCTGGCCCATCTCCTTGCCCAGTTCCTGGGTGCGCGAGAAGAGGTGGGGCTGGAAGACGACCAGGATGCGGGAGTCGCCCGCCGCCGCCCGCATCGCCTCAAGGTCGGCCGTCATCTCCGTCGGGTGGTGCGCGTAGGAGTCGATGACCTGTACACCCGCCTCCTCGCCCTTGAGCTGGAGGCGCCGCTTCACACCCGTGTACGAGGCGAGGGCGGGCGCCAGCTCGTCCGCGGGGATGCCCAGGGCCGCGCCCGCCGCCAGCGCCGCCACGGCGTTGTGCGCGTAGTGACGGCCGGGCACCGAGACGGTGAAGGTGAGTTCGGAGCCGTGCAGTTCGACGGTCACCTCGCTCTTCAGCCCCTGCGGGACCACGGACAGGACGCGTACGTCCGCGTCCTCGGACTCGCCGTACGTCACCACCTCGATAGCGTCCCTGATGCCGTCCGGCAGCCGCCGGGTCAGCTCCCGCGCGCCCTCCTGGTCCGCGGCGATCACCAGGGTCCCGCCCGGCACGATCCGGCCGGCGAACGTCTCGAAGGACTCGTAGATCTCGTCCATGGACGCGTAGTTGGCGTGGTGGTCCAGCTCCACGTTCAGCACGATCGCCACCTCGGGCGCGTACTTGTGGAAGCTGCGGTCCGATTCGTCGGCCTCGGCGACGAAGATCTCGCCGTCCCCGTGCAGGGCGTTGGACCCGGGGACATCGAGGTCGCCGCCGATCGCGTACGACGGGTTCAGGCCCAGGGTCGAGAGGGAGACCGCCAGCATCGACGTCGTGGTCGTCTTGCCGTGCGTGCCGGCCACCGCGATGGGCCGCAGGCCGTCCATCAGGCGGGCGAGGGCGTCCGAGCGGTGGACGACCGGGACGCCCAGCTCGGCGGCGCGGGCCAGCTCCGGGTTGTCCGCGCGGATCGCCGAGGAGACGACCACGCAGGTGGCGTCCGCCGCGAGGTGGTCCGCCGCGTGCCCGATGTGGACGGTGGCGCCCAGCGCGCGCAGGGCCTCGGCGGTCGCGGAGTCCTTCGCGTCGCTGCCCGCCACCGCGGCTCCGCGCTGCGCGAGGATCTTCGCGATGCCCGACATCCCGGCCCCGCCGATGCCGATGAAGTGCGGTCGATCCATGGCGGTAGGAAGGCCGGGTGCCATACGTATTTCTCCCAGGATGCGGCTGCGACGATGAGCGCCCCCAGCTTATTCGCTACGGCCCCCTGGTCGGCCCCGGCAAGACCCGGCCCCGTAAAGGGCGCGGGGAGCTGCGCGGTCGGCCCCCGCCGGGCCCGCACCCGAGACTCCGGCCCGGCGGAGCCGAACTCACACCTTGCTGTGGGAGAACAGCTTCAGGACAGGCACCCCCACCTTGTGCCGCGCCCGCGAGGCCCAGTCCCGGTGGAAGAACTCCTCCACATAGTGCGGATCGGTCAGCACGATGACCTCGTCCGCCCCCACCTCGTCGACCAGCCCCTTCAGCGCGTCCAGCGGATGCGCCTCGATCAGCCGCCCCTGGGCCGCACTGCCGGTGGCCCGCAGCGCCACCAGCGACACCTCCAGAGCCCGCTGCCCCTGCCCGACGGCCTCCGCGCCCTCGGGCGTCTCGTTCTCGCGGGCCGCCTCGTCCAGCTCCCCGAGCGCCACGTCGTCGATCGCCCGCAGGAGCCGGTCCGCCTGGTCGCCGCGGGGCTGGAGCAGTACGTGGAAGTCCACGGCCTCCTCCCCGTGCAAGGTGGTGACGAATTCCACGTCCGCGGAAGTGAGGGCCTTCTCGATCATCAATACGCTCGTGAACACGACAAACGCCCTTCTCATCCGTGGGCCGTTCGTAGACCCGTGCGGAAACCATCCTGCCCCGTGACCGCACGGGGACTGCGATTTTCAGTGTGCCCGGCGAAAGCTAACCGGAACAGCTGATTCCACTTCTTTGTGCAGGCCCGCTTCCTTGATCAGGTCCGACGGTAACGGCTGAAGAGGAACCCGGCCTCCTCCAGCAAAGACGTCAGTTCGAACCGCCTCGGCACCGCGACGGACGGGCCGCCGGCGATGCGCTGGGCGTCCCCCACGGTGAGCATCGGGGAGACCGTCAGACAGAGCTCGTCGAGGACACCGGCCGCGACCAGCTGGCCGAGCAGCCGGGGCCCGCCCTCCGTCAGGAGCCGGTGCAGGCCCAGGTCGGCGAGCGCGCGGACGGCCCGTGCGGGGTCCACCCCCCTGCCGTCGCCCGCGATCACGACCCGCGCGCCGGCCTTCTCGGCGGCGGCGATCCGGTCGGGAGCCGCGGCGGCCCCCGTGAGCAGCAGCGTGGGAAGCAGCGGCGAGGCGAAGAGCGGAAGCGAGAAGTCCAGGTCGAGGCTCGCGCTCACCACCGCGATCGCGGGCGCCGGGCCCTGTCCCGCCGCGGCCCGGCGCGCGGCGAAGTCCGCACGGGCCCGCGCCGGCCGGTAACCCTCCTGCCGTACCGTTTCCGCACCGACGATCACGACGTCCGCGAGTCCGCGCAGCGTGCCGAAGATCCGCATGTCGGCGGCGCTGGAGATCGGCTGCGAACGCCCGTCGTGCTGGGCGGCCCCGTCGAGAGTGGAGACCATGTTCGCCCGCAGCCACGGCCCGGGCCCCGCGGATCCCGCGACACCCGTGGTGGACCCCGCGACGCCCGCGCTGGATCCCGCGACGCCCACCGGATAGGCGTACGCCTCGGCCAGTTCATCGAGCCCCCAGTCCCGGGCCACGGCCGCCGTGCCCGGAGTGCCCGGTGCCCCGTCCGAGGCCGGGGCTGCTGTCTCGTCGGTCACAGGGAACAGGCGTCGCATGTGGTGCAGTCTGGCACGAGACGTAGAGTGGGGAACCGTGTCGACCTCCACCACCACCTCCGCCTCCGGCCCGATAGCCGACGCGACCCCGTCGTCCCTGTGCGCCCGCGAGCCGCGCGTCCCCGCGGACCGTCTGGTCGCCGAGATGGTGCCGCCACCGCGCTTCGACTCGGTCCGCTTCGACACGTACATCCCGGATCCGAACCAGCCGAGCCAGCCCGAGGCCGTGCGCGTGCTGGCCGATTTCGCGGCGGGTCTCGGCGGGACGCACGCCGCCGGGTCCGCGAAGCGCGGTTTCCTCGGCCTCGGACTCGGCAGGAAGCCCGCGAAGACCCCGGCGGGCCCCCGCGGTGTCTACCTGGACGGCGGTTACGGCGTCGGCAAGACGCATCTGCTCGCCTCCCTCTGGCACGCGACCCCGGCGGAGCCCTCCCTCAAGGCCTTCGGCACGTTCGTGGAGCTGACGAACCTGGTCGGCGCCCTCGGTTTCCAGCAGACCGTGCGGACGCTGAGCGGCCACCGGCTGCTCTGCATCGACGAGTTCGAGCTGGACGACCCCGGTGACACCGTCCTCGTGTCCAGCCTGCTCGCCCGGCTGGTCGAGGCGGGGGTGGCGCTCGCCGCGACCTCCAACACCCTGCCGGGCAAGCTCGGCGAGGGCCGGTTCGCCTCGGTCGACTTCCTGCGCGAGATCCAGGGCCTGTCCGCCCACTTCCGGTCGCTGCGCATCGACGGCGACGACTACCGCCACCGCGGACTGCCCGAAGCTCCGGCCCCGTACTCGGAGGAGCAGGTCACGAAGGCCGCGTACGCGACCGCGGGCGCCTCGCTCGACGACTTCCCGCATCTGCTCGACCATCTGGCCCGGGTGCACCCCAGCCGGTACGGCGCGCTGACGGACGGGATCGAGGCGGTCTGCCTCACGGACGTCCAGCCGGTCGCGGACCAGTCCACCGCGCTGCGGCTCGTGGTCCTCGCCGACCGGCTGTACGACCGTGAGGTGCCGGTCCTCGCCTCGGGGATGCCCTTCGACCGGCTGTTCAGCGAGGAGATGCTGAACGGCGGCTACCGCAAGAAGTACTTCCGCGCGATCTCCCGGCTCACCGCGCTGGCCCGGGACGCCAAGGGACTCGTACAGGACTGACCGTCCCGCCGCCCGTCCCTGCCGTCCGAATCCCGCCGCGCACCCCTGCCGCTCGGCGGTTTTTGGTCTGTCACCGACGCTCTTCGGCCCTCTTCAGGCTCTCTTCAGGGTGAAACGTTAAGTTAACCCAGCAAACAACTTCCCGCGTTAACGTTCGTGTCAGCAAGGGAAGACCCGACCTGGAACCGGCCGAGAGGGGGCCCATGCGACGAGGTACGACGGTCCGGACACTGTTCGCCGTTCTCACCGCCGTCCTGCTGGCCCTGCAGCTCTCCGCCACCACCACGGCGTTCGCACCGGCGTTCGCATCCGCGCACACACCCCGGCTCGCCGGACCCGGGGACGGCCCCGAAACCAGGGCCGAGTTCGTCACCTGTGGCGACACCTCGCACACGCACGGCCCGACCGGCCCCCTGCGCACCCGGGACCGGATCCGTGTCGCGGACCACGTCGCCCCCGCCGCCGCGCGCCTCCTGCTCTGCAAGGACGTCGCGGTCGTGCACGAGGACCCGTCGCACACCGCGGCCCCCGCGGCGCACCACCGCGCGACGAGATCCTCCGCGGCCCACTCCTCGGCGGCCCTCCAGGTCTTCCGCTGCTGACCTGACCACCG
Source organism: Streptomyces sp. NPDC017991 (assembly GCF_044328075.1). NCBI lineage: Bacteria > Bacillati > Actinomycetota > Actinomycetes > Kitasatosporales > Streptomycetaceae > Streptomyces > Streptomyces sp. NPDC017991. Next base: position 90,248 of record NZ_JBIRGP010000019.1, on the reverse strand, counting down.
GGCACGAAGCGACTCCGACCTGACCCACCCCTCACCACGCCACGTCCGCCGAGCGCGTCGACGTGGGGTCATGTCGCCGTACCCGCATGCGCTCCGTTTTGTACGCCGACGCGCTCGCATACGCGCGCCAGGAGGAACTGACACATGCAGCCCCTCATCGATCACGCACGCTCCTTCCGCAAGCAGTCCGCGGACCGCCCGGAGGAGTTCGCCCGACTCGCCGAAGGCCAGTCCCCGCAGGTCCTGTTCATCACCTGCTCCGACTCGCGGGTCGTCCCGGCCCTGATCACCGGAGCCCGGCCCGGTGAACTCTTCGAACTGCGCACCGCGGGCAACATCGTCCCCCCGCACACCTCTTCGCAGCCCACCAGCGAGGCCGCCACCGTCGAGTACGCGGTGGAGGTCCTCGGGGTCACGGACATCGTCGTCTGCGGCCACTCCCACTGCGGCGCCGTCGGCGCGCTGGTACGCGGCGACGACCTGACCGCCGTACCCGCCGTCCGCGACTGGCTCGCGCACTCGACCCCGCGCCCCGACGGCGCGGTCGAGGACCCGACGGTCACCGAGGCCGTGCAGAACCACGTCCTGACACAACTCCTGCGGCTGCGCTCGTACCCGTGCGTGGAACGGCGGCTGACGGGCGGTCACCTGCGCCTGCACGGCTGGTTCTACGAGGTCCACACCGGGTCCGTCCTCGCGCACGACGTCCGCTCCGACTCCTTCGAGGCGCTGTGAGCGCCGCGACGGGCACGCCCGCGACCGACAGCGGGACAGACCCGGGCCGGCGTACGCGATTCCCCTTCCTGCGGCAGGACTTCGCCGCCTCGCTCGTCGTCTTCCTGGTGGCTCTGCCGCTGTGCGTGGGCGTGGCCGTGGCGTCCGGCGTGCCCGCCGAACTCGGCCTGATCACCGGCATCGTGGGCGGCCTGGTCACCGGGTTCCTGCCCGGCAGCAGCCTGCAGGTCTCGGGCCCGGCCGCGGGTCTGACCGTGCTGGTCCTCGAGGCGGTACGCGAGTACGGACTGGCCGTGCTCGGTGTCATCGTCCTGGCCACCGGCCTGATTCAACTCGCCATGGGCGCAATGAAGTTGGGGCGCTACTTCCGGGCCATCTCGGTGGCCGTCGTGGAAGGCATGCTGGCGGGCATCGGCCTGGTCCTGATCGCCGGCCAGCTCTACTCGGTGGCCGGCACCGAGGCCCCTGCCTCGGGTCTGGGCAAGCTCGCCGGGCTGCCGGGTCTGGTCGCCGACTCCGCCGGATCCACCACCGCGCTGACGTCCTTCGGACTCGGCGCGGCCACCGTCGCCGTACTCGTGCTGTGGAAGCACCTGCCGGCCAAGGTCCGTACGGTGCCGGGGGCGCTGGCCGCCGTGGCGCTCGCCACGCTCGCGACTTTGGCGTTCGACCTGCCCGTGGCGACGGTGGAGGTGCGCGGACTGCTCGACTCGATCCAGCTGCCGGGGCTCGAAGCGGTCGGCGGGCTGGCGAGCGTGGGCGTGCTCGGCACGGTCCTGGCGTTCGTGCTGATCGCGTCGGCGGAGTCGCTGTTCAGCGCCGCCGCGGTGGACCGGCTGCACGACGGGCCGCGCACCGAGTACGACAAGGAACTGATGGCGCAGGGCGCGGGCAACACGGTCTGCGGGCTGCTCGGCGCGCTGCCGATGACCGCCGTGATCGTGCGCAGTTCGGCGAACGTGTCCGCGGGCGCCCGTACGAAGGCGTCCCGGGTGCTGCACGGGGTGTGGCTGCTGCTGTTCGCGGCGCTGCTGCCGGCCGTGCTCGCCTACATCCCGCTGCCCGCGCTCGCGGGCATCCTGGTGCACGCGGGCTGGAAGCTGATCCCGCTGCGCTCGATCGCGGCGCTGTGGCGCGGCCACCGGGGCGAGGCGCTGATCCTCGTGGTCACGGCCGTGTCGATCGTCGCGGTGAACATGTTCGAGGGCGTACTGATAGGACTCGCGCTCGCCGTCGCGAAGACCGCCTGGGAGGCCTCGCACATCAAGCTGGAGGTCATAGACAAGGGGGCGGGCCCGGTACAGGCGTACCTGTCGGGCAACGCCACCTTCCTGCGGCTGCCGAAGATACTGGACGAGTTGGAGGGGCTGCCGAAGGACCGCCCGGTGACGGTGGACCTGTCCGGGCTGCATCACCTGGACCACGCGTGCCGGACGGCGCTGGAGAACTGGTCGCAGCGGCACAGCGAGAAGGGGACCGAGCCGGTCAAGGTCACCACTCCGGCTCCGTAGACACCGGCACCGGCGCCGGCGCCCGAACCGGAACCCCGTCGCCCCGGGGCCCGGTGCGGGACTCCCCACGAGTCCCGCACCGGGCCCTTCGGGCTGTCCGGGTCGTACGGCGGCCCGTGAGAACGCCACGCTACGCGCGTGGTTCACGTGATCGGGACCACGTGATACACACAAGCGGGTCACGTACTCCTGTCCGCCAACAGGAAGGTTGCCCCATGTCCGCAACACGACGCGAAGTGCTGGCCCGCTCCGGAGCCCTGGGAGTCGGCATCGCCTTCACCGGTGCCGTATCGGAACTCTTCACGGGTACGGCCGCCGCACTGGGCCACTCCGGATACGGCCCCCTGCTCCCCGACCCGGACGGCCTGCTGGACCTGCCGAAAGGTTTCCGTTACCGGGTGCTGTCCCGCGAGGGCGACGAACTGCGCTCCGGCGAGGGCCAGGTGCCGAGCAACCACGACGGCATGTCCGCCTTCGCCGGCAGACACGGCCGCGTCCACCTGGTCCGCAACCACGAGAACCGCGTCACCGGCAGGATCGGCGTCCCGACGGTCGACGGCCTCACCTACGACCCGATGGGCAAGGGCGGCTGTACGGCCCTGACCCTCGACCAGCGCGGCAACGTGGTCGGTGAACGGGTCGGGATCGCCGGTACGGCCGTCAACTGCGCTGGCGGGCCCACCCCTTGGGGCACCTGGCTGACCTGCGAGGAGACCGAGGACAAGGCCGGCACGAACGGCTACACCAAGGATCACGGCTTCATCTTCGAGGTCGACCCGGTGGACCCGCACCGCACCGGGGCGGTACCGCTGACCGCGATGGGCCGCTTCCAGCACGAGGCGATCGCCGTCGACCCGAAGCGCGGCATCGTCTACGAGACCGAGGACGCCTTCCTCAAGCCCTTCGGCCTCTTCTACCGTTTCCTGCCCAACAAGCCCGAGGGCGGTCGCGGTTCGCTCCGTGCGGGCGGTCGGCTCCAGGCGATGCGCGTACCGGGTGTCCCGGACCTCTCCTCGATCCAGGAGACGGGTGCGAGCTTCGACCGTGTCGAGTGGGTGGACGTGCCGGACCCGCTGGCCACCGGGACCCCCATCCGCGACCAGGACTTCGGGCCCAAGGGCATCACCCACGCGCAGAAGCTGGAGGGCTGCTACTGGGGCGGCTCGTCCGTCTACTTCGTGTCCTCCTTCGCGCACAGCAGCGAGGGCTCCGCGGCCGACCACTACGGCCAGATCTGGCGTTACGACCCCGGTGCCCGCCGGCTCACGCTGGTGATCGTCTTCGGTCCCGACACCGACGTGCAGCTGCCCGGTGAGTCCCCCGACAACATCTGCCTCGCCCCCAGCGGCGGCCTGATGGTCTGCGAGGACGGCGGGGGCGCGCAGCACGTGTACGGCGTGACCCGGCGCGGCGAGGTGTATCCGATGGCCCGCAACCGGCAGAACATCGGCACGCCGGAGGCCCCGGAGTGGGGCGAGTTCGCGGGCGTCACCTTCTCGCCCGACGGCCGGACGATGTACGTGAACTGCTACACGCCGGGGACGACGTTCGCGGTGACGGGGCCCTGGAGCAGGTAGTGATCCGCGTCGCGCAGGGCACCCGGCGGTCGTAGCGGTCGCCGGGTCCGGGGGCGGGGGCCGCGGGTCGCGGCCCCCGCCCCCTCGGCGCAGGATCGAGAGAACCGCCCCGAAGGGATGCGCGATGGCCAAGAAGGACAGCAGGAGCAGGAAGGGCACGAAGGGCACGAAGGGCACCAAGGGCCCGAAGGGCAGCGAGTCCGCAGAGGACGAGCGGGGCGGGAAGGACGGGAGGGACGGGAAGCGCCGGGCCGGGGAGAGCGCCGTCGCCCTGCGCGATGTGCTGCGCGTCCCGGTCGGCGAACGGATCTCCCTCTCCTCGTACGACGCCTCGGCGACCCCGGGCGGGGCGACGGCGCCCAGGTCCAAGACCGACGGTCTCGCCGCCATCACCCGGATGGCCGAACCCCTCGCCGGCCTCCAGGAACGCCTCTGGGCGGCGAGCACCGCCGGTGACCACCGCCGGATCCTCCTGGTCCTCCAGGGCATGGACACCAGCGGCAAGGGCGGCACGGTCAAACACGTCATCGGGCTCTTCAACCCCGTCGGCTGCCGTGTCCGCGGCTTCAAGGCGCCGACCCCCGAGGAACTGGAGCACGACTTCCTCTGGCGGATCAGGAGGCAGCTCCCCCACCACGGCGAGCTGGGCATCTTCGACCGTTCCTACTACGAGGACGTCCTCGTCGGCCGCGTCCGGGAACTGTCCCCGCGCACCGAGATCGAGTCCCGGTACGACCGGATCAACGACTTCGAGCGGGCCCTCGCCGACGACGGCACGACCGTCGTGAAGTGCTTCCTGCACATCTCGTTCGAGGAACAGCGCCTGCGTCTCCTGCGCCGGCTCGCCGACCCGGACAAGCACTGGAAGTTCAGCCCGTCGGACATCGACGACCGGGTCCTGTGGCCCGCCTACCAGGAGGCGTACGAGATCGCCCTCGCACGCTGTTCCTCGGACGCCGCCCCCTGGTATCTGATCCCCGCCGACCGCAAGTGGTACCGGAACTGGGCGATCAGCCGACTACTGCTGGAGCATCTGACGGCTCTGGACCCGCAGTATCCGCGGCCGGACTTCGATGTGGAGGCCTGCCGCGAACGGCTGCGGGAGGAGGGCTGAGCGACACCGGTGGCGATATAGCCGTTTTTTCCTATTCATGCGGTTAATGTCGCCCGCGTGAACATCTTCCTGACCCTGCGGAGGGCCGCCGCCCGCGTGCTGACGGCGGCGGGCGCGGTCGCCCTCACGGCGTGCGGCGCTCCCGACGCGCCCCGCGCCGCCACGGCCCCCGCCCCCGCGGTCACCACGCCCTCCCGGCCGCCCACGCTCGCCCCGGGCCCGGGCGGCCTGACCCCCGTCTTCATGAAGGCGGCCGGGGCGCGCGACAGGACGGTCGCCCTGACCTTCGACGCCGACATGACGGCCGACCAGGGCCCCCGGGCCGCCGCCGGGGAGCGTTTCGACAACCCCCGGCTGATCGGGACACTGCGACGGCTGAAGGTGCCCGCGACCGTGTTCATGACAGGGCGCTGGGCCGAGGAGTACCCCTGGCAGGCGCGGGCCATCGGACGCGATCCGCTCTTCGAGGTCGCGAACCACTCCTACAGCCATCACGCCTTCACCGAGGACTGCTACGGGCTGCCGACCGTTCCCGCGCAGGGGATGCGGGCGGACGTGGAGAGGGCGTTCAGCGCGTTCCGCGAGGCGGGGATCGAGCACCCGATGCCGTACTTCCGTTTCCCGGGCGGCTGTTACGACCGGCGGGCACTCAAGGCGCTGAGCGGTACCGGCGTGACGGCCGTGCAGTGGGACGTGGTGAGCGGGGACGCGTTCGCGACGGACGCGAGGGCCGTGGCGCGGCAGGTGCTGGACGGCGTACGGCCCGGTTCGGTGGTCGTCATGCACTGCACGCGCAGCGCGGCTCCGGCGACGGAGGCGGCCCTGCGCACGATCGTCCCGGAGCTGCGGGAGCGCGGCTACCGGTTCGTGAAGGTGTCGGAGCTGATCCGATCGGACGCCTGAGTTCGGAAGGCGATTCATCGCCCGCGTCTCTCAAAGCGATCGCCTTCTCTTGTTGGACGGCGAAAACGTCACGGTGGAGGCTTGGACGTACCGAACGAACCCCCAGGAGGAGCCCTCATGCAGACACGCACCATCGGTGACGTCCGGGTCGGAGCGATCGGTCTGGGCGGGATGCCGATGTCCATCGAGGGGCGCCCGGACGAAGCGCGTTCGGTCGCGGCCGTGCACGCGGCGCTGGACGAGGGTGTCACGCTCTTCGACACCGCGGACGCCTACCACCGGGACGCCCACGAGGTCGGGCACAACGAGTCGCTGATCGCCCGCGCGGTGGCCTCGTACGGCGGTGACACCTCGGACGTGCTGATCGCGACGAAGGGCGGTCATCTGCGTCCGGGCGACGGCTCATGGACGCTGAACGGCTCGCCGGAGTACTTGAAGAAGGCGTGCGACGCCTCGCTCGAACGGCTCGGCGTCGAGGCCATCGGGCTCTACCAGTTCCACCGGCCGGACCCGGAGGTCCCCTACGCGGAGTCGGTCGGCGCGATCCGCGATCTGCTGGACGCGGGCAAGATCCGCTTCGCGGGGGTCTCCAACGCCGACCCCGACCAGATCCGGCAGGCCTACCGGATCCTCGGCGGGCGGCTGGTGAGCGTGCAGAACCAGTTTTCGCCGGCGTTCCGCTCCAGCGAGCCGGAGTTGGAACTGTGCGCGGAACTCGGCATCGCGTTCCTGCCGTGGAGTCCGCTGGGCGGTATCTCGAAGGCGGGTGAACTGGGCTCACGCTACGCCGTGTTCGCGGAGGTGGCGGGCGAGCACGGGGTGAGTCCGCAGCAGGTCTGTCTGGCGTGGATCCTCGCGAAGGCGCCGGTGACGATCCCGATTCCGGGGTCCTCCCGCCCGGAGACGATCCGCGACTCGGTCGCCGCGGCGAGCCTGTCCCTGTCCCCGGAGGAACTGTCCCGCCTGGACGCGGCGTAAAGGATCGCGCAGTTCCCCGCGCCCCTGAAAAGGGGCGCGGGGAACTGCGCGACCAGCCACGACGTACCCGCACGTCACCACCGCCCGGCACCACCCGCCCCCCCTCCTGGCAGACTGGCGCACGTGAGCAGCGACGGAACACAGGACAGCCCCTTCCAGCACGAACGCACCGCCCGCGACGAGGCACCGCAGTTCGTACTGCCCCTGGTCGCCCGTATCGAACGGAACGAACCCCCCGCCCGCACGGACGCGCTGGAGACCGCCGCCCGCGCCGTCCTCGTCCTGCTCGGCGACGACCGCTCGCTCGGCGAGGGCGAATGGGCGCAGGCCGTCCACGACTGGCAGGACGCCCGGATCCGCAAGGTCGTCCGCCGGGCCCGCGGCGCGGAGTGGCGCCGCGCGGAGGCGCTGCCCGGCATCACCGTCACCGGCAAGTCCGCCGAGGTCCGCGTCTTCCCCCCGGTCCCGCTCGACGGATGGCCCAAGGACCTGGCCCGCCTCCAGGTCTCCGGCACGGACCTCGACGACCCGGAGCCGCCCGCGGACACCGACACGGCCACGCCCGTGCTGTGGCTGAGCCCGGATCTGGACATGTCGGCGGGCAAGGCGATGGCCCAGGCGGGCCACGGCGCCCAGCTGGCCTGGTGGGAGCTGTCAGGCGAGGACCGCACGGCCTGGCGCGAGGCCGGCTTCCCGCTCGCCGTCCGCACGGCCGACGCCGAGCGATGGGAGCGCCTCGTCACGAGCGGCCTGCCGCTGGTGCGCGACGCCGGCTTCACGGAGATCGCCCCCGGCTCGTGCACGGTGGTCGCCGACCATCCGGCGCTGCGCCTCGACCGACGGTAGGCGGATGATGGGCGGTCCGTGGGAGGACAGGCGATGACACGACCGGACGGCAGGGTCGAACGCGGCAACCGCACCCGCCGGTCGGTGCTCCGCCGTACCGTCGACATCGCCTCCGCCGAGGGCCTCGAAGCCCTCTCCGTGGGGCGTCTCGCGACCGAGCTGCGGCTCAGCAAGAGCGGGGTCTTCGCCCTCTTCGGCTCCAAGGAGGAACTGCAACTGGCCACCGTGCGCGAGGCTTCGCGCATCCACGTCGAGCGGGTCGTCACCCCGGCCGCCGAAGTCCCCGCCGGAGTCGGCCGGTTGTGGCGGCTGTGCGAGTGCTGGCTCGACTACTCCCGGGACCGGGTCTTCCCCGGCGGATGCTTCTTCTACGAGGTCGTCGCCGAGTTCGACGCCCGCCCCGGCCCCGTGCACGACGCGGTCGCCAAGGCGCAGCGCGACTGGACGGGCCATGTGGAGCGCGTCATCGCCGAGGCACGCGACCTCGGTGAACTTCACGCCGACACGGACGTGCCACAACTCGCCTTCGAGCTCATCGCGTTGATGGAGACCGCCAACGCCGTCTCCGTCCTGCACGACGAGACGGTCGCCTACCGGCGGGCACGCGTCGCCATCGCGACGCGGCTGCGCACGGCGGCGACCGAGCCTTCCTCCGTGCCCGAGCCTTCCTCCGTACCCAAGACTTTCTCCGTACCCAAGACTTCCTCGGCGCTCGAACTCCCCTGACCTGCGGCCCTGTTCGCGTCGCCCTCGCTCTCCCGCCCGATCTTCCAAAACAAGTAGCACGATCGTTCGCTTACTTTTATACTCCAGCCATGCCCCTTCACCTCCTTCGCTCATCCTGGCAGCCCGGTCCGAGCGCCGACGTCCGGGACGGTCCGGCCGTCATCAGCGTCACCGACTTCACCGCCACCACCTACCGGCAGTCCTGGACCGTCGCACGGGCGGGGCTGCGACTGCGCCGTACCTGGCCCGGGACGCCCGGCGCGATCGGCATGTGGCTGTGGGCCGACCCGGCGCGCCGGCGTTCGGGGTCGGTCTCGGTCTGGACCGACGAGGCGGCCCTCAAGGAGTTCGTCGGCCGGCCGGACCACCTGCGGATCGTCCGGGCCCACCGCGGCCGAGGCGTGCTGCGGTCGGTGCTCGACAGGACCGAGCGGTTCGACGAGGCCGACACCTGGACGTACGCGCAGCGCTTCATCGCCGAGGAGAAGCTGTGACGGGCACGCTCGACATCGTGGCGCTGGACCGGATCGCGGCCCTGGAGACGTCACGCCTCGTCGACGCGGCGGGCGCGGCGGACTGGGCGCGGCCCACGCCCTGTGCGGGCTGGGACCTGCGGCGGCTGGTCTCCCACATGACCGCCCAGCACCGCGGCTTCGCCGCGGCGGCCCGCGGCACGGGCGCCGATCCGGCGTGCTGGCGGGAGCCGGAGGACCCGCGCGAGCCGTCGCACATCCACCGGGAGGCCGTGACGACCGTGCTCGCCGCCTTCGCCGCGAACGGCGTCCAGGAGCGGGAGTTCATCCTGCCGGAGCTGGGTCTGGCCCTGCCCGGGTCGCGTGCGATCGGGTTCCACTTCATCGACCACGTGGTGCACGCGTGGGACGTGGCGGCCTCGCTGGGGGTCGCCGTGGAACTGCCGGACCCGGTCCTCGAAGCAGGGGTGGCGATCGCCCGCCTCGTGCCGGACGATCCGGCCGGGCGGGGTCCCGGCCGCCCGTTCGCGCAGGCCCGCCGGGTGCCCGCCGGGGCCGGCCCGCTGGACGAGACGCTGCGACGGCTGGGGCGTACGCCCGAGGAGTGGCCGACCCCGGCGTGGGACGCGGCGTAGGACCGGGCCGCGGCCGGGTGAGGGCTGTGACACGGCAGACACGATCGATTGAACAGATCCGCCGCCCCACGCGTATCTTCTGGCGCTGGCCAAGTACAGATTCCCAACGACCAGTTGGTAGATATCCGGAGGCACCTGTGCGGCGTATCAACGGTACGGCCCTCGTCATCGTGGCACTCGTCGGAACGCTCGGCGCGCTCGCGTTCCCTGTCTGGTCGTACGCCGACCGCGCCGGGACGGGACCGGCGAACCTCGCCGCCGGGACCGTACAGACGAAGTGGGGGCCGTTGACCGCCACCGACCGTGACCTCATCGTCCGGGTGCGGCTGGCGGGCCTGTGGGAGCTGCCCGCCGGGCAGCAGGCCCTCGAACGCAATCCCAGTCCCGCGATGAAGGAGGCCGCCGACCACCTGATCGTCGGCCACACCGACCTCGACAAGCGGGTGCGGGGGGTCGCGCGGGAACTCGGCGTCGAACTGCCGAACCAGCCGAACGAGCAGCAGCAGGGCTGGCTGCAGCAGATGACCAACGCGAGCGACGCGGACTACCCCAAGGTGTGGGCGAACCTGCTGCGCTCCGCCCACGGCAAGATCTTCCCGGCGATCGGGACGGTCCGGAACCAGACGCGCAACACGCTGGTGCGCCAGCTCGCCTCGGACACCAACCAGACCGTGCTCGACCACATCACGGTGCTGGAGAAGACCGGTGCCGTCGACTTCGAGGCGATCGCCAACGACTCGGTGGTGGGAAGCACGGCCAGCCCGTCCGGTCCGGCGGCTCCGGTCCCCGGGGTGGTCCCCAGCTCGGCGCCGCCCGCCGCGGCGACCGGTGACATCAACACCACGTCACGGCCCTCCCCCGGCGCGCCGGGCACGGTCAACACGAACCGCCCCGACCCCGAGGACCCGGACGCCACCCCCACCTCGCAGTGACGGCCCGAACCTCAAATGTTGCTCTGAACGTCCCCGCCGATGGGTTCGGCCCCGCCCGCCGGGGCCATCACCCCCTCACGCCGGAACACAGGTCCGTCGAAGGAGACGCGCACAGGTCCTGGTGAATCGTGGTGCAGGGGTGGAGGAGGGGACGATGATCAATCTGGGTACGGGAATCGGGTGGCGGCCGGAGATCGCCGAGGCCGTGGAGCACATGCCCGGCATCGACTGGGTCGAGGCCGTCGCCGAGAACATCTGCCCCGGACATCTCCCCGAATCGCTGGTGCGGCTGCGGGAGCGCGGGGTGACCGTGGTCCCGCACGGGGTGTCGCTCGGGCTCGGCGGCGCCGACCGCCCCGCCGAGGCGAAACTCGCCGACCTGGCGGCCCGCGCCGAGGTCCTCGGCTCCCCGCTGGTCACCGAGCACATCGCGTTCGTCCGGGCCGGCGGGGCGCTGACCGCCTCGCCGCTCCTGGAGGCCGGACACCTGCTGCCCGTGCCCCGCACCCGGGACGCCCTCGACGTCCTGTGCGAGAACGTCCGGATCGCCCAGGAGGCGCTGCCCGTGCCGCTCGCGGTGGAGAACATCGCGGCGCTGATCTGCTGGCCGGGCGAGGAGATGACCGAGGGCCAGTTCCTGTACGACCTGGTCGACCGCACCGGCGTACGCCTGCTCATCGACGTGGCCAACCTCCACACCAACCACGTCAACCGCGGCGAGGACCCGGGCCGGGCGCTCGACGAACTGCCCATCGAGGCCATCGCGTACGTCCATGTCGCCGGCGGCTTCGAGCGTGACGGCGTCTGGCACGACAGCCACGCGCACGCCGTGCCCCCGGCGGTCCTCGACGTGCTCGCCGACCTGGCCTCCCGGGTCCGTCCGCCGGGCGTGCTCCTGGAGCGCGACGAGAACTTCCCCGAACCGGCCGAGCTGGAACGCGAGCTGATCGCGATCCGCGAGACGGTGGAGAAGGGTGCGGCGTCCGCCGCGAGGTCGGGCGGCGGCCCCCGGACCGGCCGCGGCCCGCGACCCGCCGCCGCCACGGAGACCGACCGCCTCACGGAGTCCGCCGGCGCCACGGAGACCGACCGGGTCGCGGGAGCCCACCGCGTCGCGGAGGCCGCCGGGGTCGCCGCAGCCGGCGGTGACCCCGCCCGGCAGTGGCTCGCGCTCGCGCAGGCCGCTCTCCTGTCCGCGCTCGTCGCGGGGACGCCCGTGCCCGAGGGGTTCGACCGGACCCGGCTGGCCGTACAGGCCCGGGCGCTGGCGGGCAAGCGGGCCGACGTCGTGGCCAAGGTCGCTCCGGAGCTGCCGGAGATCCTGGCCCAGGCGTACCGGAAGGCGTTCCTGGCGTACGCGCACAGCCACCCGATGACCGACGGCTACCGGCGGGACGCGCTGGACTTCGCCGCGTACCTGTTGTTCGACGGACGCCTCCAGGACGCGGACGTACGGCGCCGGCTGAGCGACTGGTGGCTGGAGCGTTCGGGCCCGGCGCCGCTGTCGCAGCGCCCGGCGGCCCGGCTGGTACGCGCCACGCGCCGGGTGCTGCTGAGGCGTTGAGATCGGTCGACGGAGGCGTGTTGGCGTACGCCACGAAGTAATATGCCAATCTCCACCAGAAGCGCACTAACGTGCGGTGCCGCAACAGGAGGCACCATGCGATCCATCGACGCCCGCGGACTGTTCACCGGCACCGGGCTCATCATCGCGGGTCTGACGACGACCCTCGTGGCACTGTTCTTCCCGATCTGGTCGTACGCGGACCGGTCGGGCACGGGCGTGGACACCCTGAACGCCGAGACCGTGTCGACGAGCTTCGGCCCGCTGTCCGCGCAGGACCGGGACTTCGTCACGAAGGTCCGGCTCGCGGGCCTGTGGGAGCTGCCCGCGGGGCAGCAGGCCGAGGAGCGCGGTACCACCAAGGCCGTACGGACGGCGGGCGAGCACCTCGTCGAGGGCCATACGTTCCTGGACGCGCGCGTACGCAGCGTGGCCGCGCGGCTCGGCCTCGAACTGCCCAACCAGCCCAGCGAACAGCAGCGCGCCTGGCTCGCCACGCTGAGCGCGGCCCGGGGCGGGGAGTACGACAGGCAGTTCGCGAACATCCTCCGCGCCGCGCACGGCAAGGTGTTCGGCCTGGTCGCCCAGATCCGGGCGAACACCCGCAACTCACTCGTCCGCGGCCTCGCCGACGACGCGAACACCACGGTGCTGGACCACATCACGGTCCTGGAGGCGACCGGCCTGGTCGACTTCGACGCCCTGGCCCGTGACGCGGCCTCCGCGAGCGCGCCCCCGCTCACCCACTCCCCCGCGCCCCCCGGCCCGAAGGCCTCGCCCAGTCCCCCCGTGCCCGCCGCACCCGCCCCGACCTACTCCCTGCCCCCGGCCGCGACCGCCCCACCACCGGACGACGCGGCGGAGGACGGGGACAACACCTCCTAGCAACCGAAGTACCGCCGACGCGAAACGTCACACCATGGCGATGCTTTGTCCAAATTGTGAACAAGCCGTGGCGCGGTCGCTCCTCCGTCGCATAGAAATCCGGCATGTTCTGGGTCCTCCTCCTTCTCCTCGCCTGGGCCGCGGCGGGCACTGCCTGTACGCGCCTGTGCCTGGCCTCGGTCCGCGTCGCCGCCGCTGACGACACGCACACGCTCCACGGACGCGGCCTGACGCTCTACGAGGCCGCGTTCCTGTCGGGCGGCCCCGCCCGGGTCGCCGATCTGACGCTCGTGTCGATGGCCCGCCAGCGCCGTCTGCTGCTCGCCCACACCGGCTGGGCGACCGTCGTGGACCCGTGCGGCCGGGACGAGATGGAGCGGTCCGTGCTGGGCGCGATAGGTCCCGACGGCCAGTCCCGGATCGCACCGGTCCGTGCGAGCGCCGCCGCCGCGGAGTCCGTACGCGTGCTCGCCGACCGGCTGGTCGCGGCGGGCCTCGCCGTGCCGGACGGGGCGCGCACCACCGTCGCGGGCGCCGTGCGCGAGGTGCGGTCGGCCGCGGTGGCCGTCCTGGTGCTGGCCTCCGTCGCGCTGCTGATGCCCGCTGAGGCCCAGCACGAACGGGCGCTGGTGGCCGTCTGGTTCACCCTGCCCCTCATCCTCACCATGAGCTGTCTGGCCATCGCGCGGATCGAGGTGCACCCCTACACCCGCTGGGCGTCCCCGGCCGGACAGCACCTGCTCAGTTCGCTGACCCGCCGGGCGGACGCCGACAGCGACGACCGTACGTACCTCACCACCGTGGCCGTGCGCGGCATCCGCGCGGTCGGCGAACCGCACCTGCGGGCGGCTTTCGGACACCGCGGGCCGCACGCTTGAGCGTTCGGCGGAGGCGGGGTCAGGCAGGGTTGTACATCCGCGGGCCGGTGGGGACCGGCCCCGCCCCTCACGGGGCGCACGCCGGGTGCGCATCGGGGTCAACCGGCCGACATCCGCGGGCCGGTTCTTTACTTCGCCCGGCCCCGGACCAAACATCCCTTTTATTACTGTCGTGCACTGAAGGGAACCTGATGCGAGCTGCCGTCCTGTGCGGAACAGCCGGATCCCTGGTCCTGACCGCTGTCGTCGCCACCGCGCCCGCGGGAAGCGCCCAGGCCTCACCGGGCCGGGCGCCGGCGTGGGGCTCCGACTGGGCCGAACGGCGCGGCACTGCGGTCGCCGCCGAACGCGCCGCCGTCGACGGCATCCGCTTCGGGACGTGTTCCGAGGACGAGGACGGCCCGGCCACCCTGCGGTGCGGCACGGTCACGGTCCCGCTCGACTACGCGCACCCCGACGGCAAGCAGATCAAGCTGACCGTCAGCCGGGTGCGGGCGACCGGCAAGGACGCCGAGAACGGCAGGCGGCCCGTCCCGCGGCAGGGTTCACTCGTCTACAACCCCGGCGGGCCCGGCGCGTCCGGCATGTACTTCCCGCTGATCGGCATGATTCCGGAGTGGAAGCGCATCGCGTCGGCGTACGACCTCGTCGGGTACGCCCCGCGCGGGGTGGCCCGCTCGGCCCCGCTGTCCTGCCAGGACCCGAAACTGATCCTGAAGGGGCCGACGCAGTTGCCGACGAACCCCTCGGAGTCGTACAAGGAGGAGCGCGTCGCGCGGGCGAAGGCGTACGCGCGGGGCTGTGTCGAGCGGTCGGGGCGTGCGATCAGGCACTTCACCTCGGTCAACAACGCCCGTGACCTGGACGTCCTGCGCGCGGCCCTCGGTGAGCGGAGGCTGACCTTCATGGGGGCGTCCTACGGCACGTACTTCGGGGCCCTGTACGCGGAGCTGTTCCCCTCGCACGTACGCCGGATGGTCCTCGACTCGGCCGTGAACCCGGACCCGGCGAAGGTCTGGTACCGGAACAACCTCGACCAGTCTGCCGCCTTCGAGGGCCGCTGGGCCGACTTCCGCGCCTGGACGGCGAAGCACGACAAGGTGTACGGGCTGGGCCGCACGCCGGACGAGGTGCAGCGCAGTTACGAGCGGGCACGCGCGCGGCTCGCGGCGGAACCCGCGGGCGGCGAGGTCGGGCCGGGGCAGCTGCACGGCGCTTTCCTGCAGGCCGGGTACTACGACGACTACTGGCCGCAGCGTGCGCTGGCGCTCTCCGCGTATCTGAAGGGCGACCCCAAGCCGCTGATCCGGCAGGCGGGGCCGCACCGGGACGCGGTGAAGGAGCAGGAGAACAGCAAGGCCGTGTACACGGCGATCGAGTGCAACGACGCGCCCTGGCCACGGGCCTGGCACACCTGGGACCGCGACAACACGCGCCTCGCGCGCGTGGCGCCCTTCGAGACGTGGTCCAACGCCTGGATGAACCTGCCGTGCGCCTACTGGCGGCTGCCGCGGCAACGGCCGCTCGACGTCCGCACGTTCCCCGGTGAGCTGGCGCCCACGCTCGTCCTCGCGGCGGAACGGGACGCGGCGACGCCGTACGCCGGCGCGCTGGAGATGCACCGGCGTCTGTCGGGCTCCGTGCTGGTCACCGAGCGGGGGGCTGGTTCGCACGGGATCGCGGGCGGGTCCAACGCGTGCGTCAACGCCCACCTGGACGCGTACCTGCTGGAGGGCCGGGTCCCGGCCCCCCGGACGACCTGCGCCCCCCACGAGCCCCCGAAGCCCCGCTAGGGGCTTTTGTCCTTCAGGGGCGCGGGGAACTGCGCGGCCCGCCAGCCACCGGCGTTCAGCCGACGCACAACCCCCGCGGGGGTACGCCCCGAAGGGGGTGACGGCGAATCCCCGCGTCTGCAGACCGGCCGTGGCTCGCCGCGCAGTTCCCCGCGCCCCTTACGGGGCGGTCAGGCGAGGCCCTCGACCAGTTCCGCCACGGACTTGCGGCGGCCCGTGTAGAACGGGACCTCTTCGCGGACGTGCATACGCGCCTCGGACGCACGAAGGTGTCGCATCAGGTCCACGATGCGATACAGCTCGTCCGCCTCGAACGCGAGGATCCACTCGTAGTCGCCGAGCGAGAACGAGGCGACCGTGTTGGCCCGCACGTCCGGGTAGCCGCGGGCCATCTTCCCGTGGTCGGCGAGCATCCGCCGCCGGTCCTCGTCCGGCAGCAGGTACCAGTCGTAGGAGCGCACGAACGGATACACGCTGATGTAATCACGCGGCGTCTCGTCGGCGAGGAACGCGGGCACGTGCGAGCGGTTGAACTCCGCCGGCCGGTGCAGCGCCATGTTCGACCACACCGGTTCGAGCGCGCGCCCCAGCTTCGTACGGCGGAAGAGGTTGTACGCCTCCTGGAGCTGGTCGGCGGTCTCGGCGTGCCACCAGACCATGAGGTCGGCGTCGGCCCGCAGCCCCGACACGTCGTACGTGCCGCGGACCGTGACGTCCTTGGCGGCGAGCTGGTCGAACAGCTCCTGGACCTCGTCCGCGTAGCCGGCGCGCGCAGCGCCGTCGGGCAGCACGTCACGCAGTTTGAAGACGGACCAGAGGGTGTAGCGGATGACCTCGTTGAGGTCCTTGGCCTTCTTGCCGGCGTTCGGGGTCCTGGCCTGGCCGGTGATGGCGGCGTCGTCACTCATGGGGCTATTCTCCCGCCCCGCCGTGCAGGCTCTGCACCGGGTTCGCACTGAGCGCGTCCGACAGCCGGTCGTCGCCCCTGAGCGAGTCCACGGCGGCGTTCGCGCTCGCGACACAGGCCGGGATGCCCACGCCGTCGTACGCCGCTCCGCACACGGCGAGGCCCGGCACCCTGCCGACGTGTTCGCGGACGCGCGCCACGCGCGCGTGGTGCCCGACCGGGTACTGGGGCAGTCCGTCGTTCCAGCGGGTCACCCGGGTCTCCAGGGGCTCCGCGGTGAGGCCGGTGGCCTCGCGCAGGTCGTGCCGGGACACGTCGACGAGGTCCGCGTCGTCGCGGCCGAGGATCTCCGTCTCCCCGTACCGGCCGACGGAGGTGCGCAGGATCACCACGTCCGGGTTCTCCTCGGCGATCCAGCCCCACTTCTGGGACGCGAACGTCGACGCCTTGATGGTCCGCCCGTCGACGGGCGGCACCAGGAAACCGCTGCCTCCGGGGAGGGCGGCCCCGTCCCGGCGGTAGGCGAGGGTGATCAGCGCCATGGACGCGTACTCGACGGCCGCGAGCTCGGCCGCGGCGGCGGGGGCCTCGGCGGCGAGCAGTGCGGCGGCGGCGCCCGCGGGCACCGCCACGACGACGGCGTCGGCCGCCAGCGCCCGGCCGCCCGCGACGACCCGCCAGCCCTCGCGCCGCTCGGCACCGGCCGCGTCGCCCGTGACCCGTCGCAGCTCCGTGACCGCCGCTCCCGTGACGATCTCGCCGCCCCGGGCGCGTACCGACTCGGCGACGGCGAGCGGCAGTTGGCCGACGCCGCCCTCGATGCCCATGAAGACCGGGCCGGCCTGCTGATCCGGCCGCTGACCACGCGCGGCCTTCGCCTGGATCTCGCGGACCGCCTCCGTGAGCGAGGCGTGCGTACGGGCCGCCTCGAAGAGCTGCGGTACGGCCGAACGCATCGAGATGCGGTACGCGTCGCCCGCGTAGACCCCGCCGAGCAGGGGCTCGACGAGCCGGTCGACGACCTCGCGGCCGAGGCGCTCCGCGACGAAGGCACCCACCGCCACGTCGTCGCCGACCTCCGTGCGCGGCAGGTCGCGGTCGCGCTCGATACGGCGCAGGCCCTCGTCGGAGAGCACCCCGGAGAGGGCCGCCGCGTCCGCGGGGACCCCCATGACGTGTCCCTTGGGCATGGGCCTGAGCGCGCCGCGCGTCCAGATCGAGGCGCCCACGGTGTTCGGCGGCCGGAGCCGGTCCGCGAGGCCCACCTCGTGGGCGAGCGCGACCGCCTCGGGCCGTCGCGCGAGCATCGACTCGGCGCCGAGGTCGACCCGGGCCCCCGCGATCGAGCCCGGCAGCAGCTTGCCGCCGAGCCGGTCGGAGGCCTCCAGGACGGTCACGCGCGCGCCGCCGTTCAGGAGCCGGTGCGCGGCGGCCAGACCGGCGACACCGCCCCCGATGACGACGACGTGACCCGGGCCCGTACGTGTGTCTGCGTGCATGTGTCCACTGTCCCAGACCCGGTACGCCGTCTCCCGGGCCCCCGGCGCCCCGGCGGGCGGGCGCGGTGTCCATGACGAGGCCGGACCGTGACCCCTTCGGGACCGGATCCGGCCAACGTCCGGCGGGGCTCGGGCGTCGAAGGAACGTCAGTCATCACGACGCTCATCACGACACCTCGGGGGTACACCGACATGCGGACACATGGCAGTGGCAGTGGCAGTAACAGAAGCAGCGGCAGCGGCAGCGGCACGACCCGATACCGGGCCGGCCGGTCCGCACGGCCCGTCCAGGTCCTGGCGGCGCTGCTGCTCTCCGGCGCCCTCGCCCTCACGGGGTGCACGAGCGCGGCCGACGGCGGGTCGAGCAGCGAGAAGGCCGCCGACTCGGACGCCCGGGACCCGGCGGCGGGCGCGGCGGCCGACAGCGGCGCGGCCGGCAGTGACGAGGGCCGCTCCCAGGGCAAGGAGGCCGCCTCGGTACCGGGGCCGACCGTCCACATCATCCACACCGCCTCACTGACCGTGCAGGTCAAGGACGTGCCGAAGTCGCTCGGCGAGGCCCGCACCGTGGTCGAGAACGCGGGCGGCATGGTCGGCGACGAGACCACGGACCGCGATTCCAGGGGCCGCGAGCGTTCCCGCGTCGTCCTGCGGATCCCGGCGGAGAAGTACGAGGAGGTCCGCACCGAACTGGAGGGCTCGGGCAAGCTCCTCGACCTCAAGGCGAAGGCGGAGGACGTCACCGAGCAGGTCGTCGACGTGGAGAGCCGACTCAAGACGCAGCGGGCGAGCGTGGCGCGGATCCGCGAGCTGATGGACAGGGCCTCCAAGCTGAGCGATGTGGTCACCCTGGAGGGCGAGTTGAGCACGCGCCAGGCCGACCTGGAGTCGCTGCTGGCCCAGCAGGCCTCGCTGAAGGACCGTACGAGCCTGGCCACGATCACGCTGTCGCTGTCCGAGACGCCGGTGAAGAAGGCCGCCGAGGACGACGATCCCGGTTTCGCCGACGCGCTCGGGGGCGGCTGGGACGCGTTCGTCAGCATGTTCCGCTGGATCGCGCTGGCGCTGAGCGCGGTACTGCCCTTCCTGGTGGGTGCGGCCCTGCTGCTGTTCCTGTGGGTGCGTTTCCTGCGCGGCCGGACACCGCGCGGTGCGGGCGCCACCCCGACTGCGAGCGGCGAGCCTGAGCGGGACTGAAATGTTAGACCGCCGTAGCGTGTTCGCATGACTATGAGCCGCGAGAACCGTACGAAAGAGCGTCTGGTGGTCGTCGGAGGGGACGCGGCGGGCATGTCCGCCGCGTCCCAGGCGCGCAGGCTGAAGGGCCCCGACGAACTGGAGATCATCGCTTTCGAGCGGGGGCACTTCAGCTCCTTCTCCGCGTGCGGCATCCCGTACTGGGTGGGCGGCGAGGTCGACGACCGGGACAAGCTGATCGCCCGCTCGCCCGAGGAGCACCGGGAACGCGGGATCGACCTGCGGATGCGTACGGAGGTCACCGAACTCGACGTCGACGGCGGCCGGGTGCGCTCCCTCGACCTGGACTCCGGGACCGAGGCATGGACGTCGTACGACAAGCTCGTGATCGCGACGGGCGCCCAGCCGGTACGGCCGGCACTGCCCGGTATCGACGCCCCCGGGGTGCACGGGGTGCAGACCCTCGACGACGGACAGGCCCTCATCGACACGCTGAGCCGTACGGAGGGCCGCCGCGCGGTCGTGATCGGCGCGGGCTACATCGGCGTGGAGATGGCCGAGGCACTGATCAACCGCGGGTACGAGGTGACGGTCGTCAACCGCGGCAAGGAGCCGATGGCCACGCTCGACCCGGACATGGGCCGCCTGGTGCACGAGGCCATGGAGGGCATGGACATCACCATGGTGAACGACGCCGAGGTCACCAAGATCCTCACCGGTGACGACGGGCGGGTCCGGGCGGTCGCCACGGAGGACGCCGAGTACCCGGCGGACGTGGTGGTCCTCGGCATCGGCGTCCGGCCGGAGACCACGCTCGCCGAGGCCGCGGGTCTGCCGCTCGGCGCCCACAAGGGGCTGCTGACGGATCTGGCCATGCGGGTGCGCGGGCACGAGAACATCTGGGCGGGCGGCGACTGCGTCGAGGTGCTGGACCTGGTGTCGGGCAGCGAGCGCCACATCGCGCTGGGCACCCACGCCAACAAGCACGGCCAGGTGATCGGCTCGAACGTCGGCGGCGGCTACGCCACGTTCCCCGGTGTCGTCGGCACGGCGGTGAGCAAGGTCTGCGACCTGGAGATCGCCCGTACCGGCCTGCGCGAGAAGGACGCGCACCGGGCGGGGCTGCGCTTCGAGGCGGTCACGATCGAGTCGACGAACAGCGCAGGCTACTACCCGAAGGCCGACCTCATGACGGTGAAGATGCTCGCCGAGTTCCGCACCGGCCGCCTCCTGGGCGTCCAGATCGTCGGCCGCGAGGGCGCCGCCAAGCGCGTGGACATCGCCGCCGTGGCCCTCACGGCGGGCATGACGGTCGAACAGATGACGGCCCTGGACCTCGGCTACGCCCCACCGTTCTCCCCGGTCTGGGACCCCATCCTGGTAGCGGCCCGCAAGGCGGTGACAGCGGTACGCAAAACCGCCCAGTAGACCCCCGCCCCCTCAGGGGCGCGGGGAACCGCGCGCCCGGCCCCCACCGGCGGCCGGCCGACACACCACCACAACCCCCACCTCACTCAGGGGCGCGGGGAACTGCGCGACAAGCCCCCACCGGCGGCCGGCCGACACACCACCGCAACCCCCGCCTCACTCAGGGGCGCGGGGAACTGCGCGACCAGCCCCCACCGGCGGTAGGCCGACACACAACCGCAGCCCCCCCACCCCTCAGGGGCGCGGGGAACTGCGCGACAAGCCCCCACCGGCGGTGGGCCGAACAGCGACGCCTCAAGCCCCCTGCGCAGCCCCAGGCGTATTCCCGTTGATCTTCTCTATGGCCTGCCGAGCCTGCTCCCCCGGCGTCCGCGGCAACGAAGACACGGCGGAAACCTGAGGCCCACCCACAGCGGGCGCGGTCGCCGGCATGGCCGACGCGGCGGCAGACCGCGCATGCGACCCCGCAGGCCGCCCCCGCAGCCGATGACTCGCCGCCTCGTCCAGCGTCACGGGCCGCTGCATGCTCGCGGCCAGTCGCCCCGCCTCCTGGCCGAGCGCGGCCACGTCCTCCCAGGACAGCCTGAGTACCACGGCGAGTTCCGCCTCGCCGTCCGGCGTGGCGATCAACGGCTGAGCGGCTCGGTCGTTCATGACCTGTTCCTCACATATTGCTTGGATCACTGGCGGTTGCCGAAACATACGCACACCGCCCCGCCGCCGTTCAGACTCCCTGAACCGGGGCAGGATTCCCCCGTGGTCATACCCGTCCATGACGTGAATCCGGCACGCCGCACGCCGTATGTGACGTACGCGCTGATCGCCGCCAACTTCGTGGTCTTCCTGGTTACTCCGGGCGTGGCGAGTTCGCTCACCGGCGAGGGCGGTCCGTCCCGGTTGGCCGAGCTGTGTCAACTGCAGGCGTTCCTGGACCACTGGGCGGCGATCCCGCGGGAGCTGATCCACGGGCAGCTCCCGACCACGGTCCCCACAGGTGACGTAGGGGTGAGCGCCACCGCTCGCGGCTGTGTCGTCGGCCCGCCCGGCTACGACAAGTCACCGCAACTGTCGGTCCTCACGGCGATGTTCCTGCACGGCGGCTGGGTGCACCTGCTCGGCAACATGCTCTTCCTGCTGATCTTCGGCAACAACATCGAGGACCGCCTCGGCCACATCCGCTACGCGCTCTTCTACGTCGCCTGCGGCTATGCGGCGGCCTACGGCTTCGCGCTCGTCAACGCCGACTCGGGCGACCCGCTGATCGGCGCGTCGGGCGCGATCGCCGGAGTGCTGGGCGCGTATCTGGTCCTCTACCCACGGGCCAGGGTCTGGGTCCTGGTCCCGTTCCTGATCTTCCTGCCGCTGCGGCTGCCCGCCTGGATCGTGCTGGGCTTCTGGTTCGGCCTCCAGGCGGTGTACTCGTCCGGCAGGGGCGTCTCCGAAGCCGGCACCGTCGCGTACGTGGCCCACGTGGTCGGCTTCCTGACAGGCATGCTCCTGGCCTGGCCCCTGCGCCGGGGCACCCCGCCCCCACCCCAGCCCCGCGGCCTCCTGTGGGGCAGAAGGGCCCACCACCGCTGGTGAGCGACCCGGGCCACGAAAGGGGCGCGGAGAACTGCGCGACCAGCCCCCACCGGCCCGCGGGCGAGCAGCGAAGCACCGATCCGGCGAACCCTCAGCGCTGCGAACTCTGGTGCACGTACTCCACGAGCCCCGTCAACGCGTCCGGGCTCATCGACGGCAGGACCCCGTGCCCGAGGTTGAACACATGCCCCTCAAGCCCCGCGGCGGCGTCGAGCACCTCCTGTGCCTTCGCCTCGACGACCTCGGTCGGAGCGAAGAGCACCGCGGGGTCGAGGTTCCCCTGAAGGGCCCGGCCGGGGCCGACCCGCCGCGCCGCCTCGTCCAGCGGCACACGCCAGTCGACACCCACGACATCCGCGCCCGCCTCGCCCATCAGCCCCAGCAGCTCCCCCGTACCCACACCGAAGTGGATGCGCGGAACGCCGTACGACTCGACGGCCTGGAAGACCTTCGCGGAGGCGGGCATGACCGAGCGCCGGTAGTCGGCGGGGGCGAGGGCGCCGACCCAGGAGTCGAAGAGCTGGACGGCGGAGGCGCCCGCCTCGATCTGCACCTTCAGGAACGCGGCGGTGATGTCGGCGAGCCGGTCGAGCAGGTCGGCCCAGAGCTGCGGGTCGCCGTACATGAGCGACTTGGTGTGCTCGTGGTTGCGGGACGGGCCGCCCTCCACGAGGTAGCTCGCGAGGGTGAAGGGCGCGCCCGCGAAGCCGATGAGGGGCTTCGGGCCGAGTTCACGGGCGAGCAACCCGATCGCCTCGGTGACGTACCAGACGTCGTCGGGCGTCAGCTCGCGCAGCTGGTCCAGGTCGGCGCGGGTGCGGATCGGCTTCTCGACGACGGGGCCCACGCCGGGCTTGATGTCCAGGTCGATGCCGATGGCCTTCAGCGGTACGACGATGTCGCTGAAGTAGATCGCCGCGTCCACGTGGTGCCGGCGGACCGGCTGGAGGGTGATCTCGGCGACCAGCTCGGGCCGCATGCAGGACTCCAGCATGGGGATGCCCTCGCGCACCTTCAGGTACTCGGGCAGAGAGCGTCCGGCCTGCCGCATGAACCACACGGGCGTGTGCGGCACGGGTTCACGCCTGCACGCCTTGAGGAAGGCGGAGTCGTATGTCGCGGTCGGCTGCTGGCCCTTGGGGCGGTCAATGACGCTCACGACGAAAAGTCTCGCACGGTCCGGAGGCACCGGGAGCCGGGGCCCGACGCGGGGCGCCCGGGCCCGCGCCCGACCCGTACCCCACCCGCTCCCGGACCGCGCTCGACCCGCTGCGCGCCCCGCGCTCCGTCCCGTACCGCTGCGAAACGGCGCGTTCAGGGGCGCTTTTCGGCAACGCGATCCGGACAGTGGTCCGGCGCACGGGTGTCTCTCCCTGCGCAAAGGCTCTGTTCCCCTTAATCTTCCCCGCATGGCTGCGGCTCAGGGACGACTGTCGGACGGCGCTGGAATGGACGACCCGAAGGAGGGGGAGCGGGATGCGATGGAGGCGGCTCCGCTGCCTTTTCGAGCCGCCGTCGATGCGTTGAGGGCCGCGCGGTTGCGGCCACAGATCGAGATCGATCCGACGAAGGCACCGCGACGGCTCGCGCCGTTCGCGTACGCGCTGGAGGCCACTGTCGTCGACGGTGACGAGGATCTGGCGGACGGCCGGCTGATCCTGCTGCACGACCCGGCCGGGCACGACGCCTGGCAGGGCTCGTTCCGCATGGTGACGCTGGTCCGCGCGGAGCTGGAGCCGGAGATGGCCGCCGATCCGCTGCTCCCCGACGTCTGCTGGTCCTGGCTGACGGGTGCGCTCCAGGCCCGCGGTCTGTCGTACGGCGAGCCCAGCGGCACGGTCACCCGGGCCGGCTCGCACTACTTCGGCGGTCTGTCGGAGCGGCCCTCGGCGTCGCAGATCGAGATCCGGGCGTCCTGGACGCCCCGCGAAGGTCTGGGCGGCGTCCCGGACACGGCGTCGCATCTGGCTTCCTGGTGCGACCTGCTCGCCCAGATCGCCGGGCTGCCGCCGGCGGCGCCGGGTGACGCGTCCATCGTCACGCTGCCGCAGCGGCGGGGGCCGCAAAGCCGCTAGTCGCTCTACCCGGCGGCGTGCTGGACGGCCTGAGGTCGTCTGCCGGTGCGTCGTGGCTGATCGCGCAGTTCCCCGCGCCCCTTGAGGGGCCTTCCTGAAGCCGTGCCCCGTCAGGGGGTGCGGCTTCAGTCTTGTGTGGGGGCTTGTGCGGGGGCTCGGCGTCAACCTTCCGTCGGTTTTCCCTCTCCCGGGGTGCCGGCGGAGGGTGGCCTGCCGCGTACGCGCCCCGAACGCGCTCCCGTGGCCCCCTCACGTGACCCCGAACCACCCGCGGCCTGCACGAAAACACGTTTGCCCTTTTATCGATACGACCACTTTCGGCCTCGTATCGAAGCGGAGCGGACTCGTTTCGATCTTCGGATGATCGATCGTGCGTCCGAATTGCACGCATTATTACTCACCAAATCGTGATCATTCTCTAAAGGCGGACGGGTTTGATGCCGAAGACCTCTGTGACCTTGAAAGCACGGTTCGTCCCGGCTTCATCCCCACAGCCGGTCCCCCGTCCCGCACCCCAGGAGGCCTGGTGTCCGTTCTCCTTGAGCAGCCCGCAAGCCTGGTCGCCTACCGCCCGAACAAGCCGACCGCGATGGTGGTCGTGGCCGACCCCCGCGTGCGCTCCACCGTCACCCGCCATCTGTGGGCGCTCGGTGTTCGCGACGTGATCGAGGCTTCGTCCGTCGCGGAGGCTCGTCCCCGCATCGGCAACCCCCGCGACATCTGTGTCGCAGACGTCCATCTCCCCGACGGCTCCGGCCTCACCCTCCTGTCCGAAACCCGCGCCGCGGGCTGGCCGAACGGCCTGGCCCTGTCCGCCGCCGACGACATCGGCGCCGTACGCAACGCCCTCGCGGGCGGCGTCAAGGGCTACGTCGTCACCGGCACCCGTACGAACGTCGGGCTGCCCACCCGGCCGGGCGTCGCGCCCATCGGCTCGGCCGCCGCCCGTATGCACCGCCGCCCCCCGGGTTCCCCGAGCCACCCGGGCGGCTACCGCGAGCTGTCCGGCCGTGAGGTCGAGGTGCTCCGGCTGGTGGCGGAGGGCCAGTCGAACAAGGCCATCGGCGTCTCGATGGGCCTGTCCGCGCTGACCGTCAAGAGCCACCTCGCCCGCATCGCCCGCAAGCTCGGCACGGGTGACCGCGCCGGCATGGTGGCGGTGGCCCTGCGCACGGGAATCATCCACTGACCCCCGCCGACCTCACCCCGCCGCCTGAACCGGATCATCCCCTCCGCACCGGCCAGGACGCCCGACCGATGCGGGATTCACCGGCCTGACTGGTTTACGACCCTCTGACGCCCGTCGACGGAACGTTCCGTCGACGGGCGTCTGTCATACACAGATACCCTTGACAGGTGACCGACGCCCAAGAGACCGCAGCAGACAGTTCACTGCGAACCACCGGAGGCGCTCCTCCGGACGACGTCGAACCGGCGCCGATCCCCTTGCTGGAGCCCCGCGACGGAATTCCGCCGGTGATCACCGACGAGGACGCCCTCGCCGAGATGATCGCCGCGTTCGCGGCCGGCACCGGCCCCGTCGCCGTCGACGCCGAGCGGGCGTCCGGCTATCGCTACGGCCAGCGCGCGTATCTGGTGCAGCTGCGCCGCGAGGGCGCGGGCACCGCGCTCGTCGACCCCGTCGCCTGTCCCGACCTGTCGGGCCTGGGCGAGGCGCTCGCCGGAGTGGAGTGGGTGCTGCACGCGGCCACCCAGGATCTGCCGTGTCTGCGGGAGATAGGTATGGTCCCCAGCCGCCTGTTCGACACCGAGCTGGCCGGCCGGCTCGCCGGGTTCCCGCGGGTCGGGCTCGGCGCGATGGTCGAGGGCGTCCTGGGCTTCGTACTGGAGAAGGGGCACTCGGCCGTCGACTGGTCGACGCGCCCGCTGCCCGAGCCGTGGCTGCGCTACGCCGCGCTCGACGTGGAGCTGCTCGTCGACCTGCGGGACGCGCTGGAGAAGGAGCTCGACCGACAGGGCAAGCTGGAGTGGGCCCGCGAGGAGTTCGACGCGATCGCCTCCGCGCCTCCGCCCGAGCCCCGCAAGGACCCGTGGCGCCGTACGTCGGGCATGCACAAGGTGCGCCGCCGCCGGCAGATGGCCGTCGTACGGGAGCTGTGGGAGACCCGGGACCGGGCGGCGCGGCGGCGGGACATCTCGCCCGGCAAGATCCTCGGCGACGGAGCGATCGTCGAGGCCGCGCTCGCCGTACCGGCCAACGTGCACGCGCTCGCCGCGCTGAACGGCTTCGGGCACCGTATGGGCCGGCGCCAGCTGGAGCAGTGGCAGGCGGCCGTGGACCGGGCGAAGGAACTCCCCGACGCCGAGCTGCCGCAGCCGGGTCAGCCGCTCACCGGGCCGCCTCCGCCGCGCGCCTGGGCCGAGAAGGATCCGGCCGCCGCGGCGCGGTTGTCGGCGGCGCGGGCCGCCGTGTCCGCGCTGGCCGAGACGCTCAACATGCCGCAGGAGAATCTGATCACTCCGGACACGGTGCGGAGGGTCTGCTGGGAGCCGCCGGTCGCTCCGGACGCGGCGTCCGTCGCTGCCGCGCTTGCGGGGTACGGGGCCCGGGCCTGGCAGGTTGCGCAGGTCACGCCTGTGCTGGTCGCCGCGCTGGCGGTAAAGGCCAAGCCCAAGGAGTAGGGCCCGGTCCCGGCCGTTCTGGGGCGCCCCTTCGCCGTTGGTGGTGCGGATTCTTCGCGGCTGCCGGTCCGTCGTGGCCGGTCGCGCCCACGCGGCGGAGCCGCAAAATGACACAGCTCCGCGCCCCCAGAGGCGCGGAGCTCCTCTGGGGCTACTTCGTCGCGCCCCTCGTGAAGCCGTTGTAGATGTAGCGCTGCAGGAACAGGAAGACCAGCAGCGTGGGGAGGATGACCAGGACCGCTCCCGCCGAGATGTTCTCCCAATGTGCTCCGAACGGGCCCTTGAAGCGGAACAGCGACGTTGAGATCACGCCAAGATCCTCGGACGGCATGTAGAGGAACGGGATGTAGAAGTCGTTGTACACGGTGATCCCCTTCACGATCACCACCGTCGCGATCGCGGGTTTCAGCAGCGGCAGGATGATCTTCCGGTAGATCGTGAAGGCGTTCGCGCCGTCGAGCCGGGCGGACTCGTCGAGCGAGACGGGGATCGACCGGACGAACTGCAGGAAGATGTAGATCGAGACGATGTCCGTGCCCATGTAGAGCACGATCGGCGCCCAGCGGCTGTCGAACATGCCGAAGCTGTCGACGATCTGGAAGGTCGCCACCTGGGTGGTCACGCCGGGTACGAGCGTGGCGACCAGGAACAGCGCGACGACCAGCTTCCTGAAGCGGAAGGTGTAGCGGTCGATCGCGTACGCCGCCATCGATCCGATGATCACCGTGCCGGTGACGGAGAAGAGCAGGATGAACGCGGTGTTCCCGAACGCCGAGAGCATCCGCCCGTCCTGAAAGGCCGTCACGTAGTTGTCGAAGTTCAGTGGGTCGTCGGGGAGTTGGAGCGCGCCGCTGTCGTTCGCCATCTCCTTCTCCGACTTGAGGGAGGTCAGGAGGACGACGAGGAGGGGCAGCAGGACGACCACGCTCGCGGCGATCAGCGACAGGTAGGTGAGCGTCCGGGCGACTCGGTGGCGCGGGACGCGGGGCATACGGCTCATACGAGGTCCACCTTGTCGTCCGGGACGAGGCGTCGCTGGACCCAGGTCACCGCCAGGATGATCAGCAGCAGGACGACCGCGGCGGCCGAGGCCAGCCCCGTCTTGTTGAACTGGAAGGCCAGCTTCACCGTCTGGATCACGAAGGTCTCCGTGCCGGTCGCGCCGCCGGTCATGATGAACGGCACCTCGAAGGCCGACAGCGAGCCGGAGACGGACAGGATGACGGTCAGGCTGAGTACGGGCCTGATGCCGGGCGCGATGATGTACCGGAACTGGTGCCAGCGGTTGGCCCCGTCCAGCTCTGCCGCCTCGTACAGCTCGCCCGGGACGGACTGGATCGCGCCGAGGAACAGGACGAAGTTCAGGCCCAGGTAGCGCCAGACGGAGACCCCGGCCAGGGAGACGTTCGCGGAGACCGGGGTGCCCAGCCAGGCTCGGTCGGAGTGGACGCCCAGGAGGCTCAGGACCGAGTCGAGGGTGCCGCCGTCCTGGAAGAAGTAGAGGAAGACGAAACCGATCGCCACCCCGTTGATCAGGTACGGGAAGAAGAGCACGCCCTTGAAGAAGTTCCGGAAGCGCACGTCGAAGCTCAGGACCGTCGCGAAGTAGAGGGCGACGACGATCTGCACGACGGAGGCGGCCAGGTAGTAGCCGCTGACGAAGAAGACCTCGAACAGCTCGGGGCGGGTGAAGAGTTCGACGTAGTTCTCGGCGCCCGTGTAGCTCAGCTCCGGACTGACGCCGTCCCAGTCGGTGAAGCTGTACGCGACCATGTTGGCGACCGGCGCGTACGTGAACGTGATCAGCAGGACCAGCGGGGCGGCGAGGAAGAGCCACGGGGTGAGGCCCCGCCGCAGGCGCAGCCGGCGCGGGGCACGGGCGCGTGCCGGGCGGGCGGCGTGCGCGGCCTCCTTCGGCCGCGCCGCCTTCTCGGTCGTGTCCGTCATCAGGACCCCGTGGACTTCCGCGCCTCTTCCCAGCGCTCGCCGAGGTCGCCGAGGAAGTCGTCGAGGCTGCCCTTCCTGGCGCCGCGGGCGAGGTCGACGAGGTCCTGGCGGTAGTCGGGCTTGTAGAGGCCGACCTCCGACTGGTTGTCGATCTCCTTGACCTCCGCGCCCTTCGCGTCGTCGAGTTCGATGAGCTTCACGTCCGCGTCCTCGTACGGTCGCAGCACCGCGGGCAGCGGGGCGCCCTTGACCGGGGAGAGGGTCAGGTTGTCGGCCGCGTAACCGGACTTGTCGGTGAACCAGTCGATCCAGGCGCGGGCCGCCGCCTTGTGGTCGGAGTTGATGTTGACGGCCTGGTTGTAGTCGGGCGACATGGTCGCGCAGAACGTGCCGTCCCGCTGGGCCGGGAAGGGCATGAAGCCGATGTCGTCCGGGTCCGCGCCGGCCTGTTCCGCCGCCGCCCGGAACTGGGTGATCGCCCAGGAGCCGAGCCACATCGTGGCGATGTCGCCCTTGGCCAACTCGGGCTTGGACGCTTCCCAGTTGGTGGCCGTCGGGTCCTTCTCGATCAGCCCCCCGCGCACGATGTCGTACAGCAGGGTGTCGGCGACGCGCAGGTCCTCGCCCTTCGCCCACGGGTCGCCCTCGGCGAGGCGGGACGTGGCGCGGGGGTCGCAGCTGACCGCGCCGTCCATGTAGGTCCACTGCGTCAGCGGCCACATGTCCTTGAAGTTCGTGTAGTACGGGATCGCGTCGGTCTTCGACTTGATGGCCTTCAGACCGTCGACGAACTCGGCCGGTGTGGTGGGCCAGTCGGTGATCCCGGCCTCCTTCCAGACCCGCTTGTTGTAGAGGAAGCCGGGCAGCGCCCCCATCGGGCTCTGCCCGTAGACCTTGCCCTCGACCGTGGTGAAGTCGGTGAACAGGTACTTCTTCGCGCGGTCGGTCCCGGCGCCGAGGGACGCGAAGAACTTGGGGTAGTCGTCCTTCTTGATCACGGCGGGGATCATCAGCACATCGCCGTAGTTCTCGGTGTTCATCCGGATCTTGACCTCGCCCTCGTAGTCCGTGAGGGCGTCGAACTCGACCTTGACCTTCGGATAGGTCCTGTTGAATTCGGCCGCGTACCTTTTCATCGTGCCGTCCTGGACGAGGTCGGTCCGGTGGGTCAGGACCGTGATCGTGCCGGACACCTTCGCCGGGTCGTCGGGGGCCTCGGCGTCCGCGCCCTTCGACGTGCCTCCGCTTCCGGTACAGCCCGCGGCCAGCAGCGCGGCGGCGAGGAGGCTTCCGGCGATCTTCGTGCGGTGGTTCATCTGCACCAGCTCCGTTCGGGGACGGATGAGCACGAGTGGGATGGCTGGTTCCGCACTCTGGCAGTCGTTGCTAAACCGGTAAAGTCCTTATTTCGCCAAGGATTGAGGGGCGTTAACTACCGTCCGGTCAGCATTGGCCTATACCGGTTTAGGAGTGCGCATGCTGGATGTCACGCCGATCCACGAGGGATGGGTCCTGCGGCACGACGGGGCCGAGTTGCCGGCCACGGTGCCGGGCTGCGTGCATACGGATCTGCTGGCAGCGGGGGTCGTGCCGGACCCGTTCCTCGGGCGCGGCGAGGCCGAGGTGGCGTGGGTGGGGCGGCGCGACTGGCTGTACGAGACGACGCTCGCTCCGGCGCCGGGCGGGCACGAGCAGACCGACCTCGTCCTCGACGGCCTGGACACGGTCGCCGAGGTCCGGCTCGACGGCCAACTGCTCGGCGCGGTACGGAACATGCACCGCTCGTACCGCTTCGACGTCACGGGGCTCGGCGGGCGCCTCTCGGTCCACTTCCGGTCCGCGTACGGCGAGGCGGAGGCGGTGCGCGGGCGGCTCGGCGAGCGGCCGAACGCCTACCCCGAGCCCTTCCAGTACCTCCGCAAGATGGCCTGCTCCTTCGGCTGGGACTGGGGTCCGACCCTGGTGACGGCCGGCATCTGGAAACCGGTGCGGCTTGAGCACTGGACGACGGCGCGCATATCCCGGGTGCGTCCGCTCGTGACGGCCGAACAGGGTGTGGGGCGCGTCGAGTTGCACGTGGAGGTCGAGCGGTCACGGGTGGAGGCCGGACTGACGCTGAGCGCCCGCGTGGGCGGGGTCGAGACGGCCGCGGACGTCGTGGGCACGAGTGCGGTCGTACGCGTCGAGGTGCCGGACGTCGACCTGTGGTGGCCGCGCGGCTACGGGGAACAGCCCCTGTACGAGCTGGAGTTGACCCTCTCCGACGCGGGCGGGCCGCTGGACTCCTGGCGTCGCCGCGTCGGCTTCAGGACCGTCGAGCTGGACCGGCGGGACGACGAGCACGGCTCCGGGTTCACCTTCGTCGTCAACGGCGAGCGGCTCTTCGCCCGTGGCGTCAACTGGATCCCGGACGACGTCCTGCCCTCCCGGATCACCCGCGAGCGCTACCGCACCCGGCTGACCCAGGCGGCCGACGCCGGCGTGGACCTCGTACGCGTGTGGGGCGGCGGTCTCTACGAGAGCGAGGACTTCTACGACGCGTGCGACGAGCTGGGCCTGCTGGTCTGGCAGGACTTCCCCTTCGCCTGCGCCGCCTACCCGGAGGAGCAGCCCCTGCGCGGCGAGGTGGAGGCCGAGGCGCGCGAGAACGTCGTACGGCTGATGCCGCATCCCTCGCTCGTGCTGTGGAACGGCAACAACGAGAACCTGTGGGGATTCCGGGACTGGGACTGGGAGCGGCGGCTGGCCGGCGACTCCTGGGGCGAGGGCTATTACCTGGGTCTGCTGCCGCGTGTGGTCGCCGAGTTGGACCCGACCCGGCCGTACACGGCGGGCAGTCCCTGGTCGGGCTCCTGGGACCACCATCCCAACGACCCCGCCCACGGCACCCATCACTCCTGGGAGGTGTGGAACCGGCGGGACTACGCGGACTACCGGCTCGAAGTCCCCCGGTTTGTCGCCGAGTTCGGCTGGCAGGCGCCGCCCGCGTACGCCACGCTGCGGCGCGCCCTGCCAGGCGAGGTGCTCGCGCCCGACTCCCCCGGCATGCTGCACCACCAGAAGGCCGACGACGGCAACGGGAAGCTTGCGCGCGGACTCGCCCGGCACTTCGCCGTGCCCGAACAGGGCTTCGGCGAGGCCGGCTTCGACCGGTGGCACTACCTCACCCAGGTGAACCAGGCACGGGCCGTCGCCACGGGCATCGAGCACTGGCGGGCCAACTGGCCGGTGTGCGCGGGCACGATCGTCTGGCAGCTCAACGACTGCTGGCCGGTGACCAGTTGGGCCGCGATAGACGGGGACGGCCGCGAGAAGCCGCTCTACCACGAGCTGAAACGGCTGTACGCGGACCGGTTGCTGACGCTGCGGCCCCGGCCCGGAGGACTCGTACTGGCGGCCGTCAACCAGTCGGCCGACCCGTGGGCGTGCCGGGTGGTGCTGCGGCGGATGTCGGTGGAGGGCGGGGTGGTGGCGGAGGCCGACGTGGAGGTGGCGGCGGGGGCACGGGCGGTCGGCGACCTGCGCGTACCGCAGGACCTCGTGCCGGTGGGGCCCAAGGAGTTCCTGGTGGCGGACGCGGACGGGAGCGGGAGCGGAGGGGGAGACGTGGGCCCGGGCGGGCTGCGGGCCCTGCACTTTCCCGGCGCCGACCATGAGATCCCGTATCCCCTGCCGCGGTTCGACGTCTCGGTCGCCGCTCCGGGAGAGGTGACGGTCACCGCCCGCACGCTCGTACGGGATCTGCTGCTGCAGGCCGACCGTCTGTCGCCCGCCGCCTCGGCCGACCGGGGGCTCGTCACGCTGCTCCCCGGAGAACGGGTGACCATCGGCGTGCGGGGCTGGGAGACTCTGGGGGATGTGGACGCGGAGACCGTACGCTCCGCCCTGTACTGCGTGGAGCCCGCACGATGACGACACCGTCCCGCGTCACGATCAAGGACGTCGCGGCCCGCGCCGGGGTGTCCAAGGGGGCCGTGTCGCTCGCCTTCAACCACAAACCGGGCGTGTCCGAGGCGACCCGGGACCGGATCTTCGAGGCGGCCCGCCAGCTGGGCTGGACGCCGAACCTCGCCGCGCGGTCGCTGGCCGGGCGGCGGGTGGACGTGGTGGGCCTCGCGATCTGCCGGCCGGCGAGGCTGCTCGGGCTCGAACCGTTCTACATGGAGTTCATCTCGGGTGTGGAGAGCGTGCTGACCGAGCACTCGTGCTCGCTGCTGCTGCGGCTTCTTCGGACGGTGGAGGAGGAGGTCGGGCTCCAGGACTCCTGGTGGCGGGGCAAGCACGTCAGCGGGTCGATCCTGGTGGACTTCCGGGCGGACGATCCGCGGGTGGCCGCCGTCGAACGGCTCGGGATGCCCGTCGTGGCCGTCGGGCACCCCTCCCTGACCGGCGGGCTCACCTCCGTGTGGACCGACGACGCGAGCGCTGTCACGGAGGCCGTGCGGTATCTCGCGGCGCTCGGGCACCGGAGGGTCGCGCGGGTGGGCGGGGCGGCGGCGCTCGGGCACACGGCGATCCGTACAGCCGCGTTCGACGCGGCCGCGCGGGGGCTGGAACTGAGCGGGGCGTGGCAGGTGGCGACGGACTTCTCCGGTGAGGCGGGGGCGCGGGCCACGCGGTCGCTGCTGACCGCGTCCGCCTCGGATCGGCCGACGGCGATCGTCTACGACAACGACATCATGGCGGTGGCCGGGCTGTCGGTGGCGTCCGAGATGGGGCTGTCGGTGCCGGGGGATGTGTCGCTGCTGGCGTGGGACGACTCGCAGCTGTGCCGGTTGACGCATCCGACGTTGTCGGCGATGAGTCATGACGTGCACGGGTTCGGGGCGGAGGTCGCTCGAACGTTGTTCGGCGTCATCACGGGCGGTGAGGGCGGGGGGTCGCATCCTGTGCCCACGCCGGTGCTGACCCCCCGGGGGTCCACGGCGCTGCCACGGTAACGGTCCGTCCGAGGGTGCGGCCCCGGTGGGGGCCGGTCGCGCAGTTCCCCGCGCCCCCAAAAACCGGGGCTGCGCCCCAGCTTTTGCCCTCGCGGGGGGCGCGGAAAACGGCGCGACCAGCCCCACCCCGCCCTTTCAGGGGCGCGGGGAACTGCGCGCTCAGCCACGACCCACCCGCACCTGACACACAACGTCACCCCACCCCTCCCAGGGGCGCGGGGAACTGCGCGACCGGCCACAGGGGGCCCGCACGTGTGACACGTGTTCGCCCCGCGGCCACACTGGAAGTGTGACCTTCGCCGCTCCGGGCCCCGGGACTGGGCAGCTACGTTACCCGTAAGTAGCATGGGACCTGAGCGCGCGCTCAGCGCATCGCATCGCAGCAGTGCAATCCGCATCTGGAGGAGAGCCATCGTGCCTCGTACCGTCAGGGACGTCGTCTTCGTCGACGGCGTCCGCACCCCGTTCGGCAAGGCGGGCCCGAAGGGCATCTACCACGAGACCCGCGCCGACGACCTCGTCGTGAAGGCGATCCGGGAGCTGCTGCGCCGCAACCCCGGACTCGACCCGAAGAAGATCGACGAGGTCGCCATCGCCGCGACCACGCAGATCGGCGACCAGGGTCTGACGCTGGGCCGCACGGCCGGCATCCTGGCCGGGCTGCCCCAGTCCGTGCCCGGCTACTCGATCGACCGCATGTGCGCCGGCGCGCTGACCGCCGTGACGACCGCGGCCGGCTCCGTCGCCTTCGGCGCGTACGACGCCGTCATCGCCGGCGGTGTCGAGCACATGGGCCGCCACCCCATGGGCGAGGGCGTGGACCCGAACCCCCGCTTCGTCAGTGACAAGCTCGTCGACGAGTCGGCCCTCTTCATGGGCATGACCGCCGAGAACCTGCACGACCGCTACCCCACGATCACCAAGCAGCGCGCCGACGAGTACGCCGTGCGCTCGCAGGAGAAGGCCGCCAAGGCGTACGCCAACGGCAAGATCCAGCAGGACCTGGTGCCGATCTCGGTGCGCAACACCAACGCGGAGGTCGGCGAGACGGGCTGGGGCCTGGTCACCGCCGACGAGCCGATGCGCCCCGGCACCACCCTGGAGAACCTGGCCGGCCTCAAGACCCCGTTCCGCGTACACGGCCGGGTCACCGCCGGTAACGCGGCCGGTCTGAACGACGGCGCCACCGCCTCGATCATCGCGTCCGAGGAATTCGCCCGCGAGCACGACCTGCCGGTCCGGATGCGGCTCGTCTCGTACGCCTTCGCGGGCGTCGAGCCGGAGGTCATGGGCTACGGCCCGATCCCCGCCACCGAGAAGGCCCTCGCGAAGGCCGGTCTGTCGATCGAGGACATCAACCTCTTCGAGATCAACGAGGCCTTCGCCGTCCAGGTCCTCGCGTTCCTGGAGCACTACGGCATCGCCGACGACGACGCGCGCGTCAACCAGTACGGCGGCGCCATCGCGTACGGCCACCCGCTGGCCTCCTCCGGCGTCCGGCTGATGACCCAGCTGGCCCGCCAGTTCGAGGAGCAGCCGGAGGTCCGTTACGGCCTCACCACCATGTGCGTCGGCTTCGGCATGGGCGCCACGGTGATCTGGGAGAACCCGCACCACAAGGACGCCGGAGGCGACAAGTGAGCACCACTGAACTCCTGAAGGGCGCAGCGGAGCTGTTCCCCGACGAGGTCGTGACGTCGGCGCACGTACGCCACCTCGACCTGCCCTTCAACGCGGGGCGCTTCGCGCTCATCACGCTGGACAACGGCTTCGACCACACCAAGCCGACCACCTTCGGCCCGGCCTCGCTGGCGAACCTCAACGCCGCGATCGACCAGGTCGAGAAGGAGGCCGCGGCCGGCGAGATCATCGGCGTCGGCGTCACCGGCAAGCCGTTCATCTTCGCCGTCGGCGCGGACCTCAAGGGCGTCGAGCTCCTCAAGGAGCACAAGGACGCGCTCGCCATCGGCAAGGGCGGCCACGAGGTCTTCAAGCGGCTGTCCGCCCTCGCGGTCCCGACGTTCGCGTACTACAACGGCGCGGCCATGGGCGGCGGGGTCGAGGTCGGTCTGCACTGCAGCTACCGCACGGTCTCCGCGTCCCTGCCCGCCTTCTCGCTCCCCGAGGTCTTCCTCGGCCTGGTGCCCGGCTGGGGCGGCTGCGCCCTGCTGCCGAACCTGATCGGCGCCGACAAGGCCGTCTCGGTGATCATCGAGAACTCGCTCAACCAGAACAAGCAGCTCAAGGGCGTGCAGGTCTACGAGCTGGGGATCGCCGACGCGCTCTTCGAGGGCGCGGACTTCCTTGAGCAGTCGCTGCTCTGGACGGCGTCCGTCCTCAAGGGCGAGATCGTCGTCGACCGCCCGGTCATCGACCGCGGCGAGGCCTGGGACCAGGCCGTCGCCAAGGGCCGCTTCATCGCGGACAGCAAGGTGCACGGGGCGGCCCCGGCCGCGTACCGCGCCCTCGACATCATCGCCGCCGCGAAGAACGGCGACCTGCAGCAGGGCTTCGACGCCGAGGACAAGGCGCTCGCCGACCTGATCATGGGCGGTGAACTGCGCTCCGGCATCTACGCGTTCAACCTGGTGCAGAAGCGCGGCAAGCGTCCGGCCGGTGCCCCGGACAAGTCCCTCGCGCGTCCGGTCACCAAGGTCGGTGTCGTCGGCGCCGGTCTGATGGCCTCGCAGCTCGCCCTGCTCTTCCTGCGCCGCCTGGAGGTGCCGGTCGTACTGACCGACATCGACCAGGAGCGCGTCGACAAGGGTGTGGGCTACGTCCACGCCGAGATCGACAAGCTGCTCGGCAAGGGCCGCGTCAACCAGGACAAGGCCAACCGCCTCAAGGCCCTGGTCTCCGGTGTCCTGGACAAGGCCGAGGGCTTCGCGGACGCGGACTTCGTCATCGAGGCCGTGTTCGAGGAGATCGGCGTCAAGCAGCAGGTGTTCGCGGAGGTCGAGGCGGTCGCCCCGGCGCACGCGATCCTCGCCACCAACACCTCCTCGCTGTCGGTGACCGAGATGGCGTCGAAGCTCAAGAACCCCGAGCGGGTCGTGGGCTTCCACTTCTTCAACCCGGTCGCGATCCTGCCGCTCCTGGAGATCGTGCGGGGCGAGCAGACGGACGACGCCGCGCTCGCGACCGCCTTCGGCGTGGCCAAGAAGCTGAAGAAGACCGCGGTCCTGGTGAAGGACGCCCCGGCGTTCGTCGTGAACCGCATCCTCACCCGCTTCATGGGCGAGATCCAGAACGTCATCGACGAGGGCACGCCGGTCGCGGTCGCCGAGAAGGCGGTCGAGCCGCTGGGGCTGCCGATGTCTCCGCTGGTCCTCCTTGAGCTGGTCGGTCCTGCCATCGGTCTGCACGTCTCCGAGACGCTCAACCGGGCCTTCCCCGACCGCTTCACGGTCTCCCCGAACCTCGCGGCGGTCGTCAAGGCCGGGAAGCGCGGCTTCTACGTGTACGACTCCGGGAAGCCGGAGCTGGACCCCGAGGTCGCCGCGCTGCTGAAGCAGGGCGATGTCGTCCTGAGCGAGGAGCAGGTGCGGGCGCGGGTGCTCGACGCCGTCGCGCAGGAGATCGGGCTCATGCTCGACGAGGGTGTCGTGGCCGAGGCGCAGGATGTCGACCTGTGCCTGATCACCGGTGCGGGGTGGCCCTTCCACCTCGGTGGCATCACGCCGTACCTGGACCGTGAGGGTGTCTCCCAGCGGGCGAACGGCAAGCCGTTCCTGGCACCGGGTGTGGCGTCGGTCCCGGCGTAGCTTTTCTCGGGGGCTCCGCCCCCGAACCCCCGGTCCTCAAACGCCGGACGGGCTACCCATGTAGCCCGTCCGGCGTTTGAGGACGAGCGCGCAGCGCGACAGGGGGTCTGGGGCGCAGCCCCAGGGGACGGGAACGGGAAGGGGCGGCGGGGGCGGATCAAATGCTCTGCCAGGCCTCCAGCGCCAGGCCCGGCTCGTCCTTGCGGTGGGTCAGCGAGAGCGCCCCCGTGGACGGCGCGAGGGTCGCCGCGACCACCCGCCCCTGTGCGTCCTCGGCGAGAGACACCTGCGCGTCGGCGGGAAGCTCAGGCCCCGAGTCCGTCCACCACGCCCCCGCCGACTCCTGCTCCGTCGGATACGCGGCGAACGCCACCCGCCCACTCGCGGACCGCTGCGCGAGCAGCGTGCAGTCGACGCCGTCGAGCGTGCAGCGGATCGCGGACACCGCCCCGGGCCCCGCGCAGCCGAGGAGTTCCACCGGCTCCGCACCCGCCCGCCACGCGCACACCGTGTCGTTGTCGTCCGTGTAGAACAGCGTCACATGCTCGTCGGAGGTGGTCAGCGCCCGCAGGGTTCCCGGCCGGACCGCCACCTTCAGCGGCTCCTCGTCGAGCGCGGGGATGTGGCCGGGACCGGCCTGCGTCCAGCGCAGGATGCCGGCCGGCGTGGCCGCGTACAGCTCGACGCGTCCGGACGCGCGGGTGACGGCGGCGAGTTCGCCGGTGACCTCGCGGCCCTTGAGGTCGCGCCAGGGGCCCCAGCCCCCGCGCTCCTTCTGGCCGCGCATGCTGACCCCGCCGCCCTTGTTTCGGACGAAGACATGCGCGCGGCCCTCGGCGTCCACGGTGACGGCCGGTACGCCGGTCCGGCCCCCTTTGGCGTTGGGGTGCCCGAGCGGGTTCCAGTCGAGGGCCGCGAGGTGCGGTCTGAAGTGGGTCGAGTGGACGAGTCCGGCCTCCCCGGCGACGGTGGGCCGCCAGGAGACCAGGTGGGCGTAGGCGTCGGCTCCCTGGCCCACGGCGAGCACCGGGTTGACGCGCTGGTCGCCGCCGACCGCGCGGGGCGCCGCCCAGGGGCCGTCGGGACGTTGCTCGGCCCAGCACCACACCGCTTCCTCCATCGGAGCGTAGGCGCTGAGTCTGCCGTCCCGGCCGCGTATGAGCCAGGTGCCGTTGAGTGTGCGGGCCATTGACACTCCCCCACTCTAATCGGGCCGTGTGATCGCCCTCCGTGCGACCCTGGCCGTATGGACGCCGCCCCGCTCGTGATCGTCGACGCCGCCAACGTGGTGGGGTCCGTCCCCGACGGCTGGTGGCGCGACCGCCGGGGCGCCGCGGAGCGCGTACGGGACCAGCTCGTCCCGTACGCCGACGAAGGCCTCCCGGGCCTCGCGGGGCCCCTGGAGCTGGTCCTCGTGGTCGAGGGCGGCGCCCGCGGTGTGACGTCCGTGCCCGGGGTACGGGTCGTGGCGGCGCCCGGCAGCGGGGACGACCGGATCGTGGAGCTGGTCGCCGAACACCCGGACCGCGCGCGCCTGGTGGTCACGGCGGACCGGGAACTGCGGCGCAGGGTGACGGAGTTGGGTGCCGAGGTCACGGGTCCGAGGACCGTCCGACCGTGACCTCGCGGTCCCGTGCCCGGTCAACTCCGGTCGGCGGCTGCCTTCTCGTCCCGGCCGAGGCGGCTGTGCGAGCGGCCGTAGAGGAAGTACACGAGGAAGCCGAGGGCCATCCAGACGGCGAACCGCAGCCAGGTCTCGGCGGGCAGGTTCAGCATCAGCCACAGCGAGGCGAGGACCGAGACGATCGGCAGGATCGGGACCAGCGGGGTGCGGAAGGCGCGGGGCAGGTCCGGGCGGGTGCGGCGCAGGATGATCACGCCGACCGCGACGACGACGAACGCGAACAGCGTGCCGATGTTCACCAGCTCGGCCAGCTCGCTGAGGCTGGTGAAGCCGGCCACGATCGCGATGATCACGCCGAGCAGGATGGTCGGCCGGTGCGGGGTCCTGAACCGCGGGTGGACGTGCGAGAAGAAGCGCGGCAGCAGTCCGTCGCGGCTCATCGCGAAGAAGACCCGGGTCTGGCCGAGCAGCAGGATCATGCAGACCGTCGTGAGGCCGACGGCGGCGCCGAAGCTGATGAAGCCCGCGTACCAGGGGTGTCCGGTGGCCTTGAAGGCGTCGGCCAGCGGCGCGTCCACGGACAGCTTGGTGTAGTGCTGCATGCCGGTCACGACGACCGACACCGCCACGTACAGCGTCGTACAGATGAGGAGTGAGCCGAGGATGCCGCGGGGCATGTCCCGCTGGGGGTTCCTGGTCTCCTCGGCGGCCGTGGCCACCACGTCGAAGCCGATGAAGGCGAAGAAGACGACGGAGGCGGCGGTGAAGATGCCCATCACACCGAAGTTCGAGGGCGCCCAGCCGAACATCAGCTGGATGAGCGGCGAGTCGAGACCGCTGCCCGCGTCCACGGGCTTCGCCTTCGGGACGAACGGGTCGTAGTTGTCGCCCTTGATGAAGAAGGCACCGGCGATGATCACGACGAGGACGACGGTCACCTTGATGGCGACCACGACGGCGGTGACCCGCGCGGAGAGCTTCGTACCGACCACGAGGATGCCGGTGAGCACCAGGACGAGGGCGGCGGCGAGGATGTCGAAGCCGAAGCCGTCGGCGCCCTCTCTGCCGCTGAGCGCCGCGGGCAGGTGCCAGCCCGCGTTGTCGAGCAGCGAGGCGATGTAGCCGGACCAGCCGACCGCGACCACCGCGGTGCCGAGGGCGAACTCCAGCACGAGGTCCCAGCCGATGATCCAGGCGGGCAGTTCACCGAGGGAGGCGTACGAGAAGGTGTACGCGGAGCCGGCCACCGGGACCGTGGAGGCGAACTCGGCGTAGCAGAGCGCGGCGAGCGCGCAGACGACCCCGGCCACGACGAAGGCCAGGGCGACGGCGGGACCGGCGTTGTTCTTGGCGACCGTGCCGGTGAGGACGAAGATGCCGGTGCCGATGATGACACCGACGCCGAAGACGGTCAGATCCAGGGCGGACAGGGATTTCTTGAGCGCGTGCTCCGGTTCCTCGGTGTCCTGGATGGACTGCTCGATCTTCTTCGTCCTGAAGAGGGTGCTGCTCACGGGCGTACCTCCCACGCTTGTCGTCCTCGACATGATCGAGAGGGTGCGTGGTCCGTATGCCCCGGCGCGTGGGGATTCACGCGCATGGGCCGGTTCAGCCACCGTAAAGGGTGCGGAACCGGCCCATGCGGGTGTGACGGCCGGGTGTGCAGATCAGGCGGGCGTGTCAGTCGCGGGCGGGCTCCGGGGTGGCGTGGGCCTGGTCGTACCGTCCGTCGAGCTTGGAGACGAGTCCGGTGACCTGCCGCGCGATGTCCGGTGCGGTCAGCCCGATCTCGGCCATGACCTCCTTGCGGGAGGCGTGGTCGAGGAAGCGCGGCGGGATGCCGAAGTCGCGCAGGGGTACGTCCACCCCGGCGTCGCGCAGGGCCTGGGCGATCGCCGAGCCGACGCCGCCGACGCGGGAGTTGTCCTCGACGGTGACGACCACGCGGTGCCGCTCGGCGAGCGGGGCCATGGCCTCGTCGACGGGTTTGACCCAGCGGGGGTCGACGACGGTGGTGGAGATGCCCTGCTGGTCGAGGAGGCCGGCGATCTCCAGGCACATGGGCGCGAGGGCGCCGACCGAGACGAGGAGCACGTCCGGGGTGTCCGTGCCGGGCTCCCGCAGGACGTCCATGCCTCCGACGCGGCCCACGGCGGGTACGGCCGGGCCGACCGCGCCCTTGGAGAAGCGGACCACGGTCGGCGCGTCCGTGACCTGGACGGCCTCCCGCAGCTGGGCACGGACCTGGTCGGCGTCGCGGGGCGCGGCGAGCCTGAGACCCGGTACGACCTGGAGGATCGACATGTCCCACATACCGTTGTGGGAGGCGCCGTCCGTGCCGGTGACGCCGGCCCGGTCGAGCACGAAGGTGACGCCGCACTTGTGCAGGGCCACGTCCATGAGGACCTGGTCGAAGGCGCGGTTGAGGAAGGTCGCGTAGACCGCGAAGACGGGGTGCAGTCCGCCGGTGGCGAGGCCGGCGGCCGAGACGGCGCCGTGCTGCTCGGCGATGCCGACGTCGTAGATGCGGTTCGGGAAGGCGTCCGCGAACTTCTTCAGGCCGACCGGCTGCAGCATGGCCGCCGTGATCGCGACGACGTCCTCGCGCTCCTTGCCGAGCGCGACCATCTCGTCGCCGAAGACGGAGGTCCAGTCGGCGCCGGACGCCTTGATGGGCAGGCCCGTGTCGGGGTGGATGGGGCCGATGCCGTGGAAGCGGTCCGCCTCGTCGCTCAGGGCGGGCTGGTAGCCGCGGCCCTTCTCGGTGAGGCAGTGCACGATGACCGGGCCGCCGAAGCGCTTGGCGCGGGCGAGCGCGGACTCCAGGGCCTCCAGGTCGTGCCCGTCGATGGGGCCGACGTACTTCAGGCCCAGGTCCTCGAACATGCCCTGCGGGGCGATGAAGTCCTTGAGGCCCTTCTTGGCGCCGTGCAGGGTCTCGTAGAGGGGCTTGCCGACGACGGGCGTACGCCCCAGGAGGTCCTTGCCGCGGGCCAGGAAGCGCTCGTAGCCGTCGGTGGTGCGCAGGGTCGCCAGGTGGTTCGCGAGGCCGCCGATGGTGGGC
This sequence comes from Streptomyces sp. NPDC017991, assembly GCF_044328075.1. Classification (NCBI taxonomy): domain Bacteria; kingdom Bacillati; phylum Actinomycetota; class Actinomycetes; order Kitasatosporales; family Streptomycetaceae; genus Streptomyces; species Streptomyces sp. NPDC017991. The sequence goes on along the minus strand of NZ_JBIRGP010000019.1, from coordinate 48,026 downwards.
GCGTACGACCGCTCGTTGTCGTTGACGACGATGACGAGCGGGCGGTCCTTGGCGTCGGCGATGTTGTTGAGCGCCTCCCAGGCCATGCCGCCGGTGAGCGCCCCGTCGCCGATGACGGCGACGACGTGGTGGTCGTCCTTGCGCAGCACCTCGTTGGCCTTGGCGAGGCCGTCGGCCCAGCCGAGGACCGTGGAGGCGTGGCTGTTCTCGATGACGTCGTGCTCGGACTCGGCCTGTGAGGGGTAGCCGGACAGGCCGCCCTTCATCTTCAGCTTCGAGAAGTCCTGGCGGCCCGTGAGCAGCTTGTGGACGTAGGACTGGTGTCCGGTGTCCCACAGGATCCGGTCCTTGGGGGACTCGAAGACCCGGTGCAGGGCGATGGTCAGCTCGACGACACCGAGGTTGGGGCCGAGGTGGCCGCCGGTCTTGGACACCGCGTCGACCAGGAAGGTCCTGATCTCTTCCGCGAGCTGGTCCAGCTGCTCCGGGCTGAGCCGGTCCAGATCGCGCGGTCCCTTGATGCGGGTCAGCAGCGGCACCCGTGCCTCCTTGCAGTAGAGCGATCGAGCGTTGCCGGGCCTGTCGAGTCTAATGTTCCGTCTTTCCCGCCGACGCCCGGGCTGTGCGTCGTACATCACCCGTTCGGCCGTAAATCATCTCGCCCGCCGACTCCCCCACCAAACCCCCCAGACCACACAAAAGCGCCCGGCGCCTATGAAGGCACCGGGCACTCAAGCGCCGCTGTCGGGCCCCGTAAGGGGCGCGGGGCTGTGACATTCGCGGCTCCGCCGCGGGGCGCGACCAGCCACGACGCACCCGCGGCTACCCACCGACGGGCAGTCCCGGCTCAGCCGCGCAACCGCAGAACCGTTATGCGCGACCCGCGGTCTTCTGCGTCTTGCGCGTGATCGAGTCGATGACGACCGTGGCCAGAAGCACACCACCAGTGATCATGTACTGAACCGGCGTGGCGATGCCCTCAAGGGCGAGGCCGTACTGGATCGAGGTGATCACCATGACACCGAGCAGCGCGTTCCACGTGCGGCCACGGCCACCGAAGAGGCTGGTGCCGCCGATGACGGCCGCCGCGATGACGTTCATCAGAAGGTCACCCGCGCCGGCGCTCTGGTTGGCCGCGGCGATCTTCGAGGCCCAGAACAGACCGCCGACGGCGGCGAAGAAGCCCGCCAGGGCGAAGACCGAGACACGGACCGCCGTGACGTTGATACCGGCACGACGGGACGCCTCGACGCTGCCACCGAGCGCGAAGATCTTGCGGCCGTAGCTGGTGCGGCGCAGGACGAAGTCGCTCAGGACCAGGACCAGGACGAAGAGCAGCAGCGCCAGCGGCAGGCCCTTGTACTGGTTGAACATGATCGCGGCGGCGAACGCCACGATCGCGAGCAGGGCGGTGCGCATGATCAGGTCGCCCAGCGGCCGGGACGGGATGCCCGCGGCCTCGCGGCGGCGGCTGTCCAGGAAGCTGGTGACGAAGAAGAGCACCACGGCGACGAGCGCGAGGCCGTAGGCGGCCGCGACGTCCGAGAAGTAGTACGTGGTCAGCTTGCCGACCACGCCCTCGCCGTCGATGTTGATGGTGCCGTTCTCGCCCAGGATCTGGAGCATGAAGCCGAGCCAGAACAGCAGGCCGGCCAGGGTGACCGCGAACGCGGGAGCGCCGATCCGGGCGAAGAAGAAGCCGTGGAGCGCGCCGATGGCCGCACCACTCGCGAGGGCGATGAGGACGGCAAGCCACTCGTTCACACCGTGCGTGACGCTCAGTACGGCGGTGATGGCACCCGCCACACCACTGACCGAGCCGACCGACAGGTCGATCTCGCCGAGCAGCAGCACGAAGATGATGCCGACCGACATCATGCCGGTGGCGACCATCGCGACGGCGATGTTGTTGAGGTTCTCGGCGGAGAGGAAGGCCGAGTTCAGGCTCTGGAAGATGATGCAGATGACGATGAGGCCGAGGACGACCGGGACGGAGCCCAGGTCACCGCCCTTCATCTTGCGCTTGAACTCGCCGACGTAGCCGGCCAGGCCCTGCTCGCGCACGAGCAGCCTGGGGTCGACCACGGTCACCGCGTCGGCGGCGGCCTCGGGGTTCGCGACGGCGTGCTCGTCCGTGCTGGCGGAGGTCTTGTCGATGCTCACTTCTGAGCCTCCCCGTTGCTGCGCGCCGCACGGCGGGTCACGGCGTTGTCCGTGGCACCGGTGATGGCGGAGATGATCTCTTCCTGCGAGGTCGCCTTGACCTCGAAGACGCCGTTGTTGCGGCCGAGCCGGAGCACGGCCACCTTGTCGGCGACGGCCTTCACATCGGCCATGTTGTGGCTGATGAGCAGGACGGCGTGGCCGCGCTCGCGCAGCCGCTCGACCAGGTCGAGGACCTGGGCGGTCTGCTCGACACCGAGGGCCGCGGTGGGCTCGTCGAGGATGACCAGCTTGGGCTCGCCGAGCATGGAGCGGGCGATGGCCACGGTCTGGCGCTGACCGCCGGAGAGCGAGGCGATCGGGATGCGCACGCTGGGGATGCGGATCGACAGCGTCTGGAGCAGTTCGCGTGAGCGGCGCTCCATCTCGACCTCGTCCAGGATGCCGCGCTTCTTCAGCTCACGGCCCAGGTAGAGGTTGCCGACGACGTCGATGTTGTCGCACAGCGCGAGGTCCTGGTAGACCGTCGCGACGCCCAGGTGCTGGGCGTCGTGCGGCTTGTTGATCTGGACGGCCTTGCCGTCCCATTCGATGACACCCTCGTCGATCGGGTGCACGCCGGCGATCGTTTTCACCAGCGTGGACTTTCCGGCGCCGTTGTCGCCGACCAGGGCGACCACCTCGCCGGCGTGGACCTCAAGCTCTACGTCGGTGAGCGCCTGAACGGCACCGAATCGCTTCGAGACCCCGCGCAACGCCAGAACAGGCGTAGCGGACACGTTAACCATCTCCTTCGCCGCCTGACCCGGCGGGAGGTTGTGCAGAAAAGTTGGGGGGAGGAAGTGTTCCGTCCGGCGCCCCGCCCTAGCTTGCGGGGCTGGTGGTTGCGGGGCGCCGGAGGGGCTTTCGGTACGACTGTCCCTCAGGGACCACCTTTGCGTGGACCACAGGCCCGTACGGGAATTCAGTGGCGCGAATTCCCGTACGCGGCATGGGACGTGCCGTTACCTAGTTGAGGCCGGCCTTGCTGCAGGCGGACTTGAACTTGGCGGTGCAGATCTCGTCGATCGTGTAGATGCCGTCCTTGATGACGGTGTCGTTGATGTTCGCCTTGGTCAGCGAGACGACCGGGACGAGCACCGACGGGACGCCCTTGGTGGTGGGGCTGTCGACCGAGTCCTTGGCGATGGAGTCGAGCTTCTCGCCCTTGGCGAGCGCGACGGCCATCTGCGCGGCGACGTCCGCCTCCTGCGGGTAGGACTTGTAGACGCTCATGAACTGGTCGCCCGAGACGATGCGCTGCACACCCGCCAGCTCCGCGTCCTGGCCGGTCACGGGCGGCAGCGGGGAGACGCCCGCGGCCTTCAGGGCGGTGATGATACCGCCGGCCATGCCGTCGTTGGCGGAGTAGACGCCGACGATCTTGGTCTTGCCGATCGCCGAGATGGCGCCTTCCATGTTGGCGTTGGCGTTCTCCGGCTTCCACTCCTTGGTGTCGTACGACTTGGCGATGTCCACCTTGCCGTCGAGCTCGGAGAGCGCGCCCTTCTTGAAGAGGGCGGCGTTCGGGTCGGTGACCGCGCCGTTCATCATGACGATCTTCGCGGAGGGCTTGGCCTTGTCGCCCAGGGCCTCCAGGAGCGCCTTGCCCTGGACGCGGCCGACCTCTTCGTTGTCGAAGGAGGTGTAGGCGTCGATCGGGCCCTCGGCGAGGCGGTCGTACGCCACGACGGGGATACCGGCGTCCTTGGCCTTCTTCACGCCGTTGGCGATGGCCTTGGAGTCCACCGCGTCCACGATCAGCACGTCCACCTTGTTGGTGATCATCGTGTCGACCTGCTGGGACTGCGTGGTGGCGTCCTGCTTGGCGTTGGCGTAGACGATCTCGCCCTTGTCGTTCGTGAGCTCCTTGACCTTCTTCTCGATCAGGGGCTTGTCGAACTTCTCGTACCGAGCGGTCTGGTTCTCCGGAAGGAGAAGGCCGACCTTGATGTTGTCGCCCTTGGCGGCGGACTTCGTGGAGTCGCTCTTGTCGCCGGACTCCTCGGCGCTGCCACAGGCAGCCAGCGAGACGGCCATCGCACCAGCGGCAACGGCAAAGGCGGCGCGACGCATACGCGTATTCACTTCAGAAACCTCCCTGACGAGGCCGCGACGTTGCGGCCGAGGTGGCTGGAAGTCAACTCGGCCGCACGTGCGACGTCAAGAAGTAAATCCTTAACGGAATGGCAACGCTGCCATCCGTTCTCTAAGTGAAGGCAGGTGTTACAGCGGGGAGCGATCCGTCCAAAAGGGTTGAATCGCCCATCTCGCCGAGTGCGAGGGCGAGCGCCCCGAGGACCTCCGCCCGACCGCCAAGTGCCCCTGGCAGAACGGATAGTTGACGCGCCGCACTGGGGATCGCATAGCGGCCGACGGACTCCCTTATGGGTCCTAGCACGAGCTCTCCGGCCTCGGCGAGATCACCGCCGAGCACCACCCGGCTCGGATTGAGCAGATTGCACAGATTTGCCACTCCACTGCCGATATGTCGGCCGACGTCGGCGATCACCCGACGGCAGCCAGGGTCTCCGTCCCGCGCCAGCCGTACGACACCTTCCATGGTCAGATCCGTGCCGTGGCTGGACTGGAGGAGCGGCAGCACATAGCGCGCCGCCGCGAAGGTCTCCAGGCAGCCCCGGTTGCCGCAGCGGCAGACAGGACCGGACTCATCAAGAGTAATATGCCCGATTTCTCCCGCTGTGCCACCCGGGCCGCGGTAGATCTTGCTGTTGATCACGAGTCCGGCGCCGACACCGCTGGCCACCTTGATGTAGGCCAGGTCCCGGACGCCCCTGCCGCTCCCCCAGACGAGTTCCCCGAGGGCTCCGAGGTTGGCGTCGTTGTCGACGTGCACGGGGACCCCCAGACGCCCCTGGAGCTCCTCGGCGGGCTTGGTGCCGGTCCAGCCCGGCAGGATCGCGGTGGAGCCGAGTGTCCCGGACTCCACATCGATCGGCCCGGGCACGCCGAGGCCCACCCCGGCGACCTTCGCGCGGTCCACGCCGGTGGCCGCGATCAGACGGTTGACCAGCTGTTCCGCCCGGTCGAAGCCCTGCGCGGCGGACGCGTCCACATCGAGCGGCTCGGACTCCTCGGCCAGCACCTGGTGCGCGAGGTTGCCGACGGCGACGCGCAGATGCGTATGGCCGAAGTCGACGCCGATGACGATGCCGGCGTCGCCGCTGAGGCTGACGCTGCGGGCCCTTCGGCCACCCGCCGAGGTGGGGGTGACCTCGACCGTCCCGCCGTCCTTCAGCTCCCGCACGATGTTGGAGACCGTGGCCGCGGACAGGCCCGTCGTCCTCGCGATCTCCGCCTGGGTGAGCGACCCGGCCAGGCGCACCGCGCGTACGACCCGTTCGAGATTGGCTCGGTGCAGCGACGACTGCGACCCCGGAGTCTCCACGACGACCTCCTGCGTACGGGGTCGCCTCGGTGAGACCCCGTCTATGTCCAACTAGTGAACTCTAAGCTGAGCTGTTGGGGTCGCCTCCCGTCAAGAGGTTGAGCAAGAGAGGGGCGTGCGGGCGCCCGTAACGCGCGAGTGGCCCCGGCTCCAATCCGGGACCACCCTCACAAACCGAACCGATCAACCTGCCGTTACTTGAGCGCCCCCGCGGTCAGCCCCTGCACGACCTGGCGCTGGAAGACGATGTACGCGGCCAGGACCGGCAGCATGGCCATCACGAGGCCCGCGAACAGCCCGGACCAGTCACCCTTGTAGCCCTGGCTGACGGCGAGCTGGACGAGCCCCTGGGTGAGCACCTTGTTCTCCGGCTCGGTGTTGAGCACCGTCGGCAGCATGTACTGGTTCCACTGCCCCAGGAAGTTGAAGATGGTGATGCTGATCAGGCCGGGCTTGGCCATCGGCAGCATCACCTGGAAGAACGTCCTGGTGTGCGAGGCGCCGTCCACGAAGGCCGCCTCGGCCACCGAGGTCGGCAGGGTGCGGAAGAAGGACGTCATGAAGAACACGGTGAACGGCAGCGAGTAGCCGATGTAGACCAGGATCAGTCCGGGCAGCGTGTTCAGCAGCGACAGGTTCTGCATGACGTAGAACAGCGGGACCAGCGCCAGGATGATCGGGAAGCTCATCCCTCCGATGAAGAGGAAGTAGATGAAGCGGTTCCCGGGGAACTCGAAGCGCGCGAGGACGTACGCCGCCATGGAGCCCAGCAGCATGGTGCCGAGGAGCGAGAACCCCACCACGATGATCGTGTTGAGGAAGTAGTCGCTCATGTTCGCCTCGGTCCAGGCGCGCGACCAGTTGTCGAAGTGCAGCGAGTCGGGCAGCGCCCACGGCGAACTGAAGATCTCCTTGTCCGTCTTGAACGAGGTCATCACCGCCCAGAGCAGCGGCATCACCACCATGATCGCCCAGAGGATCAGGAATCCGTGCGAGAAGACGTTGAGGGTCCTGCCGGTGGCCTTCTCCTCGGGCGGGGGCGCGGACGTCGTCTTGGTGACGGGCGGCCTCTCACCGGTGGTGTCGGCGGGAGGCGTGTCGGTCGTCTTCACTCGTGGCCTCCTCGCGGGTCGGTCAGCTCGGTTCGCATCAGTACTCCAGCCGCTCGCGCCGGCCCAGCTTCATGACGACCGCCACGAACAGCAGCGTCACGGCGAGCAGGGCGACACCGATCGTCGTCGCGTAGGCGGCCTGGCCGTCGCGGAACGCCTTCTGGTAGACGTACAGCGGCAGGACGGTCGTCGAGTAGTCGGGGCCGCCGCCGTTCGGGCCCACGGTCATGATCTGCACGACCGCGAAGGACTCGGCGCCGAGCGCCAGGATGCCCACGTAGGCCCAGCCCGACTGCACGGTGTCCCAGAGCAACGGCAGGGTGATCCTGAAGAAGGTCGTGATGCGGTTCGCGCCGTCCAGGAGCGCCGCCTCGTAGTAGTCCTTGGGAATGGAGGCCATTCCCGCGGAGAAGAGCACCACGAAGAAACCGACCGTGCACCAGACGAGTACCGCGAAGACGCACCAGAGGGCCAGCTCCGGATCGCCCAGCCAGTCAGGCTGGACGCTGTCGAGACCGACCGCCTTCAGAGCGGAGTTGATCGCGCCGCTGTTGGGGTTGTAGGCGAACTGGAACAGCAGCGCGACGATCGCGATCGACAGCACCTGCGGAAAGAAGTAGACCACCTTGTAGAAGGCGGAGCCGCGTACGCCGGAGATCGCGGCATTCTTCCGGCGCCGTCCGCCGACATTGAGCATGAAGGCGAAGAACAGCGCCATGGTGAGCGTCACCAACGGCAGCAGCACGACGAGCATCACGCTGTGCTGCAACGACTTCCAGAAGACCTCGTCGTCCAGCAGTCTCGTGTAATTCTTGAAGCCCACCATCTTGAACTCGGGGCTGAGACCGCTCCAGTCCGTGAACGAGTAGTAGATGGACTGGATGAAGGGCCAGATGACGAACAGGCCGTAAATGGCCAGGGGGGCCGTCAAGAACCCCACGATGAAACGGTATTTACCGTGTTGCATTCCTACCGACCCGATCTTCCCGCGGGGGCTGCCGTCGACGCCGCGCGACGAGAACCGGGACCCCGGACGGCGTCCGGGGTCCCGGCCGCGCTCACTGGTGCTTGTAGTGCTGGATGTTCTCGTCCTTGGCCGCCTCGTCGGCGTAGCCCTGGATCTTCTTGATGGCTTCGACCGGGGTGAGCCGCCCCGCCATCATCTCGCCGAGGCCGCCGACGCCGATCTTCTCCTTCTGGAGCGCCACGTACCAGTCCTGGATACGCGGGTTGACCACGTTGTCGCCGGCCTTCTCCAGGGCCGCCACACCGGCCTTCAGACCCGGCGTCAGCTCGATTCCGTCGGTGCCGCCGTTGAAGGCGGTCAGCGACTTGACCGACGAGGTGAAGTTCTTCGACGAGGCCTCGCTGAGCATGATGCGCAGCTGCTCCATTCCGCCGTCGGTGTTCTTGGCCTTGGCGGGCACGATGAAGGGCTCGCCCCCGGAGGCCCAGATGGTGCCGAAGGGCATCTTGTCCGAGCTGTCGATGCCGCTGGGCGCGTTCACCGCGAGGTCGAAGTCCTTCGGCATGGTCTTCGCCGCCTCGTTCTCCACCCAGGAGCCGTTCGGGATGAAGAGCGCCTTGCCCTCGGTCCAGGCGGTCTGGGACTGGATGTGGTCCAGGCCCGGGGTGCCCTTGAGGATGTAGCCCTTCTTGTAGAGCTCGTAGTACGCCTCGAAACAGGTCTTGACCGCCGGGTGCTTCCAGGCGTTCGGCTCCAGGTTGTCGATGGCGTCCAGGACCTCACGGCCGCCGACCTTGGCGATCATCGGGTAGAGCGAGAAGGGGATGTAGTACGGGTGCTTGCCCGCGTACGTCCAGCCCGCGATGCCCTTCTTCTTCGCCTTCGCGCAGACCGCGAGCATGTCGTCCCAGGTCTCCGGGTACGTCGCGTCGAGGCCGTCCAGCGCCTTCTGCGAGTACCACACGCCGTAGACCGTGTACGCGTAGTACATGATCCAGACCGGGTCGCCGTCGAACTGGCCCATCTCGACGATGCCGGGGCGCAGGGTGTCCCGGACCTTCTTGGCCGGGTCGTCGAAGGACGGCGCGTCCAGCAGCGGGGTGAGGTCCGAGAGCTGCTTCTTGCCGACCAGGACGCCCATGTCCATCTGCTCGGCACCCGAGTTGTCGATCAGGTCCGGCGGGGTTCCCTGGTTGAAGCGCGGCTGCAGGACCGACTGGATCTTCTGGGTCGAGGAGAACTTGACCTTCGCCTTGGGGAAGTTCTTCTCGTAGACCGCCTTGGCGTCCTCGGCGTACTGCGTGCCGAAACCACCGTCGAAGATCACGATCTCCAGCGGCGCGCTCGCGTTGACGGCGAGCGGGTTCTCCTTGGTCTTCTTGCCCTTGTCGACCTTTTCCTCGCCGCCGCTGTCACCGCTGGCACACGCGGACAGAAAACCCATCGTGGGTACGGTAATCAGACCGAGCGCGGCGGACCGCTTGATCAGGTCGCGCCGGCCGACACCCTCGCGGTCGTTGTGTGCGGAAGTGGATCCCATGCTCAAGTCCTCGCCTTCGTCAGGACTCAGGCGGTGAACCGGACCCTCCCCGGCACCGCGGTTGGTACTGCATTACCCGGGGGAAACCCCCGGTCCCCCGGCAGGAAAAACAGGTCGGACAAACTGCCCGGCACTTGAGCGAGGGGACATCGGTAGAGCTGGATCGTGCCTGGAATACCGGGAGCCGCGGGAATGCACGGCACGCCGCTGTTCGCCGCGCCCCCTCGTCTGTCGGCAACCGCCTGCCCGCGACCGGTCGAACGATCGGGGCGGACGCCGACAGGTATAGTCCACTTCCCGCCAACGGAGCAAGATCGAATGCACAGTTGGCCGACACTCTTTCCCGAAGTGAGACCTCGCGGAAATATGAGCTGCCCGGAGGCCGGGGCCGTTGCCGGACCCCCACGGGAGAGCGAACACCGTCCGGCGCACACTCCGGGGGTCCCCCGGCCGAAGGCCGGAAGAGCGCGCCGGGTCGCGGACCCGCGTGCCGGACCCGCTTGGGCCTGCGCCCGGTGCGGCCCGCGGGGGTCCCCGGCCGGAAGCCGCAAGAGCGCGCCGGGGCGCGGGCCCGTGTGCTGGACGCACTGGGGCTTATGGCCGGTGCGGCGCGTGGGGCCCCCGGCCGAAAGCCTCAAGAGCCCGCCAGGGCGCGGGCTCGCGCGCCGGACGCACTGGGGGGCGCAGCCCCCTTCAAGGGGCGCGGGGAACTGCGCGACCAGCCCCCACCGAACCCGCAGACGAACCCCCGCACCCCCAGCGGAGCCTGCACCCCGCGCGGCCCGTGGGGGCCCCGGCCGGAAGCCGCAAGAGCCCGCCAGGGCACGGACCCGCGCGCCGGACGCACTGGGGGGGCGCAGCCCCCTTCAAGGGGCGCGGGGAACTGCGCGACCAGCCCCCACCGAACCCGCAGACAAACCCCCGCACCCCGGCGCAGCCTGCACCCCGCGCGGCCCGTGGGGGCCCCGCCGAAAGCCGCAAGAGCCTGCCAGGGCGCGGGCCCGCACGCCGGACGCACTTCGGGGGCGCAGCCCCCTTCAAGGGGCGCGGGGAACTGCGCGACCAGCCCCCACCGAACCCGCAGACGAACTCCCGCACCCCGGCGCAGCCTGCACCCCGCGCGGCCCGTGGGGGCCCCGGCCGGAAGCCGCAAGAACCCGCCGGGGCACGGACCCGCACGCCGGACGCACTTGAGCCTGCGCCCCGTGCGCCCCGTGCGGCCCGTGGGGCCCCCGGCCGGAGGCCGGAAGCGCGTCCCGGGCGCCACGACGGCCCGGAGTTCCGGCAGCAACCCCCTTGCCACACAGCGGGCGATCAGGCAACGATCAGGGCCCGAACAGGAAGCCGACAGGTGCGCCCACGAGGGGGTGGTCGAGTCGGCTGTCGGCATTACCCCCGTACGCCACATCCAACACCCTTGACAGCACTGGCCACTTGACTCCCTACTGGACCTGCGCAGCGATTTTGACAACGTTGTCCAGGCGCACGTGACAGGGAGGGTGCTGGCGCATGCACCACAGATCTCGGCAAGGGTCTCTGTACAGATCCCGGCTCGGAACACGGCACGGGTGGGGTTCCACGGCGGTCCTCGGAGCGGCCGCCTTCGCACTGGTGGTGGCCTCGCAGGGCGCCGCCGTAGCCCGTCCCGGTGAAGCGGCGGCGGCAGATCGGGAGTTCGCCTCCTCCTTCGAGACGGGTGAACCCGCACCCGACTGGCTCAACACGGTCGACACCTCGGCGGACGGCACCAAGCGCGCCGCGGGGGTCGACGGCGGCTTCAGCACCGGCATCCCCGGCAATGTGACGGACCACGTCACGGACGTCCGCGCGAGCGCCGAGAACACCGGCGGGGGCGAGGTGAAGGAGAACCTCGCCGATGTGGAGCCCAGCACCAAGTGGCTGACCTTCGCGCCCACCGGCTGGGCGGAGTTCGAGCTGGACGCCCCCGTCAAGCTGCTCACGTACGCGCTCACGTCGGCCAACGACCACGACGAGCGCGACCCCGTCGACTGGACCTTCCAGGGCTCCACGGACGGCAAGGACTGGAAGACCCTCGACACCCGGACCGGCGAGTCCTTCGGCGAACGGTTCCAGACGAAGTCGTACAAGCTCGGCGAACCGGCCGAGTACCAGCACTTCCGGCTCGACATCACCAAGAACAACGGCGCCTCCGACGCCCTGCAGCTCGCCGACGTCCAGTTCTCGACGGGCGACGAGGAAGACCCCACGCCCAAGGACATGCTCTCCCTCGTGGACCGCGGTCCGAGCGGCTCCCCGACGGCCAAGGCGGGCGCGGGCTTCACCGGCAAGAAGGCCCTGCGGTACGCGGGCACCCACAAGGCGGACGGCCGCGCCTACTCGTACAACAAGGTCTTCGACGTGAACGTGGCCGTCGGCCGCGACACCGAGCTGGCGTACCGGATCTTCCCGTCGATGGCGGACGGCGACCGGGACTACGACGCCACGAACGTGTCGGTCGACCTCGCCTTCACGGACGGCACCTACCTCAGTGACCTGCGCGCCCAGGACCAGCACGGGTTCGCGCTGACACCGCAGGGCCAGGGCGCCTCGAAGGTGCTGTACGTCAACCAGTGGAACAACGTCACCTCGCGGATCGGCTCGGTCGCGGCCGGCCGGACCGTCGACCGCATCCTGGTCGCGTACGACTCCCCGAAGGGGCCCGCCAAGTTCCGCGGCTGGCTGGACGACGTGAACCTGAGTGTGCAGAAGCCCGGGAAGCCGAAGGCGCATCTCTCGGACTACGCGTCGACCATCCGCGGCACCAACTCCAGCGGCGGTTTCTCGCGCGGCAACAACTTCCCGGCCACGGCCGTGCCGCACGGCTTCAACTTCTGGACCCCGGTGACGAACGCGGGTTCGCTGAGCTGGCTGTACGACTACGCGCGCTCCAACAACGCGGACAACCTGCCGACCGTCCAGGCGTTCAGCGCGAGCCACGAGCCCAGCCCCTGGATGGGCGACCGGCAGACCTTCCAGGTGATGCCGTCGGCCGCGTCCGGCACCCCGGAGACGGGCCGCACCGCCCGCGCGCTGCCCTTCAGGCACGAGAACGAGACGGCACGCCCGTACTACTACGGCGTGACGTTCGAGAACGGGCTGAAGACGGAGATGACGCCGACGGACCACGCGGCGGCTATGCGGTTCACCTTCCCCGGTGACGACGCGAACGTCCTCTTCGACAACGTCACCGACCAGGCGGGCCTCACCCTCGACAAGGAGAGCGGCACCTTCACCGGCTACTCGGACGTGAAGTCCGGTCTGTCGACGGGCGCCACCCGCCTCTTCGTGTACGGGACCTTCGACGCGCCCGTCACCGAGGGAAGCTCCTCGGGGGTCAAGGGCTATCTGAAGTTCGAGCCGGGCGCCGACCGCACGGTCACCCTGCGCATCGCCACCTCGCTCATCAGCATCGACCAGGCCAAGGACAACCTCCGCCAGGAGATCCCGGACGGCACGTCCTTCGACAAGGTCAAGTCACGCGCCCAGAAGGCGTGGGACAGGATCCTGGGCAAGGTCGAGGTCGAGGGCGCGACCCCGGACCAGCTGACGACGCTGTACTCCAGCCTCTACCGGCTGTACCTGTACCCGAACTCCGGCTTCGAGAAGGTCGGCGGCAAGTACCAGTACGCCTCGCCGTTCTCGGCGATGCCGGGCCCGGACACCCCGACGCACACCGGCGCGAAGATCGTCGACGGCAAGGTGTACGTCAACAACGGCTTCTGGGACACCTACCGGACGACGTGGCCGGCCTACTCGCTCCTCACGCCCGGCCAGGCGGGTGAGATGGTCGACGGCTTCGTGCAGCAGTACAAGGACGGCGGCTGGACCTCGCGCTGGTCCTCGCCCGGCTACGCGGACCTGATGACCGGCACCTCCTCCGACGTGGCGTTCGCGGACGCGTACGTCAAGGGCGTCGACTTCGACGCGGAGTCGGCGTACGACGCGGCCGTGAAGAACGCGACCGTCGTGCCGCCCTCCTCGGGCGTGGGCCGCAAGGGCATGGCCACCTCGCCCTTCATCGGCTACACGAGCACCGACACCCACGAGGGCCTGTCGTGGGCGCTTGAGGGCTACCTCAACGACTACGGCATCTCGAAGATGGGCGAGGCGCTCTACAGGGAGACCGGCAAGAAGAAGTACAAGGAGGAGTCCGCGTACTTCCTCAACCGGGCCCAGGAGTACGTCAACCTCTTCGACTCGAAGGCCGGCTTCTTCCAGGGCCGGGACGCGAAGGGCGACTGGCGGGTGGACTCCGAGAAGTACGACCCGCGTGTGTGGGGCTACGACTACACGGAGACCAACGGCTACGGGTACGCGTTCACCGCGCCGCAGGACTCGCGCGGGCTGGCCAACCTGTACGGCGGCCGGTCGGGCCTCGCGGAGAAGCTGGACACGTACTTCGGTACCCCGGAGACCGCCGGACCCGAGTTCGTCGGCTCGTACGGGGGCGTCATCCATGAGATGACCGAGGCCCGTGACGTCCGGATGGGCATGTACGGGCACTCCAACCAGGTGGCCCACCACGTCAACTACATGTACGACGCGGCCGGCCAGCCCTGGAAGACCCAGAAGAACGTGCGTGAGGTCCTCTCGCGGCTCTACACGGGCAGCGAGATCGGCCAGGGCTACCACGGCGACGAGGACAACGGCGAGCAGTCGGCCTGGTACCTCTTCTCCTCGCTCGGCTTCTACCCGCTGGTCATGGGCAGCGGCGAGTACGCCGTCGGCTCACCGCTGTTCACCAAGGCGACCGTGCACCTGGAGAACGGCCGGGACCTCGTCGTGAAGGCCCCGAAGAACAGCGCGAAGAACGTCTACGTGCAGGGTCTGAAGGTCAACGGCAAGAAGTGGACGTCGACCTCGCTCCCGCACTCGGTGCTCTCGCGCGGCGCGGTGATCGAGTTCGACATGGGGCCGAAGCCCTCCTCGTGGGGCACCGGCAAGAACGCGGCGCCCGAGTCGATCACGAAGGACGACAAGGTGCCGGCTCCCCGGACCGACGCCGTCAAGGGCGAGGGCGCCCTGTTCGACAACACGTCGGGCACGAGCGCCACCGTCGCGTCCGCGGACCTGCCGACCGCCGACCCGGTCAAGGCCGTGCAGTACACACTGACGTCGGCCGAGGGGGCCAAGGCTCCCAAGGGCTGGGTCCTGCAGGGCTCGTCCGACGGGACCACGTGGAAGGACCTCGACAAGCGTTCCGGGCAGTCCTTCGCCTGGGACAGGCAGACGCGGGCCTTCTCGGTCGCGGCACCCGGCACGTACGCGAAGTACCGCCTGGTCCTCGACGGTGAGGCGACGCTGGCGGAGGTGGAACTGCTGAGCTGATCCGGCCCGGCACGCATCACCCGCACACGGCACCGGTTACGGCAGGACGGTAACCGGTGCCGTGTCGTTGGCGGGGTCGGGGTCGCGGCGGGAGGTGTCGGCGGTGTCCGTCACGCTCACGCCGCCCTCGCCCGGCCCACCGAGCCGGAGCGTGAACTCGAAGGCGCTCGTCTCCCCCGCTTCGAGCCCGCTGCGCACGGGGCAGGAGTACGTGCCCCTGTCCAGCTCGCAGGAGGGCTCGTACACGTCCTCGTCGATGGCCTCCTCGGGCTGCTCGACCACGGTGGCGCTCGGCGGCGGGGTGAACAGGAGCCTTGTGCTCCCGGGGGTGGCGGGCCCGTTGTTGCGCACCTTCAGACGCACGGTGTGCTCGGTGCCCCGCGCGCCCCTCACCTCGGCGGGGAAGACCTCGAAGTCCGCGTGGGTGTCCACCTCGATGTCGCTCTCCACGTCACCGCCCGCGAACGTGCCCTCCAGGTCGGGTCCCTTCGCGGTGCCGGTCGTCAGCCGCGGGCCGTCGCCGGGGTCGCCGCCCTCGGGTACGACGCTGTACTGCGCGGGGCCCATGTCCAGGGCCCACGCCTCCTGGCGGAAGGAGGTGTACAGCTGCGTGGTGGAGACGTCCAGCGCCAGGTCCGGGTGGAGGACGACCGCCTTCCCGGCGGGTACGCGCAGATCGGGGAACTCGCACACCGCGAGGAAGCCCTTCTGCGCCGCCGGATAGCGGCAGTTGCGGTACCGGTCCTCGAAACCCAGACCGCCGCCGACGGCGAGCAGCAGCCCGACGCCCCGCACGGGCACCTCCCCCGTGTTGCGGACCACGAGGGGTGTGCGCAGGACGGATCCGGGCCCGACGTCCTCGAACACCTTCGTCGTACGCACCTTGACGACGGGTTCGCCGACGACGACGCGGGTGCCGGCGCTGAGCGTCCTCCCCTTGCGCGTGCTGAAACGGAAACGTACCTCCGCGCTGTCGCCGGGCCGGCCGTCCGGGGCGGCGTAGGGATGGACGCGGTCCAGGTCGGTCCAGCTGTCGTAGTCGCCGTTCACCTTGCAGACGACCCGGGTGGCGGTCCCGGAGCACCTGGGGTTCTTCTTGCGGATCTTCGAGATCTTGAGCCGAACGGTCCGGCCGGACCCGGTGACGTCCACGGTGAGCCGGTGGTCCTGCGCTCCGAAGCCGCTCCTGGCCGTCACGTCCTTGGCCCGGACATGGAAGGGCACCTTCTTCTCGGGCCCGGAGTCGTCCCCGTGCGGCCGGAGATAGAACAGGTCCGGCACCGCGATCGACGACTTCTTCCCCGTGTCCATGACGGTGCCGCAGCCGGTGAGTCCGCCCAGCGTCAGCAGCATCACCAGTGCCAGGCAGACGGCAGCCGGGCGCCGCACCGTGTCCCGCTCGTTCATGAGCCCTCCCGCGGGAGACCGTACCAACCTCAGAAGTGGCTCAAGATTCCAACTGCGTTGGCTGCGCGCTCCGTTGGGGAGGTAGAGTCGCTTTCGGACCACCGGACAACGTTGTCGTGTCCGTGGTCCACACGACCCCCTCCCCTCCGGCCAGGCATTCCCCCGACCTGCCCGGCTCGCGGACCCGGTGGATTACGGCCACCGGGTCCGCCCAGAGCACCCCGGGAGGATCCCGCCCCGGAGTCGACGGGGCCGGTCCCGGACGGGCTGCGAAGCCGCTCAGCCCGGTCGGCACGCCGGAGCGGTCGCCGTATCACCTCCGGAGCCCTGGACGACGTAACCGAACGTGGTGCTCTCGCCCGGATCGAGCGACCCGTTCCAGTCGGCGTTGTGGACCATCACGTTCTGGCCGCTGTACGTGGCGTTGCCGCTCCAGAGACTGGCGACGGACTGCCCTGTCGGCAGCGACCAGTCGACCATCCAGCCGAGCAGCGGCACGTCCCCGTTGTTGGTGACGGTCACCTCGGACTGGTGGCCGCCCGACCAACTGCCCGTCGTACGGCGGCTCGCCGAGCAGACGCCGGCCGGGGGCTCGGTCGGGTTGCCCGGGTCGTGGATGCCCGTCACCTCTCCGTTGCCGCCGTCGAAGACGATGTCGGAGCAGGAGTAGAAGGTCTCCGCGCTGTCCGAGCGCTGCCAGACCATGTAGACGAGGTGGCGGCCCGACTTGCCTGCCGGAAGCTGCCCGGACCAGGAGTAGTTGGCCTCGACCGTGCCCGGGGACCCGTTGAGCGCCGGGTGGTCGACGCTCAGGAACGGCTGGGCCTCGATGTCGTTCCAGGTGAGCGCCTTGGTCGGGTCGTAGCCGTCCTTGGTGAGGTAGACGTAGAACCAGCCCGGGTGCGCGGCCCACGCGTTGTAGGAGAAGTCGACGGTCGCGCCCGAGGTGAGGTGGGTGAGCGGCCAGTCGGCGCTCGGGGTGTTGAAGCCGGTGAAGTTGGTGTTGCCGCCGCTGCACAGTTCGCCGTCGGGCACGAAGCCGCGGGTGCGGCCGGCTCCGTCGGAGCGCAGGACCGAGAACCAGTTGTAGAACGGCGTCGTGCCGCTGACCTGCTGGGCCGCCTTGCAGGCGGGGTTGATCGGCTTGATCTCACCGGTGTCGGTGAGCGCGTCCTGCCAGCACAGGAAGGTGCGGCTGGCGGGCTTCATGGGGGTGCCGTGGGCTTCGGCCTCGCCGCCCGCCGAGACGACCAGGCCGAGGGCCGGGACCGTGACGAAGACGGCCAGCAGGATGAGGAGGAAGGCTCTGCCGCGGGCGCGCAGTGGGAGGCGGCCGAGCGGTGAGCGGCGTGGCGGGTGTCGAGGTGGCGGGGTCGGGGAGATTGTCAGGCTCATGACAGTAGCGTCCATCCCTTCGTTCACAGGCCGTGTGGTGTGCGTGTGGCGACGAGGTAGAGCGTGGTCGCGCCGCTGGTGTACGTGCGGGATGTGTGAGGTGGGGGCGGCCCCGGGGCGGGTTCCGGTCCACCCTGAATGGGAGCGCTCCCACCCCACGTGCTGTCGAAGCTAGCGCGGCGCGATGCACATGTAAACGGCTGACGCGTGAGGGCCGCACCCGGGCGGGTGCGGCCCTCACGATGACGGGTGACTCTCGGACGCCCAGGGGGCTCGCGACGAATCTCAGCGGTGGTGGGGAGACGTCAGGTAGTGCTGTCGCAGGAGCTCCTTCCCGTAGTCGTTGCCGTTCGGGGTGCGGATGATCGAGTGCACGTGCATCTGGGTCGCGCCACTGCCCTGCGAGGCGCCGTACGCGCCCGCGAGCGGGCCCGGGGCCTGGCAGTCGACCTCCACCCAGACGACCGGGCTGTGCACCCGGACGTAGAAGGCCGAGTCGTCCGCGATGCCGCCCGCCCAGGTGACGTACGTGTCGTTCAGACGGGCCCGGACCTCGGCCAGTCGGGCCTCGGCGACATCGGCCCTGGCCCGGCCGGCGAAGGCCTCGACGATGCCGAGGAGCTTGAGCTTCTGGGCGCCGGTGAGGGCCGTGCCGCGGATGCCGGTGTACTCCTGGACGGCGTTGTCGGCGAAGGCGCCCGCCTTCATGGACTCGTTCGACTTGGTCGTGGACTCGACCGCGACCGTCCGCTGGGCCTCGGTGAGGGAGTTGATGAAGGCGAGGCTCGCCGTGACCTCCTCCTTGCACACGGAGACGGTCGTGCCGTCGATCTCGATCTCGGTCGGCTCCGAGCCCCAGAAGCAGGGGCTCATGACGACCTGGCCGCCGAGCACGAAGTAGTTGATGACCAGGTGGTGCCCGTCGAACTGGAAGCCCCAGGGCTCGGTGGCGGACGGCGTGCCCATCACCGTGTAGTGGAAGGCCTCCTCGTTGAAGGAGTCCGTGTTGTCGATCGCCTCCCCCGCGGCCTGGTTGATCCGGCGGATCCTCTCCGTGGTCTCCAGTCCTTCGGCACTGAGCGCCGACTTCAGCAGGGCCTTGCCGAGCGCCTGCTGCTCGTCGGAGAGGTCGGCGATCGAGACGCCCTGACGGTCGTACGCGTCGACGTTGCTCCACAGCCGCCACTCGGTGGAGTGGACGGTGAACTGCGTCGACGACTTCTGCGTGGCGCTCAGTCCGGCCAGGAAGGCGTTGGCCGCGGCGATCACCGGGGCGGTCGCGACACCCTCGGAGTGGACCGTGAACAGGTCGTCGATCTTCCTGCCGTCGGTGGTCAGGCCGAAGAAGTCCTCGGTGACGGACTGATTGCCGGGGCCTCCGGCGCCGGCGGGGGCTCCGCTGGGAGCTCCGCTCGGGGTGCCGCTCGGGGTGCCGCTCGGGTCCGCCGAGGCGGTGGCGCCAGTCTCGTCGGCGGCGAGGGCGGCCCAGGCGCCGGCCCCGCCCATCGTCGCGACCGCGGTGGCGCCGCCGGCGAAGAAGACCTTGCGCATGAAGTTCCGCCGGTCCGCGTGGGCCTGACGGCCTGTCCGCGGCTCGTGTGCCCCGGGCTCCTCGCCGTCGAACTCCGTCGTCGCAACCGGCCGCTCCTGCTCCGCCATGGGCCAACCCCTCTTCACCGTGGGCCGATCCCTGCCGGACGGCCGCGCGGGACGACTGTGGGGCGGGAACCTGAGTCTCACCTGAAGTGGGGGGGGTGGTGGGCGGTGGGGTTGGGTGCGGGTGCGTTGTGGCTGGTCGCGCAGTTCCCCGCGCCCCTTCAGGGCGAAAGATCGCGCAGTTCCCCGCGCCCCTGAGGGGCAAAGGCCGGGGCGCAGCCCCGCCTTTGAGGGGCGCGGGGAACTGCGCGACCAGCCCCCACGCGCCCGCACAGGACTCCCGGCCCGCAGGCCCCGCCCGCGCCCCTGAGTGGGCCGGAGTGGGGCCCCGCCCCGCCTTTGAGGGGCGCGGGGAACTGCGCGGCCAGCCCCCACGCGCCCGCACAGGACTCCCGGCCCGCAGGCCCCGCCCGCGCCCCTGAGCGGGCCGGAGTGGGGCCCCGCCCCGCCATTGAGGGGCGCGGGGAACTGCGCGACCAGCCCCCACGCGCCCGCACAGGACTCCCGGCCTGCGGGAGCCGCCCGGGCCCCTGAGTGGGCCGGGGTGGGGCCCCGCCGTGCCGGGGCCCCGTCCTGCTCGGTGGTCAGCGTGGATCGGGGGCGGGGGCCCCTCGGGGCACGTCGGGTCGTGGTGCGCCCGTGGCCGGCACCGCCGGAGGTGTCGCCGGAGGTGTCGCCGAGGGTGCCTCCAGGAGCACGTGGGACGGCGGCAGGGTGAGGGTGAACTCCGTGCGCCCCGGCTCGCTCCGTACGTCTATGCGGCCGCCGTGCGCTGCCGCGATGGCCGCGACGATGGCCAGGCCCAGTCCGGAGCCGCCGTCGGCGGGGGCGTTGCGGGAACGGGAGACGTCACCACGGGTGAAGCGTTCGAAGACCGCGGGCAGCAGGTGCCGCGGGATGCCGGGGCCGTCGTCGCGGACGCGGATCACGCAGTGCGCCTCCGTGGCCTCCACCGAGGCGACGACCGTCGTGCCAGCGGGCGTGTGTACCCGCGCGTTGGCCAACAGGTTGGCCACCACCTGATGGAGGCGGGCCTCGTCGCCGAGGACGAGCGCGGGGGTGTCGAGGAGCAGCGCCAGTTGCCAGTCGTGGCCGCCGCCCGCCGCCCGCGCGTCCCACACGGCCTCGGCGACCAACGCCGCGAGGTCGACCTCGGACGACTGGAGCGGGCGCCCCTCGTCGAGCCTGGCGAGCAGCAGCAGGTCCTCCACGAGGCCCGTCATGCGCGCCGACTCGGCCGAGACCCGCCGCCAGGCAAGCGTGGGCTCGATCCGCTGCGTGCCGCGGTTCATCAGCTCCGCGTATCCGGCGATGGACGCGAGCGGCGTACGGAGTTCATGGCTGGCGTCCGCGAGGAAGCGGCGCATGCGTTCCTCGCTGCGCTGGCGCTCGGCGAGCGAGGACTCCACGTGGTCGATCATGCGGTTGAGCGCGGCGCCGACCTGCCCGGCCTCGCTGCCGGGGTAGGTGTCCCGTTCGCGTACCCGGGTGAGGCCGGTGACCGCGCCCCGGCCCAGCGGAACCCGCGAGACCTCGACGGCGGTGGCGGCCACCCGGCCGAGCGGCCGCAGTTGACGGCGTATCACCACGGCGCAGACCACGCCCGCGGCGGCCAGGCCGAGGCCGCCCGCCACGGCCTCGATCAGGACCAGGCCGCCGATCATGTCCTGTACGTCGTCCATCGGGAGCCCGGTGAGTACGGGGACGCCGTCGCCCGCGATGGCGGTCACACGGTAGGTGCCGAGGCTGGGGATCGTACGGGTGTGCAGGGATCCGTCGGTGGCGATGCCGTCCAGGGCGGCGCGCTGGGCGGTGGTGAGGGTCTGCTGCGTACCGTCGTCCGTGACCACCTGGGCCGCGATGACCTGTCCGGTCCCATCGCCATCGGCATCGGTGTCGGCATCGGTGTCGGTGTCGAAGCGGGCGGCGAGTGTGCCGACCGCCTGTCCGCGCTCGTTCAGGAAGTCGAGGTCCGTGTCGTCGCCCGTGCGGCGCTGCAGTCCGCCCTGGCTGCGCTCGGCGGCGTCGGTGACGCGCTGGTCGAGATTGCCCATCAGATAGGCGCGCTGGGCGAGGACGGTGGTGAGCGCCATCGCCGCGCAGACGACGACCAGGATGCCGCCGATGAAGAGCAGGAGGCGGGTGCGCAGTGAACGCCGCTCCGGCAGGCGCAGCCTCATCTGCCGGCCCCCGGCGGTCTGATGGCGTACCCGACGCCCCGTACGGTGTGGATCATCGGCGTCCGCCCCTTGTCGATCTTGCGGCGGAGGCTGGAGATGTAGACCTCGACGAGGTTCCCTCCGCCGTCGAAGCAGCTGCTCCACACGTGGTCGAGGATCTGGGTCTTGCTCAGCACCTGGCGCGGATGGCTCAGCAGCAGGCCGAGCAGGTCGAACTCCTTGGCGGTGAGCTGGACGTGCGTACCGTCGCGGTGCACCTCCCGGGTCTCCTCGGTCAGCACCAGGTCCCCCAGGGCGAGCACCGAACCGCCGGACCCGGTGGCTTCGGCACCCGACCGCCGCAGCAGTCCGCGCAGCCGCAGCACGACCTCCTCCAGGGAGAAGGGCTTCGTCACGTAGTCGTCGGCGCCGGAGGCGAGGCCGTCGATGCGGTGTTCCAGCGCGTCGCGCGCGGTGAGCATCAGGACGGGCAGCTTCGGGTTCTCCTGGCGCAGCCGGCGCAGGACCTGGATTCCGTCCAGGTCGGGGAGCATGCCGTCGAGGACCACGGCGTGCGGGGCGCGGGCGCGTGCGACGCGCAGCGCGGACTGTCCGTCCGCCACCGGGTAGGGCCGCCAGCCGGCTTCCGTGACGGCCACGGAGAGCAGCTCCGTCAGACCTGGTTCGTCGTCGACGATCAGCACGCGGACGGGCTCGCTTCGGGTGCCAGACATGTAGTGATCCTGTCCCGTTCGGCTGGCAGCACCCTGTGCCCCACCTGAGCCACACCCGTGCGTCAGCGCGTCCGCGCGCCGTTGAAAAGGTGCGGGTCCGCTGTAGCTGGCCGCGCCGTTCCCCGCGCCCCTGAACAGTGCGGGTCCGCTCTGGCTGGCCGCGCAGTTCCCCGCGCCCCTGAAAAGCGCGGGTCCGCTGTAGCTGGCCGCGCAGTTCCCCGCGCCCCTGAACAGTGCGGGTCCGCTCTGGCTGGCCGCGCCGTTCCCCGCGCCCCTTCTGGGGCGAGGGCTCGGCTGCGGCCCTGCCCCTCAGGGGCGCGGGGAACGGCGCAATCTTTTAGGGGCGCGGGGAACGGCGCAGTCCTTTCGGGGGCGCGGGGAACGGCGCGAACGGGGCTGGTCGCGACTGCCGGCGCACCCGCCCGTCGCCCCGTACACCCCGCGCCACCCCACGCACGGCGAAGGACCGCACCCCCGGACGTACGGGAGTGCGGCCCTCGACTGCCGTGCGCGGAGCGCCTACTTGGTGATCAGGCTGCGCAGCACGTACTGCAGGATGCCGCCGTTGCGGTAGTAGTCGGCCTCACCGGGAGTGTCGATGCGGACGACCGCGTCGAACTCCACACCGGTGTCGGTGGTGACCTTGACCGTACGCGGGGTGGTCCCCTCGTTCAGCTCGGTGATGCCGGTGAAGGAGAAGGCCTCCTCGCCGGTCAGACCCAGGGACTCGGCGGTCTGCCCCTCCGGGTACTGCAGCGGGATGACCCCCATGCCGATGAGGTTCGAGCGGTGGATGCGCTCGTACGACTCGGCGATGACGGCCTTGACGCCGAGGAGCGCGGTGCCCTTGGCGGCCCAGTCGCGGGACGAGCCGGAGCCGTACTCCTTGCCGGCCAGGATGGCCAGCGGGGTGCCCTGCTCGATGTAGTTGCGCGAGGCGTCGTAGATGAAGGAGACGGGGGCGTCCTCCTTCGTGAAGTCGCGGGTGTAGCCGCCCTCGGTGCCCGGCGCGATCTGGTTGCGCAGGCGGATGTTGGCGAACGTGCCGCGGATCATGACCTCGTGGTTGCCGCGCCGCGAGCCGTAGCTGTTGAAGTCACGACGCTCCACACCGTGCTCGGTGAGGTACTTGCCGGCCGGGGTGTCGGCCTTGATGGCACCGGCCGGGGAGATGTGGTCGGTGGTGACCGAATCGCCCAGCTTGGCGAGCACGCGCGCGCCGGTGATGTCGGAGACCGGGGTGGTCTCCATCGTCATGCCCTCGAAGTACGGGGGCTTGCGCACGTAGGTGGACTGCGCGTCCCACTCGAAGGTGTTGCCGGTGGGGATGGAGAGCGCCTGCCACTGGGCGTCGCCCGCGAAGACGTCCTGGTAGGACTTGTTGAACATGTCCTCGCCGATGGTGTTCGCCACCACGTCGTTGACCTCGGCCTCGGTCGGCCAGATGTCTTCGAGGAAGACCGGCTTGCCGTCCTGGTCGGCGCCCAGCGCGTCCTTGGTGATGTCCACCTTCATGGAGCCCGCGATGGCGTACGCGACGACCAGCGGCGGGGAGGCCAGGTAGTTCATCTTGACGTCGGGGTTGATCCGGCCCTCGAAGTTCCGGTTGCCGGAGAGGACCGAGGTGACCGCGAGGTCGTGCTCGTTGACGGCCTTGGAGACCTCCTCCGGCAGCGGGCCGGAGTTGCCGATGCAGGTGGTGCAGCCGTAGCCGACGAGGTTGAAGCCGATCTTGTCGAGGTAGGGGGTGAGCCCCGCCTTGTCGAGGTAGTCGGTGACGACCTTGGAGCCGGGCGCGAGGGTGGTCTTGACCCAGGGCTTGCGGGTCAGGCCCTTCTCCACGGCCTTCTTCGCGACGAGCGCGGCGGCGACCATGACGTACGGGTTCGAGGTGTTGGTGCAGGAGGTGATCGCGGCGACGGTGACGGCGCCGTGGTCGATCTCGTACGTCGAGCCGTCGGCGGCCGTGACCGTGGTCGGGCGGGACGGCACGCCGTTGGTGGTGGCCGGGGCGTCGGAGGCCGGGAAGGACTCCTTGCCCGCCTCGTCGTCGTCCTCGACGTAGTTGCGGACGTCCTGCGCGAACTTCTGCGAGGCGTTGGCGAGGACGATGCGGTCCTGCGGGCGCTTCGGTCCGGCGATCGACGGGACGACCGTCGACAGGTCCAGCTCCAGCTTCTCGGAGAAGTCGGGCTCGGCGGCCGGATCGAGCCAGAGGCCCTGCTCCTTGGCGTACGCCTCGACGAGCGCGACCTGCTGCTCGTCGCGGCCGGTCAGCCGCAGGTACTTCAGGGTCTCGTCGTCGATCGGGAAGATCGCGGCGGTGGAGCCGAACTCCGGCGACATGTTGCCGATGGTGGCGCGGTTGGCGAGGCTCGTGGCCGCCACACCCTCGCCGTAGAACTCGACGAACTTGCCGACGACACCGTGCTTGCGCAGCATCTCGGTGATGGTGAGCACGAGGTCCGTGGCGGTGGTGCCGGGCGTGAGCTCACCGGTCAGCTTGAAGCCGACGACACGCGGGATGAGCATGGAGACCGGCTGGCCGAGCATCGCGGCCTCGGCCTCGATGCCGCCGACGCCCCAGCCGAGCACACCGAGGCCGTTGACCATGGTGGTGTGGGAGTCGGTGCCGACCAGCGTGTCGGGGTACGCCTGGCCCTTGCGGACCATGACCGTACGCGCCAGGTGCTCGATGTTGACCTGGTGGACGATGCCGGTGCCCGGCGGGACGACCTTGAACTCGTCGAAGGCGGTCTGGCCCCAGCGCAGGAACTGGTAGCGCTCCTTGTTGCGGCCGTACTCCAGCTCGACGTTCTGGGCGAACGCGTCGTGGGTGCCGAACTTGTCGGCGATGACGGAGTGGTCGATGACCAGCTCGGCCGGGGCCAGCGGGTTGATCTTCGCCGGGTCGCCGCCGAGTTCCTTCACGGCCTCACGCATGGTGGCGAGGTCCACGACGCAGGGCACGCCGGTGAAGTCCTGCATGATCACGCGGGCCGGCGTGAACTGGATCTCCTGGCTGGGCTGGGCCTGCGAGTCCCATCCGCCGAGAGCACGGATGTGGTCGGCGGTGATGTTCGCGCCGTCCTCGGTACGGAGCAGGTTCTCCAGCAGGACCTTGAGGCTGTACGGAAGGCGGGCCGAGCCTTCCACCTTGTCCAGCCGGAAGATCTCGTAGGACTCGTCGCCCACGCTGAGCGTGCTACGGGCGTCGAAGCTGTTCGCCGACACGACAGTCTCCTTCATTCATGTGCGCGTACCACCGCATCCTGCCGCCACGCCCTCTTGGCCGATCCGCTAAGGTCAAGCTAAGTTAGGTAACCCTTACCGGTTCCGGGCGGCTGCGGCACGCCTCGGCAGATATCTCGATGTCGAGATAACTCTAGTACATGACCACGGGACGGTCATGCCCGGAGGCCTGTGACCGCTCTCATCCGATCGTGTCGCGCACGGTGCGAACCGGACGGGTGGCCGTGACGCGGGCCTCGTAAACCGGTGACGCCCATGAGTCGGTGACACTCCACAGCACTCCACCCGCGCGCCCGGACGCCGAGCGAGAAGCCCCCCTCGGCCGGGACGGGGCCGGTCCGGGGCCGGACCGCGGCCGAACCCGGCCCGCCCGCAAGGGCGTTCGGCGTGCCGACCGGTATTCGGGGTACCCGGCAGCGGACGACGACGAAGGGGGCACCCATGCCGCTCACATTCCGCAAGAGCTTCCGGATCCTGCCCGGAGTACGGCTGAACATCAACAAGAAGTCGTGGTCCGTCACCACGGGCGGCAAGAACGGTCCCAAGCACACGCACAGCAGCACGGGGCGCCGGACGACCTCGATGGACCTTCCCGGCCCCTTCGGCTGGCGGCGCACCACCCGCGCCAAGCGCCACTGAGGCACCGTCACCCCATCGGACCCCTCCGGGTGCGACATCTCATATCTGAGATAGCCTGCCGTCATGGCAGACGACTACCTCGTACGCATCGGCAAGCTCATCCGTGACGCCCGGCAGCATCGGGGCTGGACACAGACGCAGCTGGCCGAGGCGCTCAGCACCAGCCAGAGCGCGGTGAACCGTATCGAGCGCGGCAACCAGAACATCAGCCTTGAGATGATCGCTCGAATCGGTGAAGCGCTGGACAGCGAGATCGTCTCGCTCGGCTACGCCGGCCCGATGCATCTCCGGGTGGTCGGCGGACGTCGGCTCTCCGGCTCGATCGACGTCAAGACCAGCAAGAACGCGTGCGTGGCGCTGCTCTGTGCGACGCTCCTGAACAAGGGCCGCACGGTGCTGCGCCGCGTCGCGCGCATCGAGGAGGTGTACCGCCTTCTGGAGGTACTGGGCTCCATCGGCGTACGCACCCGGTGGATCAACGGTGGCGTGGACCTGGAGATCGTGCCACCGGCCGAGCTGGACATGGCGTCGATCGACGAGACGGCGGCCCGCCGCACCCGCTCGATCATCATGTTCCTCGGCCCGCTGCTGCACCGCATGGACGGCTTCAAGCTGCCGTACGCGGGCGGCTGCGACCTCGGTACGCGGACCATCGAGCCGCACATGATCGCGCTGCGCCGGTTCGGTCTGGACATCGCGGCCACCGAGGGCATGTACCACGCGCGGGTGGACCGCAAGGTGACCCCGGGCCGCCCCATCGTGCTGACCGAGCGCGGCGACACGGTGACGGAGAACGCGCTGCTGGCCGCCGCCCGCCACGGGGGCACGACGGTCATCCGCAACGCGTCGTCGAACTACATGGTCCAGGACCTGTGCTTCTTCCTGGAGGCGCTGGGCGTACGGGTGGAGGGCATCGGCACCACGACGCTCACCGTGCACGGCGTGCCGAACATCGACGTGGACGTGGACTACTCGCCGTCCGAGGACCCGGTCGAGGCGATGAGCCTGCTGGCCGCCGCGGTCGTCACCGAGTCCGAGCTGACCGTGCGCCGCGTCCCCATCGAGTTCCTGGAGATCGAGCTGGCGGTCCTGGAGGAGATGGGCCTCGACCACGACCGCACGGCGGAGTACGTCGCCGACAACGGCCGTACGCGCCTGGTGGACCTGACCGTCCGCCCCTCGAAGCTCGAAGCCCCGATCGACAAGATCCACCCGATGCCCTTCCCCGGCCTGAACATCGACAACGTCCCGTTCTTCGCGGCGATCGCGGCCTCCGCGCAGGGCCAGACGCTGATCCACGACTGGGTGTACGACAACCGCGCGATCTACCTCACGGACCTGAACCGCCTCGGCGGCCGTCTCCAGCTCCTCGACCCGCACCGCGTCCTGGTCGAGGGCCCCACCCGCTGGCGGGCCGCGGAGATGATGTGCCCGCCGGCCCTGCGCCCCGCGGTGGTGGTCCTCCTGGCGATGATGGCGGCGGAGGGCACATCGGTCCTCCGCAACGTGTACGTGATCAACCGCGGCTACGAGGACCTGGCGGAGCGGCTCAACTCGGTGGGGGCGCAGATCGAGATCTTCCGGGACATTTGATGAGCGGATGCCGCCGCACCCCGTCTGACCTGCTACTCAGCGGGTCAGGGAGGGGTGCGGCGGCATCTCTGGGACTTGCCGGGACTTCGCGCCCGCGACGGGCTACGGGCTACGGGCTACGGGCCAGGCTCCACAGACTCTGCCGACCGGCCGCGGCTACGCGAAGACCTCGTCGACGGCAGCCGTGCCCCGCGCGCTGGCGCGGGGCAGGAAGTGGGAGTACTTCCGCCGTGTGCACGCGGGATCGGCGTCCTCGGGCGCGGCGTCGGCCGCTTCACGAACGGCCGCGAGCCCCAGCAAGCGGCCCGACCCGGCCCCGCTCCGCCAACTCCCCGATCAACAGGGTGATGCGCCCGCCGAGCGTGATGAGGTCCTGGATGAACGTCTCCAGGTACTGGATCAGCCGGTCCTTGTACGCGAGGAACGCCTCGACCTCGATGT
The DNA here is from genome assembly GCF_044328075.1 of Streptomyces sp. NPDC017991. Classification (NCBI taxonomy): domain Bacteria; kingdom Bacillati; phylum Actinomycetota; class Actinomycetes; order Kitasatosporales; family Streptomycetaceae; genus Streptomyces; species Streptomyces sp. NPDC017991. The sequence goes on along the minus strand of NZ_JBIRGP010000019.1, from coordinate 20,171 downwards.
CGTGCAGGTCGATGGTGCGTTGCCGCGAGCCCATGAAAAGGCACGGGCGTTGTCGGTGAGGTCGGTGAACCGCGCCGTCAGCACGGACAGGGCGACATACGCCTTGGCCGGGTCGGGCTCGTCCTCCCCGGCGATCACGAGGAGTGCGCGCAACTGCGTGACGATGTCGTGCGGCGCGACCGCCTGGAGTTCGCCACGCAGCCCCAGTAGATGAACCGCCCGCGGTAGAAGTCCTCGACCGCCGTCACCCGAGCGTGGTCCGGGTCGGCCCGCGGAGTGCCCCGGCCGACGAACTTGTCCAGCGCCTGCGCCACCGCCTCGACACCGGCGGGCCGGCTGCCCGCGTCCAACGCGGCGTACACGTCCTCCGGCCGCAGATGCACCGCGAACCGCTCCTCGGCGACGAGGAACGCACGTATCAGCTGGCGGTAGAGGGGGCGTTGGGGGCGGCGAGGTGGACGAAGGGGCTGTAGTCGCTGGAGGTCATCTCGGTACATTCTTCCACTCCGCTCACTCCGCCCACGACCTCACAGGGAGTCGTGAACACGCACTCCGTCCACACCGTCCTACCGGGCCCTCCACACCGGAGGTGCCGGCCCCGGCGGGTGGCGAGTGCCGCGACGAGAAGCGGTCCCCGGCCACCGGTGTCCTCGGCGCCGAGGCGGGCAGTGCCTCCGGGTCCGGCGGCGTGTGTTCGGCGCGGCTGTCGGTGACCTCGATCCTGACCGTGCGGGCGGATGCCGTACGGGATGCCCCAGGCGCCCAGGCGGCGCACGGTCGGTCGGCGCGCAAGGCGGGCACCGCGTGGGGTGGAGGTGAACCGCATCGCGAAGACGGGACACAAGATTGCGTCGAGGCCGTGGCCGATACCGTAACCGTGCGCATCCGTGACCCCAAGTCCGCGACCGGCACCGCCGTCCAGGTGTCATGTGAGGCGTGGACGGGGTTCGCCGGGTAAGCCTGCCTGTTGTACCAAGTGCCGTCTTGACGATCCTCGGGCCCACCGCCCCGATACCTTCGCGAACCATCGAGGGATCGGCGTTCACGCAGATCAAAGCACCCCGTGCGCTGGTTGCCAGGCGCTGCGGCGTGGTCGGCCGGTGTACAGACCCTGCCGGGGCCCTGGTGCGCGGAGTGGCGGCCTGACAGGCTAGTTTGCTCGGATGAGTCTCCTTGACGATGTGGCCGAGCGCGACGGCTGGCGATGCTGGGTGTGTGACGAAGCGGTCGACCCCGACGAGTCGGTGAACGACCCTCGGGGGCCCAGCGTCGACAGCCGGACGGCCGACCGGAAGGCCAAGGTCGCCGAGCGGCTCGCGCACCGCGGATGCAACAGCCGCAAGGGCGCGGTAAAGGTGGTCATCGCCTGGCCGGACGGCCTGTACGTGGTCGAACCCGCGCCGCTGATCACCGTTGCCGCGAGGCTGGAGCGCAAGGGGGGCCGCGAGATGGTGGGGCGCTGTCCGACCCGGCGGGACGCCCAGGAGGCGGCGGACTGGCTGGTGGACCGGTTCTCCCGGCTGGTACCGGGGTTGCCGGTGACCGCCGACATCGAGCCGGGCGGCGGCCAGTTCCTCGTCACCCTGGCCACCGGCCGCCGCTGAATGAGGGATCACCGGCGCACACTCGCGTCGACCGGAACCGCCGGCCCACACCGGCCTGTCCTAGCACGTGCCGACCGGCCTCGCTCCCCTGCTCCGAATCCGTCGCCCCGGCGCTGACAGCAATGTGAACCGATCAGCTGCCTCACCGGTCGAGGGACAGGCCGGTACTCGGTTCGGGCCTTCGGCCGGCTCGTAGGAACGTGCTTCTACCGTGTTCGTGGCCGGGCCTTCGAAACGTCGGCCGCCGAAGTCCGCACCGTGGGCGGCGAGTCCGCCGTAGGCGCCCGGGACGTCGCCGCCTGCCGATATGCAGCGACCTCTGACAGCCTTGCGGACGCTGCGACACCGTAGGCCGTCCGGGGTGGTGAGGAAGCACCGGTCGGCGCCGACCTCGTGAGCCGCTGCTGAACACTGTCGGAATCACGCGTCTGTCGCGCCGTACGGTTGGCCGTGTCCTGGTCGGCCCCTTGGCCGATCCGGTCATTCACCCTGGTGTCGAGAACCGGGCTGGTGCCGGAAGTCCGTGGTGCGGTGGCCCTGCTTCGGTTCCGGCCATGGCTCTCGAAGACCTGGGGCTCAGTTCCCGTAGGGGCCGCCGTCAAAGTCCTGTAGAGATTCCGTACCGCCTTTGCGAGATATCTGGCGAAGCTCCTGGCGAGAACTGCCAGATGTGATCCCGCGCCGACGGCGTCCCGGGCTCGGGGTGTGGGATCGGACCGTCCGGTCCCTTGCACACCAGGTGCCGGTCGGCTCGGCCGGGCCGCGAGCGAGGCCTCAGCCGCCGGAGGTGACGTCGGTATGGGCGGAACAGTGGAGCTCGGGAGCCGTGGTTCCGGCGGTGCTGCGGTCGGCGATGGTGCCCGTGACGCCTGCTCTCCTGGCGGGAAGCCGGGTTCATTCTGGAGGTGTACCTCGATCTTGACTTCCAGGCTCTCCAGAACCTGCCTGATCGGAGCCTGGTACGAGTCGAAGCCGGGCGTCGTCCGCGAGAACTCAAGTTCCTGCTGCCGGGACTCCAACTGCTGGAACAGGCGTTCCAGATCACTCCGCCACTGCTGCCGCCGGGCGGGTTCGCCATGGAGCATGCTCGACAGTCGCATCGCGCCCTTGTCGAACGCTCGAATCACCTCCGCCGAGCCCTCGGCGATGGCTCTCTGGATCTCCACGCTGACTTCATGACGTTCTTGTGGAGAAAGGGCGGCAAGTATCGATTCGACATTCCGGCGGTCCACCGCCTGCTTCGCAGGGAGCCCCAGGGCGGCATGAGAATCCACGTCGATGACGGCCTGCGCAATCGCTGCGGCTTGGTCACCGAGGGAAGAAGACGTCATACAAGAACCTCGCCGTCAGGGTGATCGTCAGTTGCCCTGTCTCACATGACGGACCGTGCGGCACCTCGGTTCACCATCTGCGCGGATCTGGGCACGGTTCCTTCACGGGCCGGCCCGGCTCTCGCCTCGTAGCCCCCTGTCAGCATGCCGAGCAGGGGGCTACGAGGGCAGACAGCGCACCACTGAAGGCGTGGACGCCATGGCCGTGCAGGAAATGTCAGTGGTTCCGTCCGGTCACCATGGCCGCCACGGCGAGTAGCGAGTCCCGTGCCTCCGCTGGAAGACCGAGCATGCCGAGAATGCGTTCCGTCTCTGCGAGACAGCCCGCGACGGCGCGGTGTGCCTCAGCCAGCCCTCCGGCTTCTTCGATCAGTGAGGCGACTTCCACGAGTTCGGACTGCGACAGAGGCTCGGTCGCCCTGTAGAAGGCGCGAAGCCTGTCCGCGGCCGCACCGTCCGCGGACAGGGCTGCCACAACCGGGTAGGTCTTCTTACGGCGCACCAGGTCGGAGCGACCCGATTTGCCGGTTTTCCGCGGATCGCCCCAGATTCCCAGGATGTCATCGCTGATCTGGAACGCCAGGCCCAGCCGTGTGCCAAAGTGCGCCAGTCCCTCGACGAGGGTTTTGGAACCGCCGACGACCTCGGCACCGATCGCACAGGAGGAGGCCATCAGCGCGGCCGTCTTGCCACCGGCCATGGCCTCGTATTCCGTGACAGTGACCTGCTTCCCCTCTTCGAACGCAAGGTCCAGACGCTGCCCCGCGATGAGTTGCTGAGTGTCCGCTGCGAGCCTGCGCAGGGCACTGATCGCACCGGGAGTGGGCCTCGCCAGCAGCGCCGAATGGCTCAGGCTCAACAAGGCATCACCGGCAAGAAGGGCCATGGGCACGCCGAAAGCCTTCCATGCTGTCGGGCGGTGCCGGCGCTCTTCGTCACCGTCCATGATGTCGTCGTGCAGCAACGAGAAGGCATGCACCATCTCTGTAGCCGCGGCCGCGTGCACCGCATCCGCAACGTCACCACCGGCGGCTCGTGCTGAGAGCAGGACCAGCGCGGGCCGCAGCAGTTTTCCGGTGTTTCCGTCAGCGGGCCTCCCATCGGCGTTCACCCAGCCCTGGTGATAGGCGCAGACGCGCCGCACCTCGGGATCGAGGTCCTCCAGGAGCTCACGCATGACAGGCAGTACGAGTTCGCGTGCGTCGTCAAGTGTTTCCGCACAGCGGTGGGTGAGTGCCGTTGCGGGAGGGGCCTTTGACAACCTCTGGCTCCGGACATGCGCGAGGTGTTGTGCCATGGCGTTTCCTTTTTCTGAGCTACGGGGCTGAGAGCTGGTGGACGACGGAGCCGATCACGACGACAGACTGTCTGCGTAGCGGGGTGATCCGAGATGCCATCGCAGACTTCCTGAGATCCACAGTTTCAGTCCGTCGATGAAGTTGCTCAGCGCGAAGAACTCGTTCGATGCGAGCAGCAGTCGCTGATTGCGGTCGAACTCCCGCGTGCGTACCGCGTTCATCTCGGTGGCCGCTTCGAGAGCCGCCTGCCAGTCCATCCCGATGGCACCACGCAGTACGGCCACGAGGTTGTTCATCTCGCCGTGCCGGATTTCCTTGGCGATGGACAGCACGTCGTTGGTCCAGCAGATGATGTCGTTGGCAGCCGCACGCAGTGCGAGTACGGGATCGGCTCCGGCGATGAGAGGAATCAGATAGGCGCCGGGCTGACGCTCGATCAAGTCCATACACGTCTCCACCGCGCCACTTGAGCGGCGCAGCGCGACGTACGGTCCCAGGTCGGGCGCCTCATCGGTCCGGGATTGCGCGAGTGCGCTCCCGTATGACCGCGCGTACTGGTCCACGTGTGTTCGGAAGCGTTCGCGCAGGAGACGTGGCATAGCGGGAGCCAGTTCACGCCACAGGTCCACCAATGCCGCAGTGACCGGGGTGGTCGGTATTTTCAGGGCCGGTCCGTCGAGAGGCAGGTAGTCCAGGACACCTCCATCGATCCCGCCGGCGGTCGGCGCGCGATTCTCGTCGAACTCGTCGTCGGCGATGAACAGCCATGTGAGCCACTTCGCGTACACCAGCAAGTCGGGGGCATCCGGGTACACCAGAGCCGCGCACTCCCCGAATCGGGCGCCGCCGAACCGTTCAGCGATGACCGGATCGGACAGCAGCCCGTATTTCTCCGCCCAGGCATGCAACTGCAGTTCCACGTCTTCTACAGATACCAGCGCATTCCGTCGGTAGTCGTACGGGCACCAGAGACGCATTGGATCAATGGTGGCAATAGTCATCCAGTCAGCTCCTTGCATGATCGTTGCCGTCGGGCCATTGCCGGGTCGTGGATGAGCCGCCCTTGACGAAACGCGATGCGCTACGAACTGACTACGCTCCGCTCCTGCCCCTCCGGGGCCGCGCGTCCAGTAGCGACGGCAAGGAGCCTGTCGTGAGTATGCCAAGCGAAACTCCCGCATTGCCGCACTGGACCACCGGTCGGGCCGGCCTTCGAGCGTCATTACGTACCCGCAGCAAACGGGTTCACGTTCTCATCGAACTTTTCGCGATCTCCCGAAAGGGAGAGATGCCGGGTGAATCAACCATTGGGATTCATCCTTTTTTGCACCACTTCTCACATCTTCGAATGATCTCAGTCGATTATTCGCAACCATCCGATTTTCAGGGCTCGGAGCCCAACTCCCGAGCCCCGGCAGCCGCGGCTGTCGACACGCCACAAGGACCGGACCGCCGACTGCGTCAACCCCTCTTCGGCAACCGTCGGCAGGGATACACCGGCCGCCCGTCTGCGCACCAGGTTTCGTCATGCCTGGGAGGTGAACCAGCCGGACCGCACGCCCGTACCTGCCCGGCCGCCATGGAAAAGAAAACCGCCTGCTGAATGGATGCTTCAGCCGGACTGAGGCCCACTCCGGACGCGGAAGCAGCTTCATCCCGGCAAAGCTCTCTGGGCAGCGAACCTCCGTCCCCCTGCCGCGCGGGCCTGCCGTCCGGACCGGAGCGGTTTGTGAGGAGCCGGTGTGCCGGCCCGGATCCCGGCCGCCGGCCGTGTCGGCGCCCCGGTCGGTGTCTCGCTCCGGACTCGAAGCGGCGCGTCAGTCCACGGGGAGCTCTCAGCCAACAGAGCAGGCAAGGAGCAAGAAAGCTGTCCGAAAGGGTCGGAACAGATTCGGAACAGATTCGTCGAGTAAAAATAGGTGAGAAGTCCGACCCGGCCAATACATATTCAGGAGTCACAGTGACCGACAAGAAGATCATCGCCATTGCGGGAGCAACTGGTTCGCAAGGCGGCGGACTGGCCCGGGCAATCCTGGCGGATCCGGAAAATGAGTTCTCGGTGCGCGCGCTCACCCGGGAAGTGGATTCCGTGGCCGCGAAAGATCTCGAACGCCAGGGTGCGGAACTGGTCAAGGTGGACCTGGAGAGCCAGGACGAGATATCCCAGGCGTTCGAAGGGGCCTACGGAGCGTACTGTGTGACCTTTTACTGGCAGCATCTGTCTGCCGAGAAGGAAACGGTGCACGCCGCGAACTTGGCCGCTGGAGCCCAGGCGGCAGGCGTCAAGCACGTGATCTGGTCCACCCTTGAGGACTCTCGTGCTCTCATACCGCTGGGAAGCGGGCGCATGCCGGTACTCGACGGCAGGTACAACGTTCCGCACGCCGACGTCAAGGCCGAGTCGAACAAGCTGTTCTCGCGTCTCGGGGTGCCGACCACATTCCTGCAGACATCGTTCTACTGGGAAAACTTCATCAATCTGAATCTTGGGCCTCAGAGGGCACAGGATGGAAAGCTGTGGTTCACGCTTCCCATCGGGGATGCCGTGCTCTCCGGGATCTCATCGAAGGACATCGGCAAGTGCGCGCTGGGAATCTTCAAGCGTGGTCCTGAGATGGTGGGTGAAACAGTCAGCATTGCCGGGGAGCACCTGTCGGGAGCTGAGATGGCTGCCGAGCTGGCAGCGGCGCTGGGCGAACAGGTTCTGTACTCTCCGCTCAAGCCCGCGGATTTTCGCGAGTTCGGGTTTCCCGGTGCGAATGACCTCGCGAACATGTTCCAGTACCAGGCGGACTGCAGCGATGCGCTGGTGGAGGCCCGCGACATCGAAATCAGCAGGTCGCTCAACCCTGAATTGCAGGACTTCTCCACCTGGCTCAAGCACAACAAGGCCTTGATCCCCCTCGGTTAGGGTTGATCCTTCCGAAAGCGCCGCGAAGCGCCGACTCCCCGTAGAGGAGCAGCCGGTGCCGCCCGGCCGGAATGGGCGGCCGAGCGGCGCAGGCGGTCTCGGCACAGATGCCGGGCCTTGTGGCACGCCGACGCACGTGTCATCGCAGTACCGGTGAGGCACGGCTTGACGGCCAGTCGGCACTCAGGCCCTGCTCTCCCGTCGGCAGGCCACGAGTCAGCTGCTCCTGACTCCAGCAAGCCGAAGTCCGCAAGCATCTCAGCCAGTTACCTACGCCGTCATCGCCGCTTTCGCCGTCCTCTCCTGTTTCTTTGTTCCAGGAGTGAACCGGCACCGGCGCGCGGCCGTTTCCTCTGATGTAAGCAACGTGGATCGCAGTCCTCCTTCCACTCGTTCACGTGGATGAGCAGCAATGATGCCGCGACTGCGACCTCGGCCGTTTTTGAAATCCACAGAAGGAACAAACAAGCTCATGAAGAAGACGTTTCTCGCAGCAGTCGGCGTGACCGCATCTCTCGCGGTCGGCGCGTTCTTCGTAGTCCCGAACCTCATGGACGAAGAGCCGAAGAAGACGACTGCGGAGATTTCCTCCCAGTTCTTCACCAGCATCGATCCGGAAGCCCTTGAGTCCCTGCAGGGCCTTGCTCTGAGCAGCGACTTCGAGGTCAGCAGCACAAACTCCGTCGTCCTGGCCGGCGCGCAGCGAAACCTCACCGACTCCGGGTTCAACGACAAGGTTTCGACGGTCATGAACCTTGGTGACACCACGTACTGCCTCTACCACGACACGGATTTCCAGGGTTCTCCTTTCGAGATAGCCCCCCGTGCCACGATCGTGTTCGAAGGAGGCTTTGCCAGTCACAACGACAAGATGTCCTCGATGAAGCCTTGTTGAGGCTCCGGCTCGCGCAACTGGGCCCTCCTGTGAGGCTCTCGGTGAATCGCGGTCGTCGATGAGGCGAACTCAGCCTGCCAGCGGTACCGATGTGTCGACGAGCAAGGGCTGTACGGGGTGGCGGGCAGGCGGCTCCCGGCCCGACAACGAGAGTTCGGAGCACGGCACTTGCCGTCTGCCGCCCGCCCGGGCTCTGCTCGTCGCGGGCCGTTGGTCCTGCTGGTCCTGGTTCACCTGTGGTGTGGCGCTGTGTACGCCTGGTTCGCGGCGAGGTCCGGTATCAGGACCGTGTGCCTGTACATGTGCCGTGCCGTCCGGGGTGCCGACCGCCCTCCCACGGACACCGGCCGCGGCCATAAAGGCATTCCGGGTGAAGCCGCCCCCTCCCCGGACGGCACCCCGCTCTACTGAGAGGCTGCTTCATCGTCATGGACTGGAAACCGCGCGCCGCGGCGCTGGCCGACGCCGTCGTACATCCGGCGTCGCGCTGGCACCAGCCGCTCGCTGACGTCCCGCGGCACCTGTTCGTGCCCAACTGGTGGGGCTACCGGCCCGGATCCGGCTGGACCCTGAGCGGCGGCGCCGCCGAACCCGGCCGGTGGGCGGATGCCGTCTACGCCGACCGCACCCTGGTGACCCGTGTCGGACCGCTGCACGCCGATCACGCCACCGAGGCGGACCACCCGGAGGGAGCGCCCACCTCCTCCAGTACCCTGCCCTCCCTCGTCGTGACGATGTACCGGCACGCCATGATCACCGACGGTACGGATGTGCTGTGCGTGACCGGCACCGGCTACGGAACCGCACTGCTCTCCCGTCGGATCGGTGACCGCAGGGTGACCAGCATCGACATCGACCCCCACCTGGTCGACACGGCCCGCGGTCGCCTCGACCTCATCGGAGCGCGCCCCCTGGTGCGCGTAGCCGACATCACCGGCCCCCTGCCCGGCACGTTCGACCGGATCGTGTCCACGGTCGGGCTGCCCGGTGTCCCGCCGCATTGGCTGAGTTCGCTGCGTGGCGGCGGACGCCTCGTCACCAACCTGGCCGCCACCGGGCTGGTGATCACCGCCGACAAGACCTCCGACGGCGGCGCCCGCGGGTGTGTCACCTGGGAACCGGCCGGATTCATGGCCACCCGCACCGGCCGGGACTACCCTGCGCCGGCCGGCACCCGGCACGCCTGGACCGACGACGCCGACGACGTCACCACCGGCCGCCACCCCGTGGTCCCGGTGGCCCGGACTTGGGAACTGCTGACCTGCCTGGCCCTGGCGGCGCCCGGCGTGCAGCACTCGTACAGCGAGGACAGGGACGGGGTAAGGACGGCCGTCATGGTCCACCCGGACGGTTCCTGGGCCCGTGCCACCGGCTGCCGCGGCAAACGCCCCACGGTCCACCAGAGCGGCCCCCGCCGTCTGTGGGACACCCTCGACGCCATCCGGCACGACTGGCTCAGCGACGGGTCCCTGCCCGTCTACGGCGCCACCGTCACCATCGACCCCGACGCGACCCTGCACCTCACCCGGGGCACCTGGAGAACGACCATTCCGGCCGCCGCGTCACCGACCGGACCGAACACCGGGGTCGGCAACGACACTGTTCACATCGCGACTTGACCCCGCCTCCGCCGCACCGGAGTTTTCCGGTCCTCCTGCCGACAGCGGGATGTTCCGGCCTGCGAAAAACCTGCCGGTGCCACGTGCACGCAAAGGGATACCCCGCCGCAATCGGTCGCGTTTTCCACTGGATCTGCAGGTAATTCCCGAGGGCCGGTGTCCACGGTTTCCACTCCCGGAAGAAAAGCCCGTCGAACAGGTCCACTGTCCGAAGCAGCCAATTCCCGGAAAGCGCTCGAAGTGACTAAAACGCCCGAAGCCTGTGCGTGAACCCGGCGTCGACAGCAGACGTTAGTACGTGAGACGGATCCCGCCCCCTCTGCCGGAACCGTAAGTCATACGAGCCAACGGCGCGATGGAGAGAAAATGCCCGAGCTGAAAATGAGTAGGCGCACGAAAGTGACCGCGGCCGGCCTGACGCTGACGGCGGTCGCCGCGTTGGTTGTCGTGAACGTCGACAGCGCCGAGAACTCCGATGGCAAGGCCGGGCTGTCGTCAGCCGCTGCCTCGCCGTCGGCCACCCCGCTGCTGGACGAGACCGTGGCCGCGGTCGCCAAGACGCTCCACGTGAACAGGAACCAGGCCGGGGACCGGCTCGTCCAGCAGGCCAGGATGATCGCGTTGAACACGACCGTCGAGCCGACGCTCAAGGACAGCTGGAGCGCGGGCACGTGGCTCGACCGCAAGAGCGGCAATCTGGTGGTGGCCGTCACCAATGAGCGCAGGGCCGCCGAGGTCCGGGCGCGAGACGCCGAGCCACGACTGGTCGAGCGGTCGGCGCAGGATCTGCGGAATGTGCGCTCCCGTGTGGAGCGGCTACTGGCGCGCCGATCGGTCGAGCAGGCGACGACCTTCATCGATGTGACCAAGAACGTCGTGGTGATTCAGGCGCAACGGTCGGATCTGCCCGGGGCGGTCGCCTCGGAACTGGGCCGGACGTTCCCGGGCGCGATCGATGTCCGTTACCGGAGTGGCCGTATCGCCCCCGTGGCGATCTCCAGTGGTGACGAGATCACCGGAAGCAAGATCTGTTCCGCCGGGTGGTGGGTGCGCAGCGCCGACGCCCGGCAGAACAAGGACTACGTCATGACGGCCGGGCACTGCGTGGTCGACGACGCGGCCGGTCAGACATGGAGACACGCGGACGGGGAGTTCGGCCCGTCCGCACTGTTCCGGCGCGACAGCTCCGACTGGGCTCTCATCCCTGTGGCCGATGAGGCCGTCGCGGACCAGCTCTCCGCCACGGTTCCCGCCGGTCCGACGACCCTCAGCATTTCCAGGGTGGCCTCCCCCGAGTCTTTCGTCGTCGGGTCGATCGTCTGTAAGCGAGGAAGGACGACCGCGCTCACCTGCGGCCGCATCACCGCTCACAACGCTTCGGTGCCCGTCGACACGTCGGAGGCCGTCGACCACACCCTGCTCGGAGTGACGATGGCGGCCCTCGTGGCTGACGAAGGCGACAGCGGCGGTCCGGTCTTCGTCCTTGATCCGCGTGGAGACGACACGGTGATCGCGATCGGTATCGCCAGCGTAAGCGCTCCGGGAAAGGATCCGACGAACGACCTGATGATCTTTCAGCCGCTCCCGAGGGCTCTCGCGGAGTCGGGCACGGTCCTGGTTACCGACCCCGACTCGCGCTGACGCCACGGGCTGTGTGACCTGCTGGCGACGGGTCCCAGCTCTCCGGTCGAGGTGGAGGCCGAACACTTCTCACGATCGCAAAAGCGCCTCCTGGAACAGAGCGGTAACCCTGCCGACGGGTCCCGCCGGTTCACGCGGGAGGCGCTTTCCGCTTGCAGAACCGGTTCGCGTTCCGGCTCTTCGCCCCCCCTGCGCTGACGACACGGAGGCGACCGGGCGCTCCGGGACATCCGCGCCGACGGCTCTGACCGAGGTGACGAGACCGACGTCTGCGTACTCCCCTGTCCTCGGGCCCTTCGCGAAGTCCTCGTACGGCGTCCGACGGCACCGTCCGCCGCCGGCCGCGCTACGCGCGACTCGTGCCGGGCCTGCCCCGACCGCGTACCCGGAACCTCCGGCAACGACATCAGCCTGAATCAGCCTCCGCCGGATCAGCCGCCTCTGTGAAGCGTGGGGCTGATCCGGTCACCTGACCCGCACGGCCGCTGCCTGTCAGGCCAGGCTGAACTTCTCGGCGTGCACCTGCCGGACAGGAACCTTCAGTTGCCGGAGGCTGCCGAGCACGGCCGAGGTCATGGCGGGCGGGCCGCAGACGTACACGTCGCGTTCGGTGATGTCGGGGACCAGGGCGCGGAGGTTGTCCGGCTCGAACGGCAGGGCTCCTTCCCGGGTCTGACCGGTGAGCAGATGCAGGCGCCCGCCGCGGGCATCCACCAGTTCTCGCACCTCATCGCCCAGGATGGCGTTGTTCTCGGTACGCACCCGGTAGAGCACGACGATGTCGCCGGCCGGCTCCTCCTCCAGCAGGGCCCGGATCGGGGTGATCCCCATCCCGCCGGCGATCAGCAGCACACCGGGACGCGATCGGTGCAAAGAGGTGAGCGCTCCGTACGGACCCTCCAGGAACGCGCGTGAACCCACCGGCAGTTGCCGCAGACCGGCGCTGGTGGCGCCCACCGCCTTGGCGCTCAGGCGCAGCGTGTGACCGTCGGGCGCCGCCGACAGCGAGAACGGGTTCGCCAGCCACCAGTGGTTGTGTCCGGGAAAGCGCCAGACGAAGAACTGGCCGGCCCGAGCGGGCAACTGATCCAGGTGGCGGCCGGTGACGTGTACCGATACCACGTCGTGCGACTCGGGCACGACGGCCGCGACGTGGAATCGGTGGTAGGCGTTGCGCCGGACCGGCACGATGATCCGCCCGATCAGCAGGGCGCCGAAGGCGAACAGCCACAGGGCCCACCAGTAGACCGTGGCGAACGCGGAGGACGTGAAGGTGGTGGTCTCCAGCAGTTGGTGGACGAACGCCGCCCCCAGAGCTATGTACAGCAGCAGGTGCAGGCCGTGCCAGGTCTCATAGCGCAGCCGGCGCCGCAGGGGGCGGGTGGACACCACAGCGATCACGATGATGACGGCGGCGGCGAGCATGCCCAGCAGGGAGGCGGGCACTCCACTCAGCACGAAGAACGTCTTCAGCATCGGTGCGTCGTCGAGCCTGGCGTAGCCGAGCACGACCAGTGTGGCGTGGGTGAGGATGGTCCACAGCAGGGTGAAGCCGATCCACCGGTGCCACAGCGTCAGCCGGTCCATCCCGATACGTCGGTCCAGCCACGGTATGCGGGCCACCAGCAGCAACTGAAAGACCATCAGCAGGGCCGCCTGCAGGCCGAAGAACTTGGCGACGCCCAGGGTCCCGTTCTTGCCGGCGACACCGGTGGAGAACAGGACCTCGACAATCACCACGTTGACGACGGCGAACGTCCACAGCGCCCACTGCGCCGCGACGACCGGCGCCAAGGTGCTGTGTCGCACCCGTGAACTCGTCACCATTTTCGTTACCCCTCATCGTCGCGTAACGGCACTGGGCGGACGACGCCCGTAACGCCACGGAGAACAGGAGTTCCAGCCTGTTGCGGAACCCCACTCGGTTGTGGAACGGAAGTCGGCACGGATCGGTTCAGTCAATCAGTGCTGGTCACTCTTTCTCCGTCCCCGGCACACTCCGGTCTGTCCGCTGCCGTGACTGAACCGCAGCTGTCGGCCCGCCGTAGACGGAGACGGACGGGAAGCTGAGCTGCCTTCCCCGAACCTGGAGAGATATGAGCCCCGAACACATCGCGCTCTGGAACGCCTACATAGCCCTCACCCCTGAGGAGCGCGGAAGAAGTCAAAAAGACATTGCCACACTTGTCATAGGGACGGTAAACAGGACGCTCGCGATCGAGGGCAGGCCGCCGATGAAGGAAAGTACCTAGAAAAATGGGTACTTGAGCACTATCAAGCAAATCTACGACAGGGATCCGAATCCGCAGCCGAAGCAGATGCCCGGGTTCGCGAATCCGGCACAGGCACAAGGCCGGGTCCCAGCGGAGTCACAAGCGCAGGCCCAGGCGCGGTTCCGAGCACAGGCCCAGGTACAACAAGCAGGCATGGGATGCCCATGCCCGCGCCCATGCCCGCGCACGTGGTAGGACGACCCTGGGCACAGCAGGACCCGGCACAGACAGCGGACCGCGTGTGGATGGGCGTCCCCGTCGCACCGCCGGCAGCCCACGTCCCGAGGCCCGACCGAGTCGCGGAGTGGGTGCACGCGACACGCGACGTCGCCGAACCGATCTCACCCACCGCTCTCTCGCCGAACAGCGTCGCGTCCGCGGCGGGGCTGGCCTCTCCCGGTGCCCGTAGCGCGTCATCCGACAGCAGCAGGGACAGCGGGGTGGGCGCTGATCCGCACCACATGACGTACCCGACGTCGAATGTTCGTGGAGAAGCCCGGCCCCATCAGCGCGGCAAGTGACCGGGCAGGATCCGGCGGTCGTCACAAGGATGTTCGTTCCAGGACGAGGACGAGGACGAGTTGGGCGATGCCTCGTCCCGGGAAACCGGACGGTCTGAAACCGGCGGCAGGCAGCGCCCCGGCCGCCCCTGCGGTGGGAACGACGCGGGCCTCCGCGGAGCGGTGAGACGTGGGGGCCCCCCCCCCGGGGGCGGGGGGGGGGGGCGCGCCCCCCCCCGGGGGGGGGGGGGCGCCCCGGGGGGGGGGGGGGGGCCCCGCCCCCCCCCCCCCCGCGCAGCGGCGCCGGGC
>NZ_JBIRGP010000019.1:0-5780 GCF_044328075.1 Streptomyces sp. NPDC017991 | reverse complement strand
CCCCGGCCGCCCCGGGGGGGCGACCGCGGCGGGCCGCGGGGCCGCGGCCCCGGGGCGCCCCCCCGCGGGGGGGCGGGGGGGGGGCCCCGACTCCAACGCTGTTCCGCTGGTGATCGCCGAAGGCGGTCGAGGAACGCTCGCCCCGCGAACCCTCGTCGAGGCGATGCGTGCCCCGCCCGGCCCCGCACTGCGGGGCCGGGCGGGGTAACCGGCTCACCGACAGGTGAGATGCCTCCGGCGCCGACGCATGCCTTCGGGCCGACGGGCGCCTTCAGTCAGCACACACGTCGTTCGATCGCCGCGGCCATCGCCGCCTGCCCGGCGGCGTTGGGATGCGCGGGCGCTGCCGGCGCCTGTGGCGTCAACGGCTCGACCCACCTCGTGCCGGCGGCCTGGCACATGTCGTGGCCGATGCTCGACGTGTAGGTGTCGACGTAGGTGGCGTGCCCTCGCCTCGCCGCCCGGGCGAGCATGGCGTTGAGCCGCTTTTCCGTGTCCCGGAGATAGGCGAAGTCCCCGGCCGCGAACGGGACGGTGGGGAAACAGCCGAATCCGTCATCGGGAAGCAGGTCGGGGTAGCCCACCACGACCACGCGTGCCTGCGGGGCGCGCTGCTGAATGTCCGCGAGGACCGCGGAGACCTTCGGAGTGGTCTGTTCGATGTTCAGGGCGAGCTGGTCGGTACCGCTCGACCCGTAGAACGTCCGGCAGGGGCTGCCCGTCACGTCGGTGGTGCTCAACTGCGCGCAGGTGCCGAGGATCCGGCTGAAGCCGATGTCGTTGCCCCCGATGGTGAGAGTGACCAGGTCGGTGGCAGGACCGACCGCGTCCAGCTGCGGCGCAACGGTCCCCTGACCTTGCGTCAGGTGTGCCGTCGTGGCACCGCTGCAGGTCACGTTCGAGAACGAAGTGGCCTGCCTGGCACGGGCGACGAGCGCGGGATAAGCCTGGTCGGACCGGGCACAGACCGCATCCGTCTGGTCGGCGATTCCAGGGCCTGAGGCGTAGGAGTCGCCGAGTGCCACGTAGTTCCCCACCGACCGGTGTTCGGCCGGATGTGCACCAAAGCCGGGCGATGCTGCGAAGGCGGTACCCGGGGCGGTCAGACTCGTGGTCAGAGCCAGCGCGCCGCCCAGCCACGTGCGCCATCCCACGGTACGCAGACCGGTATTTCTTGTCGTCGCCATGTGTCCCCAATGATGTCGAGCAAGGCGTGAAGGATCGTGCCCGCGGTCCCCGCATGTCGATCGACTGCACAACAGGACCGCTCGCACAGGGCTACGTCCACGGCCGGGACAGGGTTCACCGGCGGATCCCCTGGTCCAGGCGGTCGCCGGGGTCGAGCCCGATGCCGGACCGGCTGTGTACGGCACCGGGTCAGGTCGGGCCGCGACACCGTGTGAACCGGTGTGTGGTTGTCCGCGTATGGACCACTACAAGCACTTGAAAGAGGTCAACGATGATGAACCAGTCCGGAGAGACGGACCAGTCCGACAACTATTCCTCGCACGCCACAGGACCTGCGCGCACTGCGGGCTCCGAGCAGGGTGCACGGATCGAGCGAGAGCCGGTCATACGTCATGACGACAGCATCCCGGCAGGCGCGCGGAAGGGGGACCCGGCGTCTTGGGACAAGATAGCTTCCCAGAGCCGTGGCGCCGACACCGTGGAAGTCGGCGGGACCGAGTTCGAGATCGTGTCGCCGTCCGCACCGTTCGCGTCAGTCATCAGCGCTCCCACCTGGGGCCCCGCACCACCGTCCGTCAGCGAGTCCCAGACATCGCCTCCTCCTCGGACCTCCAGCAGCCAGGTGGTGTGGGCAGCCCCGACACGGTCGACCGCGCCGGTCCGCAGGTTTCCTGACCCGGCAGCCGGTCGTGTCGTACCGACAGCGTCTCGACGCGAGGCGCCCGCCGTACGGAGCGGCGAGCGGCCTGACGAGCGGCGCGGCAGGCGTGACGCTTTCCCGGCTCCGGTGTCGCGGACCGCCAGCACACGCGCCACCGGCCGCGATCCGCAGAACCCGCCCCCGGCTGCCTCTGTCTCGGCGGCCGCAGCTCTGAGGAGTGATGCGGCGGGCTCCTCCCGCGCGCCTCTGCCCCCGGAGGCCTACATCGCGGCGGCCAGTGGTTCTCGGACGCAAAGTCCCGTCGGCAGGCGCGTCTGAGCGGGAAGACCGAGCGATGTTGCGGGCTTGTGGAACGGCCTCCGAAGGACGTACGTCGCCGATCGATCTTGTGACGGCCACCGGGTCGGCCGAGAGCCGCGGTGGAAGGGCGAACACGTACTCAGTGCCTCCACCGGCAGCGAACCACCCGGTCTGCGAGTCGGCGGCTGAGGGCTCACGTCTCCTGGCCGCATCGCGACCTCGTTTCCACCGGTTGTGTTCCCGCCCGGTCATCGCCGCCCGTCCGCGCATCCGCCGACGGAGGGCGAGGTTCGCCCGGGGACACCGCAGCCACAGGTTTGCCAGTGGGCGAGCCTCGTCCGGGGGATAGTGACTCATGCACTTTCGAATGCTTGGCCGACTTGAAGTACTGAACGACGAGGGCTCCCCTGTCGGCCTTCCCGGATCCCTCTCCCGTTCTGTCGTCGGCCGCCTGCTCCTCGCCGGCGGCCAGCCCGTGCAGCGAGACACCATCATCGACGAACTGTGGTGGGAACGGGAGGTGAAGGACCCTGTCAACGCCCTGCAGGTACAGGTGGCCAAGCTGCGTGCCGTTTTCGCCGCGAACGGAGCCGACGGCCGCATCGAGACACGCCAGGGGGGCTACCAACTGGTCCTGCTGCCGCAGGACCAGTTCGACGTCTCTGCTTTCGAGGACCTCGTGCAGCAGGGCCGCGAACACCTGCGCAACGGCGCGTACGGGCAGGCGGACCAGAATCTCAGGGCCGGTGTGTCCCTCTGGCGTGGCCGCGCTCTCGACGATCTGGTCGGCAGGCCCTTCGACATCGAACGTACCCGTCTCGAAGAGCATCGTCTCAGCGCGATCGAGGACGCGGCGGCTGCGTGCCTCGAACTGGGCCGGGCCGAAGAACTCGTACCGGAGTTGTCGGCGCTTCTGTCCGAGACGCCTCTGCGCGAGAGGGTCCGCGCTCAACTGATGCTGGCGCTCTACCGCTGTGGGCGGCACGCCGAGGCCCTGGAGGTTTTCGACAAGGGCCGTAAGCTCCTCAGCTCGGAACTGGGAGTGGATCCGTCGCCGGACCTCCGCTCCCTGCATTCTGCGATCCTGCGCCATGACCAGTCCCTGAAACGCGAGAACGGCGACCCCTTCCAACTCTCCCCGAAACAGGCCGAGCATCGTCGCCCGTCACGGGGCAAGGGCAATCTGGTCCGTCCGCTGGGGCCTTTCGTCGGCCGCCGGGATGTTCTGGCCGCTCTGTGCGAGCAGGTCGCCGGTGAGCGGCTTGTCAGTGTCGTGGGGCCCGGCGGTGTCGGCAAGACCCGTCTGACGCTGGAGGCGTGCACCGGACTGGCGCCCACTCACGACGGCGTCTGGTGGGTGGACCTGACAGCGGTGGGCGACTCAGGGGTACTGGCGGCCGTCGCGTCCACTCTGGGGCTGTCCGATTCGTCGGCCAAGCCCGACCAGCAGCCGCACGACTACATGTACCGCGCTGCCTCCTTCCTCGGCGGTCGGCGGACCATCCTCGCTCTCGACAACTGCGAGCACGTCCTGGACGCCGCAGCTCCCCTCGTGGCGGACCTGCTCAGCCGCTGCCCGCAGCTCACCGTGGTGGCCACCAGCAGAGAGCCCCTCACCGTTCCCGGCGAAGTACTGTTCCCTCTGTCGCCGATGTCCCCCGAGGAATCCGCTGATCTTTTCAGCATTCGCGCGATGATGATCAATCCGTCGTTCAGTACGGACGAGGCGTCGATGAAGGAGATTCGCGCGCTCTGCCGCCGACTGGACGGCCTGCCACTGGCCGTGGAACTCGCGGCCGCGTACGCCCGGTTGCTTCCGCTGCGCGAGATCACGCTCAGACTCGACGACCGGTTCGCGCTGCTCACCCGGGGTGAACGGACGGCGCCCGCCAGGCACCAGACCCTGCGGGCCGTCCTGGACTGGAGCTACACCCTTCTCGATGTCTCCGAGCAACTGGTGCTCACCGAGCTGGCGCTGCACGTCGGTGGCTGCTCCCTCGATCAGGCCGAACGGGCCGGCCTGATCCAGCCGGGCGGCGACGGAACAGATCTCATGCACCTGCTGACTCAGCTGGTGGACAAGTCCCTGTTGTCTCCTGTCACCGCCGTGAGCGGGGTCCGGCTCCAGATGCTGGAGACCGTACGCGAATACGCGCTTGCGCGGCTCTACGAGGAGGGTCGCGGTCCTGAGGCAGAGGATCGTTTCACCGCGTGGGCCATGCGCCTCACCAGTGACGGCGCGACAGGACTCTCGTCGAAGGACCAGACCACCTGGGTGACCACACTCACGGAGGAGTCGGCCAACATCCGTGCCGCGTCGGACCTGTTGATCCGGCAGGGCAGCACGGTCGAGTCCCTCGTCCTGGAGGCGCACCTCGGCTACTACTGGTTCGTCAGCGGCCGGGAGGAAGAGGGGATCGAGCGGCTCAAGAGGAGCCTGAAAGCCTATGAGGACACCCGTTCCGGCCGGTCGGGACAACCCACGCCGGACGAGGAGTGGGCATTCTTCTTCACGTTCGCCTGGCTCGCCTGGCTGAGTCACATCGCCGGAAAGCACGCGGACGCCAGCTCGTACGGCTTGCGGTACCAGGCCGCGTGGCGCCATGCGAAGCATCCGGACCTCGCCATCCTGGGACCCTGCTACGACACGCTCTACGCCATGCTCAACTCCGAGAGCGGCGTGGCTGAGTTGTTCGCCAAGGCCGAGGCCGGCATTTCGGGAACGCAGTTCCACTGGAACCGGGCGGTCCTGCAGACGAACTGGTCGACGTACTGCCTCCAGCAGGGGGACGTCGAGGGTGCTCGGAACCACGGGCTGGCGGCCCTGGAAGCCTCACATGCCGCTGACGACGCCTTCGCGGCGGCCTTCTCCGTCAAACTCTGCGGCGACGCGGACGAAAGCGCCGGCAGGCGGGACCAAGCCCGCACGCAGTGGTGCGAGGCCGCTCAGATCCTTCGGTCCATCGGGTCTCGCACCCGCCTGGCCTACGCCCTGCTGCGGCTGACGTGCCTGGACATCGCGGAGGGATCCGTCAGCACGGCCGAAGAGCGGCTCTCGGAAGTGGAACAGCTGGCAGCGGCACTGAGTGCGGACGACATCAAGTCGGCCGCGGACAACCTGCGGGGTGTTCTGGCGGCCTTCCACAACCGTTTCGCGGAGGCCGAGGGGATATTCCGGGCCGTGTGGGACTCTCCCTCGGCTCCCCCCAACCGCAAGGCGGTGGCCGGTCTCGGACTGGCACTGCACACGACGGGTCACTCAGCCGGGAACTCCGGAGCCGAGAACAGCGGGACCGAAGTTTCGAAGCGGTGGCTTCGACTGGCGGCCGACACGCACCGCCTCCTGCTGGAGCCGCTCGCCCGTGATGCCGTGGGACTGCTTGTGACTGATCTGGAAGCCGGCCACGAAGACGGAACCGCGGGCAGTCACCGGCTCCACGAACGGATGTCCGGCACCCCCTCTGTGCTGGCTGCCTTCTACTGACCGGACCCGTCTTCCGCCTGGTCCCGGTGCTGTGTGGATCCAGCCGGAGGAAGGCCGGTTGGTTTCTGTCGTGGGGCTGTCGTGGTGGGCGGGACGGGGAGCAAGGCTTTGTTAAGCGAGCGGTAAGTGCCGACGCGGAGGGTGGGA
>NZ_JBIRGP010000018.1:0-198489 GCF_044328075.1 Streptomyces sp. NPDC017991 | reverse complement strand
TGCGTTTCCGACTCTATCAGACCGTTTCCGGTTCCGATTTCCTCGGTGCTTTCCAGGTTTTCGCTTTCGCGTTTCCCTTTCCGGCGATTCCGACTCTACCAGACCCTTTCAGGCCCGATTCCCAGTCGGCGGGATTTGCCTATCGGCCTTGCGGCCTTTCGACATTCACTACGTTAGCCGATCCCCTGGGCAACTCATAATCGAGATCCGCGAGTTCGCATTCAGGCATGCGGACATGCTGAATGGACCCTCGCTGAGAGGAAGTCGTAGGTAGTGGGTTGCCCACTTCCGGCTGCTGACGGAACGCAGTACCCGGTTCAAGCGGCTCGGGCTACGTTACGTATCACCCAAGGGCGAGTCAAGTTCGGCGGCGGCGAGGGGTGTGGGCCCGGTACGGGCTCACCGTCGGGTCGTCGCTGATCCAGAAGCGCCACGGATGGACACCTCCGTCGCCGGACACTCCGGTACGCGGACCGCTGAGTACCTGGTCGGAGGTCACCGGGGTGCCGTGCAGGAGGCTCAGGGGTGAACTCTGCGAGGCGCATGCGTCCGTGCCGTCGAGGGACCGGTCGACCCCCAGAGCCGTGGCCAGACGAGCCGGGCCTTTGGCCAGTTCTCGATCATGTCGGGCCGAAAGTCGACGTTTGCGAGCCACTTCGACGCCTTCGGTGATCTCTCCCGCGCGGAGCAGGACCGCGCTCGCCCTGCCCTGCGGGCCACAGACCAGGTTCATGCAGTGCCACATGCCGTAGGTGAAGTAGACGTACACGTACCCGGGCGGACCGAACATCACCGCGTTGCGGGCCGTGGGACCGCGGAAAGCGTGGGAGCCGGGATCGTTCGGGCCGTCGTAGGCCTCGACCTCTGTGATGCGCAGCTCGATCGGATCGGTCGAACCGCCCGGGTCCGTGCGCACGAGTACGCGCCCCAGGAGGTCGGGGGCGACCTCAAGTACAGGTCGGTCGAAGAAGTCCCGGGCGAGGGGCGTACGGTCAGGGGCCGCGATCATGGCTTACGAGCGTACTTCACACGTCCGAGTGCGTGCGGGGTGGTCAGGGAGCGCCCGTCTTGCCAGGGTGAAGGCGCGGAACCGGACCCGGCTGGATCGCGTATGTATGGATCAAGGATCCGATCCGGACCGAACAACAACGGGGCGTTGCCCGAAAGAGGAGAAGACGATGGGGTTCAAGCGGCTGCTTGCGAGCCTGGGTGCCGGTGGGGCTTCGGTCGAGACGGAGCTGACCGAGGTCAACGTCGTTCCCGGCGGTGTCGTCCAGGGTGAGGTGCGGATCCAGGGCGGATCCGTGAGCCAGGCGATCGAGGGACTGTCGGTCGGGCTGCAGGCCAAGGTCGAGGTCGAGGGCAGCGACGACCAGGAGTACAAGCAGAACATCGAGTTCACGAAGCTCCAGCTCGGCGGCGCCTTCGAGCTCCAGGCCAACGGCGTGCACGCGGTGCCGTTCGGTCTGGAGATCCCGTGGGAGACGCCGATCACGAACATCGCCGGTCAGTCGCTGCGCGGAATGAACATCGGTGTGACCACGGAGCTGGCCATCGCGCGCGCGGTGGACTCCGGTGACCTGGACCCGATCAGCGTGCACCCGCTGCCGGCGCAGCAGGCGCTGCTGGACGCCTTCATCCAGCTGGGCTTCCGCTTCAAGAGCGCGGACCTGGAGAAGGGGCACATCCGGGGCACGCGGCAGAAGCTGCCGTTCTACCAGGAGATCGAGTTCTTCCCGCCGCAGCAGTACCGCGGCCTCAACCAGGTCGAGCTGACCTTCGTCGCGGACGACCGCGAGATGGACGTCGTCCTGGAGATGGACAAGAAGCCGGGTCTGTTCAGCGAGGGCAGCGACTCGTTCCGCTCCTTCCAGGTCGGGCTCAACGACTTCCAGGGCACCGACTGGACCGCGTACCTCAACCAGTGGCTGTCCGAGGTGGGCAGCCGCCGCAACTGGTTCTAGGACCTCCGGGACCTGGCCGGTCCTGAGCTCGGGGCGAGGCTTTACGCGGTTCCCACGGAGAGCTGACCTTTCACTGAGTGTTTGCCCGTCCCTGGTCTTGGAATTGATCAGGGGCGGGCATTTTTATTGCGTTGTCCATCTCGGCGTGCCCGGCCAGAGTTGATCCACGCCCGCCAGGTGGTGGGCCGGTGCGCATGGGAGGTGGGCTGGATGCGGGACACGCTGGTGCTGAACGCGAGCTTCGAGCCGCTGTCGACGGTGACGTTGAACCGAGCCGTCGTTCTGGTGCTGCAGGACAAGGCGGTCGTCGAGCAGGCCCACCCCGAACTGCGTATGCGCGGAGCCGCGCTGGACATACCCGCGCCCCGGGTGATCAGGCTCTGCCGTTATGTACGGGTGCCCTTCCGAAGACAAGCACCGTGGTCGCGGCGGGGTGTGCTGGTGCGTGACCGGCACAAGTGCGCGTACTGCGGTCGGCGGGCGACCACGGTGGACCACGTGGTGCCACGGGCGCAGGGTGGGCAGGACTCCTGGCTGAACACGGTTGCCTCCTGTGCGGAGGACAATCACCGTAAAGCGGCGCGGACGCCTGACCAGGCGGGGATGCCGTTGTTGCGGCGGCCGTTCGAGCCGACGCCGGCGGATGCGATGTTGCTGGCGCTGGGGCGGGATGATCTTGAGGCTTTGCCTGAGTGGCTTGCGCAGCCGGCGTAGTCGCTCCGCTGGGTGGGCGGGATCCGCGGTGCGCTGTCGGGTGCGGGTGCGCTGTGGCTGGTCGCGCAGTTCCCCGCGCCCCTTGAAGGCGAAGGCGAAAGATTGCGCCGTTCCCCGCGCCCCTTAGAGGCAAAGACTGCGCCGTTCCTTGCGCGCCTGGGTGTTTCGGCCCCGTTGGCGTTTGCGGAGTGGGGGTTCGGGGGCGGAGTTCCTGAGGTGGTGACGGGAACGAGCAGGGGCTCGCCTCTTGTGAGGTGAGCCCCTTTTGTGTGTTCGCGTGAGTCAGTCGACCGTGGGCTTTTCCCGACGTTCCGTGCCGCCGCCCTGGTTGCCACCGCCCTGGTTGCCGCCACCCATCGGACCGAAGTTGCCCATCGCGCCGCTCAGCCCCTTGAGGGCGTCGCCGATCTCGCTGGGGACGATCCAGAGCTTGTTGGCGTCGCCTTCGGCGATCTTCGGGAGCATCTGGAGGTACTGGTAGGCGAGGAGCTTCTGGTCCGCGTCACCGGCGTGGATGGACTCGAAGACCGTACGGATCGCCTGGGCCTCGCCCTCGGCGCGCAGCGCGGCGGCGCGGGCCTCACCCTCGGCACGGAGGATCGCGGACTGCTTCTCGCCCTCCGCGGTGAGGATCTGCGACTGGCGGATACCTTCCGCGGTGAGGATCGCGGCGCGCTTGTCACGGTCGGCGCGCATCTGCTTCTCCATCGAGTCCTGGATGGAGGTGGGCGGCTCGATCGCCTTGAGCTCGACGCGGTTGACGCGGATGCCCCACTTGCCGGTGGCCTCGTCGAGGACTCCGCGCAGGGCCGCGTTGATCTCCTCGCGGGAGGTCAGGGTCCGTTCCAGGTCCATGCCGCCGATGATGTTGCGGAGCGTGGTGACGGTGAGCTGCTCGATCGCCTGGATGTAGCTGGCGACCTCGTAGGTCGCTGCGCGGGCGTCGGTCACCTGGTAGTAGATGACGGTGTCGATGTTCACGACCAGGTTGTCCTGGGTGATCACCGGCTGGGGCGGGAACGGCACGACCTGCTCACGGAGGTCGATGCGGTTGCGGATCGAGTCGATGAACGGGACGACGATGTTGAGTCCCGCGTTCAGAGTCCGCGTGTAGCGGCCGAAGCGCTCGACGATGGCGGCGCTGGCCTGGGGAATGACTTGGATGGTCTTGATCAACGCGATGAAGACCAACACCACCAGAATGATCAGGACGATGATGATCGGTTCCATCGTGGCTCCCCGTACCCTTCTCCGCCTCGGTGCTTCCGGAAAATCTCGTGACTGCCGAAGATCTCGTAACTGTCGAGGATCTTGCTGGACGAGTGTGTCAGACCACAACTCGCCACGTGCGACGTTCCGTTCAGTGGACGCCTCGGGAGGTCACACAACCAGCGCCGTCGCTCCTTCGATCTCCACCACATCCACCTCTTGGCCCACCTCGTAGGCGACTGAGCCGTCGAGGGAGCGTGCGGACCAGACCTCGCCGGCGAGCTTGATCCGGCCACCCGAACCGTCCACCCTCTCCAGGACGACGGCCTGCTTGCCCTTCAACGCCTCGATGCCCGAGGCCAGTTGGGGCCGTTGGGCGCGATGCCGGGCCGCGACGGGGCGTACCACCGCGATGAGCGCGACCGAGACGGCGGCGAAGACGACGACCTGGAGGACGACACCGCCTCCGAGCCCCGCGGTCACGGCGCCCGCGACGGCGCCGACGGCGAGCATTCCGAATTCCGGCATCGCGGTCACGACCAACGGGATTCCGAGCCCGGCCGCGCCGATCAGCCACCACACCCATGCGTCGATGTCGTTCACATGGTCATGGTAGGTCCGCGGGTCCCGTCCCCGACAGGGCGCCGATCCTGTTGGGGCTGGTGTTCCCGGTTGTCAGGGCAAGTTGAATGAGAACAGGTCGGTCAGGACAGCGGGAGGCCCTGGGCGGTCCAGCGGTCGCCGGACTGGCTGACGACGAGCGGGAGGCCGAAGCACAAGGAGAGGTTGCGCGAGGTGAGTTCCAGTTCCAGGGGCCCAGCCGCGAGGACCTTGCCCTGGCGGATCATCAGGACGTGGGTGAAGCCCGGGGCGATCTCCTCCACATGGTGCGTGACCATGATCATGGAGGGGGCGATCGGGTCGCGGGCCAGGCGGCCGAGACGGCGTACGAGGTCCTCGCGGCCGCCGAGGTCGAGACCGGCGGCGGGCTCGTCGAGGAGCAGCAGCTCGGGGTCGGTCATCAGCGCGCGGGCGATGAGGGTGCGCTTGCGCTCGCCCTCGGAGAGGGTGCCGAACCTGCGGTCCACGAAATCGGTCATGCCGAGGCGGTCGAGGAAGGCGCGGGCGCGCTGCTCGTCGACGTCCTCGTAGTCCTCGTGCCAGCCGGCCGTCATGCCGTACGCGGCGGTCAGCACCGTCTGCAGGACGGTCTGGCGCTTGGGGAGCTTCTCGGCCATGGCGATGCCGGCCACGCCGATCCGCGGGCGCAGCTCGAACACGTCGACCTTGCCGAGGGTCTCACCGAGGATGGTGGCGGTGCCCTGGCTGGGGAAGAGGTAGCTGGAGGCGAGGTTGAGGAGGGTGGTTTTTCCGGCTCCGTTGGGTCCGAGGATGACCCAGCGCTCGCCTTCCTTGACCGACCAGGAGACCTGGTCCACCAGAGCCCGGCCCTCTCGGACCACGGATACGTCCTCAAGCTCCAGAACATCGCTCATGAGCGCGCTGTCTCCCATTGCAGTCTCGGCCGTCGCTGACGTCTGTGGACGCAGCCCCCAGGGAAAACCTACGCCACCGGCCGACCCGTCCAATCCATCGGCCGGTCCTTAAGCGGTTCCTTAAAGTGGGAGGCATGCTTTCGGAACCACGTTCAGGACGGTTGGCGGCATGGGGAAATGCACTGTTGGCCGGATTTGTCTCACCGGATGACGCGGTCGTCGCCATCGTCGGTGAGGACGCCGTGCACCGGGTCGCCGGACTGCCCGGCGAGACGGGGCCCGTCGGGCTCTCGCTCGCCCTGGGGCGGCTGCGCGCGCTCGGGACGACCGGTCTGCGGGTCGCGCTGCCCGCGCCCGGGCATCCGCTCGGGCTGAGCGGTCCGCCGGATTTCAACGCGCGCGCCCTGGAGGCCGAGGAGGCCGTCGTCTGCCACGGGGTCGGTCTCGGGCTCGTACCGGAGGTGTACGAGGCCGGCCCGGACGGCGATGTGCATGTGGAGGTCGTCTGGCACTGTCTGCCGGTGCGCGAGGCGCCGCCCGCCGACGTGCCGTCCCTCGGGGAGGCGGAGCGGGAGCTCGCGGAGGCGTTGCGTGACGCGACCGAGGTGCTGTCGCAGCTCGATGTGGCGGGCTCGGGCCCCGGCGCCGAGGCGGCGATCGACGCGTACCGGGCCCGGGCCGAGCGGGACGGCGAGGCGCTCGCTCCCGGCTATCCGCCCAGAGCCGTGCGGGTGTTGGCGCTGTCCCGGCGGGTCGGGCTGCTGGTCTCGGTGGCGTACGGCAACGGGCACGGCGGGGCCGTGAGCGCGTCGGAGATGACCGCGCGCTCCGAGGCGCTGCGCCCGGTCGAACGGACGGCCAGGCGGGCTCAGGTGGCGGCGTACAACGCGTTCGTGGAGGAGCGGGAGCGCGGGATGCGCTGAGCGGTTCACCGCCGTCCGCCGGCAGTTCGCTGCGGGCCTGCCGGAGGAAAAGGGCGAGGGCCCCGCGGACCGTGTGTTCCGCGGGGCCCTCGGCCGGGCGCGGCGTCAGTCGTTGACGGCCTCGTTGCCGAAGGTCGGGTTCAGGAGCCCGATCACGTTGATGCTGTCACCGACGACGTTGACGGGGACGTGGACGGGGACCTGGACCGCGTTGCCCGAGGCGACGCCCGGGGACTTCACGGCAGCGCCGTCGGCATCCGAGTCGGCGACAGCGGCACCGGCCGAGGCACCCGCTGCGATACCGACGACGGTGACGGCCAGGGCGGCCTTCTTGGCGATGTTCATGAAAAGCGTTCCTCCTGCGATTGCGTATCCGGCCCTGCCGAGGGCCGTAGCCTGAGCAACGTCCGAGGGGCGTGTACGGCACGGCGGGCGAGCGCGTTCTGCCCGTTCGGGCCAGTGGTCCGACGAGCCGAAAAACGGATCGGCCCCCCAGGCGAGCCTGGGGGGCCGGTGGTCACTCGACCCGGGGCGTACGTCAGCCGTTGAAGCCGTCGTTGCCGAACGCCGGGTTCAGGACGCCGATGACGTTCACGGTGTTGCCGACCGCGTTCACGGGGATGGCGACCGGGACCTGGACGAGGTTGCCCGAGGCGACACCCGGCGAGCCCACGGCCTGGCCGGCGGCGTGCGCACCGTCGGTGGCGGAGGCGAAACCGGCACCGGCGGCAACGAGGCCACCGGCCACCATCGTGACGGCAGCGGCCTTCTTCAGGTTCTTCACTTCTGAGCCCTCTCCTTGCGAACCACTGCGGCAGAGCGCCGCAGCACGCACTGGAGAACGGCGGCGGCCGGAGAAGGATGCGCCATCCGGGGGACATTCCCACGACGGTATGAATCTCAGTCCGGAGGGAGACCTTCCGTATGACCGGCCCGAAGGCCGGCCGTCGCGCGGATCAGCAGGTCATCAGCCCGTCACACCGTGGCGTACGGCCCACAGCGCGGCCTGGGTGCGGTCGGAGAGGTCGAGCTTCATCAGAATGTTCGAGACATGCGTCTTGACGGTCTTCTCGGAGAGGACGAGGGCGCGGGCTATCTCGCGGTTGGAGCGGCCGTCGGCGATCAGGCCGAGCACCTCGCGCTCCCGCTCCGTGAGCGAACCGCCTCTTCCCTGGCCGTAGTTGGTGCCCTCCTGGGACAGCAGAGCGCCGGCCACCTCGGGCTGCAGCAGGATGTGCCCGGCGTGGACCGAGCGGATGGCGCCGGCGAGCGCGTCCGGGTCCACGTCCTTGTAGACATAGCCCGCGGCGCCCGCGCGCAGGGCCGGGATCACCGTGCGCTGCTCGGTGAAGCTGGTGACGACGAGCACGCGCGCGGGGTTGTCCAGTTCGCGGAGTTTGCGCAGGGCCTCCACGCCGTCCATGCCCGGCATCTTCACGTCCATGAGGACGACGTCGGGCTTCAACTCCTCGGCGCGGGCGACTCCTTCGGCGCCGTCGGACGCCTCGCCCACGACCTCGATGTCGTCCTGCACCTCCAGGAAGGTGCGCAGTCCGCGGCGGACGACCTGGTGGTCGTCGACGAGCAGCACCTTGATTGCGTCAGCCACCAGGGACCTCCATCTCGATCGTGGTGCCCTTGCCGGGCGCCGATTCCACGGTGAGCTCGCCGCCGACGCCGTTGGTCCGGTCGCGCATGGAGACCAGACCGAGGTGGCGTCCCGCACGGCGGGTCGCCTGGGGTTCGAAGCCGCCTCCGTCGTCCGTGACGCGCAGGACGGCGCCCGGACCGCGCTTCTCCACGGTGACGTCGACGCGGGCCGCGCCCGAGTGTCGCAGCGCGTTGTGCAGCGCCTCCTGGGCGACCCGCAGCATGGCCTCCTCCTGGGCCGCGGGGAGCGCGCGGACGCCGCAGCTGTCGAAGGTCACGCGCGCGGAGTGGGCCCGGTCGAGGACCTGTATCTGGGTGCGCAACGTGGCGACCAGGCCGTCCTCGTCGAGGGCGGCGGGGCGCAACTCGACGACGGCGGCACGCAGTTCGTCTGCGGCCTCGGCGGCGAGGGCGGCCACCTGCTGGAGTTCGCCCTTGGCGCGGTCCGGGTCGCGGTCCACCAGGGCCGCGGCGGCCTGGGCGGTCAGGCGCAGGGAGAACAGCTTCTGGCTGACGGCGTCGTGCAGTTCGTGGGCGAGGCGGGAGCGCTCCTCGGCGATGGTCAGCTCGCGGCTGCGCTCGTACAGGCGGGCGTTCGTGAGGGCGATCGCGGCGTGCTGGGCGAGGATCCCCAGGAGTTCTTCGTCGTCCTCGGTGAAACCGCAGCTGCCTTCCGGCTTGGGGCAGTTCTTGTTGGCGAGGAAGAGGGCGCCGATGACCTCGTCGCCGTCGCGGATGGGCAGGCCCAGGAAGTCGGACATGTCGGGGTGGGCGGCGGGCCAGCCCTCGAAGCGCGGGTCCTTGCGCACGTCGGCGAGGCGCTCCGGGCGGGCCTCGTGCAGCATCGCGGCGAGGATGCCGTGCTGGCGCGGGAGCGGGCCGATGGCCTTCCATTGGGCGTCGCTGACACCGTCGACGACGAACTGGGCGAAGCCCCCGTGGTCGTCGGGGACCCCCAGGGCCGCGTACTGCGCGTCGAGCAGGTCGCGGGCGGAGGCGACGATCGTCTTGAGGACGTCGCGCACCTCCAGGTGCCTGCTCATGGCCAGCAGCGCGGTGCTCACCGCGAGCAGGCCCGACCGGGGTCCATGGCTCATGACCTCACGGTACCGGCGGGGTGTGACAGCGCGTATCCGACCTGTGGCGGCACCGGCCCGGTCCGCTGGACCTAGGGCGAAGGGCCCTTGCTCGCTGCGGCCCGCGCATGAGGCGGCGAAGGTCTTCGGGTTCCTACGTTGAGGACAGCCGCCCGGAGCGGCGGTCGAGGACGAGGGGACGGATCATGCCGGTAGCGATCATCACGGGGGCTTCCAAGGGGCTGGGGCGTGCGCTCGCCGAGGCACTGGCGGAGCGCGGCTGGGACCTGGTGCTCGACGCCAGAACCGCGCGGCCCCTCCAGGAGGCGGCCGCGGCCGTCCTCAGTAAGTACGGAGCACGGGTACGGGCGCTGCCCGGGGACGTCACGGACGGGGCGCACCGTGCCCGTCTGGTGGCGGCGGCCCGGGAACTCGGCGGTGTCGATCTGCTGGTGAACAACGCGAGCGCGCTGGGCGCCGCACCGCTCGTACGGCTTGAGGCGCTGGCCCTGGACGGGCTCCGGCGCGCTCTGGAGGTCAATGTGGTCGCGGCACTCGGGCTGGTCCAGGAGGCGCTGCCCCTGTTGCGGCAGTCGCCGGCGGGCGCGGTGATCGGCGTCAGCTCGGACGCGGCGGCGGAGGCGTACGAAACCTGGGGCGGTTACGGGGCCTCGAAGGCGGCGCTGGACCAGCTCTCCGCGGTACTCGGGGAGGAGGAGCCCGGGCTGCGGGTCTGGGCGGTCGACCCGGGGGACATGGGCACGGACCTGTACGCGGCGGCCGTTCCGGACGACGCCGATCCGCGGCCCGACCCGGCGGGTGTCGTGCCGGCCTTCCTGCGGCTGCTCGACCGGCGTCCGGCGAGCGGGCGCTACGGGGCCCCTGCCCTGCTGGAACAGCGATGACGACCGCCATGGGGGTGCCCCCGCCCGACGGCGGCCGGGTGGGGCGGTGGACGCTCCCGGACGAGCTGTCGGCCCGTGTGCCGGCCGAGCAGCGGGGGCCCGGCCTCGACCGCGACGCCGTCCGTCTGCTCGTCTCCCACGGGACCCGGGTGTCGCACCACGCGTTCGTGGAGCTGCCGGGGCGGCTGCGGGCCGGGGACCTGCTCGTCGTGAACACGTCCGTGACGCTGGCGGCCGCGGTGGACGGGAAGGTCGGGCACGCGCGCGTGGTGGTGCATTTCTCCACCCGGGGCGACGACGGGCGCTGGGCGGTGGAGCTGCGGGAGCCCGACGGGAGGGGCACCACGCGTCCGCGCGGGAGCGGACCCGCGGGGACGGAGGTGCGGCTGCCGGGGAACGTACGGCTGGTGGTGGAGGAGCCGCTGTCCGGGCGGAGCGCGCGGCTGTGGTGGGGTCGGGTCCCTGATGCCGACGTGCCGGGGCTGCTGCGGCGGCACGGGAGGCCCATTCGCTACTCCTATACGGACCGGGACCAGCCGCTGTCCGCGTACCAGACCGTTTTCGCGCTGCCGTCCGCCGACGGGGCGGGGAGCGCGGAGATGCCGAGCGCGGCGCGGCCCTTCACCGCGCGGCTGGTGGCGGAGCTGGTGAGCCGTGGTGTGCAGTTCGCGCCCGTCACCCTGCACGCGGGGGTCGCCTCGGCCGAGGCGCACGAGCCGCCGTACCCGGAGCGCTTCACGGTGCCGGAGACCTCGGCGCGCCTGATCAACGCGGCGAGGGCCGGTGACGGCAGGGTCATCGGGGTCGGGACCACGGCCGTGCGCGCCGTGGAGTCGGCGGCCGGTCCCGACGGGGTGGTGCGTGCCGCGCGGGGCTGGACCGGTCTGGTGGTGACTCCGGAGCGCGGGGTGCGGGTCGTCGACGGGCTGCTCACCGGGCTGCACGAGCCGCAGGCCTCGCATCTGCTGATGCTGGAGGCGATCGCCGGCAAGGAGGTCGTCGACCGCGGGTACGCGGAGGCGCTGCGCGGGCGCTACCTGTGGCACGAGTTCGGCGACGTGCACCTCATCCTCCCGGAGGACCTCCCGGAGGATCTCCGGGAGACCGTCTCGGCGGAGGACCCTCACGCAGGGAATTGCCTCAGCAACTGCCGGTGAGATGGAGTCGCGTCCGGTGTGAGCCCGCACATAGGGCACACATCACGTACGAAGGGGCATAGGAGACAACCGGACTCCCGGTGAGCGGGGAAGACGTATCGATCTGTCCCGATTTGCCCCTTGGGGGTCCACTACCCGGGGTCGTACGTCACACCTTTGCCATCGAAAATTCGGGCCGCTAACAATGGCTCCCGTCGCTCGATGCCGCAGGTGCTTACCCACGGCGTCAGATCCGGAAACACTTTTTGTCCCCCTCGGATCGAGAGCGGCCTCCGCGCTATTCGAAGAGGTCCTCCAGCCATGCCCAAGCAGCACAGCATTCCTGGTCGCATCCCCGCCATGACCAAGGTCCACAAGCTCTCGTTCGCCGGTGTCGCCACGCTCGGCGCCGCCGCCCTCGCGTTCTCGCTGGCCCCCGCCGACACGAAGGCGAGCTCCGACTCGGTGTCCGCCGCTCCCGCCGCGTTCTCGTCGCAGGAGCTCCAGGTCAAGACCGTCGGCCTCAGCGGCCAGCTGGCCGACGCGCAGGCCGCCGCCGCGAAGAAGAAGACCGCCGACGCCGCCGCCGCGAAGAAGGCCGCGGAGGCCGCCGCGACGAAGAAGGCCGCGGACGCCCGCAAGGCGAAGGAGGCCGCGAGCCGGTCCGCCCAGCGTGCCGCGGTCAAGCCGGTCGCCGCGAAGACCTACACGAACAACCTCGACGGCTGGATACGCCAGTCGCTGGACATCATGAAGAAGCACGGCATCCCGGGTACGTACGACGGTCTGCACCGCAACATCATCCGGGAGTCCTCGGGCAACCCGAACGCGATCAACGGCTGGGACATCAACGCCATCAACGGCGTCCCGTCCATCGGTCTGCTGCAGGTCATCAAGCCGACCTTCGACGCGTACCACGTCGCCGGCACCGCATACAGCCAGTACAACCCGGTCGCCAACATCACCGCCGCCGCCAACTACGCGGCGGACCGCTACGGCTCGATCGACAACGTCAACAGCGCGTACTGAGGTCTGCGCGGACCTCTGCCCGTACGTCGAAAAGGGCGGCACCCCACCGGGGCGCCGCCCTTCGCGCATGCTACTTGCGCATGACCTCCGGCTCGTGGCGGCGCAGGAAGCGGGCCACCAGGAAGGCGCAGACCGCGGCGAGGGCGAAGAGGGCCGTCATGTCCAGGACCCAGGTCAGCGCCGTGTGATCCCAGAGGGGATCGGTCTCGGCCGTGTTGTGCGGGTTGATCTTGTTGAAGTCGAGCGAGGAACCGGCGGCGCCGACCGCCCAGCGCGACGGCATGAGGAACGAGAACTGGTTCACGCCGATGGCGCCGTTCAGCGGGAACAGGCATCCGGTGAAGACGACCTGGATGATCGCGAACATCACCAGCAGGGGCATGGTCTTCTCGGCGGTCTTCACCAGCGAGGAGATGACCAGGCCGAACATCATCGAGGTGAAGCCGAGCGCCATGATCGGCAGGGAGAGTTCCAGCGCGACCGCGCCGCCGAGGATCAGCCCCTTGTCGGGGATCGTCCGGCTCATGAAGCCGATCGCGCCGACCAGCGCGCCCTGGAACATGGTGATCACGCCGAGGACGATCACCTTGGACATCAGATACGCGGAGCGTGACAGGCCGGTCGCGCGCTCGCGCTCGTAGATGACCCGTTCCTTGATCAGCTCACGGACCGAGTTCGCGGCGCCCGCGAAACAGGCGCCGACCGCGAGGATCAGCAGCACGGTCGCGGCCGTGCTGTTGGGCACGGGCAGGCCGTTCGGCTGCAGTTTCTCGTTCACCAGCAGCGTCTTGTCCGGCTCGATGAGCAGGCTGACCGCGCCGAGGACCGCCGGCAGGATCACCGTCAGGGCCAGGAAGCCCTTGTCGGACGCGATGACCGAGACGTACCGCCGGACCAGTGTGCTCAGCTGGGAGAGCCAGCCCTGGGGCTTCGGCGGCCGCATCGACTGCGGCGGCGGCATGTGTACGGACTGCGGGGCGACCGCGTCGATGTCCGCGGCGTACATCTGGTAGTGCTGCGAGCCCTTCCAGCGGCCCGCCCAGTCGTAGTCGCGGTAGTTCTCGAAGGCGGAGAAGACATCGGCCCAGGTGTCGTAGCCGAAGAAGTTCAGTGCCTCCTCGGGCGGACCGAAATACGCCACGGAACCGCCGGGCGCCATGACCAGAAGTTTGTCGCAGATGGCCAGTTCCGCCACGGAATGCGTCACGACGAGGACCGTGCGGCCGTCGTCGGCGAGGCCGCGCAGCAGCTGCATGACGTCGCGGTCCATGCCCGGGTCGAGACCGGAGGTCGGCTCGTCCAGGAAGATCAGCGACGGCTTGGTCAGCAGCTCCAGGGCCACCGAGACACGCTTGCGCTGGCCACCGGAGAGGGAGGTGACCTTCTTCTCCTTGTGGATGTCGAGCTTGAGCTCGCGCAGCACCTCGTCGATCCGGGAGTCGCGCTCCTGGGTCGTGGTGTCCGCGGGAAAGCGCAGCTTGGCCGCGTACTTGAGGGCCTTCTTGACGGTCAGTTCCTTGTGCAGGATGTCGTCCTGCGGGACCAGACCGATGCGCTGGCGCAGTTCGGCGAACTGCTTGTAGAGGTTCCGGTTGTCGTAGAGGACGTCACCCTCGTTGGCGGGGCGGTAGCCCGTGAGCGCCTTCAGGAGCGTCGACTTCCCGGAGCCGGAGGGGCCGATGACCGCCACGAGCGACTTCTCCGGTACGCCGAAGGAGACGTCCTTGAGGATCTGCTTGCCGCCGTCGACCGTGACGGTCAGATGGCGGGCCGAGAAGGACACCTCGCCGGTGTCGACGAACTCTTCCAGGCGGTCGCCCACCAGGCGGAACGTCGAGTGGCCGACGCCGACGATGTCGTTCGCGCCGAGCAGCGTGGAGCCGCCCTTGGCGATCGGCATACCGTTGACGAACGTGCCGTTGTGCGAACCGAGATCGCGGATCTCGTAGCGCCCGTCGGGCGTCGCGTGGAACTCGGCGTGGTGCCGCGAGACCTGCAGGTCGGACACGACCAGCTCGTTCTCCAGCGCACGGCCGATCCGCATCACGCGGCCCAGCGACATCTGGTGGAACGTGGTCGGGCTGCGGTCCCCGTAGACCGGCGGCGCCCCCGCGGCGCCGCCGGAGCCCTGCTGCTGCGGGATGTGGCCGCCCTGCTGCCCCTGCTGCGACTGCTGCCAGCTCTGCTCCGGCGCCTGCGGAGTCTGCGGATTCTGCTGGGCCCAGCCGGCCGCGGGTGCGCCCTGAGCGGCGTACGGCTGCTGCTGGGGCTGTGCCTGCGGTGTGGCGGTCGCGGCGCCCGTCAGGCTCAGGCGTGGTCCGTCGGTCGCGTTGCCGAGGTGCACGGCCGAGCCGGGGCCGATCTCCATGTGATGGATCCGCTGCCCCTGCACGAATGTGCCGTTGGTGCTGCCGTGGTCCTCGATGACCCAACTGCGGCCGCCCCAACTGATCGTGGCGTGACGCCAGGACACCCTGGCGTCTTCGAGCACGATGTCCCCCTGCGGATCGCGTCCGAGGGTGTATGGCCTGGACGCTTCGAGCGTCCAGGTCCGTCCGTTCAATTCCAGTACGAGTTCTGGCACTCCATGCCCCACTGTGTTGTCCCCCGATGTACCCCCAGCACAGGGAGTCTAGGGATGTCGAACATCGTGGGGAACTATTTCAGTAGGAGGCCCCTGACCGAAAGTCGGGCCTCTCGAAGACCGACTACGGGCGCCTTGTCCGTTTCCGTTGACGGGGTTGAAACCGGACCGGAGAGTGGTAATCCCACGCGAGGGGGACACCGCGGCCGAGGTGTCGCGGGTGCGGAGTCGGGGGGCTGATGATGAGCGACGGGTCCGTGGGGCACGGCAGGCGCGTGCCACTGGGTGAGGTGCTGCTGTCCTCGATCGCCGCCGTGAGCTGGGCTTTGATCGGCATGGTGGGCGTGGCCGCGCTCGGGCTGCATCTGCTCGGCGCCGACGAGACGGCCTCGCTCGGGCCGATGACCGCGGCGCTCGTGGCGCTCGGGGCGGGCGGTTCGGTGACGCCCTCGGGCGATATGTCGGCGTTCGGGCTGGAGGGCGCGCAGGCCGACACCGCCCTCCAGATCACGCCACTCGGGGTGAGCCTGGTGGGCGCGCTGCTGCTGTCCTGGTTCTTCCTGCGCTCCCTGCGCGGGGCGGGCGCGGTGATCTCGCCCGCCGAACTGCTGGCACGGGCGGGCACGGTGGCCGCCCTCTTCGTGACGCTGCTGGGGGGTCTCGCCTGGGCGGGACACGACATCATCACGATCGACGGCGGTTCGCTCGGGCTCGACAAGCTGCCGGGCGGCGGAGTGCCCGACGACGTGGAGGTGCCCGGACTCGGCGACATCGGCGGTCTGCTGCCGGACCGGCTCGGAGACCTCGCGGACGCCGACGCGAAGGTCGGCTTCACCGTCGACACCGTGCCGACGCTCCTCGGCGGCCTGGGCTGGGTGCTCGGCGTCCTGCTGATCGCGCTGCTGGCCTCGCGCAGGACCCCGCTGCCGGGCGGCTGGACCGCGGTGCACCGCCTGGTGCGGCCCGCGGTGTCCGCGCTGGTCACGGTGTTGCTGGTGGCGGTCCTCGCGGGGTTCGCGGCGGCGGCGTACGCGGCGATCGGCGACGACCACCCGAAACGGATCGCCGGCGCCGCCCTGCTCGGGGCGCCCAACGGCGTGTGGCTCGGCATCCCGGTCGGGCTGTTCGTGCCGTGGGACGGGACGGCGACGGGCCCGTTCCTGCAGTTCCTGCCGGATCCCATGGACGACCTCCTGAAGTTCTCCGACAAGCCCGTGACCCTGGGCAGGCTGGCCGAACTGGACGGCCGGGTCTGGCTGCTGGGCGTCGCGGCGGCCCTGACGATGCTGTTCGCGGGCGTCCTGACCGCGGCCCGCACCCCGTTCGTACGAGAGCGGGGCGTCCTCGGTTTCGCGGGTCGCTGCGCGCTGCGGCTGGCGGTCGTGACGGCGCTCGCGCTGCCGTTCCTGGCGTATCTGACGGAGGTGTCCGTGGACGCCTCGCTGTCCGTGCTCGGCATCGACGCGTTCGACTCCGGGATCGAGCTGCGCGGACAGCCCGGCATGGCGCTGCTGCTCGGCGCGGTGTGGGGCGCGGTCGCGGGGGCGGTGGGCGCGCTGCTCGCGTGTGCGTCGGGTGCCGCCGGCCGGCGGGCGGCTCCCCTGGCACGGGGTGACGTGGACGTGGGCGCCCAGGAAGCCGTCTCCTCGTACGCGGAGGTGTCCGGGCAGGTGGCGGGGCGGACGGCCGGGGAGGCCGGTCCCTACCGCCCCGGGACGCCGTTCCGGCCGACGAACCCGGAGACGAACCCCTATCTGCGGATCCCCGACGCGTTACGGCAGCCCGGACCCGGCCGGCGCCCCGGCGCCCAGCCTCCCGGCAGCCCCGGGTCCCCCGGTGCGCGGCCCCGCGACCCCGGCGGGCAGCCACAGCCCCCCGGAACCTGGCCGCGGCCTCCTGGTGGACGGCCGGGGCCTGATGGGCAGGCTCCCGGCGGCGGTGGACAGCCGCCCGGCTCGCGCCAGCCGGACGACGTGCCGGACGATGTGTACGGGGCGCAGACAATGATCGGTCCCTTCCCGCCGTCGCCCCGTCCGGGGCCTCCCGGCTCCGGACCCCGGCGCCGGCCCCGGTCGTCGCAGGACGGGCCACCGCCCCCGCCGCCCCCGCCGCCGGACGAGCTGCCTCCCCCGCCTCCGCCCCGCAAGCCGGGTGGACGCCGCTGACCGGGGATCGGGTGCGGGCCGCTGACCGGAGATCGGGGATCGGGCGCGGGCCGATACCGGTCGACACTGCCCGTGAAGGCCGGGGACACCCGGGCGACATGTACTGTTCCCTGTCCGTCAGGCGGACCTCGGGGGCATTCGGCACGGAGTGCCGGATACGGTGTGGGCACCATGAGCGCATCACAGACCCCTGATGTTCCCACTGATGTCCCCACTCTCCTCGTCAAGATCTTCGGCAAGGACCGCCCAGGTATCACCGCCGGGCTCTTCGACACCCTCGCTGCCTACTCGGTCGACGTGGTCGACATCGAGCAGGTCGTCACCCGTGGCCGGATCGTGCTGTGCGCGCTCGTGACGCATCCGCCGGCCGGCCTGGAGGGCGATCTGCGCGCCACCGTGCACAGCTGGGCGGACTCGATGCGGCTGCAGACCGAGATCATCTCCGGTCGCGGCGACAACCGGCCCCGCGGGCACGGCAGGTCGCTGGTGACCGTTCTCGGGCATCCGCTCACCGCGGAGTCGACGGCCGCCATCGCCGCCCGGATCACCGGGGCCGGCGGCAACATCGACCGTATCTTCCGGCTGGCCAAGTACCCCGTGACCGCGGTCGAGTTCGCGGTGTCCGGTACGGAGCCCGAGAAGCTGCGGACCGCTCTGGTGACCGAGGCCGCCGCGCTCGGCGTCGACATCGCGGTGGTCGCGGCCGGGCTGCACCGGCGGGCCCAGCGGCTGGTCGTCATGGACGTGGACTCGACGCTCATCCAGGACGAGGTCATCGAGCTGTTCGCGGCGCACGCCGGCTGTGAGGCCGAGGTCGCCGAGGTGACGGCGTCCGCGATGCGCGGCGAGCTGGATTTCGAGCAGTCCCTGCACGCGCGCGTGAAGCTGCTCAAGGGGCTCGACGCCTCCGTGGTGGACAAGGTGCGCAGCGAGGTGCGGCTGACCCCGGGGGCGCGCACGCTCATCCGCACGCTGAAGCGGCTCGGCTTCCAGGTCGGTGTCGTCTCCGGCGGATTCACCCAGGTGACGGACGATCTGCGGGAACGGCTCGGGCTGGACTTCGCCCAGGCCAACACCCTGGAGATCGTCGACGGGAAGCTGACGGGGCGGGTCGTCGGCGAGATCGTGGACCGGGCGGGCAAGGCCCGGCTGCTGCGCCGGTTCGCCGCGGAGGCGGGCGTACCGATCTCCCAGACCGTGGCGATCGGTGACGGGGCCAATGACCTGGACATGCTCAACGCGGCCGGTCTCGGAGTCGCCTTCAACGCCAAGCCGGTGGTGCGCCAGGCGGCGCACACGGCGGTGAACTTCCCCTTCCTGGACACGGTCCTCTACCTGCTGGGCGTGACGCGCGAAGAGGTCGAGGCGGCGGACATGCACGTGGACTGACAGCCCTCGTGTGCGCGCTCCCGCGAACACCTGGGGTCTCCCGCGAGTACCTGGGGTTTCCCGCGACAGGGACGGGGCCCGGCGCCACGAGGGTGCCGGGCCCCGTCCGCGCTCACGCTGTGTTCACTCGGACGGGTCCCAGTAGTCGAGCAGGGTGGCCGCGCCGGGCTCCAGGCTCTTCCACGGGCCGGTGAAGGAGAGAACGGCGAACGCGGCGGGGTGGAACTCGCGGCTCACCCCGTCCTGCGCGTCGGCCCCGGACCGGCCGGCCAGGATGTCTGCGAGGCCCTGCACTCCGGGGTTGTGACCGATCAGGAGGGCGTTCTGCGCGTCGTCCGGGGTTTCGTTCAGTACGGCGATCAGCTCGCCCGGGGAGGCTTCGTAGAGCCGCTCCTCGTAGACCGTTTTCGGCCGGTGCGGCAGTTCCTGGACGGCGAGCTTCCATGTCTCGCGGGTCCGGGTCGCGGTGGAGCAGAGGGCCAGATCGAAGGGGATGCCGGTGTCGGCCAGCTTGCGTCCGGCGACGGCGGCGTCCTTGCGGCCTCGCTCGGCCAGCGGACGCTCGTGGTCGGGCACTTCGGGCCAGTCGGCCTTCGCATGCCGGAAAAGGACAATCCTGCGGGGTTCTGCGACGCTCATGGGTCCCAGCTTCGCATGAAATACGCCACGGGGCGCAGGGAGTTGATGCGCTGCCCCGCCATGGGGCGCGAGGGGCTCAGAAGCCCTGGTGCGGCACGATCGCGGGAGCCGGGGCGCGGGCGGCTCACGAGCCCTGGTGCGGCACCAGCTGCTGGATCCGCTCGAAGAGGCTGCCGACCGCCGGGTCCGTGCCCGCCGCGTGGGCGTCCGCCGGGTTCAGTATCAGCAGCAGGAGCGCCGCGAAGGCGAGCGCGGGGAGGAGCAGCGCCCACCAGGGCAGTCGCGTATCGACGCCGCGCCCGGTCGCCGGGTGGGGCGGGGTGTGCGTTGGGGCCGACATGCCGCCTCCGTGGGGCTCCGAGTGGTCCGTGATCCGCGTCCTCGCGGTCACATCTCGAAGGTACGGACTCGGGAACCCTCAACCCATCCGGTGATCCACCCACTTGACCCTGACACTCGCCCCCTAGGGGACGGGGGGATAGCCCCACCGTGCGCTCCTCCGAGGGCTCGGCGGAGCGCGGTCAGGGTGAGGCGATGGACGCGATGACGCCGATGACCACGAAGATGAGGAGGAACGCGCCGAAGACGAGCAGCATCTTCTTCTGGCCGTTCTTGGGGTTCGGATCGAGCACGGGCATACGCCCAGTCTCGCACTCTTCGCCCGGCTCCTCACGGGTGGGGTCGGCGTCCCGGGGGCGGCGTCCGGGGGCGGTCGTCGCGCGACCTGGGAGGAGCCGGTCACCGCGCGACCTGGGAGTAGCCGGTCACCGCGCGGGCCGGGAGCGGTGGTCATCGCGCGGGCCGAAGCGGGGGACACCGCGCAAGCCGGGAGCGGCGGTCACCACGCGAGCCGGAAGCGGCGGTCACCGCACGGCCCTGAAGCGGTGGTCACCGCGCGGCCTCGTCCTCCACCGTGCGGTCGCGGCCCGCCAGGACGCCCACCACGATCTGCGGGACCATCAGGCCCGCCATGAGCGCGATCGGCAGCCCCCAGCCGCCGCTGTGCTGGTAGAGCACGCCCACCAGCAGCGGCCCGGGGATCGAGATGAGGTAGCCGGTGCTCTGTGCGAAGGCCGAGAGCTGCACGACCCCCGCGCCGGTCCTGGCCCGCATGCCGACCATGGTGAGGGCCAGCGGGAACGCGCAGTTGGCGATACCGAGCAGCACGGCCCACGCCCAGGCGCCGGCGGCCGGGGCGAGATAGAGCCCCGCGTAGCCGGCGAACCCGCAGAGGCCGAGGGCGACGACGATCGGCCCCTGATGGGGCAGCCGGGTGGCGAGCCGCGGTATGACGAAGGCCAGGGGCACGCCCATCACCATCGTGACTGCGAGTAGCAGTCCGGCGGTGCCCGCCGGGACACCGGCGTCCCGGAAGATCTGCGCCATCCAGCCCATCGTGATGTACGCGGCGGTGGCCTGCAGCCCGAAGAAGACCGCGAGTGCCCACGCGGTACGGCTGCGGGTGATCCGCAGCGGGGCGGACGCCTCACGCGCCCCGGAAACCGCGGCCGAGGCAGGGGCAGGGGCAGGGGCACCCGCAGGAGCCGGGGCGGAGGCGGTCTCGACGGACAGGGGCGTGCCCTTGGCCCGTACGAGAGGGATCCAGGGCAGGACGGCGACGGCCGCGAGTGCGGCCCAGACGGCGAGGCCCGACTGCCAGTTCCCGCCCAGAGCGCGGGTCATGGGCACCGTGACGGCGGCCGCGGCGGCGGTGCCGAGGGCGAGGGCCATGGAGTAGAGGCCGGTCATGGTGCCGACCCGGTCCGGGAACCAGCGCTTGACGATCACCGGCATGAGGACGTTGCTGACGGCGATGCCCATGAGGGCGAGGGCGCTGGCGACGAGGAAGCCCGCCGTGCCCCCGACGAAGGGCCGCAGCACCAGACCCGTGCCGATCGCGAGCATGCCGGCGCAGACCACCGCGGCGGGTCCGAAGCGACGGGCGAGGCGCGGCGCCATGACGCCGAAGACGGCGAAGCACAGCGGCGGTACGGACGTGAGGAGTCCGGCGACGCTGCCGCTCATCCCGAGGCCGTCGCGCACCTCTTCCAGGAGGGCGCCCAGGCTGGTGATGGCGGGGCGCAGGTTGAGGGCCGTCAGGACGATGCCGGCGATCACCAGACGCGTCATCCACGCGCGCGTGGGGGGCGTGCGCAGGTCGGCGTCCTGCGCGGAGCTGCGTATCGGTGTCGGTATCGATGGGGACACGGTCGTCCGGGTTTCCTCGCCAGTCATGAACCCCATCATAGAATCATGGGATGATTGGTTGTCCAACCCCCTGGCGCGAAGGACCGTCATGCCCCTGAGCCACCCCCGCCGTTCGGCGCTGTCCGAGCAGGTCATCGCCGCGCTGCGGAACGAGATCACCTCGGGCGAGTGGCCTGTGGGCTCCCGCATCCCCACCGAGCCGGAGCTGGTCGAGCAGTTGGGGGTGGCCCGCAACACGGTCCGGGAGGCCGTGCGGGCCCTGGCGCACAACGGTCTGCTCGACATCCGGCAGGGCTCGGGCACCTATGTGCTGGCGACCAGCGAGCTGGCCGGGGTGATGCACCGCCGGTTCGCGGACGCCGACCCGCGGCACATCGCCGAGCTGCGCTCCACGCTGGAGTCGAGCGCGGCGAGGCTGGCCGCCGAGCGCCGCACCGAGCGCGATCTCAAACAGCTGGACGCGCTCCTCGTGCGCCGGGAGGAGGCCTGGGAGTCGGGCGACACGGAGGCCTTCGTGACCGCCGACACGACGTTCCACCTGGCCGTGGTCGCCGCGTCCCACAACGAGGTCATGACGGCGATGTACGCGGACCTGGGCGAGGTCGTGCGCGACTGGCTGCGCGAGGACATCGGCGAGGAGCTGACGCCCGAGACGCACATGGACCACACACGCCTGATGGACGCGATCCGGGCGGGCGACACGCAGACGGCGGCCTCGGAGGCAGCCGGTTATCCGTTCCTGTGCCGCCCGGGGCGGTCCGAGACTGCGGGACAGTCGGAGCAGGCGGGACACGCAGGGCAGCAGGAGCAGGCGGGGGACGTCACTTCCGGTGGCTGACCCACGCCGAGCGGACTTCCATCCAGCAGCGGCCGGTCAGCTGGACGTTCTGCGCGGGGCCCGCCTCCACCCTCGTCCCGTCGGCGTCGAGGTCCCACCACCGGTCGCACTCGATGTGCAGCCCGACGTGGTCGGGCTCCGGATACGGGTTGCGGCAGTACGCCGTCACGTGGGAGCCGTCGACGACGGTCCGGCACGCCGCCCCGAAGGGCCGTTTCTCGACGGGCACGCGCGCGTGGGGCGTTGTTCCCGCGCTGTGCGCGGTGTGCGAGGCGGCGTCGGAGGACACCGCGAGCAGCAGGGTCAGAGCGGCGAACAGGGCAGCGGGGGCCGCCGCGAAACCGTTCCTGTGGAGCCGACGCGTGCGTCGGACCTGGGACAGGCGCACAAAGGGACCTCCTCGGCTGGGCTCTGGAGGGCATCTGACAGGAGAAGAACTCCTCCTTCAGAGTGGGCCGTTACCCCTCTTGGCCGCCCGGCCGGTGGGGCCGAACGGGTGACGCCCCGCTCCCCGCGCACTGCGGGGAACGGGGCGCCGACTCCGTACGAGAACGTTCGCGGGCCCTCGCGCGGGCGGTTACGCGCCGATCGCGTGCAGACCGCCGTCGACGTGGATGATCTCGCCGGTGGTCTTCGGGAACCAGTCGCTGAGCAGGGCGACGACACCGCGGCCGGCCGGCTCGGGATCCTTGAGGTCCCACTCCAGCGGCGAGCGGTGGTCCCAGACGGCGGCCAGCTCGGTGAAGCCCGGGATGGACTTGGCGGCCATCGAGCCGAGCGGGCCGGCCGAGATGAGGTTGGAGCGCACGTTCTGCTTGCCCAGGTCGCGGGCGAGGTAGCGGTTGGTGGCCTCCAGGGCGGCCTTCGCGGGGCCCATCCAGTCGTACTGCGGCCAGGCGTACTGGGCGTCGAAGGTGAGGCCGACGACCGAGCCGCCGCCGTTCTGCATCAGCGGCAGGCAGGCCATGGTCAGCGACTTCAGGGAGAAGGCGGAGACGTGCATGGCCGTGGCGACCGACTCGAACGGCGTGTTCAGGAAGTTGCCGCCCAGCGCGTCCTGCGGGGCGAAGCCGATGGAGTGCACGACGCCGTCGAGGCTGCCCAGCTCCGCGCCCACGATCTCGGCGAGCCGCCCGAGGTGCTCGTCGTTGGTCACGTCGAGCTCGATGACCTTGGTGGGCTTGGGCAGCTTCTTCGCGATGCGCTCGGTCAGCGTGGGCCGCGGGAACGCGGTCAGGATGATCTCGGCACCCTGTTCCTGGGCCAGCTTCGCGGTGTGGAAGGCGATGGACGCCTCCGTCAGCACCCCGGTGATCAGGACACGCTTGCCCTCAAGAATTCCGCTCATGGTGATCAGTGACCCATTCCCAGTCCGCCGTCTACGGGGATGACGGCTCCAGTGATGTACGAGGCCTCTTCCGAGGCGAGGAACCGCACCGTCGCGGCGATCTCCTCGGGCTGCGCGTACCGGCCGAGCGGCACCTGCTTCACGATGGC
Source organism: Streptomyces sp. NPDC017991 (assembly GCF_044328075.1). Taxonomy (NCBI): domain Bacteria; kingdom Bacillati; phylum Actinomycetota; class Actinomycetes; order Kitasatosporales; family Streptomycetaceae; genus Streptomyces; species Streptomyces sp. NPDC017991. Next base: position 175,067 of record NZ_JBIRGP010000018.1, on the reverse strand, counting down.
CTCGCGCTGCTCTTCGGTGAGCGCCTTGGTCATGTCGGTGTCGACGAAACCGGGCGCGACGACGTTGAAGGTGAGGTTGCGCGAACCCAGCTCACGGGCGAGCGAGCGCGCGAATCCGACCAGGCCCGCCTTGGAGGCCGCGTAGTTCGCCTGCCCGGCCGAGCCGAGGAGGCCGACCACCGAGGAGATGAGGACGACGCGGCCCTTCCTGGCGCGCAGCATGCCGCGGTTGGCGCGCTTCACGACCCGGAAGGTGCCCGTCAGGTTGGTGTCCAGGACGGATGTGAAGTCCTCCTCGGACATCCGCATCAGCAACTGGTCCTTGGTGACACCCGCGTTGGCGACGAGCACCTCGACCGGGCCGTGCGCGGCCTCGATCTCCTTGTAGGCCTGCTCCACCTGCTCGGTGTCGGTGATGTCGCACTTGACCGCGAGGCAGCCCAGTTCGGTGAGGGCGGCCGGGGGCTCGCCCGACCGGTATGTGATCGCGACCTTGTCGCCCGCGTCGGCGAACGTGCGGGCGATGGCGAGGCCGATGCCCCGGTTTCCTCCGGTGACGAGAACCGAGCGGCTCAACGGATCACCCTTTCGATAGCCGGTCTGGTACCTCGAAAACCTATCGGTACGGTCGGCTTCGCGGAGAATCGGGCACCGACAGTGGCTCGGGGGACTCGCTGTCGGGTCCCTACAGAAAAGTGTGGCCGCCGGGCCCGCCCGCGCGACATGATCGGACCGACAGGCGACAACAAGGGAGACCTCCGTGCCCCATTCCATCGACGAAGCCTTCAGGGCACTGCCCCTGCGGGCCCTGGCCGACGCGGCGCTCGCGCGGGCCCGGGCGCTGGGCGCCGACCATGCGGACTTCCGGTTCGAGCGGGTGCGCAGCGCGTCCTGGCGGCTGCGGGACGCGAAGCCCGCGGGATCGTCGGACACGACCGACCTCGGGTACGCGGTACGGGTCGTGCACGGCGGCACCTGGGGGTTCGCCGCCGGCGTCGACCTGACGATGGACGCCGCCGCGAAGGTGGCGTCGCAGGCCGTGGCGATGGCCAAGCTGTCGGCGAAGGTGATCAGGGCGGCGGGCTCCGACGAGCGGGTCGAGCTGGCGGACGAGCCGGTGCACGCCGAGAAGACGTGGATCTCCTCGTACGAGATCGACCCCTTCTCGGTACCGGACGAGGAGAAGTCCGGGCTGCTGGCCGAGTGGAGTGCGCGGTTGCTCACGGCGAGCGGCGTCAGCCATGTCGACGCCTCGCTGACGACCGTGCACGAGAACAAGTTCTACGCGGACACCGCGGGCACGGTGACCACCCAGCAGCGGGTCCGGCTGCACCCTCAGCTGACCGCCGTGGCCGTCGACGAGTCGAGCGGCGAGTTCGACTCGATGCGCACGATCGCGCCGCCCGTCGGGCGCGGCTGGGAGTACCTCACCGGGACCGGCTGGGACTGGGAGGCGGAGCTCGGGCGGCTCCCGGAGCTGCTGGCCGAGAAGATGCGGGCGCCGAGCGTCACGGCCGGGGTGTACGACCTGGTCGTCGACCCGTCCAACCTGTGGCTGACCATCCACGAGTCCATCGGCCACGCCACCGAGCTGGACCGCGCGCTTGGTTACGAGGCCGCGTACGCCGGGACCTCGTTCGCCACCTTCGACCAGCTGGGCAAGCTGCGCTACGGCTCCGAGCTGATGAACGTGACGGGCGACCGCACCGCCGAGCACGGGCTCGCGACCGTCGGGTACGACGACGAGGGTGTGGCCGGGCAGTCCTGGGACCTGGTGAGGGACGGCACGCTCGTCGGATACCAGCTGGACCGAAGGATCGCGAAGCTGACCGGCTTCGAGCGGTCCAACGGCTGCGCGTACGCCGACTCGCCCGGCCATGTGCCCGTACAGCGCATGGCGAACGTGTCGCTCCGGCCCGATCCGGCGGGGATGTCCACGGACGACCTCATCGGGAGCGTCGACCGCGGGATCTATGTCGTCGGCGACCGGTCCTGGTCGATCGACATGCAGCGCTACAACTTCCAGTTCACCGGCCAGCGGTTCTTCAGGATCGAGAACGGGCAGATCACGGGCCAGCTGCGGGATGTCGCCTACCAGGCGACGACCACGGACTTCTGGGGCTCGATGGCGGCCGTCGGCGGCCCGCAGACCTACGTCCTGGGCGGTGCCTTCAACTGCGGCAAGGCCCAGCCCGGCCAGGTCGCGGCGGTCTCGCACGGCTGCCCGTCGGCCCTCTTCAAGGGCGTCAACATTCTGAACACCACGCAGGAGGCCGGTCGATGAGCGCTCGTGTGCCCAACGGCATCACTTCGTTGACGAACAAGCCGCACGAGATCGTCGAGCGCGCCCTCGCCCTGTCCCGGGCGGACGGGTGCGTCGTCATCGCCGACGAGCGGTCGACCGCGAACCTGCGCTGGGCGGGCAACGCGCTGACCACCAACGGTGTCACGCGCGGACGCACGCTGACCGTCGTCGCCACGGTCGACGGCCGCGAGGGCACCGCCTCCGGAGTCGTCTCGCGCTCGGCCGTGACAGCGGACGAGCTGGAGCCGCTGGTACGGGCCGCCGAGGCCGCGGCGCGCGGGGCGGGCCCCGCCGAGGACGCGCAGCCGCTCGTGGCGGGGGTGCCCGCCTCCCCGGACTTCACGGACGCGCCCGCCGAGACCTCGTCGGCGGTGTTCACCGACTTCGCCCCGGCGCTCGGTGAATCGTTCGCACGCGCGCGTGCGGGCGGCCGGGAGCTGTACGGCTTCGCCAACCACGAGCTCGTCACCAGCTACCTCGGTACGTCCACGGGGCTGCGCCTGCGCCACGACCAGCCCAACGGGACGCTGGAGCTGAACGCCAAGTCCCCGGACCGTACGCGCTCGGCGTGGGCCGGCCGTTCCACGCGGGACTTCAAGGACGTCGACCCGGCGGCGCTCGACGCCGAGCTGGCCGTCCGGCTGGGCTGGGCGGAGCGGCGGATCGACCTGCCCGCCGGGCGCTACGAGACACTGCTGCCGCCGACCGCCGTCGCGGACCTGCTGATCTACCAGATGTGGTCGGCGGCGGCCCGGGACGCGGCGGAGGGCCGGACGGTGTTCAGCAAGCCCGGCGGCGGCACCCGCGTCGGCGACCGGCTCACCGACCTGCCGCTCACCCTGCGCAGCGACCCGCACGAGGCCGGGCTCGAAAGCGCCCCCTTCGTCCTCACCCACTCCTCCGGGGACGACGCCTCCGTCTTCGACAACGGACTGCCCCTCAAGGCCACGGAGTGGGTCCGCGAGGGCGAGTTGAAGCGCCTGACGAGTACTCGGCACAGCGCGGCCCTGACCGGCCTGCCGGTGGCTCCCGGCATCGGCAACCTCGTTCTCGACGGCGGCGACGAGACCTCGCTGGAGGAGATGGTCGCCGCGACCGGGCGCGGGCTGCTGCTGACCTGCCTCTGGTACATCCGCGAGGTCGACCCGGCGACGCTGCTGCTGACCGGTCTGACCCGGGACGGCGTCTACCTCGTGGAGAACGGCGAGGTCACCGGCGAGGTGAACAACTTCCGGTTCAACGAGTCGCCGGTGGGGCTGCTGGGGCGGGCGACCGAGGCGGGGCGGACCGAGAAGACGCTGCCGCGCGAGTGGAGCGACTGGTTCACCAGGGCCGCGATGCCGGCGCTGCGGGTGCCGGACTTCAATATGAGCTCTGTCAGTCAGGGCGTATAACCTCGACGGACAGCCTCGGCGGGCGGCCTCGCGGCCGGCTGTCGTCCGGCTGTCGAGCCACCCGAGGGCCAAGACCGCCCGAAGATCATCCAAGGAGACACGAGAACCGTGACGGACATCGTCGACGAGCTGAAGTGGCGCGGGCTGTTCGCCCTGTCCACCGACGAGAACGCACTGCGCAAGGCGCTCGCGGACGGTCCCGTCACGTTCTATTGCGGCTTCGACCCCACCGCGGCCTCCCTGCACGTCGGACACCTCGTGCAGGTCCTCACCATGCGCCGGCTCCAGCAGGCGGGGCTGCGCCCGCTGGCCCTGGTGGGCGGGGCGACCGGCCAGATCGGCGACCCGCGCCCCACGGCGGAGCGCACGCTGAACGACCCGGAGACGGTCGCCGACTGGGTCGGCCGGCTGCGCTCCCAGATCGAGCCGTTCCTGTCCTTCGAGGGCGAGAACGCCGCGGTCATGGTGAACAACCTGGACTGGACGGCCGGTCTCTCGGCCATCGAGTTCCTGCGGGACATCGGCAAGCACTTCCGCGTCAACAAGATGCTCACGAAGGACTCGGTCGCCCGGCGTCTGGAGTCCCAGGAGGGCATCAGTTACACGGAGTTCAGCTACCAGCTGCTGCAGGGCATGGACTTCCTGGAGCTGTACCGGAGGTACGGCTGCACGCTCCAGCAGGGCGGCAGCGACCAGTGGGGCAACCTCACGGCGGGCCTGGACCTGATCCACCGCCTGGAGCCGGACGCGCAGGCGCACTGCATCGCGACGCCGCTGATGGTCAAGGCGGACGGCACCAAGTTCGGCAAGACCGAGGGCGGGGCCATCTGGCTCGACGCGGAGATGACGACGCCGTACGCGTTCTACCAGTTCTGGCTGAACGTGGACGACCGGGACGTCTCGACGTACATGCGGATCCTGTCCTTCCGGTCCCGGGAGGAGCTGGAGGAGTTGGAGAAGCTGACGGAGGAGCGTCCGCAGGCCCGGGCGGCGCAGCGCGCGCTGGCGGAGGAGCTGACGACGCTGGTGCACGGGGCCGGGCAGACCGCCGCCGTGATCGCCGCTTCGCGGGCGTTGTTCGGGCAGGGAGAGCTGGGCGAGCTCGACGCGGCGACGCTGAGTGCCGCGCTGTCGGAGCTGCCCCGGGTGCGGGTGGCCGCGCCGGGGACCGTGGTCGACCTGTTCGCCGAGGTCGGGCTCGTGCCCAGCAAGTCCGCTGCGCGGCGGGCCGTGAAGGAGGGGGGCGCGTACGTGAACAATGTGAAGGTCGCCTCCGAGGACGCGGTTCCCTCTCCGGGGGATTTGCTGCATGGGCGGTGGCTTGTGCTGCGGCGGGGCAAGAAATCTCTTGCGGCCGTGGAGGTTGCGCCTTAGGGACGGCTTCGGCGGGTGCGTTCGCGGGTGCGGGTGCGCCGTGGCTGGTCGCGCAGTTCCCCGCGCCCCTGAAAGGCGAAAAGGATTGCGCCGTTCCCCGCGCCCCTTTTCAGGGGCGCGGGGAACGGCGCAATCCTTTTCGCTTCGCGTCAGGCTCTTTGTTTGTTGCCTCGCATTGCCGTGTAGAGCATGTCTCCCAGGAAGACGATGACGATCGCGGCCACCAGCTGGAGGGCGTGGCGGCCCCAGTCGATACCGCTGGTCTCCCCGATGCCGAAGCCGCGGGCGATCGCGTTGCCCACGATCGCGCCGATGATTCCGAAGATCGTGGTGAGCCAGAGCGGACTGTGCTGCTTGCCAGGAATGATCGCCTTGGCCAGCAAGCCCAGCACGAATCCCACGATGATCGCCCACAACCAGCCCATGGCTGCCTCCTATACGGCTCTACGCGAGCATTACGCCCAGTGTCGGCCCGTGTGCCGTACGGCGCATGTCGGGCTCGGCCATACGCGGTACGGCGCAGACGTCCCCATCCGCACCGGAGCCGACCCGGCCTCGTGGGCGGCGCGGCCGCGGCGTAACGTTGTTGCCCGTACGGGCCGGGGAGCGTCCGATGCAGGCGGGGTGGTGGAACGTGATGCGGAAGCAGAGCGAGACCGAGGTCTTCCGGATCACCGGAGCCAGGCAGGGTCTCGCCGACGACGTACGCGCCAGGCAGCGCCGCTACATCATCTCGATGTCCGTCCGTACGGTTTCCGTCGTCCTCGCGGCCACGCTCTGGAACGTCGAGCGCCATGTCGCCGTCGTTGCGCTGGTGCTCGGCATACTGCTCCCCTACGTCTCCGTCGTGATCGCCAACGCGGGACGCGAGAACGCGCCTTCGCTGCCGTCCACCTTCGTGACCGCTCCGACCCGTCCGATGCTCGCGGGTCCGGGCGCCGGCGGGGCCGCGGAACCCGTCGCGGAAGACCTGACGGCCGACCCCGGCACCCGGCTGCGGGACGAGCCGCACGAACGGGCCTGAGCACCGGGGATCCGGAAAAAGCGGAATCCGAAGTCCCTGCCAAGCTCAAGAAAAGCTCAGATCAATCATGTTGTTCCGTTGCCGGGCGATGGGTTACCCGTGACATACTTGATACGCACTCCGCATCCCCCGTCGGAGTGACAGACCGACGCCGGGCAGCTCCCCCCGTGGCTGCTCGGCGTCGCCTTTTTCGACCCGGCGGGACTCGACTAGTGTCGAGGACGTGATCCTGAACGTTCCCGGTTCCGAGCCGTCGTCCCCGTCCTCCCCCATCTGCTCCGCCAAGGGCTGCCGGGCCGACGCCGTGTGGGTGCTCGCCTGGAACAACCCGAAACTGCACACGCCGGACCGCCGCAAGACCTGGCTCGCGTGCGAGGAGCACCGCGACCATCTGTCGAAGTTCCTGAGCGTCCGCGGGTTCCTGAAGGACGTGGTCCTCCTGGCGGACTGGGAGTCCGCGGAGCAGCCGCCCGAGAGCTGAGCGAAGAGCCGGGCGAAGAGCTGGGGGTCAGCCGCCGATCGCCGACATCGGGCGGTCCGGCTGTACGAAGGAGGGGTCGTCCAGACCCGCCCCGGCCTTCTTTCCCCACATCGCCAGCCGCCAGATCCGGGCGATCTCCTCGTCCGACGCGTCCGAGCGGAGCGCCGCCCGCAGATCGGTCTCCTCCTGGGCGAAGAGGCAGGTGCGGACCTGCCCGTCCGCGGTGAGCCTCGTACGGTCGCAGGCCGAGCAGAACGGGCGGGTGACCGAGGCGATCACGCCGACCCGGTGCGGGCCGCCGTCCACCACCCAGCGCTCGGCGGGTGCCGAGCCGCGCTCGTCGGACCCCTCCTCCGTGAGCTCGAAGCGCGTGCGCAGCGAGGCGAGGATGTCACCGGCGGTGACCATGCCGTCGCGCTTCCAGCCGTGCTGCGCGTCCAGCGGCATCTGCTCGATGAACCGCAGTTCGTAGTCGTTCTCCACGGCCCAGGCGAGCAGCTCGGGCGCCTCGTTCTCGTTCAGTCCGGGCATCAGTACGGAGTTGACCTTGACCGGGGTCAGTCCGGCGGCGCGGGCCGCTTCGAGGCCTTCGATGACGTCCTTGTGGCGGTCGCGGCGGGTGAGGGTCTTGAAGACGTCCGGGCGCAGGGTGTCCAGCGAGACGTTGACACGGTCGAGGCCCGCCGCCTTGAGGGCGGTCGCGGTGCGCTTGAGGCCGATGCCGTTCGTCGTCAGGGACATCTGGGGGCGGGGCTCAAGGGCCGCCACACGCTCCACTATCCCGACCAGGCCGGGGCGCAGCAGTGGCTCGCCGCCGGTGAAGCGGACCTCGGTGATACCCAGCCGGGTCACCGCCAGGTCGATGAGGCGGACGATCTCGTCGTCCGTGAGCAGGTCGGGCTTGGCCAGCCACTGCAGGCCCTCCTCGGGCATGCAGTACGTACATCTGAGGTTGCACCGGTCGGTCAGCGAGACGCGCAGGTCGGTGGCCACCCGGCCGTAGGTGTCGATGAGCACGTGGGCCCCTCCCTAGATACGGACCGCGACACGGGCCGCCGGTTCCGAACGACCTGACCGCTTCGAACGACCGGACCGCTTCGAACGATCGGTCGACCCGATACGAACGAGCCTACGTGACAGGACCGACAACCAGGGTGGCCCGATCCCACGAGACGCACCGCGGCCGCGTCGTAGATCCCTACGACGCGGCCGCGGTGCGTGACGAACGGTGGCCGGCGGTTCAGTGCGCTCCGGTTCCGGTGAGGGAGCGGACCTCCAGCTCGGCGTACTTGCCGGCGTCCGGCTCCTCCTTGGACAGGAGGGTGCCGAGGAAGCCCAGCAGGAAGCCGACGGGGATCGAGATGATGCCCGGGTTCTCCAGCGGGAACCAGTGGAAGTCGACGTCCGGGAACATCGAGGTGGCCTTGCCCGAGACGACCGGCGAGAAGAGCACGAGGCCGACCGCCGTGGTGAGTCCTCCGTAGATCGACCACAGCGCGCCCTGGGTGGTGAACCGCTTCCAGAAGAGGCTGTAGAGGATCGTCGGCAGGTTGGCGGAGGCGGCGACCGCGAAGGCGAGGGCCACCAGACCGGCGACGTTGAGGTCACGGGCCAGGGCGCCGAGGCCGATGGAGACGACACCGATGCCGATGGTGGCGTACCGGGCGGCCCGGATCTCCTCCTTCTCGGTGGCCTTGCCCTTCTTGATGACGTTCGCGTAGATGTCGTGGGCGAACGACGAGGACGACGCGAGGGTCAGGCCGGCGACCACGGCGAGGATCGTGGCGAAGGCCACCGCGGAGATCGTGGCGAGCAGGATCGCGCCCCAGGCCGAGTCGACGCCCCCGAGGTGCAGGGCGAGCAGGGGCGCGGCCGTGTTGCCCGCGGGGTTCGACTCGACGATCTCCTTCTTCGAGATGAGGGCCGCCGCGCCGAAACCGAGCGCGATGGTCATCAGGTAGAAGCCGCCGATGATGCCGATCGCCCAGTTCACGGACTTACGCGCGGCCTTGGCGTTGGGCACGGTGTAGAAGCGGATCAGGATGTGCGGCAGACCGGCGGTGCCCAGCACCAGGGCGATGCCCAGCGAGATGAAGTCGACGCTGGAGGTGGTCGTGAGCCCGTACTTCAGGCCGGGCTCCAGGAAGGCCGCGCCGCCGCCGCTGTTCTCGGCCGCCTTGCCGAGCAGGTCCGAGAGGTTGAAGTCGAACTTGAGCAGCACCAGGAAGGTGATGAGCAGGGTGCCGCTGATGAGCAGCACGGCCTTGACCATCTGGACCCAGGTGGTGCCCTTCATGCCGCCGATGGTGACGTACACGATCATCAGGACGCCGACCAGGGCGACGATACCGACCTTGCCGGCGTCGCTGGTGATGCCGAGCAGCAGCGAGACCAGGACGCCCGCGCCCGCCATCTGCGCGAGCAGATAGAAGATCGAGACGACGATCGTGGAGGTGCCCGCCGCGGTACGGACCGGGCGCTGGCGCATGCGGTAGGCGAGGACGTCGCCCATCGTGTAGCGGCCGGAGTTGCGCAGCGGTTCGGCGACCAGGAGCAGCGCCACCAGCCAGGCGACGAGGAAGCCGATGGAGTACAGGAAGCCGTCGTAGCCGAAGAGGGCGATGGCGCCCGCGATGCCGAGGAACGAGGCGGCGGACATGTAGTCGCCGGAGACGGCGAGCCCGTTCTGGAAGGCGCTGAACTGGCGGCCGCCGGCGTAGAAGTCGGCGGCGTCCTTGGTCTGCCGGCCCGCCCAGACGGTGATGACCAGGGTCGCGACGACGAAGACCGCGAACAGGGAGATGATCAGCGGCCGGTGCTCGCTGGCCTCCCCCGCCGCCAACTGCGCCTGTGCGAGGTGGACCTGAGTGATCGCGGGGCTCATGCGCCGCCCTCCATCCGGGACTTGATCGCCTCGGCCTTGGGGTCGAGCTTGGTCGAGGAGTGCCGCTCGTACCACCAGGCGATGAGGAACGTGGTGAGGAACTGGGCGAGGCCCAGGGCGAAGGCGACGTTGAAGTTGCCGAACAGCTTGGTGCCCATGAAGTCGTCCGCGTAGATCGACAGCAGGACGTACAGCAGGTACCAGCTGATGAAGCCGATGGTCAGCGGGAAGGCGAAGGAGCGGTGGGCGCGGCGCAGTTCACCGAACTCGGCGCTCTCCTGCACCTCGACGAACTCCGCTGTGGACGGGAGATGAGGTTCGGCTTTCGAGGGGGGTGGTGCGTCGGTGGCCACGGAGTCTCCTCGCGGTGCGGGTGCGGGTTCAGAGGCGGGTTCGGGTTCGACGGCGGACGGGGGTCTGTCCGGATCGGCGGACGGACTGGGTTCGGGCATGGCTGATTTCTGACCTCACGGTGACGTGGATCACGTTGGCCGGGTGGCGATGCCAGGAGGTGTTCGAGAAGTCCGGTGCAATGCCCGCGGTGCTCGGTGCGTGCCGGGCGCCGTGGGTGCTGTGCGGGACTTTCGAACACCTCCTGGGTCCCCCGGGCGTGATCCAACAGGGGGCTCGACGGTGCTCGTGCTCCCTGCTCAACGTCACGGCGCCGCACGGGGAGCGGTTCAACCCAGGGCACTTCTTTCGGAACTCGTCTCCGTCGTTTCACAAGACATCCCCGTAAGTCATTGCTGGCCAGGGACGACGGGAGATAGCTTCGGCCCAGCACCACCCGTCATGTACCTGCCCGAGCACCACCTGTGTTCGGGCCGGTTCCTTTTCCGGATGATGTGGAGACCCCATGGCTCATCTGCGCTCCAGACGCCGCCTCGCGCTCGCCGTGCCCGTCGTGCTGTCGCTCACCGCCACGCTCGGTTTTCTGCCGGGTGCCGCTTCGGCCGCCCCGCAGGAGTCCGCACCCGCCGTCACCGCGGCCGACGGACCGAACCTCGCGTACGTGGTCAACACGAGGACCGACCACCGGACGATCGGGTCGGTGAAGAAGGCGATCGCCGAGGCCGGCGGCACCGTCGTCATCACGTACGAGAAGATCGGCGTCATAGTCGCCCACTCGGCCGACCCCGGGTTCGGGCCGCGGATCCGCGCGGTGCGCGGCGTCCAGTCGGCCGGCGCGACGCGTACGACCCCGCTGACCGCCGCGGGTACGACGGACGAGGGCGCCGCCGACTATCTGTCGGCCGCCGAGGCCGCCAAGGTGAAGGCCGCGGCCACCCCGGAGAGCGAGCCCCTTGAGGCCGACCAGTGGGACCTGCGCGCGATAGGCGCCGACAAGGCCGCGAAGATCAACCCGGGCAGCAGGAAGGTCACGGTCGCCGTGATCGACACGGGTGTCGACGACACGCACCCGGACCTGGCCCCCAACTTCTCCGCCGGGCAGTCCGCCAACTGCGTGGGCGGCGTGGCCGACACGAGTGCGGGCGCCTGGCGTCCGTACACCGCCGAGGACTACCACGGCACGCATGTCGCCGGTGAGATCGCCGCCGCCCGCAACGGCATCGGCGTCGCCGGTGTCGCGCCCGGCGTGAAGGTCTCCGGCATCAAGGTCAGCGACCCGGACAACGGCCTCTTCTACCCGGAGAGCGTCGTCTGCGCCTTCGTGTTCGCCGCCGACCACGGCGTGGAGATCACGAACAACAGTTACTACGTGGACCCGTGGCTCTACAACTGCATGGACGACCCGGACCAGAAGGCGATCGTCGACGCGGTCGACCGGGCCCAGCGGTACGCCACGAAGAAGGGCACCCTGCACCTCGCGTCGGCCGGCAACTCCAACCACGACCTGGCCTCGGACGCCATCGTGGACGAGTCCAGCCCCGACGACTCCACGCCGGTCCCCCGCACGATCGACCCGCACGAGTGCTTCGACGTACCGACCCAGCTGCCGGGTGTCGTCACGGTGAGCGCGACCGGCGTACAGAACCTCAAGTCGTACTACTCGACGTACGGCAAGGGTGTCATCGACATCGCCGCTCCCGGCGGTGACCGGCTCTACCAGATCCCGGACACCCCGTCGAAGAACGGCCGCATCCTCTCCACGATGCCGAACAACCAGTACGGCTTCCTGCAGGGGACGTCGATGGCGTCGCCGCACGCCGCGGGGGTCGCCGCGCTGCTGAAGTCCGAGCACCCGTGGGCGAGTCCGGCCCAGCTGCAGGCGCTGCTGAAGGCCCAGGCCGACAACCCGGGCTGCCCGGACTCGTACGACCAGGACGGCAACGGCACGCAGGACGCCACCTGTGAGGGCGGCGAGCGCGTGAACGGCTTCTACGGCTTCGGCATCGTCAACGCGCTGAAGGCGGTCAAGTAGACCGGTTCCCGCCCGGGGACTCCCGCACCACCCGCACCACCCGCACGGCCCGCACCACCCGCACCACCCGCACGGCCCGCACCACCCGCACGGCCCGCACCACCCGCACCACCCGCACGGCCCGCTCGAACTCGCGAAAACGAACTGGAGACAGCATGACCGCGCCTACCACCCGCTCACGTCGCTTCATAGCCATCCCGCTGGGAATGGCCATGGCCACGGCTCTCGCCTTCCTGCCGAACGTCAGCGCGTCCGCCGCTCCGGCGGCCGGCGCGGCCGACACGGCCGGGGCGACCACGGCGGCCGACGTGGCCGGGAAGATCTCGGCGGAGGCCACCCCGCTGAGCTACGTCGTCAACGTCCGTTCCGGGCACGGCACTTCGTCCCACGTGAAGAAGGCCATCGCCAAGGCAGGCGGCACGATCGTGACGTCGTACGACCGGATCGGCGTGATCGTCGTCCACTCGTCGAACGCCGACTTCGCCAAGACCATCCGCAAGGTGCGCGGTGTGGAGTCGGCGGGCTCGACGCGTACGGCGCCGCTGCCCGCGCAGTCCACGACCGACGTCGGCACCCCGAAGGCGCTCAGCGCGGACGAGATCGCCGACGTCGACGCCGTCGCCGGACAGGACCCGCTGGAGCCCCTGCAGTGGGACCTGCCCGCCATCAAGGCGGACAAGGCGCACGAGAAGACGCTCGGCAGCAAGAAGGTCACCGTCGCCGTGATCGACACCGGCGTCGACGACACGCACCCCGACATCGCGCCGAACTTCGACCGCGACGCGTCGGTCAACTGCGTGTCGGGCAAGCCGGACACGACCGACGGCGCCTGGCGGCCGAGCGCCGCCGAGAGCCCGCACGGCACGCACGTGGCCGGCGAGATCGCCGCCGCGAAGAACGGGGTCGGCGTCACCGGTGTCGCGCCCGGCGTGAAGGTGTCCGGCATCAAGGTCTCCACCACGGCCGGCTTCTTCTACACGGAGGCCGTCGTCTGCGGCTTCATGTGGGCGGCCGAGCACGGCGTGGACGTCACGAACAACAGCTATTACACCGACCCGTGGTACTTCAACTGCAAGAACGACCCGGACCAGAAGGCGCTCGTCGAGGCCCTCACCCGGGCCACGAAGTACGCGGAGAAGAAGGGCACGGTCAACGTCGCGGCGGCCGGCAACGAGAACTACGACCTCGCCGCCGACGAGATCACCGACCCGACCTCGCCGAACGACTCGACCCCCTCGGACCGCGTCATCGACCCGTCCGAGTGCCTCGACATCCCGACCCAGCTGCCGGGCGTCGTCACGGTCTCCTCGACCGGCGCGAAGGGCATCAAGTCGTCGTTCTCCAACCACGGCCTGGGCGTCATCGACATCGCGGCCCCCGGCGGCGACTCGACGCGCTACCAGACCCCGGCCCCGCCCGCCACCAGCGGCCTGATCCTCGGCCCGCTGCCGGGCGGCTCATGGGGTTACATGGCCGGTACGTCGATGGCGTCGCCGCACGTCGCGGGTGTCGCGGCCCTGATCAAGTCGACGCACCCGCACGCCTCGGCCGCACTGGTCAAGGCCCTGCTGTACGCGGAGGCCGACGCCACGCCGTGCACGGACCCGTACGACATCGACGGCGACGGCAAGGTCGACGCGGTCTGCGAGGGCTCGAAGAACCGCAACAGCTTCTACGGCTGGGGCACCGCGGACGCGCTGGACGCGGTGACCAAGTAGGACCCGCGCGGTCCGAGGGCACTGTGTGAGGGGCCGGGCAGCCGTGTGCTGTCCGGCCCCTTCGCGTTGACGGGCGGGGATTCCCTCCGCCCCGGCTGAGTCGCGGGGCGACCGTGCGCGTATGAAGGGGCGGAATGCCCGTGGGGCGGGTGGAATGCCGTTCCGCCGGTTGTTTTCCAGGACTTGCCCCGGTCTGGGACGACTGGTGAAGATCTCGGGGTGAGTTCGATACGACCGACTGCCGACACGGCCGGCGAGGCGGCCGGTGAGCCGGGTGCTCCCCGGATGAGCGCGGCCTCCCTGCGACGTTCCGTCACCGTCCTCGCCCTGGTGGCGCTGGCCGCGCTGATCCCCCTGCTCGGGCCGTCCCTCGTGCTGAACGGCACGGGTGAGGCCGCCGCGCCCGGCGTGGGCGGGATCGCGTTGCTGCGGACGGTGCTGTTCGCGGCGGTGTGCGTGGCGGCCGGCGAGTTGTTCGTCACCCGGCTGGCCCGTCGGGTGCCCGGCGCCCCCTGGCAGGACGCGCCGCGCAGCTGGGCCCCGGCGTCGGCCGCCGCCGGTTTCGTCGCCGCGCTCGGTCTCGCCTCCGTGGTGGCCACCGGGAACCTGGTCCCGCGCCGGCTGTCCGACATGGACATCGGCGGGCTCTACCAGTCGCGGGACGGCGCGCTCGCGCTCCTGGAGGTCAACGCGTTCGTCGTGCTGGGCCTGTGCGCCCTGTCGCGCCGGCCGGGCACCCAGGTGTGGCCGCTGGCCGCGCTGGCCGTCGCGGAGGCGCTGCGCGCCCATCCGACGACCGAACAGAGCCCGCTGATCGGTTCGGGCCTGACACTCGTTCATGTGACCTGTGCGGCCCTGTGGGCGGGCGGGCTGCTGTACGCGCTGCGCACGCTGCTCCGGTGGCGGAACACCTCCCCCGGGGCGGGTGCCGCGTTGTTGGGCCTCTACGCGCGCGTGGCGGCCGTTCTGCTCGCCGTGATCACCGCGACGGGCGTGTGCAGCACCCTGCGCCGGATGCCGCCCGGCACGGTACTGGACCAGCTGACGACGACGGCGTACGGACGCACGCTGCTCGCGAAGGTGCTCCTCGTGGTCGTCGTCGCCGTCCTCGCGCTGTGGGCCCGGCGTCGGCTGCGCCGGGCGGCAGATCCGCTCAGCGCCTACTCCCCCGCGCGCTCGGAGGTCGTGGTGCTGGGTCTGGTGGTGGCGGTCTCGGCCCTGCTCACGGCGGTGCCGGTGCCGATCCGCTGGTGACGGTCCGGCTCCCGCGGTACGTGGCAGGGGGTCCGGGACGTGCGCCGGGCGCCCCGAGCACGCCTCTGACCAGTAGGTACTGCGCCGCGATGTAGGTCAGCATGATCCACAGGTCGGGCCGTGGCGGCTGCGGCCGGTCGGCGACGCCGGTCGCGATGAGGGTGTCCGACAGCATGAACAGCACTCCCCCGGCCGCCGCGAGGGGCCCGAGCCGCGTGGCGCCGTACGCCATCGCGGTCAGCAGCAGGCTGTACCCGGCGACGGGGACCCGGAGGCCGCTGGGAAGGCCCGGCCACAGGAGGGTGACGGTGGCGAGGAGGGCGAGGGCGTACGCGGCTGCCGTCAGGCGGTCCGCACGCGTGCGTGGAGCGGTCCTCTCCCCGGACTTCCCGGATCTCCCGAGCTTCGCGAAGAGCAGCAGGTAACACACATGGCCCGCCGCGAAGGAGGCCATCCCGGCGAGGAACGCCGGTTCGGCGTCGAGGAGGAGCAGGACGTCGCCGCCCCACCCGAACAGCAGGGCACCGACGAGGAGCCGGGGCCCGCCGCGCAGGTGCGCGTAGGCGGCGAGCAGGGGCATCAGCAGCGGCTTGGCCACGGTGTGACCGGTGTCGGGGCCGACGGCCAGGGAGACGAGATCCACGGTGCTCAGCAGCGCGAAGGAGACGCCGAGGGAGACGGGCAACACGCGCGCGTGGCGCGGATTCACGTGACGGATTCCGTGACGGGGGTCTCCGTGGAGGCGGCCCGCACGGCAGCCGGGGCCGGGGCGGCGTCGCGAGCCGGCTCGGACAGCGCCGGCTGCCAGCCCGGCCCCCCGAACACCCGCCCGGCCCGCTCGCGCCAGCTCCCCGCCGCTCTCAGGTCCCTGGCGATGGCGCCGTACTCGTGCGTGGCGACGCGGATCGGGTTGTACGTGTGGATGTTCTTGGTCAGCCCGTACACCGGCCGGTCCGTCTCCGGGACGAACGACCCGAAGAGGCGGTCCCAGACGATCAGGATCCCGCCGAAGTTCCGGTCGAGGTACCCGCCCTGGGAGGCGTGGTGGACCCTGTGGTGCGAGGGCGTGTTGAGGACGAACTCGAAGGGCCGGGGCAGCTTGTCGATGCGCTCGGTGTGGATCCAGAACTGGTACACGAGGTTCGCGGACGAGCAGAACGCGAGCGCGGCCGGATGGACGCCGAGGGCGACGAGGGGCACGTAGAACGGCCACACCGTCCAGGTCGTCCACGGCTGTCGCAGCGCGGTGGTGAGGTTGAACTTCTCGCTGGAGTGGTGCACGACGTGGCAGGCCCACAGGATGCGGATCACGTGGTGCCCGCGGTGGGACCAGTAGTAGAAGAAGTCCTGCGCCAGCAAGAGCAGTGGCACGGTCCACCACAGGACGGGTACGCGCAGTGGTGTCAGCTCATATATGGCCGTGTAGACGGCGAGGATCGGGATCTTCCACAGGAAGTCGAAGGCCATGCTGCCCAGGCCCATGCCGACACTCGTGGCAGCGTCCTTCGTCTCGTATCCCGCGGCGTCCTCGTCCGGATGGATGCGGACGCTCACCATCTCCACCACGGTGAGCAGCACGAAGGCGGGTATCGACCACAGCACGACATCGGGCAGGTTCGGCATTACTGCACCGTAGGGCGACCGTCCCACCGCGGCTAGACGTTGTTACCCACAACTATTACCGACGGTACGCGCTTGCTTCTTGGTGATCCCCACCAAGGGCGGTGCGGCTGAGCGCCTCAGCCCCGGGGAACGACCCGTCACCAGACCCGTACCGACCCTCCCCTTGCGAACGCCGGGCTCGTCGCGTCCGCCGGAGGCTCGTCCAGTGGCTCCGCGATCTCCTTCACCGTCGGGCCGGTCCTCGCCGCGACGGGATCGAGGAGGGTCAGGTCGAAGCCGTACACCCGGGCCGCGTTCCCGCCCGCCATCGCCGTGATCTCCTCGCGCGGCAGGCCCGCGTACGCGATCCGCAGGCCCTCCCTGCTGTACGGGTACGTGCCCTCGTCGTGCGGGTAGTCGCTGCCCCACATGATCTTGTCGAGGCCGATGCGGTCCCGCAGCGGCACCTCGTGCGGGCGCATGAAACTCGCCCCTACGAAGCAGTTGTCCCGCCATACCTGCGACGGACCCTTGCCCATCGAAGCGGCGAGGCCCGCGCCGAACCTGGACTCCGCGGTGGCCGCCTTCGTCGCCGCGGCCACCAGACGGCCGTGGTAGTAGTCCAGCATGTCGAGCACCCCGGGGATCCAGCCCGAACCCTGCTCGGTCAGCACCAGTTTCAGGCCGGGATGACGGCGGAAGGCCCCGCCGAAGATCAGGTGCCAGAGCGCGCGGTGCGAGAACCAGGTCGTCTCCACCATGAAGACCGCGCGGGCCGCTGGCTCCTCCCCGAGCGGCGGCGAGGCCGAGCCGGCGTGGTGGTTCACGGGCACGGCCAGCTCCTCGCAGACCGCCCAGATGGGGTCGTACGCCGCCGAGTACAGCTCCGGCAGTCCCGAGCCCGGTGGGGTGCCGGGCAGCAGCAGGCCGCCCTTGAGGCCCGCCCCGACGGCCCACCTGATCTCCTTCACCGCCTCCCCCACGTCGTTCAGGAGGACCTGGAAGACGCCCGCCCGGCGGCCGGGAGCGGCCGAACAGAAGTCCGCGAGCCAGCGGTTGTGGGCGCGCAGGCCGGCCCAGCGCCGTTCGAACTCCTCGGCCGTCGGCGCCGGCGCCATCAGCGACCCGGACGGGAAGAACGGCGGGATGGTGTTCGGGAACACGACCTCGGCGACTATGCCGTCCTGTTCCAGCTCCGCGAGCCGTCGCTCCGAGTTCCAGTTCCTGTCGGCCGTGTCGGCCATCAGGTCCTCGTACGGATTGACGTACGTGGCCGCCCAGGCGTCGAAGTCGTCGTGGTACGCCTTCGACAGGTACGGCCGGTAGTCCAGCAGGTCGGCTCCCGCGTGGCAGTCCGCCGAGATGACGGTGTAGCGGTCCGAGCCGCTCGTACGGTCCGCGCTCACCGGTCGGCCCCCAGGACCGGGAAGTCGTGGTCCGTCAGCCAGTGGCGGCCCACCTCGCGCGAGCGCGCCCAGGACGCCTCGACGGACGGCTGGTCCTCGGGCTGGCCGAGGTCCGCCGGGGTGGGGCCGATGCGCCGCGCGAGCGGGGCCAGCCTGTCGGTGTCGAAGCCGAAGACCTCCGCCGCCGCGAGGCCCAGCATGCGGCGGGTCTCCGTCACCGGGATGTCGTGGAAGGTCCGCGACAGCCACGCGCGCGTGTCGGGCCAGGTGCCCTCCGGGTGCGGGAAGTCGCTGCCCCAGAGGATGTTGTCGACGCCGATCTCGTACCGCTGGGCCAGCTCACGGCGTTTGGTGTTGGTCGCGCAGACGAAGACCTGGCGGTCCAGGTACTCGTGCGGCGGACGCCGTAGTTCCGCGAAGGGGGACAGCTTCTTGCCGCCGTGCGCGCCCAGGTAGAGCCGGTCCATGAACCACAGCAGGTTCGGCAGCCACCAGCAGCCGGACTCCGCCACACCGAATGTGAGGCCGGGGTGGCGTTCGAAGACACCGGACCAGAGCAGGAACCACAGGGGGCGCGCGGGCCACCAGGTCACCTCGCTCACATAGATGCCGAGGTGGTCGCCGTACTCGTGGCGCGGCGCCGCTCCGGAGTGGGTCAGCACCGGCATCCCGCACTCGGCCGCCGCCGCCCACACGGGGTCGTAACGGCGGTCGTGGTACGGCTCCTTGTCGACCCACATGGAGGGGATCATCAGGGCGCCGAGCCCCGACTGCTTGGCGCGGTGGATCTCGGCGACGACCCGGTCCGTGGGCGCCGTGACGGGCAGCAGGGCGACGCCGCAGTGGCGTTCGGGGTGCTCGCCGACGAACTCGGCGAGCCACCTGTTGTGGGCCTGCGCGCCCGCCATGCCGAGGGCGGGGTCGTGGTCGCCGGAGAGGCCGAGGCCCACGCCGAAGGGCGCGGCCGTGCGGCTGTCCACGGCGTCGGCGTCCGGGAAGACCACCTCACCCGCCACCCCGTCGCCGTCCAGCTCCTTGAGACGCTGTGCGGAGTCCCAGCCACCGCGCAGGCCTTCCTCGTTGTCGTGGAACCACTTGTCGGCGAAGGACTCGTTGCGGATGCCCAGGCGTGTCATCTCCTCGCGGCGGCGGCCCTGCCCCGCGAGGAACTCGTCGAAGTCCCGGTGGAACCGGGCCTCCAGATAGGGCCGGTACTCCTCGGTGGGCAGCCCGGCGTGGCAGTCGGAGGAGATGATCAGGTAGGGCTCCGTTGCAGAGGACATTTCGGCTCCTCGGTCCAGGTCTCAGCTCAGCTGTCAGTCCAGGATGAAGTTCTCCAGGTACGCCGGATCGGCGCGGTCGAGCATCGAGCGCGACCGTGCGCGGATCTGCGCGTCGCTGTGTTCGCTCTCCGGCAGCAGCCAGAAGCGGTCCGCGCGGATGCCGTCCGCCACGAAGTCGGCGACCTCCTCGACCGGCGTGAACCGCACCTCCTGCCCCGCCTCCCGCGTCGCCGCCTCCCACTGGCCGAGACTGCGGTACGGGGTCCTGCGGGGCCGCTGCTTGGCGTACCGGGCCGGCCTGTTGCGGTGCGACTCCCACAGGCCCGTACGGAGCATGTGGGGCCCGGGGAAGAGCACGGAGGCCCCCACGCGCGCGTGCTCCGCTCTCAGATGCGCGTACAGGGACTCCGTCATCGTCACGACGGCCGACTTGGTGACGGCGTACACCGACGCGGTGGGCAGCGGCGCGATACCGCCGTCGCCGGACGAGGTGTTGACGACGTGTCCCGGTTCGCCGCCGGCCAGCATTCTCGGTACGAAGGCCTGGATGCCGTGGAAGACGCCCCACACGTTGACCGCGAACGCCCATTTCCAGTCGTTCGGGTCGTGCTCCCACATACGGCCCTCGGCGCCCGAGCCGACCCCCGCGTTGTTGCACAGGACGTGTACGGCACCGAACTTGTCGTACGTCTCCTCGGCGAGCGCGACGACCTCCTCGCGCTCGCCGACGTCCACCACGCGCGCGTGCACCACGGCTCCGTCCCCGCGCAGCGCGGCGGCGGCCTTCTCCAGGGCGCCCGCCTCCACGTCCGCGAGGACGACCTTCAGCCCGTCCGCCGCGAACCGCCGTGCCAGGGCGAGGCCGACCCCGCTCGCCGCGCCCGTGACGACGGCGACCTGTCCCTCCGCCAGTTCCATCAGGCGCTCCCCTCGGGCGGCCCGTCGAGGATCTGCTGCGGGTCGTCGTACCGCTGGTGGATGTAGGGCAACAGCGCCTGCGCATCGACGCGTTCGACGACGGTGCCCTTCTGGTCCGTGGTCTTCTCACCGATGGTGATCCCGACGAGTTCACGGACCGGGAGATCGGCGACAGGGTCGTACATCGACTCCCGCAGGACGACGTCGCCGGTGATCCGCTCCAGTTTCCGCACCTTCTCGTTGCGCACGCAGTGCACGAGGACGGGGTCGGCGTCGAAGCCGGAGCCGCCGCCCGAACCGTCCACGGCGGGCAGGAACTTGAAGTAGAAGTCGGTCTTCCGGACGGGTTCCGGCAGGGGCAGCGGCCCGCTCACCGCGCCGCGCACCTCCACGAACTCGATGCCGTGCCGGGCGAGGGCGGCGCGTACGACGAGGTCCTCGCGTTCGACCGTCACCTCGCCGAGCTTCTTGGGTTCGCCGAAGACCTCACGGCCGCCGACGAGGGCCCGTTCGTGGGTCATCGGCATGACGAGCGGATACCAGCCCTCGACCCCGTCGTGCGC
Organism: Streptomyces sp. NPDC017991; assembly: GCF_044328075.1. Classification (NCBI taxonomy): domain Bacteria; kingdom Bacillati; phylum Actinomycetota; class Actinomycetes; order Kitasatosporales; family Streptomycetaceae; genus Streptomyces; species Streptomyces sp. NPDC017991. The sequence continues at coordinate 154,478 of NZ_JBIRGP010000018.1, read as the reverse complement.
GGCGGCGACCGCGAACGAACCCGCGCCCAGCGGGTATCCGGGCAGGTCCACCTTGCTGATGTTCACCCTCACGAGGGGACGTCCGGTGGGTTTGAGCGGAGGCGGCAGGACCGCCGCGACCGCGTCCGGGTCGCTCTCCCAGACGGCCACCACACCGGTGGACCAGATGTCGGGGAGCCGGGAACCCGCGGTGCGCGCGGCGGCGATCTCCGCCCCGGTCCGCGCGCCGTACCGTACGCGTGCCATGCCGTACCGCCCTTCGCGTCGCATGCGTCTCGCTCGTGCGTGTCACTCGCGCATTCCGCCCGTGTGTGCCACTCCCGCGTTTCCGCTCGTGCGTGCCACCCGTTCGGTGCGGGCGCGCAGCACGGTCGCACCGGGCGCGGCAATGGTCCATAGCCGTGCAGGCACGAGCTTGCGGCACATCGCCGGAATATCGCCGGAAGGGTGCCGAAGGGGGCGGAATACGCCCCGGGTTCGGACTCCGGGGACAGGAGTGTCAGTCGCGCCCCTTATCCTCAGTGACCATGCTCGAAGACCGTCAGACCGCACCGTCCGCCACCCCGTGGCCGACCGCGTATCCCCAGGGGTACGCGGTCGTCGACGTGGAGACCACAGGACTGGCCCGCGACGACCGCATAGTGTCGGCCGCGGTCTACCGGCTGGACGCGCGCGGCGAGGTCGAGGACCACTGGTACACGCTGGTCAACCCGGAGCGGGACCCGGGCCCGGTGTGGATCCACGGTCTGACGAGCGACGTACTCGAAGGGGCGCCCCTGTTCCCGGAGATCGCCGAGGAGTTCGCGACCCGTCTTGAGGGCCGGGTGCTCGTCGCGCACAACGCGGTCTTCGACTGGTCGATGATCGCCCGGGAGTACGCGCGCGCCCGGCGTGAGGCACCGGTCCGTCAGCGCCTGTGCACCATCGCGCTGTCCAAGGAGCTGCGGCTGCCGCTGGCCAACCACAAGCTGGAGTCGCTGGCCGCGCACTTCGGCGTCGTACAGCAGCGCGCGCACCACGCGCTGGACGACGCGCGCGTGCTCGCCGAGGCGTTCCGGCCGAGTCTGCACACCGCCGCGCGCGACGGCGTACGGCTGCCGCTCCTGGAGTGCCGGCCTCTGACGGAGTGGACGGACCGGGCGGCCCCGCTCATCGGACGGCAGTCCGGGGGCTCCGGCGGCTACGCGTCGGGCGGCTACTCGTCGGGGCCGCCCGCGAGTTGGCGTCCCTCGCGCAAGCGGCCCGCCTGCCCGTATCCGAATCCCGGCCGGTACGAACCGGGCAAGCAGCTCAAACAGGGCATGCGTATCGCGTTCTCCGGGGACACCTCGGTCGAGCGCGACCTCCTGGAGGACCGTGCCGTGGAGGCCGGGCTGCATGTCGCGACGAGCCTGTCCCGGCTGACCAGCCTGCTCGTCACGAACGACCCGGAGTCCGGTACGTCCAAGGTGGTCAAGGCACGCCAGTTCGGCACCCCGGTCGTCGACGAGGCGGCGTTCGGCCAGCTCCTCGGGAACGTGGAACCGGCGGCGGGACCGACAGCGCGGACGTGACCGTACGAACGGGTGATTGCCGCGACCGTACGGACGGGTGATTGCCGCGCGACTCGCCCACGGACCGCTCGCCCGGACCGCGGGAACGGCCCACCCTGTGGCGCATGGCGACATGTGAGGTTTGCGGCAACAGCTACGGAATGACCTTCGAAGTCCACGCACAGGGAGCGGTGCACGTCTTCGACTGCTTCTCCTGCGCCATCCACCGCATGGCACCTCTGTGCGAGCACTGCCGGGTCCAGATCATCGGGCAGGGCGTGGAGGTGGAGGGCCACTGGTACTGCGGTGCCCACTGTGCCCGCGCGGAGGGAAAGGCGGGGATCGTCGACAGGGTGTGATCCGGTGCGCAGATGACCCGGTACCCGACCGAACGCGCCCCACGACCCGGTTGTACGGTCGTGGGGTGTACCGCTTCCTGTTGTCCCGGCAGTGGGTGATCCTCACCCTCATCATGCTCGCGCTCATCCCGACGATGATCGAGCTGGGCTTCTGGCAACTGCACCGGCACGAGCACAAGGTCGCGCTGAACCAGGTGATCTCGGACTCGCTGTCCGCGAAGCCCGCCCCCGCCGAGTCGCTGACCGCGCCGGGGCAGGCGGTCGAGCACGAGAACCTGTACCGCCGGGTGACGGCGAAGGGCACCTTCGACACCGCCGACGAGGTCGTGGTCCGGCGCCGCACCAACTCCGACGAAGAGGTCGGCTTCCACGTACTGACACCGTTCGTCCTGGACGACGGCCGGGTCCTCATGGTCAACCGCGGCTGGATCCCCGCGGACGGCGCGCAGACCGAGTTCCCGAGGATTCCCGCGCCCGCGAAGGGCGAGACCACGGTCACCGGCCGGCTGATGGCCGACGAGACGGCCGGCGGCAGCGGCATCAAGGACGTGCGCGGCCTGCCCGACCGCATGGTCATGCTGATCAACAGCGAGCAGCAGTCGAAGGCGCTCGGCAGGCAGGTCCTCGGCGGCTACGTCGAACTGACCGCGCCCGAGCCCAAGGGCGACGTACCCGAACTGATCCCGGCGCCCGACCACAGCGACATCGGACCCCACATGGCGTACGCGGTCCAGTGGTGGCTCTTCGCCGCGGGCGTCCCGGTGGGCTTCGTGGTCCTGGTCCGCCGCGAGCGCCGGGACCGCGCGGAGGCCGCCGAGGCCGCGTCCACCCCGACGACGGAACCCGCCCCCGTCTGAGCCCTGCGCCCCCCTGAAGGCGAAAAGACTGCGCAGTTCCCCGCGCCTCTAAAGAGGCCCGGGCACCCGCGCGTCTTCGGCTGCGCGACCAACCGCGCGCTTTTTTGGGGGCGCGCGGAACTGCGCGACCAGCCCCCACCGGGCCCGCACCCGAAACACGCCCCCGGCAGGGGGACCTGGCGAGTCGCCCCACAAAGGTTGATCGCCGGATCCCAAGGGAACCCGCACAACGTGCACCCTTCCATCGAGGACTACGCGCTCATCGGCGACCACCAGACCGCCGCCCTGGTCGGGCGGGACGGATCGATCGACTGGCTCTGCCTGCCCCGGTTCGACTCGGCCGCCTGCTTCGCGAAACTGCTGGGCGACGACGACAACGGACACTGGCGGATAGCGCCGAAGGGATCGGCCGCCTGCACCCAGCGGGCGTACCGACCCGACACGCTCGTGCTCGACACGGAGTGGGACACCGAGGACGGCTCGGTACGCGTCACCGACCTGATGCCCCAGCGCGACCGCGCCCCCGATGTCGTACGGATCATCGAGGGCCTCAAGGGCCGCGTCACCGTGCGCAGCACCCTGCGGCTGCGCTTCGACTACGGCTCGGTCGTCCCGTGGGTGCGCAGGTCCGACGGCCACCGGGTGGCCGTGGCGGGCCCCGACTCGGCGTGGCTGCGCAGCGAACCCGAGGTCCACACCTGGGGCGAGGACTTCGGTACGCACTCGGAGTTCACGGTCGCCGAGGGCGAGAAGGTCGCCTTCGTCCTGACCTGGCACCCCTCGCACGAGCCGCGCCCCGACCTCGTCGACCCCTTCGAGGCGCTGCGGCACAGCGTCGACGACTGGCGGGCCTGGGCCGACCGCTGCCGCTACGACGGACCGCACCGCGACGCGGTCGTCCGTTCCCTGATCACCCTCAAGGCCCTCACGTACGCGCCGAGCGGCGGTATCGTCGCGGCCCCCACGACCTCGCTCCCCGAGGAGATCGGCGGCGTCCGCAACTGGGACTACCGCTACTGCTGGCTGCGGGACTCCACACTCGCGCTGGGCGCGCTGCTCGCGTGCGGCTACCAGGAGGAGGCGGAGGCCTGGCGCAACTGGCTGCTGCGCGCGGTCGCGGGCGATCCGGCGGACCTGCAGATCATGTACGGGCTGGCGGGCGAGCGGCGGATCCCCGAGTACGAACTGGCGTGGCTGCCCGGGTTCCAGGGCTCGGCGCCGGTGCGGATCGGCAACGACGCCGTACGGCAGCTGCAGCTCGACGTGTACGGCGAGGTGATCGACTCCCTCACGCTGGCGCAGCACGCGGGGCTGCCGGCCGAACCGGACATGTGGCGTCTCCACCAGGCCATGATGGACTTCCTGCACACGGCGTGGCGCAAGCCCGACGAGGGGCTGTGGGAGGTGCGCGGGCCGCGCCGCCACTTCGTGCACTCGAAGGTGATGGCGTGGGTCGCCGCCGACCGCACGGTACGCACCCTGGAGGAGAACCCCGAGCTGGACGGCGACATCGACAAGTGGCGCGCGATGCGGGACGAGGTGCACCGAGAGGTGTGCGAACGCGGCTTCGACCCCGAGCGGAACACGTTCACGCAGTCCTACGGCTCCCGTGAACTGGACGCCGCGCTGCTGCTCATCCCCCGCCTCGGTTTTCTGCCGCCGGGCGACCCGCGCGTGGTCGGCACGGTCGACGCGGTGCGCTCGGAACTCGCCCGCGACGGCTTCGTACACCGCTACGACGCGTCCCTCGACGGCTCGGGCCCGCACGGCTCGGAGCCGTCCGGCTCGGACCTCAAGGATGTCGACGGGCTGCCCGGCGGCGAGGGCTCCTTCCTCGTCTGCTCGTTCTGGCTGGCGGACGCGCTGCATCTGACGGGCCGTACGAAGGAGGCCCTCGACCTGTTCGAGCGGCTGGTCGCGCTCCGCAACGACGTGGGACTGCTGGCGGAGGAGTACGACCCCGTGGCCGGACACCAGCTCGGCAACTTTCCGCAGGCGTTCAGCCACATCGGTCTGGTGGGCACCGCCCTCGCGCTGTTCGACGACGAGGGGAAGACCGGAGTGCCCGAGGGGGACGAGGCTGGGGCGGACGAGGCAGGATAGGAGCCATGGATCTTGGACTGAAGGACCGCGTCTACGTCGTCACCGGAGCAACGCGCGGCCTGGGTCACGCCTCCGCGCGTGAACTCGTCGCCGACGGCGCGAAGGTGATCGTCACCGGGCGCGACGAGAGGACGGTGGCCGAGGCGGCGACGGCGCTCGGCCCGAACGCCCACGGGGTGGCCGTGGACAACGCCGACCCCTCGGCGCCGGCGAGCCTGATCGCGGCCGCCCGCGAGCGGTTCGGCGGCTTCGACGGCATCCTGATCAGCGTCGGCGGTCCGGCGCCCGGCTTCGTCGCCGACAACACCGACGAGCAGTGGCAGGCGGCGTTCGAGTCCGTCTTCCTCGGCGCGGTGCGGCTGGCGCGGGCGGCTGCCGCCGAGCTGGGCGAGGGTGGGGTCATCGGCTTCGTGCTGTCCGGTTCGGTGCACGAGCCGATCGCGGGGCTGACCATCTCCAACGGGCTGCGGCCCGGGCTGGCCGGGTTCGCCAAGTCCCTCTCCGACGAGCTGGGTCCGCGCGGGATCCGGGTGGTCGGGGTGCTGCCTGCCCGGATCGACACGGATCGCGTGCGCGAGCTGGACGGGTACTCGGCCGATCCTGAGGCCACTCGGGCGGCCAATGAGGCGCGGATTCCGTTGCGGCGGTATGGGAGGCCGGAGGAGTTCGGGCGGACCGCCGCGTTTCTGTTGTCGCCCGCGGCGTCCTATCTGACGGGGATCATGGTGCCGGTGGATGGCGGGGCCCGGAACGGGTTCTGATCCCGGGGATCCGCGCTCGCGACTGCGGGTCGTGTGGTCACTGCGGGTCGGTGGGGGCTTGGCGCGCCGTTCCCCGCGCCCCTGAAAGACCAGCCGCGGGTCAGTTTTGTCGCTGCGGCCCGGTGGGGGCTTGGCGCGCCGTTCCCCGCGCCCCTGAAAGACCAGCCGCGGGTCGGTTTTGTCGCTGCGGCCCGGTGGGGGCTTGGCGCGCCGTTCCCCGCGCCCCCTGAAAGACCGGCCGCGGGTCGGTGGGGGCTTGGTGCGGTGCTGGAAGGTCGGCCGCGGCCGAAGAGGCGGGGGGCGGGTCAGTTGACTCGTTCTGCGGGGTGTTTCGCCGCGCGTAGGTGTGCCTCGGCCGGGAGTGACGTGAGGCCGGCCGAGTCCCTGGCGTGGGCGAGTGACTGCGTGGTCAGGCGAGTCAGGGTTTCGGCGGGGGCGGCGTGCGGTTCCAGCAACAGGCGGACCCGCGCCTCGGGAGCGCTGCGCCGACCGATGAGCGACGCCCGCGCACCCCGTACCCCTTCCAACGCGCCCGCCTCGGCGGCCAGTACGTCCTCCAGGGCCCGGCCCCGCAGGAGCGCGCCCTCGCCGTCGCTGGTGTCGACCAGCACCTCGGCGAGGCGGCGCCGGCGCAGCACCGCCGTCAGCCACCACAGGGCGAGCAGCACGGCCACCGTCAGCGCGGCGATGACGGCGGGCCACCACCAGCCGTCGGCCCGCCATCGCGCCCGGTCGGCGTCGCTCAGCAGCACGTCGTGCCGGCCGTCGTGGATCCACCACGAGGGCGGGTCCGCACCGAGGCCCACGGCGAGCACGGAGCCGCCGAGCACGACCAGGAGCAGACCCGCGAGGCCCAGCAGGACCCGGTTCACGATTTTCAGCACTCCGTTCACCCCTTCCGGCCCGGCCGGGCCACATGCACCGACAGCGCGGGCCGTCGGGCGAGGCCGAGCCCTCTGACGCCGTCGGCGAGCGTGGCGTCCAGATCGGCGCGTACGTCGTCGAGTTCTCGGAAGTGCGAGACCGCGCGGACGTCGGCCTTCCCGCGCCCCATACGGACCCGGACGGACTGCACGCCGGACACCTCCATGGCCCGGTCGCGCAGCACCGTCGCGGCGGCGTTCCGGTGCAGTCCGGCCCGTACGTCCGGGTGGGCGCGCCGCATCGTGAGGATGTAGCGCAGTCCCGGGGTCGCGGCGAGGACGAGCAGCCACAGGCCCAGGGCGGTCGCGACCCCGGCGCCGACGAGCACCCAGGTGTCGTCCAGGGGCCGCTCGGCGAGTTCCCGGGCCAGGGACCTGCGCCAGTGCATGGCCGGCCGGTCGGCGCGGACGGCCACGACGTCGTACAGCAGGAGACCCGCGGCGGCCAGGACCAGCAGCGCGAGGAGGCCCGCGGGGACGCGGCGGGCCGACCAGAACCGGCCGTTGCCGTCCTCGGCGCCGTCGAGGGTCGGCAGGGGTGTGTAGTCGGCGGCGGAGGTGGACTGGCCGAGTTCGTTCTCGGCGTCCTTCTCGATGACGGGCTGCTGTCGGGTGCTCCCGGAGCCCTGGGGCTCGCTCATTGCGTCCTCCCCTGTGCCGCGCCGCGCGTCTGCGCGGAGTGCAGTCGCTCCACCTGGACGGCGACCTCGGGAACTTTCATTCCCGCCAACGCCTCTACCCGCTGAGCGACTTGGCGACGCACGGCACCGCACCGGCCGCCGATGTCACAGGGGTAGCCGAGTTCGAGACTGACGCTGACGCGGGCGTGGTCCTGGTGGACGACGACCGTGGCGTGCGGGGGCACCGCGCCGGGAGGCAGCACGTCGAGCGCCTCACGGGCCGCCTGCGCGGCGATCTTCGCTACGACCCGGTCGGCGATCTTCGTGGCGCCCCGCTCGCCCGGCTCGACGGCCTCGGACACGCGCGTCACCGCCGGCGGTCGTCGCGGGTACCGCGGGACCGGAAGAAGTCACCGGGGTCCAGGTCCCCCTCAAGGAAACGGCCCGCGACGAAGCCGATGGCGCCCAGCGCGGCCACCAGGAGGAACGCGCCGAAGCCACCGAAGTACCCGGCGAATCCCAGCGCCATTCCGGCGATCATGCCGATCACGGCCATGCTCATGGTGCGCTCCTCAGCAGATCGGTCACTGGAGCCGGTTCTCCGGTTCCTCGTCCTCTTCCTCCGGCAGCTTGACGTCGCTGACCGCGATGTTGACCTCGACGACCTCAAGGCCCGTCATGCGCTCGACGGCCGCGATGACGTTCTCCCGTACGTCGCGGGCGACATCGGCGATGGACACGCCGTAGTCGACGACGATCTCCAGGTCGAGCGCGGTCTGCACCTCACCGACCTCGGCCTTCACACCGCGCGTGACGGACTTCGCGCCACCGCCCGGCACCCGGTCGCGTACGGCGCCGAAGGTCCGCGAGATCCCGCTGCCCATGGCATGCACACCGAGGACGTCCCGGGCGGCGAGTCCGGCGATCTTCTCGACGACCCCGTCGGCGATGGTGGTACGCCCCCGGGTCGACGGATCGCCGCCGCCGCGCTTGCTCACGGCGCTCTTGCGCACCTGCTGCTGGTCCGGCTGCTCGGCCTCCGCGCCTTCCGGCCGATTGCGCTGAGTCGTGTCGCTCATCGCCGTGCATCCCCTTTCGGTGGGCTTCTTCGCCCACATTAAGACGGGTTGCCGAGTCGCGCGCCAGGGATACGGCAGGCTGGGGCGATGACGGCGGACCGATGGACGCAAGCAGTACGGCAACAGCTCGGCCTGGGCAGACTGCTGCCGTTGGGCGGCCCGGGTGACGGCGCGTGGATCACGGAGGCGGCGGCCGTCGCCGTACTGCGCCGGGGGGTACGCCCTGTGCCGGGTGTACGCCTCGGTTCCCTGCGCCTCGCCCTCGCCGACCCGGACAGCGCGTCCGAGCCCGCCGTGCCCCCGCCGCCGAGCGCGCTGCCGCCCGGTCCGCTGCGCATCGACGCGGAGTTCGCGGCTACGCCGAGCGAGCCCCTGCCCGTGGCCGCGTCGCGTCTCCGCACGGCCCTCATCGCGACGGCGACGGACGCACTCGGTCTGACGGTCACGGAGGTGGACCTACGGGTGACGGGCCTGCTGGAGGAGGGCGAGGGCACGCCGGAACCGGCCGGCTCCGATCCCGCGCACACCGCCGGACCGCGCCCCTCCCCCGGCACGGACGAGTCCCGCGTGGCCGCAGCCGCACTCGGCGTCCCGGGCGTGACAGCTCTGACGGGCAAGGCGCGCATCACCGAACTCCCCAGCGAGACGGCGCTCCCCCGCCGCCATGTCCAGGTGGAGATCGCGGTGGACACGACCGGGCGCACGCTGGACACGACCAGAACGGTCCGCGCGACCCTCACGAAGTCACTCCCGGACCACCCGTCGACAGCGGTACTGGTGACGGCCGTGACTCCGGGCCCTTAGAGGCCCCGTCAGGGGCGCGAGGAACTGCGCGACCAGCCCCCACCGGACCCGCACACGCCCCCGACCCGCGGCCCCAGCCCCTCAAGGGGCGCGGGGAACTGCGCGACCAGCCCCCACGCACCCGCACACGCCCCCGACCCGCGGACCCCACCCCCCGGGGACGAGGCGCGCGCCCTCAGTCGGAAAGCCCCGCGAGATCCCGCAACCGCCGCCCCTGAGCCCCCCGCTCGGCAACCCGCTGCTCCTCATACGTACGACCCAGCGCACCCTGGAGCAGTGCCTTGGTCTCGACAAGCGCGTCCCGCGGCGCGGTCAACAGCGCGGCGGCCAGTTCACCCACCGTGTCGTCGAGCTGATCGACGGGCACGGCGATGTTCGCGAGCCCGGCCCGCTGCGCCTCCTCCGCCTGCACGAACCGCCCCGTCGCACAGATCTCCAGCGCACGGGCGTAACCGACGAGCCCCACCAGCGGATGCGTGCCCGTCAGGTCGGGGACGAGGCCCAGGCCGGTCTCGCGCATGGCGAACTGCACGTCGTCGGCGACGACGCGCAGGTCACAGGCGAGCGCGAGCTGGAAGCCCGCACCGATGGCGTGTCCCTGCACAGCTGCGACGGACACGATGTCGCTCCGCCGCCACCAGGTGAAACCCTCCTGGTACTCGGCGATGGCCGCGTCGAGTTCGGCGTCGGAACCGCGTGCGAGATCGATGAAGGACGGCTCGCCGTCGAAGCCCTCGGGCGTGAACGCCTGCCGGTCGAGCCCCGCGGAGAAGGACTTGCCTTCGGCGCGCAGCACGACGACCCGGACGGTGCCCGGCAGCAGCCGGCCGGCCTCGGCCAGCGCCCGCCACAGGGCGGGGCTCTGCGCGTTGCGCTTGGCCGGGTTGGTCAGCGTCACCGTGGCGATCGCGTCGTCGACGGTGAGCCGTACGCCGTCCTTGTCGAGCAGCGAGTCGAACGAAGCCATGAGGGCGCCTCCGATGGGTGCGGTCAGCGGGGGTGCCGTACGGGCACACCCTTAAGTGACTGCACAGTAACCACCCGGGCGGTCAAGAGACCGACCGGGTGGTCACCATCGGAGAACGAGGAGCCGTCCGGCGTCAGGCCGACGCGGACTTCTTGCCTCGCGTCGCTCCGCCACGCCCACGAAGCGTGACGCCCGACTCACTGAGCATCCGGTGCACGAAGCCATACGAGCGGCCGGTCTCCTCGGCCAGTGCCCGAATGCTCGCACCGGAGTCGTACTTCTTCTTCAGGTCTGCCGCGAGCTTGTCGCGCGCGGCGCCGGTTACCCGGCTGCCCTTCTTCAGAGTCTCGGCCACCCGTGCCTCCTCAGCGGAAGTGCGCTCTGGACTTCTCATGATCACCCCTCATGAGCGTCCTGGCCACCCATTCGGCAAGGTCGATGGGACGAGCTTGCGCTGTGGAAGCCCGTCACCATGAGCGGAATCCCGCATTCCATCCGCCTCTCGTCCGGACCACCGAACGAGTTCACGGACGAAGGGCCAGGTCAGCGACGCACGACGGCCGGGCCTTCGAGGACGAAGGGCCCGGCCGGGAAATGCGTGTAGGACACACCTCGGTACGAGGAGATCTCACTCAGATGATGGATCACGGATCGGCCGAATGATCCATACGAAGTGGATCAGCCAGTGGATCAGCGAGTGGATCAGTCAAACGATCAACCAACGCGGCCCGCTCGACGGACCGCCCGGCCGACCACTCGACGGACCGCTCAGGCGAGGGCCACCAGGTCCGCGTAATCGGCACCCCACAGGTCCTCGACGCCGTCGGGCAGCAGGATGATCCGCTCCGGCTGGAGCGCCTGGACGGCTCCCTCGTCGTGAGTGACGAGGACGACGGCGCCCTTGTAGGTGCGCAGCGCGCCGAGGATCTCCTCGCGGCTGGCCGGGTCGAGGTTGTTCGTCGGCTCGTCGAGGAGCAGGACGTTCGCGGACGACACCACGAGGGTGGCGAGCGCGAGACGGGTCTTCTCGCCGCCGGAGAGGACGGAGGCCGGCTTGTCGACGTCGTCGCCGGAGAACAGGAACGAGCCGAGCGTCTTGCGGACCTGGACGAGGTCGAGGTCGGGGGCGGCGGAGCGCATGTTCTCCAGGACCGTGCGCTGGGGGTCGAGGGTCTCGTGCTCCTGCGCGTAGTAGCCGAGCTTGAGGCCGTGGCCCTCGATGATCTGGCCGGTGTCGGGCTTCTCCGCGCCGCCGAGGAGACGGAGCAGGGTCGTCTTGCCCGCGCCGTTCAGGCCGAGGATGACGACGCGGGAGCCCTTGTCGATGGCCAGGTCGACGTCGGTGAAGATCTCCAGGGAGCCGTACGACTTGGACAGGCCCTCCGCCATCAGCGGGGTCTTGCCGCAGGGGGACGGGTCGGGGAAGCGCAGCTTGGCGACCTTGTCGGACTTCCGCTCGGCCTCCAGACCCGCGAGGAGCTTGTCGGCCCGCTTGGCCATGTTCTGCGCGGCGACGGTCTTGGTGGCCTTGGCGCGCATCTTGTCGGCCTGCGAGTGCAGGGCGGTCGCCTTCTTCTCGGCGTTCTGCCGCTCGCGCTTGCGGCGCTTCTCGTCGGCCTCGCGCTGCTGCTGGTACAGCCTCCAGCCCATGTTGTAGACGTCGATCTGGGCGCGGTTGGCGTCCAGGTAGAACACCTTGTTGACGACCGTCTCGACCAGGTCGACGTCGTGGGAGATCACGATGAAGCCGCCGCGGTACGTCTTCAGGTAGTCCCGCAGCCAGACGATGGAGTCGGCGTCGAGGTGGTTCGTGGGCTCGTCGAGGAGCAGGGTGTCCGCGTCCGAGAAGAGGATGCGGGCCAGCTCGATACGGCGGCGCTGACCGCCGGAGAGCGTATGGAGGGGCTGGCCGAGCACCCGGTCGGGGAGGTTGAGCGCGGCGGCGATGGTGGCGGCCTCCGCCTCGGCGGCGTACCCGCCCTTGGTGAGGAACTCCGTCTCCTGGCGCTCGTACTGCCGCATCGCCTTCTCGCGGGTGGCGCCCGAACCGCTGGCGATGCGCTGCTCGTTCTCGCGCATCTTGCGGATCAGGGTGTCCAGGCCGCGCGCGGACAGGACGCGGTCGCCGGCCAGCATGTCGAGGTCGCCGGTGCGCGGGTCCTGCGGGAGGTAGCCGACCTCGCCGGAGCGGGCGACGGTGCCCGCGGCGGGGGTGCCCTCACCTGCGAGGACCTTCGTGAGGGTGGTCTTGCCCGCGCCGTTGCGGCCGACCAGGCCGATGCGGTCGCCCTTGGCGATGCGGAAGGTGGCGGACTCGATGAGCAGGCGGGCGCCGGCACGCAGTTCGATACCGGAAGCGGAAATCACGGACAGACTCCTGGGCAGGGTTGTTGACGGGGTGGGCGGCTGAGGGCGTTCACGCCGTCTAATGCACGAGGAGAATGGCCATGGGCCAAGTCTAACGGGGCGATGCAAGGACTTTTTCTGTGTGCGGGTGTTCGGGGGTGTGACGCTCATTGCCCCGTGGCGGCCGTGCCGCGCCCCGCCCGGCCCGTCGTGGGGCGCCCTCGTCCGTCCCCCGTTCGGCCCGCCGCCCGGCGCCGCGCTCCGGAGAGCGGGCGAGGATGGCGCCAGGGGCGACGCGGTACCGGAGCGGCGACCCCGCAGGTCCCGTCCGCGGAGGGTGGAGCGCCCATGCAGTTCGACGACGACGCCGGCCTGGACACCTCCGAGGTGCAGGATGTGCGCGGCAGCCGGATCCCCGGCGGCAGGGCGACGGTGGGCGGCGGCGTCGCCGGTCTGATCGCCCTCCTGCTGGGTCTCTTCCTCGGCGTCGGGCCCGACCAACTGGGCCTCTCCGCCGGGGACGAGGAACCCGGGGCGAGCGCCTCGTCCCTCGCCGAGGTCCAGCAGACCTGCCGTACCGGACGGGACGCGAACACCAAGGAGGACTGCCGCATCGTGGCGGTCGTCAACAGCGTCCAGGATTTCTGGGCGCAGGAGTTCGAGCGCCGCGGCGGTACGTACACGCGGTCGCCGACCGTCTTCTTCAGCGACCGGGTCGGTACGGCCTGTGGGACGGCGACCTCGGCGGTCGGGCCCTTCTACTGCCCGGGTGACCGGAAGGTCTATCTGGACCTGGGCTTCTTCGAGGAACTGCGGACCGCGTTCGGCTCCAGTGGCGGGCCCTTCGCGCAGGCGTACGTGGTGGCGCACGAGTACGGGCACCACGTGCAGGACCTGACGGGGACCCTGGACCGTTCCCAGGACGGGCGGACCGGCGCGAACAGCAACGCGGTGCGGGTGGAGTTGCAGGCCGACTGCCATGCGGGCGTCTGGGCGCACCACGCGACGACCACGAAGGACGAGTCGACGGGCCGACCGCTGATCACCGGCCTCACGGAGGCCGACATCCGCGACGGGATGGACGCGGCGGCGGCCGTGGGCGACGACCGGATCCAGGAGCGGTTCCAGGGCCGGGTGACACCGGAGGCCTGGACGCACGGGTCGGCCGCCCAGCGGCAGCAGTGGTTCCACCAGGGCTACCGCACCGGGGACATGGCCCGCTGCGACACCTTCCGCTGAGTACTCGGGCACGCTCCCGGCTGTCCGACGGGCGTTCACGGGCTGTTGTCAGTGCCGGGTGCCAGACTGTGGGGCAGGTCACATTCAGGTGCTGTCCCAGTGGTGGGGCAGGACAGCGGGACCGGAAGGAGTGATCGGCATGGCCGGCACGGACAGCGGACGCCCGAGCATCTACCCGACGCTGCTGTACGCGGACGCGAAATCCGCGATCAGGCAGCTCGCGGAGGCCTTCGGCTTCACCGAGGCATCGGTCTACGAGGACGAGGAGGGCAAGGTGGTGCACGCCGAGCTGGTGCAGGGCAACGGCGCGGTGATGCTGGGCTCCAAGGGCACCGGCAGCCGCTTCGACGAGGCCATGAAGAGCGCGGGCCCCACCGGGGTGTACGTCGTCGTGGACGACGTGGACGCACACCACCAGCGGGCCGTGGACCACGGGGCGGACATCCTGATGCCCCCGACGGACCAGGACTACGGCTCACGGGACTACATGGCCCGGGACATCGAGGGCAACATCTGGAGCTTCGGCACGTACGCCCCGGAGACCAGGGTCTGAGCCCGCCCCCGGACCACTGTCGTGTCTGGTGCCGCGGCAGGCCCTAGCCCCCTCGGTGGACCTGGAAGGCGGCGCGGCGGACGGCCTTGGCGAGGGCCGGGTCGGGGTGGGCGGCGGCCAGCGCGACCAGGACCTGCACGGTGCGGGGGTGGCCGACCGCGCGCACCTCGTCGAGGAGCGCGGGGACGGTCGGCTGCACCGCGGACTCCAGGTGCCGTACGAGGAGCGGGGCCTCGCCGTGGTCGGCGACGGCCGCGGCGGTGTCGACCCACAGCCAGGTGGCCTCCTCGCGGGTGAGCACCAGGTGGGCGTCCTCGGGGTCGTGTCCGTCGTGCTCGGCGAGCCACAGCAGGGCGTACGGGCGCAAGGGGGTCTCGTCCGCCACCGCGCGGACGTCCGGTTCGGCGGGGGCGCCGACCACGCGCAGGGCCTCGAAGGCCAGCCCGCGCGACAGGGCGTCCTCACCGCGGGCGGCGGCGAGGAGTTCGGTGACGGCGCTGCCGACGGGGCGGGCGGCGAGCCAGGCGCGGTACTCGGCGCGGGCCGCGTTCGGTCTGAGCTGGGCGCAGCCGCGGAGCATGTCCTCGGCGCCCTGTTCGATGTTCCCGGCGGGGCTCTGCGCGGCCACGCAGATCTGCTCCAGCTTGACCCACACGGCCCAGCTGCCCAGCGGGGTGAGCGTGGCCTGGCCGTCGGCGCAGGTGAGGGCGCCCACGGCGGCGAGGGCGTGCAGCGCCCAGTCGAGAAGGGGGGCGAGCGGGGTGTCCTCGGCCGGGCTCGCCGAGCTCTCGACGGGGCCGGGCTGCGGACCGTAGGGGATCTCGCAGCGTTCGGTGCGCAGTTCCGTGACGCGTTGCTCCAGCAGGTCGAGGAGTTGCGGAACGGGGACGGGGCCCGCGGACAGCTGGAGGAAGGAGAGCACCTGCGGCATCGCCGAGACGACCTCGGCGACGGTGGCGGGCTCGCGTCCGTCGGGACCGGGGTGGGCGATCGACCAGGCGTCGAAGAAGGCGACCCAGCCGCGGAGTACGGCGCTGTCGTCGCGGTTCCAGGCGCGCAGGCGCCAGCCGGGGCGCGCGGTGTCGCCGTGCACCTCGATCAGGCCGGCGAGCCGTGCGATGTCCCAGTCCGCCCGTACCTGATCCGGGGTCAGGGACAGACTGGTGGCGGCCTGTTGCGCGACCGCGTCGGAGAGTGTGCCCTTCCCCCCGGAGCCGCCCTTCCCTCCGGAGCCGCCGTTCTCCGCGGAACCGCCGCCGGAGACCGTGCCGTCACGGTCCCGGCGGGGGCCGGTGCCGGGGCTCAGGGTGGCGTCGGCCCAGCGGGCGACCCGGGCCGCGCCGGCGAGCACGGCGCGCGCCATGCGGGCGAGTTCCGCCGGTGCCGGTGTGCCCTCCGGTGGGCGGGGGGCAGGCCGGCGGGCGGGCCTCTGGGTCATCGCTCGGGGGGCGGCGGCCAGGGTTCGCGGGCGGACGAGTCGGAGCCTGGAGTCGCGCGGGATACGGGACGTCACGGGAGCAGTCTTCCGGTTGACGGTCCGAAAACCCAAACGGAATGCCACAGGAGGCCACAGAGGCGGTCCGCGCGCCGGGCCCGGCAGGCACTGTGAGGGGGATCCGGCCACTGGTACAGGGTTAAACGGAAGCTTCCCCGCCGGGGCGGGAGGGCGGCTACATCAGCGGGGTGAGAAAGCGGCGGAGGGCCTCTTCGTAACCGGCCGGGTCGGCGTTCCACATGGCGCCGTGCGGGGCGTCGCGGACCGTGTGGAGGGTGACGAGGTCGGGGCGGCGGTCCGCGAGGCGGCGGGAGGGCCCCCAGGGGGCGACGGTGTCGTCGGGGCCGTGCAGGACGAGGGTGGGCACCTTGAGCCGTACCGGGTCGGCGGAGCCCTCGACGCGGCCGCTGACGAGGCCCGTGCGGCCCTGGGCGGCGCGGACGGCCAGCGGCAGCAGGGCGCCGGGGGTGCGGCGGGCGGTGGCGAGGGCTCGCAGGGTGGTCTCCCAGCTGAGGACCGGCGAGTCCAGGACGAGCCCGGAGATCCGCTCGCGGAGCGCGGAGTGCTCGGCGGCGCGCAGCGCCATGGTGGCGCCGGTCGACCAGCCGTGCAGGACGACCCGTTCGGCGCCGTACCGCACGGCGAAGCGGATGGCGGCGTCCAGGTCGCGCCACTCGGTCTCGCCGAGGTAGTTCAGGCCGGCCGGGGGCCGCGGTGCGCCGGCGTCCCCGCGATAGGCGAGGCCGAGGACGGGAAAGGCCTGGCGGTGCAGGAACTCCATGACGTTCATGGGGTGTTCGCGAGTGGTGCCCAGGCCGTGCACGGTGATCACCCAGGTGTCACGGGCGGCGGGCACGAACCAGGCGGGCAGGGTGCCCAGTTCTCCGGGGATGTCCACGTCGGTGAAAGGGAGGCCGAGGGCGGTGCCCGGGTCGCCGACGTGCACGCCGGGCGTGAACCACACCTTGTCGCCGGGTTTCAGCGTGCCTCGGGTGACGCGCTCCAGACGGCGCACCACCGTGTCGGCGGTGTGCGCGGCCCCGGCCAGGAGCGGGCCGACGACGGCGTGGCCGCCGTCGCCGCCGAGGCCGTACACGCCCGGGCGCCGGGAGGCGAGGGCGCGGGTCAGGGCGATCTGGCCCGCGGCCGTGGCGTGCACGGTCAGGCGGGGTTCGGTGGGCAGCGGCCGACCCGGCGCCGCCTTCAGGGCGGCGTCGCCGGCGAAGCGGCCGGCGGCGATACCGGCCGCGCCGGCCACGGCCACGGTGAGGGCGGTGGTGAGGGCTGCCGTCGTCGGCTTCACGGTGCGCACGGGTCCAGTCTCCTGACGGAGCCCGCCGTCGGCCAGTGGAAGGTCGGCGCGGGTGGGTCCGGCGTCCGCCGCGCGGGTGTGCCGCGGCCACGGCCGACGGGGCCTCTGTCCACGGCCGCGTACGGCCGGGCCGATGGCGGCCCCGGCCGGCCGGGCTCGCGTGTACGGCCCCGTCCGGCGAGGGCTGTGCGTACCGCCACGGACCGCCGGACCTGTGCGTGTACGGCCGCGTACGGACGCGTACGGCCCGATGTCACGGCTGGCCGTACCCCTCCAGTCGCTCGCCCGCCCGCGCCACCTGGTCCTCGGTCAGCAGGGTGGGCGTGAGGCCCGGAACGGACGACGCGGTGAGCCACACCCGGCACATCCATTCGAGCTGGGCGGTGCGGTCGTAGGCCTGGTCGAGGGTGGCGCCGTGGGCGAGGGTGCCGTGGTTCTGCAGGAGGCAGGCCGTGCGGTCCCGCAGGGCCCGGAGCATGTTCTCGGCCAACTCCTCCGTGCCGTAGGTGGCGTAGGGCGCGACACGGACGGGCCCGCCGAGGGCGGCCGACATGTAGTGGACGAGGGGCAGCTCGGCGACGAGGGTCGAGACGGCCGTGGCGTGCACGGCGTGGGTGTGCACGACGGCACGCGCGTCCGTGGAGCAGTAGACCGCGAGATGCATGGGCAGTTCGCTGGTCGGAACGAGTGAACCGAGCACGCGCCGGCCGTCCAGGGACACCCCGCAGACATCCTCGGGCGTCAGCCGGTCGTACGGGACCCCGGTCGGCGTGACCAGGACGGTGTCGCCCACGCGCACGGACACGTTGCCCGACGTGCCGACGACCAGACCGTCGGACACCGTCCGGCGGGCCGTGGCCACGAGGTCGCCCCACGCCCGCTCCAGCGCCACCCCCGGCCGGGACGCGCCCGCCCTCCCGGCGCCTTGTCCGTCTCCTGTGTCCCGCCGCTGCTCAGCCATGCCGTGATCCTGCCAGCCGCCCGGCCCTGCTCCGTTCGGGCGAGAGCACTGCAGGGCGGCGCCCACACGTCCGAAAGATGATGAACAGGTATTTCACGTACGTCGCCATTCCGGGGGAAAACATGGCCAGTCATCGCGCATCGTCCCGTCGGCGTGCCCGTCTCGTCGCCGCTTCCGTGGCGACGCTGGCGCTCGGCGGCACCGCACTCGTCGAGGTGCCGGCCACGGCCGCCGGCAAGCCCAAGGGGCACGACGTGTCCTCGCACCAGAAGAACGTGAACTGGTCGAGCGCGAAGAGCAGAGGCGCCGCATTCGTCTACGTGAAGGCCACCGAGTCGCACACGTACCGCAACCCGTACTTCGCTCAGCAGTACGACGGCGCGCGCAACGCGGGCATCGTCCGTGGCGCGTACCACTTCGCGCTGCCGCACACGTCGTCGGGCACCGAGCAGGCCGCCTATTTCGTGCGCAACGGCGGCGGCTGGCGGGCGGACGGCTGGACGCTGCCGCCCGCGCTGGACATCGAGTACAACCCGTACGACAAGAAGAAGAAGTGCTACGGGCTGAGCAGGAGCGGCATGGTCGACTGGATCAGGGCCTTCAGCGACGAGGTGAAGCGGCAGACCGGCCGCCGGCCCGTGATCTACACCAACTACACCTGGTGGAAGACCTGCACGGGCAACAGCGCCGCCTTCGCCTCGAACCATCCGCTGTGGCTCGCCCGCTACAGCGGATCCGCGGGGTCGCTGCCCTCGGGCTGGAAATTCTGGACGTTCTGGCAGTACGACAACAGCGGCAGCCTGCCGGGTGACCAGAATCTCTTCAACGGTTCGCTGTCCCGGCTGAAGACCTTCGCGAGGGGATGACCGGGGTAGCGGACCCCTGGATTCCGCCTCTGTTCGAGAATGTGCCGGGACTTTCGAGTGCCGTCGCCGCCACTTCGACACAAGCGGAGTGGCGGCACCTCGATTGGGTCACCCCACCGCCCGACTCAGTTCATCTTCCGTTCACCCAGGTTGCTTACGTTCCCCATGCCACTGTCGTCCAACAGAAGCCTGGGTAAATGGAACACATCACGCTCCTCCTCGGAATCGTGATCGTTACCGCTCTCGTGTTCGATTTCACGAACGGTTTCCACGACACTGCCAACGCGATGGCGACGACCATCTCGACCGGCGCCCTCAAGCCCAAGACGGCGGTGGCCATGTCCGCCGTGCTGAACCTCGTCGGTGCGTTCCTCTCCGTGGAGGTCGCCAAGACGATCTCCGGCGGCCTCATCAACGAAGAGGGGATCCGCACCGAGGTGATCTTCGCGGCGCTCGTCGGCGCCATTCTGTGGAATCTGCTGACCTGGCTCCTGGGTCTGCCCTCCAGTTCGTCCCACGCGCTCTTCGGCGGCCTGATCGGCGCCGCGGTGATGTCGGCGGGCTGGTCCTCGGTGAACGGCTCGACCGTGATCACCAAGGTCCTCCTCCCCGCGATCGCCGCGCCCGTGGTGGCCGGACTCGCCGCGATGCTCGCCACCCGGCTGACGTACCGGATCAGCCGCGGAGCCGGTGAGAAGGCGACCTCCAAGGGCTACCGCGCGGGTCAGATCACCTCCGCGGGCCTGGTCTCGCTGGCCCACGGCACGAACGACGCGCAGAAGACCATGGGCATCATCACCCTGGCCCTGGTCACCGGCGGGGTGCTCGCGCCCGGCTCGAACCCTCCCCTGTGGGTCATCGTCTCGGCCGGTATCGCCATCGCGCTCGGCACCTACCTGGGCGGCTGGCGCATCATCCGCACCATGGGCAAGGGCCTCACCGACCTCGCGCCGCCGCAGGGCTTCGCCGCCCAGACCAGCGCCGCGACGGTCATCCTGGCCTCCTCGCACCTCGGCTTCTCCCTCTCGACCACCCAGTCCTGCTCCGGCGCCGTGATGGGTTCGGGCCTGGGCCGCAAGGGCGGTGTCGTCCGCTGGTCGACCGCGACGCGCATGTTCATCGCCTGGGGCCTCACGCTCCCCGCCGCCGGTCTGGTGGGCGCGGGCGCCGAGTTCCTGACCAAGCAGGGCACCTGGGGCATCGTCCTCACCGGCGCGCTGCTGATCGCCGGCTCCGCGGTCATCTGGACGCTGTCCCGCCGCCAGCCCGTCACCGTCGACAACGTCAACGACGACCACGAGCCCGCGGGCGTCGTGACCACCGCGATCGCCGCCGTCACCCCGCCTCCCGCGGGTCCGGTCGTCCCGGCCATCGACCTCAAGACCACCATCCCGGGCCCGGACGCCGAGCCCGCCCGTCCGGCCACGGTGTAAGGAACGAACCGTATGAAGATCGACTGGGCAGCCCTCGGCTCCGTGTTCGGAGTCAGCCTCATCTCCACCGTCGCCCTCGTGGGCCTCTTCACCCTCGGCATCGTCGGCCTCACCAAGCGCGAGTCGGCCGCCGCACAGGGTGGCTCCGCGACCCTCGCGGTCACCGGCGCGTACGCCTGCTTCGCCGCCTGCGCGGCGGCCGTGGCGTACGGGATCTATCTGATCGTCGCCTGACCGGTACGGCCGTCGGGCCGTACGCCCGCAGTGTCACCGTCCGCCCTGCCGGAGCCGCCTCGTCCGCGGTCCCGGCAGGGCGGTCGCACGTCCGCGGCAAACCGGTCCGCGGGGCGGGCCCGTCGGTGGATGTGGGTCTCAGCACACTCTCCCGTCGCAGGTCAACAGCAAGTTGACGGGTGTTCTCGGACCGTGGTGGACTGCCGAGGCCATGTACGTCGGCAGAAGAGGAAGCCGGTGCGAATCCGGCGCGGTCCCGCCACTGTCACCGGGGAATCGATCCCCCGGGAGCCAGGAACTCTCGCCGTCGGTCTCGTCGAACCAGGGCGTGGACACCCTGAGTGAGGACATATCGCCATGTGCGCCCACCTGTTGTGGACCAGTGTGCCCGGGCCCGGGCCCGGTACGAGGGTCTCGCCTCGCGTGACGGCGGGCTGAACCGATGCGAGCCGATCGCGTCTTCGCGTACGGCGCCGCCGTCGGCCTCCTCGGTGACCTGCTGCTCGGCGATCCCCGCCGGGGGCATCCGGTCGCCGCGTTCGGCCGGGCCGCGGGAACCGTCGAGCGGGCCCTGTGGCGCGACCACCGGGGATGGGGGGCGCTGCACACCGCGGTGTGCGCGGGCGGCGCCGTCTCCCTCGCCGTGGCCGCCAGGCGTTCCGTACGTACCTCCCCCGTCGCCTCCGTCGTCCTGACCGCGGCGGCCACCTGGGCGGTGGTCGGGGGGACCTCGCTCGGGCGTGAGGCCCGGGCCGTCGGCGGGGCGCTGGCCGCCGGGGACATCGAGGTGGCCCGTGAGCGGCTGCCGCATCTGTGCGGGCGCGACCCGCAGGCCCTGGACGCCGACGGGATCGCCCGCGCGGTGGTCGAGTCGGTCGCCGAGAACACCTCCGACGCCGTCGTGGGCGCCCTGGTGTGGGGCGCGGTCGCGGACGTGCCCGGGCTGGTCGGGTTCCGGGCCGTCAACACCCTGGACGCCATGGTCGGGCACAAGTCGACCCGCCACCGGCGGTACGGGTGGGCCTCCGCACGGCTCGACGACGTGGTGGGGTGGCCCGGGGCGCGCCTGACCGCGGTCCTCGCCGCCGTCGCCGGGGGGAATCCACGTGGGGCGGTCACCGCCTGGCGCGCCGACGCCGGCAAGCATCCGAGTCCCAACGCCGGGCCCGTGGAGGCCTCGTTCGCGGGTGCGCTCGGGGTACGGCTCGGCGGCACGCTCTCGTACGCGGGACGGGTCGAACATCGGCCCGTGCTCAACGGTCCGGGGCGGGCCGTGCGGGTCGAGGACATCGAGCGGGCCGTCCGGCTCTCGCGACGGGTGAGCCTCCTCGCGCTGGGCGCGAGTGTCGCCGGGCGGCTGCTCGTCACCTCCCTCGTCACCTCGCTCACCACGTCACACGCCGGGCCGCTCGCCAAGTCACCTGTCACGAAAGGGCGTACGTCATGAGCGGGGGAACGGGCGGGAGGCCGGGCGGCGGACCGGGCGGCGGGCTCCTCGTCGCCGGTACCACCTCCGACGCGGGCAAGAGCGTCGTGACCGCCGGCATCTGCCGGTGGCTGGTGCGCCGGGGCGTCAAGGTCGCGCCGTTCAAGGCGCAGAACATGTCGCTGAACTCGTTCGTGACGCGGGAGGGCGCGGAGATCGGGCGTGCGCAGGCCATGCAGGCGCAGGCCGCCCGCGTGGAGCCCTCCGTGCTCATGAACCCCGTCCTGCTCAAGCCGGGCGGTGACCGCAGCAGCCAGGTCGTCCTGATGGGCAAGCCCGTGGGCGAGCTGAGCGCGCGCGGCTATCACGGCGGCCGTCAGGAGGCGCTGCTCGGGACCGTGCTGGACTGTCTGGCCGAGTTGCGGGGCACGTATGACGCGGTGATCTGTGAGGGGGCGGGCAGTCCCGCCGAGATCAACCTGCGGCGCACCGACATCGTGAACATGGGGATCGCGCGGGGCGCGCGGCTGCCCGTCCTCGTGGTGGGGGACATCGACCGCGGCGGGGTCTTCGCCTCGTTCTTCGGGACGGTGGCCCTGCTGTCGCGCGAGGACCAGGAGCTGGTCGCCGGGTTCCTCGTCAACAAGTTCCGCGGGGACGTCTCCCTGCTCGAACCCGGCGTCGACATGCTGCACGGGCTCACCGGGCGGCACACCTACGGCATCCTGCCCTTCCGGCACGGGCTCGGCATCGACGAGGAGGACGGGCTCCGAGTGTCCCTGCGGGGCTCGGTGCGCGAGTCCGAGGTCTCCTCCCCCGTCGGTGAGGACATCCTGCGGGTCGCCGTCTGCGCGATCCCCCTGATGTCCAACTTCACGGACCTGGACGCCCTCGCCGCCGAACCGGGCGTCGTCGTGCGGTTCGTGGACCGCGCCGAGGAACTCGTCGACGCCGACCTGGTCGTCGTACCCGGCACCCGGGGCACGGTCCGGGCCCTGGAGTGGCTGCGGCGGCGCGGCCTCGCGGACGCCCTGGTGCGCAGGGCCGCCGAAGGGCGCCCCGTGCTGGGCATCTGCGGCGGCTTCCAGCTCCTCGGCGAACACATCGAGGACGAGGTCGAGTCGGGGGCCGGCGCCGTCGACGGCCTCGGACTCCTCCCGGTACGCGTGCGGTTCGCACGGGAGAAGACCCTCACCCGCCCCGTCGGCGAGGCTCTCGGCGAACCCGTCCAGGGGTACGAGATCCATCACGGGGTCGCCCATGTGCACGGCGGCGAACCCTTCCTGGACGGCTGCCGGGTCGGCGAGGTCTGGGGGACGCACTGGCACGGTTCGCTGGAGTCGGACGGCTTCCGGCGTGCCTTCCTGCGCGAGGTGGCGGCCGCGGCGGGGCGGCGCTTCGTACCGGCCGCCGACACCTCGTTCGAGGGGCTGCGCGAGGAGCAGCTCGACCGGCTGGGCGATCTGATCGAGGAACACGCGGACACGGACGCGCTGTGGCGGCTCATCGAGTCCGGCGCACCGGCCGGACTGCCTTTCATCCCACCGGGAGCGCCCGTATGAGCCTGCGCGAGGGCCGCCTTAGCCACGAAGTCCGTTTGGGCTATTTGGAGGACGACAACCAGTGAGTACCCCGTTCCCGTTCACGGCCGTGGTCGGTCAGGACGACCTGCGCCTGGCACTGCTGCTGAACGCCGTCTCCCCCGCGGTGGGCGGTGTGCTCGTCCGCGGCGAGAAGGGCACCGCCAAGTCCACGGCCGTGCGCGCGCTCTCGGCGCTCATGCCGCAGGTCGACGTCGTCCCCGGCTGCCGGTTCTCCTGTGCGCCGGACGCCCCCGATCCGGCCTGCCCGGACGGCCCCCACGAGGTGGGCCCGGGCACGCCCCGTCCTGCCCGGATGGTCGAACTGCCCGTCGGCGCCTCCGAGGACCGCCTCGTCGGCGCGCTCGACATCGAACGGGCGCTCTCGGAGGGCGTGAAGGCCTTCGAGCCCGGCCTGCTGGCCGACGCCCACCGCGGACTCCTGTACGTGGACGAGGTCAACCTCCTCCACGACCACCTGGTCGACCTGCTCCTCGACGCGGCGGCGATGGGTGCCTCGTACGTGGAGCGCGAGGGCGTCTCCGTACGGCATGCCGCGCGGTTCCTGCTCGTCGGGACCATGAACCCCGAAGAGGGCGAACTGCGGCCGCAGTTGCTCGACCGGTTCGGGCTCACCGTCGAGGTGGCGGCCTCGCGCGACCCCGACCAGCGGGTGGAGGTCGTACGGCGGCGGCTCGCGTACGACGACGACCCGGAGGGGTTCGCGACGCGCTGGGCCGACGAGGAGTCCGACGTACGGGCGCGGATCGTGGCCGCGCGGGAGCTGCTGCCGTCGGTGCGGCTCGGCGACGGCGCGCTGCGGCAGATCGCGGCGACCTGCGCCGCGTTCGAGGTGGACGGCATGCGGGCCGACATCGTGATGGCCAGGACCGCCACCGCGCTGGCCGCCTGGGCGGGACGGACCGACGTGCTCGCCGAGGACGTACGGCAGGCCGCGCTCCTCGCGCTGCCGCACCGGCGCCGGCGCAATCCCTTCGACGCGCCCGGTCTCGACGAGGACAGGCTCGACGAGACGATGGAGGAGTTCGCGAGCGACGAGGACACCGACGACTCGGGCAGCCCCGAGGACACCGACGGCTCCGGCGACGAGGACCCGGATCCGGACGGGCCCGGTGGCGGTGGCGGGCGCCCCCCGCAGGACGGGCCCGACGACGGCGGCGACAGTAATAGCGGCGACGACGGTTCCGGTGAGGTGCCCGCGCAGGGCGAGGCCCCCGCGAACGAGTCCGAGAACGGCCGGGCACCGTCCCCCGGCGCGGGCGAGCAGTCCCCCGTACGGGCCGCCGAGCCCTTCCGTACGAAGGTGCTGAGCGTGCCCGGTCTTGGCGAGGGAGCGGCCGGGCGGCGCTCGCGGGCCCGGACCGAGCACGGGCGCACCACCGGGGCGCGCCGGCCGCGCGGGGCGCTCACCAAGCTGCATCTGGCCGCGACCGTGCAGGCCGCGGCGCCGCATCAGCGGGCACGGGGACGGTCCGGGCCCGGCCTCGTCGTACGGCGGGACGATCTGCGGCAGGCCACCAGGGAAGGGCGCGAGGGGAACCTCGTGCTGTTCGTCGTGGACGCGTCCGGGTCCATGGCGGCCCGGCAGCGGATGGGCGCCGTGAAGGGAGCGGTGCTGTCCCTGCTCCTCGACGCCTACCAGCGCCGGGACAAGGTGGGGCTCGTGACCTTCCGCGGGTCCGCGGCCGAGGTGGCGCTGCCGCCCACGTCGTCGGTCGACGCGGCCGCGGTGCGGCTGGAGTCGCTGCCCACCGGCGGGCGTACGCCGCTCGCGGCCGGACTGCTGCGGGCGCACGACGTGCTGCGGGTGGAGCGGTTGCGTGATCCGGCCCGGCGCGCGCTGGTCGTGCTGGTGACGGACGGACGGGCCACGGGCGGCCCCGAACCGGTGGCGCTCGCCGGGCGGGCCGCCCGGCTGTTCGCCGCCGACAAGGTCGCGTCCGTCGTCGTCGACTGCGAGTCGGGCCTGGTGCGGCTCGGACTCGCGGGGCAGCTCGCGGGTGAACTCGGCGGTACGGCCGTGACGCTCGACGAGCTGCGGGCCGACTCCATCGCCGGTCTGGTCAGGGATGTGCAGCGCGGCGGCCGGGGCAACAGCCAGGGCAGCCAGGGCAACGGCAGGAAGGCCGCGTAATGCCTCAGGGACAGCCGAGTGTCGTACCGGACGACGGACTGACGACACGTCAGCGACGGAACCGGCCGCTCGTCATGGTGCACACCGGCATCGGGAAGGGAAAGTCCACCGCCGCCTTCGGGCTCGCGCTGCGCGCCTGGAACCAGGGATGGCCGATCGGGGTGTTCCAGTTCGTCAAGTCCGCGAAGTGGAAGGTCGGCGAGGAGAACGCCCTGCGCGTCCTCGGCGCCAGCGGTGAGGGCGGGTCCGTCGACTGGCACAAGATGGGCGAAGGCTGGTCGTGGGTGCAGCGCGACTCCCAGCTGGACAACGAGGAGAAGGCCCGCGAGGGCTGGGAGCAGGTCAAGCGGGACCTGGCCGCCGAGACGTACAAGCTGTACGTGCTCGACGAGTTCGCCTACCCGATGCACTGGGGCTGGGTCGACGTCGACGAGGTCGTGGAGGTGCTGCGGGGCCGGACCGGGACCCAGCACGTGGTCATCACCGGGCGCAACGCTCCCGAGAAGCTGGTCGACTTCGCCGACCTGGTGACCGACATGTCCAAGGTCAAGCATCCGATGGACACCGGTCAGAAGGGGCAGAGGGGCATCGAGTGGTGATGTCCCTCGGTTCCGCCTCGGGAGCGTCCAGCTCCGGGTCCGACTTCGGCTCTGGGTCTGGGGCTGGCTCCGGGTCCGTCCCTCGGTTGGTCGTCGCCGCGCCCGCCTCCGGGAGTGGCAAGACCACCGTGGCGACGGGGCTGATGGCCGCGTTCGCCTCGCGGGGGCTCGCCGTGTCCCCGCACAAGGTGGGGCCGGACTACATCGATCCCGGGTACCACTCGCTCGCCAGCGGGCGGGTGGGGCGCAATCTCGACTCCTACATGTGCGGGCCCGAGTTGATCGCGCCGCTGTTCGCCCATGGGGCGCGCGGGTGTGATCTCGCGGTGGTCGAGGGGGTGATGGGGCTGTTCGACGGGGCTTCCGGGGAAGGGGAGCTGGCCTCCACCGCCCATGTGGCGAAGTTGCTGCGGGCGCCCGTGGTGCTGGTCGTGGACGCGTCCTCGCAGTCCCGGTCGGTGGCCGCGCTCGTGCACGGGTTCGCCTCCTGGGATCCCGGGGTGCGGATCGGCGGGGTGATTCTCAACAAGGTCGCGTCCGATCGGCACGAGGCGCTGTTGCGGGAGGCGATGGATCAGTCCGGGGTGCCGGTGCTGGGCGCTCTGCGGCGGGCCGAGGAGGTGGGTACGCCGTCCCGGCATCTCGGGCTGGTGCCTGTGGCCGAGCGGCGGGCCGAGGCGGTTGCCGCTGTCGCGGCGATGGGGGCGCGGGTGCGGGCCGGGTGTGATCTGGAGGCGCTGTTCGCGTTGGCGCGCAGTGCGGGGGACGTGGGGGGTGGGGCTTGGGATGCGGGTGAGGCGCTGACTTCCTCGCCCCCGCCGCCCCTGCCCGATCCCATCCACGCATGGGGGCCGCGCCCCCTTGCCCCCCGTATCGCGCTTCGCGCTCGTCCTCAAACGCCGGACGGGCTGAGAAACGCTCCGGTCGTCGCCGTCGCCGGGGGGTCTGCCTTCACCTTTTCCTATGCCGAGCAGGCCGAGTTGCTGGCCGCCGCCGGGGCCGACGTCGTCACGTTCGATCCGCTGCGGGACGAGCAGTTGCCGGACGGGACCCGCGGGCTGGTCCTGGGGGGCGGGTTTCCCGAGGTGTTCGGGCCGGAACTGTCCGCCAACGAACCGCTGCGCAAGGCCGTTGCCGCGCTCGCCGAGAGCGGGGCGCCGATCGCGGCCGAGTGCGCGGGGCTGCTCTACCTCTCGCGTGAGCTCGACGGGCTGCCGATGTGCGGGGTCATCGACGCCGAGGCCCGGATGGACGCGCGGCTGACGCTCGGGTACCGCGACGCCGTGGCGGTGTCCGACAGTTCGCTGGCCGAGGCGGGCACCCGGATGCGGGGGCACGAGTTCCACCGGACCGTCGTCGAGCCGGGGGCCGGGGCGACCGCCGCCTGGGGGTTGCGCACTCCCGTGCGGCGGGTCGAGGGATTCGTGCAGCGGGGCGTGCACGCGAGCTATCTGCACACGCACTGGGCGGGCTCGCCCGGTGTCGCCCGCAGGTTCGTGGAGAGGTGTGCCGGGAACGTTGGCGGTGCCGGGAGTACTGGGTCATGAGACCGGCTCCCGGCGCGCTGGGGCCGGTCACCCCTGGCTCACTCGGCGATGCCGACGACCAGCCAGATGAAGGCCACCCCGGCGAGCGTGCACAGCAGTGTGGAGCGGGCGGGGTGTTCGTGGTGGGCCTCGGGGAGGATCTCGGCGGCGGCGAGGTAGAGGAGCGCGCCGCCGAAGAAGCCGAGGTATCCGCCGAGCAGATGCCCGGGAATGGTGAACAGCATCGTCGAGGCGGCACCGATCACGGGGGCCGCGGCGTCCGCGACGAGCATCGCGACCGCCTTGCGGCGGGCGTTCCCGTACAGGGTCGTGATCGTGTACGTGTTGAAGCCGTCCGCGAAGTCGTGGGCGATCACGGCGACCGCCACGGCCGCTCCCATCCCGCCGCCCACCTGGAAGGCCGCGCCGATCGCCACCCCGTCCATGGCGCTGTGGCCGACCATCGCGGCGGCGGCCGTCAGACCCACCTGGGGCGTCCGCCCGTCGTGTTCCCCGCCGCCGTGCGAGGCCTGGCGCACGGCCAGCAGCCGTTCCACCATATGGGCCGCGAGGAAACCGGCCACGAACAGCAGCAGCGCGGCCGGGACGCCGAAGATCTCCTCGCCCGCCGCGTGGAGCGCCTCCGGCAGCAGATCGAGGCCGACGACGCCCAGCATCAGGCCGCCGGCCAGGCCGAGTACGAGGTGGCGGCGGTCTGTGACGCGTTGCGCCGTCCAGCCGCCGGCCAGCGTCATGAGGAACGCGCCGAGCGCGACGAACACCGCCATACGCCCTTGCTATCCGATCAACCGGCCTTCACGCACGTTCGCCGCACTCCGGATGCCTCCCGGCTTGCACGGCTTCCGGAAAGATCGCCGTCCCTCGTGGTCGGCGTGGGTGCCTCCAGGGGCGTACCGGTCGACGAGATGCTCGGGCTCGTCGAGGACGCCCTGCGGGACGCCGGGCTGTCCGCGCGGTCCGTCGTCGAACTCGCCACCGTCGACACGAAGGCCGACGAGCCCGGGATACTCGGTGCGGCCGAGCGGCTCGGGGTGCCCGTGGTGACGTACGGCGCCGAGGAATTGGCACGGGTCGACGTGCCGAACCCCTCGGACGCGCCGCTCGCCGCCGTCGGTACGCCCTCGGTCGCCGAGGCCGCGGCCCTCGCCCGTGGCGGTGAGCTTCTCGTCCCCAAGCGCACGTCGTCCGCGCGCCCGGCGATGGCGACCTGCGCGGTCGTACGCCGGACCGGGGGCGGGCGGCTCCCGGTGGCCGGGGCCGGTGCGGGGGCCGTTCTCGGGACCGAGGTGGAGCGGGATCGTACGGCCGGGGCCGGAGTGCCCGGGATGAGTGTGGGCGGGACGGCGACCCGCGAGGCCTCCGGTCGTAAGGTGGCGCAGCGCGGCCACCGTCGGCGGGAGGAGCCCCGGTGAGCCGTCACACCCGTCAGGCGCCTCGGGCACGCCGGACACTCGCCGGCTCCGGCCCTGCCCGGAGCCGACGCCCCGCCCTCTCACCCCCGCCCAGCCCCCCAACCCCCCACTCCATGACGTATCCCGAGGAGACCTCGTGACCACCCCCGCCCCAGCCCTGCTCCTCGCAGGCCATGGCACCCGGGACGATGCCGGAGCCGAGGCGTTCCGCGACTTCGTACGGGAGCTGGGCCGGCGCAACCCCGGCCTGCCCGTGGCGGGCGGTTTCATCGGGCTCTCCCCGCCGCCGCTCGGCGACGCGGTGGCCGAGCTGGCCGCGCAGGGGGTGCGCCGGTTCGCCGCGGTCCCGCTGATGCTCGTGTCCGCCGGGTCCGCCGAGGGCGACCTCCCGGCCGCGCTCGCCCGTGAGCAGGCACGGCATCCGGGGACCTCGTACGCGTACGGGCGCCCGCTGGGTCCGCATCCCGCGCTGCTCGCCGTGCTGGAGCGGCGGCTCGACGAGGCGCTCGGCGGGTCGGCGCGCACACCCCAGGACCGGGCCGAGGTGACCGTCCTGCTCGTCGGCCGCGGCTCGGCCGACCCGGAGGCCAACGCGGAGGTGCACAAGGCGGCGCGGCTGCTGTGGGAGGGGCGCGGTTACGCGGGCGTGGAGACGGCGTTCGTGTCGCTGGCCGCGCCGGACGTGCCGTCGGGCCTGGACCGCTGCGTGAGACTCGGCGCGCGGCGGATCGTCGTGCTGCCCTACTTCCTGTTCACCGGCGTGCTCCCGGAGCGGATCCGGCAGCAGAGCGAGGGGTGGGCGGCGGCGCGTCCGGAGGTCGAGGTGGTCCCCGCCGACGTCATCGGGCCGGAGCCCGAACTGCTCGACCTGGTGATGGAGCGCTACCGGGAGACTCAGCCGGGCGACGACGGCCACGGGCACCATGTCCGCGACCACCACCGCGACCACGACCACGACCAGGCTTCCTCCCATGCGCACTGACAGCGACGGGAGAGACGGGCGGCAGGGGCCGGGGCGGAGCCATGATCTGCGGCATCACGGTGACGCCGAGGTGCGCGACGGCGGCTCGGCGCTCGTCGACCTCGCCGTGAACGTCCGTGCCGGTACTCCCCCGGAGTGGCTGCGCGACCGTATCGCCGAGTCGCTGGGCGGGCTGGCCGCCTACCCGGACGGGCGGGCCGCGCGGGCCGCGGTGGCGGCACGGCACGGGCTGCCCGGGGAACGGGTGCTGCTCACGGCCGGGGCCGCCGAGGCCTTCGTGCTGCTCGCCCGTTCGCTGAAGGTCCGTCACCCTGTCGTCGTACACCCGCAGTTCACCGAGCCGGAGGCGGCGCTGCGGGACGCGGGGCACACGGTGAGCCGGGTGCTGCTCCGCCCCGAGGAGGGTTTCCGGCTCGACCCGTCGGCCGTCCCCGAGGACGCGGACCTGGTGGTGATCGGCAACCCGACCAATCCCACGTCCGTGCTCCATCCGGCCGGGCTGATCGCGGAACTCGCCTGTCCTGGGCGGACGTTGGTGGTCGACGAGGCGTTCATGGACGCGGTGCCCGACGAACGGGAGGCGCTCGCGGAGCGGACCGACGTACCGGGGCTCGTGGTGCTGCGCAGTCTTACCAAGACGTGGGGGCTGGCGGGGCTGCGGATCGGGTACGTGCTCGCGGCGCCCGAGACGATCGGCGAGCTCGAACGGGGGCAGCCGCTCTGGCCGGTGTCCACGCCCGCTCTGGCCGCCGCCGAGGCCTGTATGACGCCGGATGCGCTGGCCGAGCAGGCCCGGGCGGCTCTGCGGGTGGCGACGGACCGGGCGCATCTGGTCGCCGGGCTGAAGGAGTTCGCGTCCGACGGGGTACGGGTGGCGGAGCCCGCGGAGGGGCCGTTCGTTCTGGTCTCGCTGCCTGGGGCGGGGGCTGTGCGGGAGCGGTTGCGGCGGCTGGGGTTCGCGGTGCGGCGGGGGGATACGTTCCCTGGACTTGATGAGACCTGGCTGCGGCTGGCGGTGCGTGACCGTCCTACGGTCAACCGGTTCCTCCAGGCCCTGGACCAGGCGATCAGCTTGACCGGCGGTTCGACATCCACGCACTGAGTACGAACCCGCAGCCCGGCGGGGGCCGTTCGCGCCGTTCCCCGCGCCCCTGCAGGGGGCGGGGCCGACGGCCGACCGGAATGGTGCGGGCCGGTGGGGGCTTGTCGCGCCGTTCCCCGCGCCCCTGAAGAGGGCGGGGCTGACCGCCGACCAGAATCGTGCCGGCCGGTGGGGGCTTGTCGCGTTGTTCTCCGTTGGCCTGGAGGTGAGAGATGGGGCGCAGGGCCGTTTTTTGGGGGCGCGGGGAACTGCGCGGGCGGGGCCCGCCGGGCCGCAGCGCGCACTCCGGCCCTAGCCACCCTCCCCCTCAAGGGTGTGGGACCCGGCGTCAGCCGTTGCGACGGCGCGTCAGCGCCACCGTTCCGGCGCCCGCGGCGAGCAGCGCGACCGCCCCCGCCGCGACATACGGCGTCGCCGAACCACCACCGGTCTCCGCGAGCCCGGGCTCCTCGGCGGCGGCAGCCCCCTGCGGCGTCACCCCGGGCACGGACCCCGCGGGGGCCTCACAGGTCGCCTCCGCCAGAGTGACCGTTCCTTCGACCTCCGCCACGTTCAGCTTCAGCGGGTTCACGGACACTGTGAGCCGCAGCGCCGTCGCCGCCGCCGTACGGGACGTGGTCCGGGTCGACGACAGGTCCAGCCGCACCTCACCGACACCTGGCACCTTCACCTCCGTCACCCCACCGGAGGTCACCGCGGTCCGCTTGCCGAGCACCGTCACCGCGCCCAGCGGATTCGCCGAGGCGACCGGCTTCTCCCCCGCCGCGCAGACCGCCTTCGCGGTGACCTGTTCGACCTCGATGAGGGACAGCAGGGGCAGCCCCGGGATGTGCACCTCGGCGTGGGCCAGATGGACCGACCCCTCGGCCTTCTCCGCCGAGACGGTCGCGCTCGCTCTGGCGACCTCCGCGCCGAGCACGGTGAACGGCTGACCGCCGTCGACACCGTCCAGCTTCGCGGTGAGCGTGGACTTCTCGGCGCTCCGCGGCGCCTGTACCTCGTTGAGCGAGACCGCGAGCGGGACGTTCACGGTCTTGTTGAGCAGGGACACGTCGAGTCCGGTACGGAGCACGACGGCCCCCGCCCGGCCGTGGTCGTCGGTCGCGTGGGCCGGACCCGCGCCGGCCAGGACCACGGGACCCGCGGCCAAGGAGACGGCGGCCACGGTGGCGGCCAGCCTGTGTGCGGGCATGCGGAAGACGATGCTGTTCATGGTGGTGGGACCCCCACAGGAGACAGAACTGGAGACGCGACGCCGCCGGACGCTCCGCTCGCAGGGACATGCGGGGAGCGTCCGGCGGCGTCGATGACGGGAATCCTTACGCACGGAGAGTGAACAGTCAGCAAGCTGAGGGGAGTTCACCCATACGTGGACTTTCCGCGCACCTCTTCGATTCACCCTGCACGTACGTTCCTCAAGGCCACCCGGATCACTGAACCCAACTCAACTGGCCGGAAAGCGCCGGAGCACTGGAGGGAGTGCGCGCCGCGCGGACCGGGCCCAGCGGTCACTCTCCGTCAACCGACGATTCGGCCGTCCAGCACCACCCGTCGCGGCGCCGCCAGGACCCGTACGTCCGCCCGCGGATCCTGCTCGTACACGACGAGGTCGGCCGGGGCCCCTTCCTCCAGGCCGGGCTGGCCCAGCCACGCGCGGGCACCCCACGTGGTGGCCGAAAGCGCTTCGAGGGGCGGGATGCCTGCCGTCACCAGCTCGGCGACCTCCCCCGCCACCAGCCCGTGCGGAAGCGTGCCGCCCGCGTCGGTGCCGACGAACACCGGGATCCCGGCGTCGTACGCGGCGCGCACGGTGTCGTAACGGCGCTCGTACAGCCGCCGCATGTGCGCGGACCACCGGGGGAACTTGGTCTCGCCCCCGTCCGCGAGCCGCGGGAACGTGGCGATGTTCACGAGGGTCGGGACGATCGCGACACCGCGCTCGGCGAAGAGCGGGATCGTGTCCTCGGTCAGGCCGGTGGCGTGTTCGACGCAGTCGATGCCCGCCTCCACGAGGTCCCGCAGGGAGTCCTCGGCGAAGCAGTGCGCGGTGACGCGGGCGCCGAGGCGGTGGGCCTCGGCGATCGCCGCCTCGACCGCGTCGCGCGGCCAGCAGGCGCCGAGGTCGCCCGTGCCGCGGTCGATCCAGTCGCCCACCAGTTTCACCCAGCCGTCGCCGCGCCGGGCCTCCCGGGCCACGTACGCGACGAGGTCCGCCGGCTCGATCTCGTGCGCGAAGCCGCGGAGGTAGCGGCGGGTACGGGCGATGTGGCGGCCCGCCCTGATGATCTTCGGCAGGTCGTCGCGGTCGTCGACCCAGCGGGTGTCCGCGGGTGAGCCGGCGTCCCGGATGAGCAGGGTGCCTGCCTCCCGGTCGGCCAGGGCCTGCTTCTCCGACTCGTCGTCGGGGACGGCGCCGTGGGGGCCGAGGCCGACGTGGCAGTGGGCGTCGACCAGTCCTGGCAGGGTCCAGCCCTGGACGGTACGGACGTCCTGGGCGGCCTCGCCCCGGGGGCGGTCGTACGTGACCCTGCCGTCGACGACCCAGAGTTCGTCCCGGGCCTCGTCGGGGGCGACCAGCACCCGGCCCTTCACGTGCAGTACCACCGACTGATCGCTCATGAACGGCAGCCTAGTTCTTCGCCGGTGTATGCCGTCCGCGGCCCCGGTGGGGACCGTTCGCGCAGTTCCCCGCGCCCCTGATGGGGCGCAGCCCCTACCGAGGGGCGCGGGGAACTGCGCGGGCAACCCCCACCGGCCCGCAGGCCGAGGTGGACCCCGGTACCCCGGTCCTACGGCGACTTCCGCGGAGCGTCCTCCACCTCCGCCATCGCCGGGTCCAGCAGGCGGGAGAGGAAGTGGCGGGTCCGCTCGTGGGTCGGGGCGCCGATCACCTGGGCCGGGGGGCCCTGCTCCACGACGACACCGCCGTCCATGAAGACGACCCGGTCGGCGACCTCGCGCGCGAAGGACATCTCGTGCGTGACGACCATCATCGTCATCCCCTCGTCGGCGAGCATCCGCATCACGGCCAGGACGTCCCCGACCAGCTCCGGGTCGAGCGCCGAGGTGGGCTCGTCGAAGAGCATCACCTGGGGGCCCATGGCGAGCGCGCGGGCGATGGCGACGCGCTGCTGCTGGCCGCCGGAGAGCGAGGCGGGGTAGGCCGTCGCCTTCTCGGAGAGCCCGACGCGCCGGAGGTTCTCGGCGGCGACCTTCGCGGCCTCCGCCTTGTCACGGCCCAGCACCCGGCGCTGCGGCAGCGTCAGGTTGTCGGTCACCGTCAGGTGCGGGAAGAGGTTGAACTGCTGGAAGACCATGCCGATCCGGCGGCGTACGGCATCGATGTCGACGTCCGGGTCGGTGATCTCGGTGCCGCCGACGAAGACCTGCCCCCGGGTGGGCTCTTCGAGGAGGTTCACACAGCGCAGCAGGGTCGACTTGCCGGAGCCGGAGGGGCCGATGACGCACACGACCTCACCGGAGCCGACCTCCAGGTCGATCCCCCGCAGCACCTCGTTGTCGCCGAACGACTTGTGCAGACCGCGGACCTGGATCTCCGGCGTGGCGTCGGTGGTGGTGCCGGTGCTGGTGGTGCCGGTGTCACTCACTTGGCCTCCCCGGCCTTCGCCTCAAGACGGCGTACGACGAAACCGAGCGGGATCGTGACCAGCAGATAGCACAGGCCCGCCACCAGGATCGGTGTCGAGTTGGCGGTCTCGCTGGCCAGGTCGCGGCCGAACTTGGACAGTTCGCGCTCCTCCAGGGTGACCCCGAGGAACAGCACCAGCGAGGAGTCCTTGAAGAGGAGGACCAACTCGTTGGTGAGCGGCGGGATCACGATCCGGAACGCCTGCGGGATGACGATGGAGACCATGGCCCGCGCGTGCGAGAAGCCCAGCGAACGGGCCGCCTCCATCTGCCCCTTGGGGACGGCCTGGATGCCCGCGCGGATCGTCTCCGCCATGTACGCGGCGGCCACAAGACCGAGCGCGAGGGCGACCTTCCCGTACGTGCCGCCGGGGATCTCCGTGCCGGGGAACGCCAACGGCACGGCGACGCCCACGAAGATGAAGATCAGCAGGGCGGGCAGCCCTCGGAAGATCTCGATGTAGATGCCGGCCAGCCAGCGGTACGGGCCGACCGAGGAGAGGCGCATCAGGGCGACGACCACGCCGAGGGCGAGGCCGAAGACGAAACCGGACACCGTGTAGAGGACGGTGTTCTTGAGCGCCAGCGTGATGATGTCCGGGAACATCCGCTCGGCCAGGTCGACCTGGGCGAACTGGTTCCGCAGCTGCCCCCAGTCGGCCGTGAGGCCGAGGGCGACCAGCGCGGCGACGAACACCGCGTACTGGACGCCCCGCGACACGGCCCGCTTCTGGCTCCTGGTCGGACCGCGCCTGCGGGGCTGGGTCCTGGTGTCGGTCTCCGTCATGAGGAGGCGGAGGGCGAAGCGGAGGCGGCGGTCTCGTCGTAGGGGCCGATCCACTTCTCGTACAGCTTCTTGTACGTGCCGTCGGCCTTGGCGTCCGCGAGCGCCTTGTTCACGGCTTCGAGGAGCTTGGTGTTGCCCTTCTTCATGGTGAAGCCGTACTCCTCACCGGTGTTGATGTTGTCGGCGACCTCGAAGGAGGCGGCGTTGGCCTTGTCCTTGAGCCAGCCCTGGACGACCGGGTAGTCGATGACGACGGCCTTGACCTGGCCGGTGCGCAGACCGTTGAGGAGGGCGTCGGAGGACTCGAAGGAGACCGGGTCGAGGCCCTTGCTCTTGGCGAACTCCTCGCCGGTGGTCTGCGCCTGCGCGCCGACCTTCTTGCCCTTGAGGTCCGCGAGGGAGGAGATGCCGCTCTTCTTGTCGGCCAGGATCCCCTGGGTGGCCTCGAAGTACGGGTCGGAGAAGTCGACGTTCTTCTTGCGCTCGGCGGTGATCGTCATACCGGCCGCGGCGAGGTCGCACTGGCCGGAGTTGAGGGATCCGCCGGTCTTGAAGTTCTCGAAGGGCTGGTCGAGGATCTCCTGCTTCACGCCCAGGTCCTTGGCGACGAGGTCGACCAGCGACACGTCGAAGCCCTGGACCTTGCCGTCGATCTCCGACTGGAACGGCGGGTACGGCAGGTGCGTGCAGGTGGTGAGCTGGCCGCCCTTGACCAGCTCGACGCCGTTCGCGGTGGTCTTCTTGCCCCCGTCGTCGTCCGAGGAGCAGCCGGACACGAGCAGCAGCCCGGCCGTCGCGGTGGTGGCGGCCAGAATGCGGGTTCGGCGCCCGGGGACCATCTTCACGGGGGAGACCTCCTGTGGGGAAACTGTGACTGCTGATTATAAGGATTGGTTTGAGGCGCTCAAACCAATCCCATGGCCTTGGGGCTGTCCGGCCTCAGAAGTCGTCGGTGGGCGACCGCTGGGACGGCGGTTACGCTCGTTGCTGCCTACCCCGTCAGTGACGAGAGCAACGTGAGCGTCGAGAGCAACGTGAGTGAAGAGAGCAACGCCGTGACCCACCCTTTCCTGGACCTGGCGCCGCTGAGCGCCGCGCGTTTCGCGGCGATCGAGGACCGCGTGGCGCGGCTGCTCTCCACCGAGCAGGACGTCGTGATCATGCAGGGCGAGGCGCTGCTTCCGCTGGAAGGGGCGATTCGCGGCGCGGCCGGTCCCGGTACGACGGCCCTCAACGTGATCACCGGCCCGTACGGGCAGACGTTCGGCGACTGGCTCCGGGACTGCGGCGCGACCGTGTACGACCTGGCCGTCCCCTTCCACACGGCGGTCACGGCCGACCAGATCCGCGACGCTCTCGCCGAGCACCCGCAGATCGACTTCGTCTCCCTGGTGCACGCGGAGGCGGCCACCGGGAACACCAATCCGGTCGCGGAGATCGGCGAGGTCGTACGGGCGCACGGTGCCCTCTTCTATCTGGACGCGGTCGCCTCGGTCGGTGCCGAGCCGGTGCTGCCGGACGCGTGGGGCGTGGACCTGTGTGTGATCGGGGCGCAGAAGGCGATGGGCGGGCCCGCGGGGGTCTCGGCGGTGTCGGTGAGCGAGCGGGCGTGGGCGCGGATGGCCGCGAACCCGGACGCACCGCGGCGGTCGTACCTCTCCCTCCTGGACTGGAAGGAGCGGTGGGTCGACGCCGGGCGCAAGGTTCTTCTCCATGCTCCGGCGCAGCTGGAGATGCTGGCGCTGGAGGCGTGTGTGGACCGCATCGGGACGGAGGGGCTGGATGCGGTGATGGCGCGGCACGCGGCGGCTGCGGCGGCGACCCGGGCGGGGGTGCTCGCGCTGGGCGGGGGGCTTGAGCCGTACGTGTACGCGGCGTCCGACGCGGCTCCGGTCGCCACGACGGTGCGGACCCCTGCCGGGGTGGATGCCTCGGAGCTGGTTCGCGCCGCGTTGGCTGTCGATCCCTCGCTTCCGCTGGCCGCGGGTGGGGGTGCGCTGGCGTCGTCGATGATCCGGGTCAACCACTACGGGCCCGCGGCCGACCCTGCCGTGGTCCGACGCTGCCTCGAAGCGCTGGGCGCTGCGCTGGCAGCCGCCTAGCCGCCGATGTCGCCTGCGGGCCTGGTGGGGGCGGGCCGCGCAGTTCCCCGCGCCCCTGAAGGGGCAAAAGCAGGGGCGCAGCCCCGCTTTTGAGGGGCGCGGGGAACTGCGCGAACGGCCCCCACCGGACCCGCAGGGAATACGCAACGCTTCTTGAACGTTCACGCACCAGCGGAGCTGATCGGTCGAGATGAGGGAGAGCCCAAGACATGCGCGTCGAGATCTGGAGCGACATCGCCTGCCCATGGTGCTACGTGGGCAAAGCCCGCTTCGAGAAGGCCCTCCAGACCTTCCCGCACCGCGACGCCGTCGAGGTCGTACACCGCTCCTTCGAGCTCGACCCGCACCGCGCCAAGAACGACATCCAGCCCGTCATCCCGATGCTCACCAAGAAGTACGGCATGAGCGAGGCCCAGGCCCAGGCCGGCGAGGAGAACCTCGGCACCCAGGCCGCCGCCGAGGGCCTCGC
Source organism: Streptomyces sp. NPDC017991 (assembly GCF_044328075.1). Taxonomy (NCBI): domain Bacteria; kingdom Bacillati; phylum Actinomycetota; class Actinomycetes; order Kitasatosporales; family Streptomycetaceae; genus Streptomyces; species Streptomyces sp. NPDC017991. The sequence goes on along the minus strand of NZ_JBIRGP010000018.1, from coordinate 116,225 downwards.
GTACCGCACGAAGGACCGCGACCACGGCAGCACCTTCGACATGCACCGGCTGCTGCACCTGGCCAAGGAGCGGGGCCGCCAGGACGAGCTGATCCAGAACCTCTACAAGGCGAACTTCGCCGAGGAGCGTTCCGTCTTCGGCGACGACGAGCGGCTCGTGGAGCTGGCGGTCGACGCCGGGCTCGACGCGGACGAGGCCCGCAAGGTGCTCGCCGACCCGGCCGCGTACGCCGACGAGGTCCGTACCGACGAGCGCGAGGCCGCCGAGCTGGGTGCGAACGGCGTGCCGTTCTTCGTCCTGGACCGCAAGTACGGCGTCTCCGGCGCCCAGCCCGCCGAGGTCTTCGCGCAGGCACTGGAGCAGGCGTGGGCGAGTCACTCACCGATCAAGCTGATCCAGCCGGACAGCCGGGGCGACGCCAAGGCGTGCGGTCCGGACGGCTGCGTGGCCCCCCAGCAGCACTGACCCGCGCCTCCTGCCCCTGCTCCGGGCCTCTACCGCTGACCTGGTCCTCTGACCTGGACATATAAGCGTCCCTTAGCGGAACCACTTAAAAGAACGCAATGGACGGGGAGTTCTCCGCGCCGCAGAGTGGTGCCATGGAGACCTTCGAGAGCCTCGTCCGAGCCGAGTTCACCCCGAAGAACACCTACCTCAACACCGCCAGCACGGGGCTGCTCCCGGCCCGCGCGGTGGCGGCCATGCGGGCCGGTGTCGAGTCCGTGGCGGACGGCCTGCCGCAGGACATGTTCGCCGACGTGGAGGCGGCCCGTGCCTCCTTCGCGCGGCTCGTCGGAGTCCCGGACAGCCGGGTCGCGGCCGGGGCCTCGGTCGCCGTCTACACCGGACTGATCGCCGCCTCGCTGCCCGAGGGCGCCGAAGTCCTCACCGCCGAGGGCGACTTCACCTCCGTGGTGAACCCCTTCCATGTGCGCCGGGGCCTCAAGGTGCGCACGGTGCCGCTGGAGCGGATCGCCGAGTCGGTGCGCCCCGGCACCGCGCTCGTCGCGGTGAGCGCCGCGCAGTCCGCGGACGGCCGGATCGCGGACCTGCCGGCGCTGCGCGAGGCCGCCCGCGCACACGGCGCCCGTACGTACGTCGACGCGTCCCAGGCCGCCGGATGGCTGTCGGTCGACGCGGACGCGTACGACTATGTCTCCTCCGTCGCCTTCAAGTGGCTCGTCTGTCCGCGGGGCGTGGCCTTCCTCGTCGTTCCGGAGGACTTCGGGGGGCTCGATCCGGTCTTCGCGGGCTGGGTGGCGGGAGAGAACCCCTGGGACAGATGCTACGGGCCGGTCGAGGAACTGGCCCACTCCGCGCGGCGGTTCGACGAGAGCCCCAGCCTCTTCTCGTACGCCGGAGCCCGCCACTCCCTCGAACTGGTCGAGGAGCTGGGCGTGGAGGCCGTACGCGCCCATGACCTCGCCCTCGCCGACCGTTTCCGGGCGGGCCTCGCCGCACTGGGACACGAGCCGGTCCCGGCACCGGGGTCGGCGATCGTCTCCGTGCCCGGACTCGGTCACCGGCAGCCTCAGCTGAGCCGGGCGGGGATCGAGGTCTCCGACCGCGCGGGCAACCTGAGGGCCGCCTTCCACCTGTACAACGCGCCCGCGGATGTCGACCGACTGCTGGACGTCCTGTCCGGATGACGGCGCGCCCCTCTGGCGCCCGGCCCACGAGAACGCTAGGAAGGGCACCACGAGGTGGTGGTGCCGGTGGAGCCAACTCTCCACACGTCCGAACGGCCGTCCCCGGATGCGGAGTTGCACCGGCGGCTGGTGTACGGCGACGAGACCGCGCTGGCCGAGGCGTACGCGGCGTACGGCGGCCTGGTGCGGCACGTCGCGGTCCGGGTCACACGCAGCGCGGCAGCCGCCGAGGACGTGGCGCAGGAGGTCTTCGCCCAGCTGTGGAGCAGGCCGTACGCGTTCGACCCGGGCCGGGGTTCGATGCGCACCTGGCTGTCCCTGCTCGCGCACCGGCGGGCCGTGGACTGGGTGCGCAGCGAGGCCAGGCACCGTAAGGACGTCCGGGCGGACGACGCGGCGCTGCACTCCATCCCGGACACCGGACCGGGGCCCGACGAGGCGATCGTCGAACGCGAACGCTCGCTCCTGCTGCACTCCGCGCTCGCCGAACTCCCCGAGCCCCAGCGGCAGGTGGTGCACCTCGCCTATTTCGCGGGCCGCACCTACCGCCAGGCGGCCGTCGAGCTCGGTATCCCGGAGGGCACCGCCAAGACCCGATTACGGTCCGCGTTGCGCAAGCTGGCCGTGTCGTTGGGCGACCCGTCGGATCCGGCGTGGGAAAGGGGCGCATGATGGCGACAGGGAAAGGAGGCCTCCGGTGAGCGACGACCACGACGGCGTGCCCGAACTGCTGGCCGCCTGGGCCTTCGGAGCCCTGCGGCCCGCGGACGAGAGGGCCGTGCCGCCGCATCTGGCCGGATGCGAGAGCTGTGCCGCGGAGGCGGAGCGCCTCCGTGAGACGGTACGGCTGCTGGACGGGCCACCGGGAATGCCGGAGCAGGCCGCCGTGGGCAACGGCTCCGCCATGCCGGCCGGCCTCCTCGCCGCCGCTCTGCGGGCGCGGCCCACCGCGCCGCGCGTCGCCGAACACGCGGCCCCGTACGCGGCAGCGGTCACCGGGCTCGCCACGCTGCTGCGCGAGGTGGACGGCCGCCGGCCGTGGGGCACTCCCGTCGTGCACGACTGGGATGTGCGGGACACGGTCGGCCATCTGATCGCCGCCGACGAGGAGTTGGCCCGGTTCCTCGGTGTGGCGGCGCACGCGCCGGCCTCGCGGAGCACGGAGGAGATGCCGTGGGAGGAGGCCTGGGAGGCCAGGACCGCCGACACGATCGCGTACGAGCGGACGCGCTCCCCCGAGGAGACGGTGGCCGCGTGGTCAGCGCAGAGCTCGGCGCTGCTGGCGACGCCCGAGGCCCGGGATCCCGAACGGGCCTCGCACGCCACGACGATGCTGGGCGTACGGCTGCCCGTGGCCGACCATTTCCTGGGGCGCGCCTTCGAGACCTGGATCCACACGGTGGACATCGGGCGCGCGCTCGGGCTCGCCGTGCCGCCGCCCGTCGAGGCCCATCTGGGGCAGATGGTCCGGCTGGCCGTCCGGATGCTCGGTCTGGCGCTGGGGCCCGCGGCGCCGCCGGTGCTGTTCGCCGTGACGGGCGTCGCGGGTGACCCCCGGTGGGTGCTCGGCTCCGAGGGCGAGCCGGTCCGGGCCGAACTCGCCCTGCGGGCCGTGGACTTCTGCCTGCTGGTGGGAGGCCGGCACACACCCGCCTCGGTACCCCGCGCGGTGGTGGGCGACGAGGACGCCGTACGCGACGTGCTGGAACGGGCGGCTTCACTGGCCTGGCTCTAGCCTCGCCGTCGGTGCCGGATCGGCGCCGGGGCTCAGGGCCTGTCGGCGCTGTCCGGTCCGGCCGGGCAGTCGGTCGTCTCCGTGCACAGGTTCGCCTCGACGCGCGCGAGGAGTCGGGCGAGCTGTGCGCGCTCGTCGGGGCTCAGCCCGGCGAGGGTGTGCTCCTCCAGGCTGGTCCACGCCTGGGTGACCTCGTCGTGCAGACCGCAGCTGTCCTCCGTCGCCTCGACGAGGACCGCGCGGCCGTCCCGGGGATCGGGCCGGCGGCGGACGTGTCCCGCCAGCTCCAGCCGCTGGAGCATCTTCGTGACCGTCGACGGATCGAGTTCGACCGCCTTGATCAGCTCCGACTGACGCACCGCGCCCGCGCTCCACAGGTGCATCATCACGAACTCCTGGCCGGGGTAGAGCCCGGCCCCGCGCAGCAGCCTGCCCGCCGCGGCCCGGTGCATCCGGGCCACCCTGGAGATGGCGTAGCTGACCTGACCGCCGCACGCCGCGGAGGGCGTCTCCTCGACACAGGCGGGGTCGGCCTGAGAGGCCGCGACCTCGTGGGTGGCACTCATCCTGGCTCCTGGTTCCGCGCACGTTCGTGACGGCCAGCTTTTCACGGACATTAACTTGGTCGACCAAGGAATGGTTTACGGTGGCCCCTTGTTCCAATCATTGGCCGACCACATACATTCCCCGCACCCTCCCCAGGAGCAGCCGTGACCACCGCATACGACCCGATCGACCTGTCCGGCACACCGCTCGCCAACCGCATCGTCATGGCACCGATGACCCGCAGCCGGGCCGGCGAGGGCGGAGCGCCGACCGACATCGGCGTCGAGTACTACGCCCAGCGGGCCTCCGCGGGCCTGATCGTCACCGAGGGCGTCCAGCCGTCCGCGGTGGGCCAAGGCTACCCGGACACCCCGGGGCTGCACAGTGCCGAGCAGATCGCGGCCTGGCGCAAGGTGACCGACGCGGTGCACGCCGCGGGCGGGCGGATCTTCGCACAGCTCATGCACGCGGGCCGGATCGGCCACCCCAGCCTGCTGCCCGACGGGCTCGTCAATGTCGGCCCCTCGCCCGTACGGGCCGAGGGGCAGGTCTACACCCACGAGGGCCCCCTCGACTTCGTCACCCCGCACGAGCTGACCGGCGACGAGGTACGCGCCACCATCGGCGAGTTCGTGAGCGCCGCCCGGGGCGCGGTCGAGGCCGGCTTCGACGGGGTCGAACTGCACGGCGCCAACGGCTATCTGATCCACCAGTTCCTCGCCCCCGGCTCCAACCTGCGCACCGACGAGTGGGGCGGCCCGGTCGAGAACCGCATCCGGTTCGCGGTCGAGACCGTCAAGGCCGTCGCCGCGGAGATCGGCGCCGGGCGCACGGGCATCCGCCTCTCCCCCGGCAACCCGTACAACGGCATCCAGGAGCCCGAGCCGGAGGCGGCGTACACCGCGCTGGTGGACGCGCTGGAGCCGCTGGGTCTGGCCTATCTGCACATCACCGAGGTGGGCGAGATCCGCGAGCTGACCCTCGCGCTGCGCAAGCGGTTCAGCGGTGCGTTCATCCTCAACCCGGCGACCGAGGGGCCGACCGGGCCCGAGTCGCTGACGCTCGTCGAGGACGGCGTCGCCGATCTGGTCGCCTACGGTCAGCTGTTCCTCGCCAATCCCGACCTGCCCGCCCGGCTGAAGGCCGGCGGCCCCTTCAACGAGGGCGACCCGGCGACGTTCTTCGGCGGGGACGCGAAGGGCTACACGGACTACCCGGCGCTCTGAACCAGGACGCGCCGCAAGGCGGTTGGCCCGGTGTCCGACTCGCGCGAGTCGGACACCGGGCCAATCACCTTCAGGCGTACGTCACTTCACGGACGAAGATCACTTCACCGGGGTGAAGTCCGTCGACCCGATGAACTCGGGGCGGCGTACCGGCGCCGCGAACGGCTCCACCGCCGCGTTCTCCACGCTGTTGAACACGATGAAGACGTTCGAGCGCGGGAACGGCGTGATGTTGTCGCCCGAACCGTGCATGCAGTTGCAGTCGAACCAGGTCGCCGAGCCGGCGCGGCCCGTGAAGAGCTTGATGCCGTGCTGGGAGGCGAACTTGGTGAGCGCCTCGTCGGAGGGCGTGCCCGCGTCCTGCATCTGCAGCGACTTCTTGTAGTTGTCCTTCGGCGTGGCTCCGGAACAGCCGAGGAACGTGTGGTGCGACCCCGGCATGATCATGAGACCGCCGTTGGTGTCGTGGTTCTCGGTCAGCGCGATCGAGACGGACACCGTCCGCATGTTCGGCAGACCGTCCTCGGCGTGCCACGTCTCGAAGTCCGAGTGCCAGTAGAAGCCGCTGGCGCCGAAGCCGGGCTTGACGTTGATCCGCGACTGGTGCACGTACACGTCGGAGCCGAGGATCTGCCGGGCGCGGCCCACCACACGCTCGTCGCGCACCAGCCGGGCGAAGATCTCGCTGGTCTTATGGACCTCGAAGACCGAGCGGATCTCCTGCGACTGCGGCTCGACGATCGAGCGCTCGTCCGCGCGGATCGCCGGGTCGGTGACCATGCGCTCCAGCTCGGCCCGGTAGAGCGCCACCTCGTCGTCGTCGATGAGCTGCTCGACCGCGAGGAAACCGTCCCGCTCGTACCCCTGGAGGTCGGCCGCCGGGATCGGCCCCGGCGCGCCCGGTTCGCTCCACACGACCGGGTCCTGCCGGGGTACGGACACCTCACTGGTGCCGCGGCTGGGATACAGGTCGGTGATGGTCGTCATCGTTCAGACCTCCTCGGGTTCGGTCAGCAGGGGGTAGACGCCGTTCTCGTCATGGTCCTCCCGTCCGGTCACCGGCGGATTGAAGACACAGATGCAGCGGAAATCCTCCTTGATCCGCATCGTGTGCCTCTCGTGGCCGTCGAGGAGGTAGGTGGTGCCCGGCGTGATGGTGTACTTCTTGCCGGTCTCGTCGTCGGTGAGTTCGGCCTCGCCCTCCACGCAGACGACGGCCTCGATGTGGTTCGCGTACCACATCGACGTCTCCGTACCCGCGTACAGGATCGTCTCGTGCACCGAGAAGCCGACCCGCTCCTTCGCGAGGACGACGCGCTTGCTCTCCCAGGTGCCCGACGCCGATTTCACGTGTCGGTCAGTGCCTTCGATCTCCTTGAACGAACGGACTATCACGGTGGTACGAAGCCTCCTTCAGGCTGGCGTGCAGGGGGTGGGGTGGTTCAGGCCGTCTCGCGGACGGCACGGGCGAGGGTGCGGAGCCCCTCGTCCAGCTCGTCGGGTGTGATGGTGAGCGCCGGGAGGAGTTTCACGACCTCGCTCTCCGGGCCCGACGTCTCGATCAGCAGGCCGAGTTCGAAGGCGCGGTGCGCCACGCGGCCGGCCCGCGCCTTGTCGTGGAACTCCATGCCCCAGACGAGGCCCCGGCCGCGGTACTCCTTCACGTCGGCGAGGTTCTCCTCGGTGATGGAGATCAGCGCCTGCTCGACCTGCTCCCCGCGGGTGCGGGTCTGCTTCTCCATGGCGGGCCCGTCGGACCAGTACGTCTGGAGGGCGGCGGCGGCCGTCACGAACGCGGGGTTGTTGCCGCGGAACGTGCCGTTGTGCTCGCCCGGCTCCCAGATGTCCAGCTCGGGCTTGAACAGGCACAGGGACATGGGCAGCCCGTACCCGCTGATCGACTTGGAGACGGTCACGATGTCGGGCACGATCCCCGCCTCCTCGAAGGAGAAGAAGGCGCCCGTACGGCCGCAGCCCATCTGGATGTCGTCGACGATCAGCAGCATGTCCTGGCGCTCGCACAGCTCGGCGAGGGCGCGCAGCCACTCGACGCGGGCGACGTTGATGCCGCCCTCGCCCTGCACGGACTCGACGATCACGGCGGCGGGCTTGTTGAGGCCGGAGCCCTGGTCCCCGAGGAGCCGCTCGAACCAGAGGAAGTCCGGGACCTGGCCGTCGAAGTAGTTGTCGAACGGCATCGGCGTGCCGTGCACGAGCGGGATGCCGGCGCCGGCCCGCTTGAAGGCGTTGCCGGTCACGGCGAGCGAGCCGAGCGACATTCCGTGGAAGGCGTTGGTGAAGGAGACGATGGACTCCCTCCCCTTGACCTTGCGGGCCAGCTTCAGCGCGGACTCGACGGCGTTGGTGCCCGTCGGGCCGGGGAACATGACCTTGTACGGCAGGTCGCGCGGGCGCAGCACCAGGTTCTGGAAGGACTCCAGGAAGCTGCGCTTGGCGGTCGTCGACATGTCGAGGCCGTGTGTGACGCCGTCGCGCTCCAGGTAGTCGAGCAGGGCCCGTTTCAGTACCGGGTTGTTGTGTCCGTAGTTGAGCGAGCCGGCACCCGCGAAGAAGTCCAGGTACTCATGGCCGTCCTCGTCGTACATGCGGCTGCCCCGCGCGCGGTCGAAGACGGTGGGCCAGCTGCGGCAGTAGCTGCGGACCTCCGACTCCAGGGTTTCGAAGACGCTCAGGTCGGGCTGGGTGATGGTCACGGCGGTACTCCTAGGGCGTGGGGGGTTCAGAAGGACAGGGGGCCGATGCGGTACAGCACTTCGGGATCGTGCGGGCCGTCGGGGAACTGCCCTGTCTCGAACAGGACCTCACGCTCGACGGTCGCACCGTGTCGCGCGGCGTACGAGGTGAACAGCCGCTCGGACGCGGTGTTGCCCGGGGAGATCGTGGTTTCCATGGAGGTCAGCTCGTGCCGGCCGGCGACCTGGCGGGTCAGCCCGTCCAGGAGCGCGGCGGCGAGACCGCGGCCGCGCTGCGCCGCGTCGACGGCCACCTGCCACACGAGAAGCGTGTGCGGGCGCTCGGGCCGGATGTAACCGGTGACGAAGGCGACGGGGTCTCCGTCGGCCGTACGCGCCACCGCGGAGGTGCCGGCGAAGTCACGGCACCACAGCAGGTAGCTGTAGGAGGAGTTCAGGTCGAGGGTCCCGGAGTCCTTGGCAATGCGCCAGAGTGCGGCTCCGTCGTCCACGTGCGGACGGTCGATCCGCAGCCCTTCTGGCATTTCCAGGAATTCCGCTTGCAGGTCTGCTTGTGCGGCGGTCATGTCGATTGAATTTACCCAGCAAAAGTTGAAATCGCATCGCCGAGTGGGGTTACACAAGCAGGGCGTATGTGTTATCACGCGGGCGCGGGCCGCGCGTGGGGCTGGCCGAAAGCGCCACTTTGTCCGGGAAATACCGGACAAAGTGGCGTGGTTGTGTATTGCGTCACAAGGACTTAACCGCCGCGAGACCCGTCCGAATTACGAGATCGAGCTTCGCAAAACTCGGGTGTTTAGGTTCCAAGGAATCGGGCAGAAGCTTAAGGAAAACCCTAAGCAAATAAAAGCAGAATTGCGCCTGCATTCAAAGCGTGCCCGGAAATGGGAGGGCGCGGAAATCAGTGACCGTCCCTCAGGTCGGCCGGCCAGTCCGGGCGGAACTCGATGTGGTCGTACGTGACCACGCAGCCCTCGCCCATGGGCGCCTGGGTCATGAAGCCGACGAGGGCGGCCCCGGTCTCCTTCTCCTCGCCCAGGGTGAAGAGCCGGACGAAGGTCCAGCGCTCGCCGTCCTTCGAGGCGTGGAAGGCGAAGGCGCGGCCGGTGCGGCTGATCCGGAGCCAGACGGAGCTGCCGTCGACCGTGAAGGAGTTCGCGTCGTCGGAGTGCCCCCGGGTGACGACCGTGCAGACGGTGGGGACGTCCGGGGAGTTCTCCAGGCAGAGCTTGGCCCAGGCGCGCTCCCCCACGTGCGCGTAGAGGACGCCGGCGTCGAAGGCCCCGGCGAAGCCGACCGTCACGCGGGCGATGAGCTGGAAGTCCCCCTCGGGCGCCCCCAGCAGCCTGGGCGCGTCGGACGCGGGGTCAAGCCCTTCGTCGGTGGGCGGCACGAACCGGTCCTGCCGGGCCCCGGCCCACCCGGTGAGCACCCCGCCCTCGTACGACCAGTGCCCGTCGGGCCCGTACGACCGAAGCGAAAAGGGAAGTTCAGGTATTTTCACGTCCATCCACAGAGTCTGCCAGCTCCCCGGGCCCCTGATGGGCGCGGGGAACGGCGCGAGCTTGTGTCTTGAGGGGCGCGGGGAACTGCGCGGGCGACCACAGCGGACCGGCACCCGGCTGACCGGCCGCGGCCCCAACGGCGCCCTCCAGGGGCGCGGGGAACTGCGCGGGCGACCACAGCGGGCCCGCAGCCGACACACCGGCCACGGGCCCGACGGCGCAAAAAGAGAGCGGCTACCTCTCAAGCCGCCCGTCGTACCGCCGAGGCAACCCCAGCGGGTTGGAATCCCGCAGCTCCGCCGGCAGCAACGCCTCAGGCGCGTTCTGGTACGCCACAGGCCGCAGCCACCGCTCGATGGCGGTCCCGCCCACAGACGTGGACGTGGACGTCGTGGCCGGATACGGCCCCCCGTGCTGCTGGGCCGGAGCCACCGCGACCCCCGTGGGCCACGCGTTCACGACCACCCGCCCCGCGAGCGGCGTGAGCTCCGCGAGGATCTCCGCGCCACGCCCCTCACCGGCCTCCTCCTCCGTGGAGAGGTGCACCGTCGCGGTGAGGTTGCCGGGCAGCCGCGCGAGCACCGCGTTCGCCTCGGCCTCGTCCTCGTAGCGCGCGACCACCGTCACCGGCCCGAAGCACTCTTCGAGGAGCAGGTCGTACTCGCCCTCGGCGGCCAGCTTCTGCGCGGAGACCGTCAGGAAGCCGGCGCTCACCGTGTGCTCACCGCCCGCACCCGGCGTCACCGGCGCGTCCACGCCGGACAGCCCCGCACGCTCGGCGACACCCGCGACGAAGTTGTCGCGCATGCGGTGGTCGAGGAGGACCCCCGCCTCGGTGTCGCTCACCGCGTCCGTCAGGGACTTCAGCAGACGGTCGCCCGCCGCGCCGGCCGGCGCCAGCACCAGGCCCGGCTTCACGCAGAACTGGCCGACGCCCAGCGTCATGGAGCCCGCGAGCCCCGTACCGATCGCCTCGGCGCGCTCGGCGGCGGCGGCCTCGGTGATCACGACCGGGTTGAGCGATCCCAGCTCGCCGTGGAACGGGATCGGCGCGGGCCGCGCCGCCGCAGCGTCGAAGAGGGCGCGTCCACCGCGTACCGAACCGGTGAATCCGGCGGCCGACACCAGCGGGTGCTTGACCAGCTCGACGCCCGCCTCGAAGCCGTGGACGAGGCCCAGGACGCCGTCCGGGACGTCATGCTGGGCCGCGGCCCGGCGCACGACGGAAGCGACCAGCTCGGACAGACCGGGGTGGTCGGGGTGCGCCTTGACGACGACCGGGCAGCCCGCGGCGAGCGCGCTCGCGGTGTCGCCGCCGGCCACCGAGAAAGCGAAGGGGAAGTTCGAGGCCGAGTAGACGGCGACGACACCCAGCGGCACCTTGTAACGGCGCAGATCCGGGATCGGCGGCGTCGCGGTGGCGTCGGGGTGGTTGATCACGACGCCGAGGAACTCGCCCTCGTCGACGATGTCCGCGAAGGCCCGCAGCTGGTAGCAGGTGCGGGCGAGTTCGCCGGTGAGCCGGACCGGGCCGAGCGCGGTCTCCGCGTCGGCCGCCTCCACGAGGTGCTCCTTGGCGCCTTCGAGCAGGTCGGCCGCGGTACGCAGGAAGGCCGCGCGGACCGTGCGGTCGGCGAGAGCCCCCCGGGCGGCGTGCGCGGCGCGGACGTCCTCGTCCACCTCCTGGGCTGTGGCTTCCACCGCAACCTGCTCGCGCTGCTTCCCGGTTCGGGGGTCGACACTCCAGACTGGTGCTGCTGCCACCGCGGGTCCCTCCAGATGTAATGCCGAAGTACATGTGCCACGCACCAGGGGCGTTCGATATGCTGAACGCTGTCTCTGATGGTGAATATGCTGTCGAGACTATTTCCCGGCGAACTAGGGGGTCAAGGCCGATGTCGGCAGGCGAGACGGGCGGCGGAGCACAGGTCAAGTCCGCGGTGCGGACGGTTGAATTGCTTGAGTACTTCGCCGGACGCCCCGGTATGCACTCCCTGGCCGCCGTGCAGGAGGCCGTCGGGTATCCCAAGTCCAGTCTCTACATGCTGCTGCGCACGCTGGTCGAGCTCGGCTGGGTCGAGACCGACGCGACGGGCACGCGGTACGGCATCGGCGTACGGGCACTGCTCGTCGGTACCTCGTACATCGACGGTGACGAGGTCGTCGCGGCGGCGCGGCCGACGCTGGACCGCCTCTCCGACGACACGACGGAGACGATCCACCTGGCCCGCCTCGACGGCACGAACGTCGTCTACCTCGCGACCCGCCAGTCCCAGCACTATCTGCGCCCCTTCACGCGCGTGGGGCGCCGGCTGCCCGCCCACTCCACGTCCCTCGGCAAGGCGCTCCTCGCGACCCACACCGACGAGCAGGTACGGAAGCTGCTGCCGGAGACGTTGCCCGCGCTGACCGAGCACACGATCACCGACCGGGAGAAGCTCATCGAGGAGCTGCACCAGGTGCGGGAGCAGGGGTTCGCGGTGGACCGCGAGGAGAACACGCTGGGGCTGCGCTGCTTCGGCGTGGCGATCCCCTACCGGACGCCCGCGCGGGACGCGATCAGCTGCTCGGTGCCGGTGGCGCGGCTGACGCCCGCGCACGAACAGATGGTGAAGGACGCGCTGTTCGACGCGCGGGACCGGTTGACGCTCGCGACCCGGAGGCTCTGACATGTCCGGCCTGTCCCACCCCTCCCCCGTCGAGGTCGAGCTCCGCGAGGTCCACGACAGTGATCTGCCGGTGTTCTTCCGGCAGACGAACGATCCCGAGTCCGCGCGGATGGCCGCCTTCACGCACAAGGACCCGACCGACCGGGACGCCTTCGACGCCCACTGGAAGCGGGTCCGGGCCTCGTCCGCCGTGAACCGCACGATCCTCGTCGACGGGGATGTCGTCGGCAGCGCGGCGGTGTACGGGGAACCGGGTGAGCGCGAGGTGACGTACTGGATCGATCGCGCGTACTGGGGGCGGGGGATCGCCACGGCCGCGTTGCGGGCGCTGCTTGTCGCTGTGCCCGAGCGGCCGTTGTACGGGCGGGCGGCGGCGGACAACGCGGGGTCCTTGCGGGTGTTGGAGAAGTGCGGGTTCGTCGTGACCGGGCGGGAGCGGGGGTTCGCCAACGCGCGGGGGGCCGAGATCGACGAGGTTGTTCTGAAGCTCTCGGAGTGAGGGGCGGGGGCCGTGGTGCGCTGCCGGCCCGGTGGGGGCTTGTCGCGCAGTTCCCCGCGCCCCTGGGGGTGGGGGGTTCATGAACTGTGCATGAGAAAAGTGGGGCGAAGGGAACGTTCGGGGGGTTCTTGCTCGTCCTTCTGGGCGGGATGAACAAAACGATCAGGCGCGCCTCCGTCTTCACTCTGCTGCTCGTGTTCGCTCTGCTGGTCAGAGCGACCTGGGTGCAGTTCTACGAGGGCCGGGCGCTCGCAGAGGACAAGGACAACCGTCGGAACGCGATCGAGCAGTACGCGTACCCGCTCGGGAACATCATCGTGGGCGGCGACGCGGTCACCGGTTCCGCGCAGACGAAGGGCAGCGACCTCAAGTACAAGCGCACGTACACCGACGGCAGTCTCTACTCGGCCGTCACCGGGTTCAGCTCGCAGGTGTTCGGGGCCACGCAGCTGGAGGGCGTCTACCAGCAGCTGCTCGACGGTACGGACAACCGGCTGAAGAACCCCCTCGACACGGTCACCGGCAAGCGTTCCGACCCGGGCGATGTGATCACCACCATCGACCCGGACGTACAGAGAGCGGCCTACAAGGCGCTCGGTGACAAAAAGGGCGCGGCCGTGGCGATCGACCCGGGGACCGGCAGGATCCTCGGTGTCGTGTCCACCCCGTCCTACGACCCCTCGGTGCTCAGCGGGGGCGACTCCGACGCCTGGAACAAGCTGACCAAGGACTCCGAGAAGCCCATGACGAACCGGGCGCTGCGTCAGCCGCTGCCGCCGGGCTCGACGTTCAAGCTGGTCGTCGCGGCCGCCGCGCTGGAGGACGACCTGTACTCCTCGGTGGACGAGAAGACGGACAGCGAGAACCCGTACACGCTGCCGGGCACGACGACGGACCTGGCGAACGAGAGCAAGTCGGCGCCCTGCGAGAACGCGACGATCCGGGTCGCGCTCCAGTACTCGTGCAACAACGTCTTCGCGAAGATGGCCGTCGACCTCGGTCAGGACAAGCTGAAGGCGATGGCGGAGAAGTTCGGCTTCAACGACACGTCGCAGGACGTGCCCGTACGGGCCTACACGAGCGTGTACCCGTCGGACATGGACAAGTCGTCCACCGCGCTGACGGGCATCGGGCAGTTCGACGTGACCGCGACGCCGTTGCAGATGGCCATGGTGTCGGCCGCCATCGCCAACGGCGGGAAGCTGGTTTCGCCGCACATGGTGTCGCAGATCAGCGATGCGAACGGGGATGTGCTGGAGAACTACGACGACGACACGGAGAGCAAGGAGATCATCAGTTCGTCCACGGCCGAGCAGCTGCAGTCGGCGATGCGGACGGTCGTCGAGGAGGGTACGGGGACGAACGCGCGGATCGCGGGGGCGACGGTCGGTGGCAAGACCGGTACGGCTCAGCACGGCGAGAACAACAGCAAGACGCCGTATGCGTGGTTCACGTCGTACGCCAAGTCCGACTCCTCCGACAAGGAGGTCGCTGTCGCCGTGGTGGTGGAGCAGTCGGATGCGGCGCGGTCGGAAGTGAGCGGGAACGGTTTGGCCGCGCCTGTTGCTGAGGCCGTGATGCGGGCGGCTCTTCGGAATTGAGGGGTCCCCCTCCGGGGGGGGGGCGGTTTGTCGGCCGGCTGCGGGCCGGTGGGGGCTGAGCCAAAAGATTGCGCAGTTCCCCGCGCCCCTAGGTGGGGCTGCGCCCCATCAGGGGCGCGGGGAACTGCGCGAGCAACCCCCACCGGCGGTCACTTCACGTTCAGGAGCTGTTCTATCGGGTCTATCGCGAAGTAGATCAGGAACAGCACCGACGTGCCCCACAGCAACCAGTGCACCTCCTTCGCCCGGCCCAGCACCGTCTTGATGAGGACGTACGACACGAACCCCGCCCCGATCCCGTTCGTGATCGAGTACGTGAACGGCATCACCGCGATCGTCAGGAACGCCGGGATGGCGATCTCGTACCTGTCCCAGTCGATGTGCTTGACCTGCGTCATCATCAGGAACCCGACCGCCACGAGCGCCGGCGCCGCCGCCTGCATCGGCACGATCGTCAGCAGCGGCGTGAGGAAGAGCGCGCAGGCGAACAGCCCGCCCGTGACGAGGTTCGCGAACCCCGTACGGGCCCCCTCGCCGACCCCAGCCGCCGACTCGATGTACGACGTGGCGGAGGACGCGGACGACGCGCCGCCCGCGACCGCAGCGGCGCCGTCGATGAGCAGGACGCGGCCCAGGTTCGGCACCTTGCCGTCCTCGTCAAGGAGCCCGGCCTCGGCGCTGACGCCGACGACGGTGCCCATGGTGTCGAAGAAGTCGGACAGGATCAGCGTGAAGACCAGCAGCACGACGGTGATCACACTGACCTCGCCGAACGCGCCGAACAGGCTGAAGTCGCCGAGCAGTCCGAAGTCGGGCGAGGCCACCACGTCGTCGGGCACCTGGGGCGTGGTCAGGCCCCAGCTCCTGACGTCCGCGATCTCGTTGACGACGATCGCGACGGCCGTCATGGTCACGATGCTGATCAGGATCGCGCCCTTGACCTTGCGGGCGAGCAGCCCGATGGTCAGCAGCACCCCGAGGCAGAAGACCAGGATCGGCCAGCCGGTCAGCGCGCCCGTGGCACCCAGCTGCACCGGCACGGTGGTGTTGGCGGCGTCCGGTATACGGCTGACGAACCCGGCGTCGACGAAGCCGATGAACGCGATGAACAGTCCGATGCCGACACTGATCGCCTGCTTGAGCGGCTGCGGGATCGCGTACATGACGGCCTCGCGCAGTCCCGTCACCACCAGGACGCAGATCAGCAGGCCTTCGAGGACGATGAGGCCCATCGCGTCGTCCCAGCTCATCAGCGGGGCGATCTGGAAGGCGACGACGGCGTTGAGGCCGAGGCCCGCGGCGAGCGCGAGCGGCAGGTTGCCGCCGACGCCCATGATGATCGTCATCACCGCGGCCACCAGCGCGGTGGCGGTGACCAGCTGCACGCTGTCGAGCTGGTCGCCGAACTTGTCCTTGGCGCTGCTGAGGATGATGGGATTCAGGACAAGGATGTAGGCCATCGTGAAGAACGTGGCGAAGCCGCCGCGCACTTCCCGGCCGACGGTGGAGCCCCGGGCGGAGATCTTGAAGAACCGGTCGACGCTGTTGGCCTGGGGCGGTCCGGCGCCTGGCCGGTCCTCCACCTGCTGCGTTTCGGACATGGCGGATGCTCCTCGTTACCTGCGTGCCTGGTGAGCGGATGCTGGCTGGATTGTTCCCGCGTTGAACCAGTTTCAGGTTTTCATCGTGTTACAGAATGAACCGACAGGGAGAGGTCGCCCGTGGGCACTGTCGTCGACGACGCCGCCTCCGTGGAGTTCCGTGACTTCTTCGAGCGGCACTACTCCGAACTGGCCCGTCTGGCCCATCTGTTGACGGGCGAGTCGGACGCGGCCGACGATCTCGCGGCGGACGCGCTGCTCGCACTGTGGCACCGCTGGGACCGCGTGCGCGCCGCGGACCACCCGGTGGCGTACGCACGTGGGGTGGTCGCCAACATGGCGCGCAGCCGGATCCGCAGCGCGGTGCGCGAGCGAAGACGGATCACTCTGTTCTGGTCGCAGCGCGAGGACAGGACCGAGAACCCCGACGTGCCCGGCATGGTGGACGTCCAGGAGGCGCTGCGCAGACTGCCGTTCCGCAAGCGGGCGTGTGTGGTCCTGCGCCACTCCTTCGACCTCTCGGAGAAGGACACCGCGCTCGCCCTCGGTGTCTCGGTGGGTACGGTGAAGAGCCAGACGTCGAAGGGGATGGCAGAGCTGCAGCGGCTGCTGGGGTCGCAGGACGCTCCGCGGCGGATGCACGCGACGGCGATGCGTGCCGGTGGCACCGGGGGGATCAACGGGGGGAGGGGGCGATGAAGGACGTGCACGAGGAACCGCCTGGCGAACCGCACGGCGAACTGCGCTTCCGGCTGCGGGAGTCGGCCGGGTCGTACGAGCCCGATCGCGCCCGCATCCTGGCCCGCGTCGAACGCGGTATGGCCGGCGGGGAGAGCGCGCCGGGACCCGCACCGCGGCCGACCGCGCTCGGCTGGTTGCGTGTCGTCGGTGCCACGGCCGCGGTCGCCGGCGTGCTCGCGGTCGGCGGGTACGCCGTCGCGTCGGCGCTGCAGGGCGAGGCGCGGGAGGACCAGACGGTGGCGGTCAGCCCCAGTCCGGCTCCCTCGCCGGAGCGTTCGAGCCCGCCGGCGTCCCCCACCGCCGGTGGCGGCACCGGAACCCAGGACGGCCCGCTGTGGTCGGACGGATCGGTCGACCCGCACAGCAACGAGTTCTGGGCGCAGAGCAATGTGACGCTGAAGACCGACAAGCAACTCACCGCGCTGACCGTCGTGTTGAGGGTCGAGCAGACCGGCGGGGTCACCTCTGCGGGTTCCTGGCGCTCCGCTCCCGAGGACGACTTCGCGGTGTCCGTCGCCGAGAAGGACGGCTTCCTCGTCTACACGTGGACGCTCAAGCCGGGCCGTACGGTATGGCCGGGCGAGTGGGTGTTCGCGGGCCAGTACGACCACGACCGCGGTGGCCGCGACGCCGGGGACGACTCGTACACGGCCGATGCCCAGGCCGGCGGTGAGGAACGGGCGGTGGCGGGCGACTTCGCACGCGGTGGGTCCGGGTCCGACGACGTCGCCCCGTAGGACCGGGGGTCGAAAAGAATCGCGGCGCGCGGCAACCCATGCCGTCCGGGCGGCGACCAGGAGACGCAAGATCTCTCCCCACCCGAAGGAACCGGGACATGACCTCACGCGTGGAACCCCGTGCACGTCACCGCCGCAGGACCGACCGCAAGCGTGCCCTCATCGGTGGCGTGTCCGCGCTCACCCTGACGGGAGCCGCGATGTTCACCAGCACGATGATGTCGACGGCGAGCGCCGCCACCACCTGGCCGACCGCCACGGGCAGCGAGGCCGTCTCGTCGACGATCGCCGTCTCGGGCACCCGTGACGGGGGCTACAAGCGCTACTACGGCAGCGGCGACCTGGCCGGTGACGGTCAGGAGGAGGGCCAGGACCCGATCTTCCAGCTCGCCGACGGAGCGACGCTGAAGAACGTCATCATCGGCGCGCCCGGTGCCGACGGCGTCCACTGCCAGGGCAGTTGCACGCTGCAGAACGTCTGGTGGGAGGACGTCGGCGAGGACGCCGCGACCTTCAAGGGCGGCAACTCCGCCGTCTACACCGTGTACGGCGGCGGGGCGAAGAAGGCCGCGGACAAGGTGTTCCAGCACAACGGCGGCGGCAAGCTCGTCGTCTCGAAGTTCGCGGTCCAGGACTTCAAGACGTTGTACCGCTCCTGCGGCAACTGCTCGACGCAGTACAAGCGCACCTCGATCTTCAACACCGTCGAGGTGACCGCGCCGGGTTCGCGGCTGGTCGGCATCAACACCAACTACGGCGACACCGCGGCCCTGCGGAACATCACGGTCGTCGGCGACAGCAGCAAGAAGATCGTGCCGTGCCAGAAGTACATCGGCAACAACACGGGCGCCGAGCCGACGACAAACGGTTCGGGCCCGGACGGAACCTACTGCGACTACACGGCATCTGACATCACGTACCAGTGACCACAGGGTCGTTGGTCCCCACGGATCTGCTGGCCTGAGCCCCCCCTCGGCCAGTCAGAGCGACGCCCCTCACCGGTGACGGCCGGCGGGGGGCGTTCGCGTGTCCGGCGCTGGTACGTGCCGGCTCGGTCCGGCTCAGTCCATCGTCGCGCCGATCGTGGTGCTGCCCGTGGTCAGGAACGTGGTCACGGGCAGCGCGCCGCTCGACGAGCGGCTGTTGTACGTCGTCGAGGCGTCCGTGGAGCGGAACGAGGGCGTCGAGATACCGGAGTCCCAGTTGTTGCCGGCGGAGACGACCGAACTGCCCTTGCTGACCGCCGTCCCGTTGCTCACGGCCAGGTTCTTGCCGAGTTTGGCCGCGCCGGTGGCGAAGTAGTAGCCGTACTTGACGTTGGCGTAGGCGGTGGTGCGGTTGATGACGATGGCGCCCTTGTTGCTGTTCTCGGTGAAGCCGCTGCCCGCGTTGTCCCAGGCCGCCGAGTTGTTGATGACGTGGGCCACCACCTCGCCGTCGCCACCGAGTTTGTAGCCGTTGCCGTCGCCCGCGAACGCCGAGTCCGACCAGCGGTTCTTGCCGTTGCCCATGGCCCAGGTGTGCTCGACGGTGACGGGGGACGAGAAGGACCAGAAGTCGAGCCCGTCGTCCGAGTTGTTGTAGAGGCGGGCCCCGGTGATGAGGTTGCCGCTGCCGGAGCCGAACTTCACGGCGATGCCGTCCGCGTTCTCCCCGTGGGTGGCGGCGTCGTAGTGGCCGTAGGAGTCGATGTTGCGGATGGTGTTGTTGGTGGTGCTGTCACCGGTGAGCGTGAAGCCGGAGTCGCCGCCGTTGATCGTCTTGATGTTCTCCCAGACCGTCGAGGCGCACGACTGGCAGACGACCGCGCTGTCCGGCGAGTTCTGGAAGGTGATGCCCGAGACGGTCCAGTAGTCGGCGGTGAGCTTGAAGATCCAGTCCCCGTCGGGAAGGTTCGAGCCGTCGATCTTCACGGTCTCGGAGCCGTAGGGCTGCAGGGATATACGGCTGGAGGAGCTGCCGTTGGCGGTCGACTGGATGGTCGCCGTCGGGTAATAGGTGCCTGCGCGCACCTGGATGACCGTACCGGCGGTGGCGTTCTTGATGGCGTTGGTCAGGTCGGTGGTGGTGCTGACGACCACGGTGGCGGCCTGCGCCTGGGTGGGGATGACGGCGAGTCCTGCACCGAGGGCGAGAGCCGCGGTCCAGGAGAGAGCAGCGGTACGACGGGACATGGTGGGGGGACCTTTCGTCGTTCGGCGGGTGACGTGGGTGGTGCGTGCGCTATAGGGGGGGTGGCGGGGTGTGGGGGGTGGCGGGGTGAGCTGTCACAGGACGGCGTCGAGCCAGGTGAAGACCTCTTCCTGCTGGGGCGCGGTGAACACATGGCCCAGCTCGGGCCAGACCTTGGTGTGCAGGTGCTCCCCGGCATGCCGTGAGCGCCAGACGGCACGCAGCTTCTCGTAGGCGACCCGGACGCCCTCCGCGGGGAACAGGGTGTCCTGGGCGCCGTGGAAGAAGAGCGACGGCTTGGGCGCGGCGATGCTCGCCACGTCGGGGAAGTCGAGGTGCCGGGCGAGCCCGGGGTGGAGCATGCAGTACGAGGACTGACCGCGCAGGATGTTGTTGCCGGGCACCATGACCTCCTTCAGCCCGGTCATCCAGCACACGCTCGCCGCGGCCGCCACGTCGTCGCTGAGGGCGGCAGCCTGCCAGGCGCGGAAGGCGCCCATGGAGAATCCGACGGCCGCGACCCGGCGCCGGTCCACCCGGTCGAGGCCGGCCAGGAAGCCGGCGGCACGCGCGTCCTCACGGGCCATGAGTCCGGCGAGTGAGGACCCGAGGTTGAAGAAGTTGCTCGCCAGGGCCTGCTGCTGCTCGTACGTGACCGGCCCGCGGTCGCCCCAGCCGAGCGCGTCCAGGGCGAGGACCACGTATCCGCGCCGGGCCAGTTCGTCACCGACGAACCGTCCGCTGAAGTAGCGGTCCGCCCAGGCCTGCGCCGAGGCCAGCCGTGTGTCGTCGCTCCAGGGCCTGACCAGCTTCTCCTTCCCGATGTCGAACTTGGCGCCGTGGTCGTGGAGCAGGAGGACGGCGGGGAAGGGGCCGGTGCCGTGCGGGGTGAGCAGGGAGCCGCGGACGCGCTCGTACCGTGTGAGGGAGAGGGTCACCGACTCGCGGGTGTATCCGTCGGCTTCGGTTCGATCACTCTCGCCGAACACGGGCTCGTACGGGGTGCGGTCCCGCTCGACGAGCAAGTGCTCCTCGACCTTCGAGCGGGCAGCGCGCCGCCAGGCCCGGAAGTCCCTGACCGGGGAGGTGCCCCAGGCGAGCGGGAAGCGCAGCTCGTCCTTGAGGAGGGGATGGAAGTCGGGGAGGTTGCCCTCCACGATGCCCGTGACGGGTACCGCGTGGGCCGTGGGCGCTCCGGCGCCCGTCACGCCCAGCAGCGCCGCCGCCCCGGCACCCGCCACGAACGACCGCCGGCCCAGGGGCGACCGGCCCAGAGGTGACTGACCCAGGGGCGACTGACCCAGGGGCGACCGCTCAGTACCGCTGTTCATACGGCCTCCAGTCACCGAGATACGTTCCGCGGGTATGCAGGACGGCTTCCGCGGCCGTCAGCCGGGGCCGGTTCTCCGGCACCGGAACGGCGGCGCCCGGACCGGAGTTGGCGTACTCCCGGAACCGCATGGTCTGCCAGGGGTACGCCTCGCGCATGTCGATGTACGGAGCCACCGCGTCGATGCCCGGCCCGAGCCAGGTCTCCCGCACCACGAGCGACGGCCAGGCGGTCGTCTCGTAGGACGGCACCCACGGCCGGGCGATCTTGTACACGCCGTCCTCGGCGCCGGAGGTGACACGGCACCGCACGGCGAGGAAGCCGTACGGATTCGCGCGGGCCGTGGCGGGGGCGAACACCATGCCCTCCGGCCGGAAGCTCACGTCCCGGTCGAGCGTGTGCAGGTGGCAGCCGTCGAAGACCGCCCGCCCGCGCCCGAAGACGAAGTCCACGTCACCTTCGACGTAGCAGTCCCGGTAGTACTGCCGGTCGAAGGAGTCCAGCGCGGTGGTGTCCGCGAACAGGGTGTCCTGGTGGCCGAGGAACCGGACCCGCTCGAAGCGCGACCGGTCCCCCGTGACGTACGCGGCCACCGCCTGGGTCCCGGTGATCTCCGGGTGGTCGGCGCGCAGCCAGTCGTTGGCGATCGTCAGCCCCCGCACGGTCAGTCCGGGCGCCGCCGAGGTGAAGGTGGCGGAGCCCGCGGTGCCGTAGGTGCCGGAGCCGTCCGGCTTCCGCGTCCCGTTGGCGCGGTCGTACACGATGACCGCGTCCCGGGGGTCGCGGGTGGCCCCGAGAAGCGTCAAGTCCCGGACGCCTGCGGGAATGTGGACGACCTCGCGATAGGTGCCCGGATACACGACGATCGTCGGGCCGGCCCCGTGGCCGTGGCCGAGACCGTCGGCAGCGTCGCCGACCGTGGCTTCCACCGCGTCGACGGCCGCCTGGACGGAGTCGCCGGGACGGACGTGCAGCACCCGGCGGCGCGAGTCCGCGTCCGAGTCCGAGGCGGCGGCGGCCGGTGAGGCGCCGGCCGCCACAAGAGCGCCGACAGTCCCGACGGCCCTGGTGATCAAGGTCCGCCGACGCATCTCAGCACCCCTCCCGGGACCAGGGGGCCCAGTCGCCGAGGTAGGTCCGTCGGGTGTGCGAGGCGGCCTCGGCGCGGGTGAGCTGGGGCCGGTTCGCGGGGACGGTGATCTCGGCGCCCGGACCGCTGTCGCGGTACTCGGCGAACCGCTGGCTCTGCCACGGGTAGGTCGCCGACATGTTGGTGTAGGGCTCCACCGCGTCGATCCCGGCACCGAGGCGGGTCTCGCGCACGGTCAGCATGGGCCGCGCGGTGGGGTCGGACCCGGGCACCCAGGGCCGGGCCAACTTGTAGTAGGCGTCGGGCGCTTCGCTCGTCACCCGACTGCTCGTCACGAGATATCCGCGCGGGTTGGCGACCGCGGTCGAGGGTGCGAAGACGAAGCCGTACGGGGCCCCCGCGAGGTCGGTTCGTACCAGCGTACGGAAGTGGCAGTGCTCGAACACGGCGGTGGCCCGCCCGAACACGAAGTCCACGTCCCCCTCGACGTAGCAGTGCGCGAAGTACTGCCGGGCGAAGGCGGTGAGCGCGACGGAGTCGGCGTACAGCGTGTCCTGGTGGCCGAGGAACCGGCAGTGGAGGAACGCCGACCGGTCGCCCTGCACCTTGATGGCGACGGCCTGGGTGCCGGTGATCCCGGGGTGGTCGGCGCGCAGCCAGTCGTTGGCGAAGGTGATGTCGCGGGCGGTGAACCCGTCGGCCTGCACGGTCGTGGTGGCCGAGCCGGTCGTGCCGTAGGGGCCGGAGCCGTCCGGCTTCTGCGTCCCGTTGGCGTTGTCGTAGACGATCACGACGTCACGCGCTTCCTCGGAGGCCCCGAGCCAGGTCAGCTCCGTACGCGCGGCGCTCACGGCGACCGTCTCGCGGTACGTTCCCGGGGCGATGACCAGGGTGTGTCCGCTTCCGCTCGCGGCGTTCACCGCGGCCTGGACCGTCGTGTGGTCGCCGAGACCGCCGGGGTGGACGTACAGGGTCCGCTCGTCGAGCCGGGCGGACGGCGAACCGTACCGCCCGAAGGGGGACCGGCCGCGCGCGTGGGCGGTCCCCCCGGCGCCCAGCGCGAGGGCGGCCCCGACGCCGGCGACGACGAAGGACCGTCTGCTCACCCTTGTCGGCTGGGTCATGATCAACAGTCCTTTCCGGCGCCCGCGCGGCCGTCGACGATGCCGGGCACGGCACGCGGTGAGTCCACCCTGGTCCGCAGGGTGGGCGTCCACCCCGCGCCCGACTGGAGGGTCTCGGCGGGGATCTCCGCGTTGTGGACGGCGATGAGATCGGTCTTTTGGCCGTTGACGTAGTTGTTCTCGGCGGTGAGCGGAGCCTCGCTCCACTTCTTCAGGGTCTTGGCGGCGCTGACCCCGGCGGGCAGCGAGAAGGCGTTGTGGGAGGCGTACAGCTGCGAGGAGATCCCGACGCCGAAGGTGTAGCCGTACGACTGGCCCGCACGCACCACGAAGTGGTTGTTGTACGAGTCGACCTGCCCGAAGCGGACACGCGGAGCCCGCTCGACGACGCCCTCGAACCTGTTGTGGTGCAGGGTGACCTTGAGCTTGCCGGTGTCGGTCGCCCCGGCGCTGTCGCTGTTGCCGATGAGCATGGTCTTGTCGTGGTCCTCGACCGCGTTCCAGGACACCGTGACATGGTTGGCGCCGCGCACGATGTCGAGCAGGCCGTCGTGCTGCTGGTAGGTCTGGCCGAAGTACGTGGGCAGGGTGCTGTCCGGGTAACGGCCGTCGGTCAGGGTGTTGTTGGCGACCCACACATGGGTGGAGCCGTACACCACGACCGCGTCGTACTCGGAGTTCCAGGCGCCGGTGGCCGTGTCGGTCGGGTCCCACTGCGGGAAGCAGTCGAGCGGAGCCTCGATGGTGAGGTTGCGCAGGATGACGTTGTCGACGCCCTTGATCTGCAGACTGCCGCCTCTGATGCCTGCGCCCTTGCCGACGCCGACGATGGTGGTGTTGGCGGGGATGTTCACCTTGATGGCGGCGTCCTGGGCGGCGGCGGAGGCGGCCCGCAGCCCCTCGGGACTGTCGGCGGGCTCCCCGGACAGGTCGGTGTCCAGGCCCCAGTTCTCGGGCGAGTACTTCGCCAGGTAGGCGTCGAAGTCGTACCCGGGGGCGGCGAAGGAGGCACACCCCTCGGCGACCGGGTCGATGACGCCCTTGACCCTGACGATCTTCGGCGCGTCCCCGCCGGCCTTCAGCGCGGCCTTGAAGGCGTCCCAGGTGGTGACGGTGTAGACGTGCTCGGCGTCAGCGGCCGAACCTCCGGTGGTCCCGGCCCCCTCGGCGCCCCACCCGTCCCCGACGGGCAGGGTCTCCCGCCCGAGATCACGGACGTGGGAGGCCTGACCGGCTTGGGCGTGGGCGACGGTCGCTGTCGCACCGAGAGCGAGCGCGGTGCATCCGGCGAAGGCCGCTATGGCATGCGCATGCCATACAGAAGAACGCATAACTACGGTTCCTTTCAAGCAGAGAGGGGGCGATGTGGCCCGTTCGTACGTGCCGGTCCGTTGTGGCTGGTCGCGCCGTTCCCCGCGCCCCTGAAGGCCAAGGACAAAAGATTGCGCCGTTCCCCGCGCCCCTGGGCCTGAAGGCTCGGCTCAGGCCGCAGGCCAGGTGATCCACGATTCGGGAATCACCTCACCGATGCGCCGAACATCCCGCGGCAAAAACACCCGCCGCCGCAACAACTCCCCCGCGACCAGCCGGGCAACGGCAATCGCCCCCGGCGGATTGAAATGGGTGTTGTCCTGCTCGGCGTCGGTCCAGTTGAAGTACTTCTTCGTCTCCTCGACCCCCAACTCCTGCCAGAGGGCGATCGACAACGCCTGGATATCGAGCAGTGCCACCCCCTCCTCTTCGGCGAGGGCCCGCACGGATGCCGGATATTCGCCGTGGGTCGCTACGGCATTCCCGTCGGTCTCGAACCTCCGCCGCTCCACGGACGTGGCGAGCACGGGCCGGACTCCCCGCGCCCGCGCCCCGTCGACGTACTGGCGGAGATAGTCCTGGTACGTCGTCCACGGCTCGGTGTACCGCGTGGGATCGGCGACTTTGGAGTCGTTGTGCCCGAACTGGACGAGCAGAACATCGCCGGGCCGCACCGCGGCGAGGACGGCGTCAAGACGCCCTTCGTCGATGAAACTCTTCGAACTCCGCCCGTTCACGGCGTGGTTGGCCACGAGCAGCCCTTCCCGCAGGAAGAACGGCAGCGCCATGCCCCACCCGGTCTCGGGCGCGGCATCGGCGTACTTCTGAGCAGCGGTGGAGTCACCGGCGATGAAGAGAGTGCGCCCACGGGGCCGCCCCTGCGAGGCGGCGACAGCGGGCCCGGTCCCGGCAACGGCGAGCGGAACGGCGGCCAGCGCAGCCGTGGTGACCTGTCTACGAGTGAGGCTCACGTCAGTATGCCTTCCGTTTTTCAGGAGCGCGGGACTTTTTTAGGGGCGCGGGGAACTGCGCAATCTTTTTGCCTTTAGGGGCGCGGGGAACGGCGCAGTCTTTCGCCTTTTTGCCTTTCGCCTTCAGGGGCGCGGGGAACTGCGCGACCAGCCACAACGGCCCCGCAGCCACCCCACGACCCCAACCAGCGGCCAGCGCTACCCCTTCTGCTCGTTCCACTCCGTCTGCGCCGTGTTGAGCTGATCGGCCAACGTGTCCAGGAAGTCCTTCTCGCTCAACGACCCGTTCAGCACCTTCTGGAAAGCCGGCTCATTGTCCGTCTTGGAGATGGTGTTCCAGTCGGGCAGGTAGTACGGCAGCTGAACGATCGTCGTGGAACCGTCGGTCAGCGCCTCGGCCGCCAGCTTCGTCGGCTCGGCCTCGGAAACCCACGCGTCCTTCGAGGCGTCGTTGTTCGACGGCACCTGCCCCGCGGACTCGTTGAACTTGGAGTTCTGCGCCTTCTCCGTGGCGAACTCGATGAACTTCCAGGCGGCGTCCTTGTTCTTGGACGTCTTGAAGATGCCCAGCCCGTCCACGGGGTTGGAGACCTGGACACGCTTGCCGCCGGGCCCGATCGGCTGCGGGATACCGCGGAACTTGTCGGCGCCCAGCGCCTTCACGTGGTCCTGGTACGAGCCCAGGTTGTGGTTGAGCATGCCGATCGTGCCGGAGTCCCACTGGGCGACCATCTTGGTGAAGTCGTTGTTGAGGTCGGCGGCCGGGGTGACCTTCTTGAAGAGGCCCGTGTACTTCTCCAGGGCCGCCACGTTCTTCGGGTCGTTGACCGTGGTCTTCTCGTTGCCGGTGTCCCAGAACGAGGTGATGCCGGACTGCCCGTACATCGCGTCCAGTGCCTGGGCGATGGAACCGGCGCCACCGCGGATGGTGTAACCGAAGGCGTTCTCGTCCTTGTCGGTGAGCTTGTCGGCGGACTCGTAGAACTTGTCCCAGGTGGTGGGCGCGTCCAGGCCGGCGCTCTTGAACAGATCGGTGCGGTAGTAGAGGACGCCGTTGTTGGCGGAGGTCGGCACCGAGTACAGCGTGCTGTCGTCGGCACCGCCGCCACCCGCGGCCTTCAGGGACTTGACCATGTCCTCGTTGAGCTTGGCGTTCAGGGAGGACTTGCCGAGGCGGTCGTCCAGCGGCTCCAGCGCGTTCTGCGCCGCGAAGCCCGCGAGCATCGCCGCGCCGACACCGCCGACGTCCGGCAGCCCCTTGGCCTGGATGGAGGTGTCGACCTTGGACTGGTACTCGGTGGCGGCGATCGGGACGTACTTGACGTCGATGTCCGGGTTCGCCTTCTCGAAGTCGGCGATGATCTCCTTCCAGATGTCGGTGCGGACACCGCCGTTGTTGTCCCAGAAGGTGATCTCGCCCTTGCCACTGCCCTCGGCGCCCTTGTCGCCCGACGAACCGCCGTCGTCACCGCAGGCGGTGGCGGTCAGCGCGAGGACGGCGGTCACGGCGACGGCGGCTGCGGAGCGGCGCGCTCCTCTGCTGCTGCTGCGAATGCTGCTCTTCATGATCGGCTCTCTTCTTCTGGATCCAACGAGGGTTGTGTCGCTGTAGCTGTGAAGCGGTGTCGCTGTGAAGCGGTGTGCTGTGGGGTCAGTGGTGGCGGGCGCGCGGCGCCCAGCCGTCGTCGCCGTCGGGCACGGTGGCCGTGCCGAGCTTCTTCTGCGGCCCGGAGAACCGGGACACGAGCGCGGGGACGGCCGCCGCCGGGTCCGGCCTGTACGCGTAGAAGTCGCGCGGTTCGAACGCCGCGCCCCACGTCTCGTGCCGCCCGGTGGTGTTCTTGAGGATCGACCCGCGCTGCACCAACTCGGCGGTGGAGTCCGCCTGGTAGGGATGCTGGACGCCGTCGTAGTAACTGTTCTCGATGACCATCTTCGTCGCGCCACGGGACCAGTTGCCGTACGTCCACACCGGGTCGCCGGGGTCCGCCTGCGCGGTCATGTAGTTGTTGTAGAGGTGTGCGTAGGCGCAGTTGTCGGCGGACGGGTTGCGCTGCTTCGTGCCGCGGAACCAGTTGTGGTCGATGGTGATCTGCGTCTTCACGTTCGGCGTCCAGCCGATGCCGAAGGTCTTGTTGTTGTCCTCGAAGCGGTTGTGGGAGACGGTGACGTACTCGCTGTCCTTGCGGATGTCGAGCTGCCCGTCGCAGATCCGCGAGAAGCGGTTGTGGTCGATCCAGACGTGGTGGGCGGTGTCCATCTGGATGCCGTCGAAGTCGGTGTCCTTGCAGTCCCGGTCGCCCTCGACGTAGGAGTCGCGGATCGTCAGGTTGCGGATGATCACGTTGTGGGTGCCGGGGGCCAGATGCAGTTCGCCCTGGACGAGTTCCCCCGCGGTGCCGACGCCGATGACGGTCTTGTCCGAGGCCACGGCGATGTTCGCGCCGAAGGGCTCCGCCTTGATCGTCCCGGCCACCCGGATGACGTACGGCTCCTCGGCCGCCGCGTAGCGCTCCAGGTCGGCCTGGGTGGTCACGGTGACGACCTGGCCGCCGGCACCTCCCGTCGTACCGCCTTCGAGGGAGGCGAAGCCGTGTGCGGTGCCGGCCGAGCGGTCCGTGGCCGACGAGGTCGGAACGGCGGCTCCAGGGGCCGTCGCCGAGGACTCCTCACCGGCCGCCTCGGCCGGCGTGAGGGCCCCCAGTCCCAGCGTGGCCACCAGTGCGGCGACCGTGACCAGAACCCGGCCCGCGCCGGGACCCGGCCTCGGCCCCGACCTCGGCCCCGGTCTCGGCAAGCGCTTGCTCCGGAAGTGCGTCATTGCGGCTCCCAACAGGCTTACAACGGTGATGACGTGGTGCGGTCAGGCAGGTGGCGCGGTGCGCCGGTCGGTCTCGTGGGCGGTGATGCGGAACCGCGTGAACGTGGCCGCCCCGGCGTGTCCCCCGCCGGACGGCGCGACCCCGAAGAGGCCGAGCAGGGCGCCGACCCAGCGCCAGGGGGTGGCGGCGAAGACCTGGCCGGAAGGCTCCCAGCCGCCGCCGAGGTCGTACGAGAAGCGGCAGCGTGCCCCGGCGCCGATCTCGATCCGCAGCCGGACCCGTCCCTCGGGTGCCATTCGCGGATGCGCGGCGTCGCGCTCCCGCTCCGCGACCGGGTCGCCGAACCGGTGCACGAGGTGGACCGTCCCGTCGGCCCCCCGTTCGAGCCCGATCCAGCTGAACGCGTCGCCCAGTACGGCGAGTCCGGCCCGTGCGCCCGGCTCCTCGGCGTCGAGCCGCAGCCCGACCTCGACGGTGCACGGGGTGCCGGGCAGCCGCTGGGTGAGCACGTTCGCCAGCTTGCGCGGATCGTCCGCGTCCGCCGACCGCACGCAGGTCAGCCGCAGTCCGTCGCCGGAGTGGTGGGTCGCCCAGCCGTCCTGCGGGTTGGCGGTCCACTGCCACTGCCGCCCGAACCGCCCGCCGGGGAAGTCGTCGTCGGTGGCGGGCGCGGAGAGCGGCTGCGGCGGCAGATCGGGCTTGCGGTGCACGGCGACGGGGGTGCCCTCGTCGCCGATGACCGGCCAGCCGTCCCGGCCCCAGCGCATCGGCTGGAGGTGGACGACCCTCCCGTACGCGCCCTTCTGCTGGAAGTGCGCGAACCAGTGCTCGCCGGACGGGGTGGTCACCCAGCCGCCCTGGTGGGGGCCGTTGACGTCGGTGTCGCCCTGCTCCAGGACGACCCTCTCCTCGTACGGGCCGAAGAAGCCGCGCGAGCGGAAGGCGCCCTGCCAGCCGGTCTCGACCCCACCCGCGGGGGCGAAGATCCAGAACCAGCCGTCGTGCCGGTACAGCTTCGGCCCTTCGAGGGTGAACCAGCCGGGGATGCGGTCGCCGTCCACGATCAGCTTGCCCTCGTCGAGCAGGCCGGTGCCGTCGGGCCGCATACGGTGCCCGGTGAGCCGGTTCTTGATGCCGGAGCGGGACCTGGCCCAGCCGTGCACGAGGTACGCCTCGCCGCTCTCCTCGTCCCACAGGGGGCACGCGTCGATGAGCCCCTTGCCCGCCTTGATGAGGTGGGGGCGGGTCCAGGGGCCGCGTATCCCGGGTGCGTTGACCTGGAAGACGCCGTGGTCGGGGTCGCCCCAGAAGATCCAGAAGCGGTCGTCGTGATGCCGTAACGCCGGCGCCCAGACCCCGCAGTCGTGCCGGGGCTTCCTGAACTCCCGCGCGGGTTCGAGGCGTGCGAGCGCATGGCCGACCAGCGTCCAGTTGACCAGGTCGCGGGAGTGCAGCAGCGGCAGGCCCGGGGCCCGGCCGAAGCTGGAGGCGGTCAGGTAGTAGTCGTCCCCGACGCGCAGGAGGTCGGGGTCGGACCAGTCGGCGTTCAGCACCGGATTGCGGTACGTGCCGTCGCCGAGGTCGGCGGTGAATGCGGGTGCGTCCTGGTCGCTCAAGGGCTTCTCCTGGCCGCTCACTGATCTGTCCTGGCCGCTCCGGGGCTTCTTCCGGTCGCTCATGGGCTCACCGCCTTGCGGACGAGCGCCGCCGCCTCGGCCCGGTCGAGGCGGCCGTCGGCGACCACGGTGACGACCCGCCGTACGACGGTCTCCCCGGCCGGGACCGGCAGCCGCTCCTCGTGGGCCAGGGAGGAGCCGACGCCCGGATACTCGCTGCCGCGCACGAACCACGGGTCGCGCCGGGTGCGGTCGGTGGCCCCGGCGAACACCAGCGTCCAGCCGGCCCCCGCGAGCGCCACCCAGCCGGCGCGGGTCCCGTGCGCCGCGTCCTCGCCCTCGGTGTCCGCCGTGAACACGGCGGGCGGTTCGGGCTCCTTGCGGGCCCGCCAGAAGAAGCCGCCGTAGGCCGCGCCGGGCCGTCCGTTGGTCGCCGGGCTGCCGATCGACAGGGGTCCGGAGGTGGTGTTGGTGAGGGAGAAGGTGAAGTCCAACGCCCAGGCGGTGTCGGTGAGTTCGGTCGCCGCGACGGTACGCCGCTCCCGCAGCAGCTCGGCTCCGGCGGCGATCCAGCGCAGCTCCTCCACGAAGCCGTCCGGGTCGCGCAGCTGGAACGCGGAGTGCCGCTGGGCGCCGTGGTTGTCCAGTTCGGTCGGCCCCTGGTCGCGCACGAAGGTGCGCCCGCCCCAGAAGTTGTGACCCTCGACGTCGGGAACGGCTACACCGACGCCGAGGTGATGGAGGTGGTCGGCGGGACTCAGCTCGGTGACAGCCGTGCCGGCCAGGGTGGTGACGGGATGGAGGTACGGACGCGGTGACAGCGTCGGTGCCAGTTCGGGCCGGGCGATGTAGCGGCCGACCGGGCGGCCCGCGACGCGCAGGACCAGCGACTCGTTGTTCATCAGCTGCTCACCTCTTTCGACAGTGCCCACGAGGCGCCCAGCTCGGAGTAGAGGGCGAGGGTGTCGGCGGCGGCGGCGACGAGTCCGTCGACCCCGGGCACGATCCGACGGTTCTCGTCGGCGTCGAGGTACCAGGCCCCGTCGGGCAGTGCGACCGGGTCCGGCGCCTGCCGGATCGCCTCGACGACCTTCATGAAGGCGCCCGTCCGGTCGGGGGTGACCAGCAGCGCGGCCCGGCCTTCGAGATGCTCGACCAGGTTCTCCAGAAGATCGGTCCTGCCGTACGTGAGCTCCTGCGGGCCGTGCCCCGAGCGCTGGACGAGGACGCGGTCCTGCTTGTACCAGAAGGTGATACGGCCGGTGCTGCCGTGCACGAGGACGTACGGCTCGTCGGGGTGTTCGGCGCACAGGGTCGCGGCGACGGTGATGCGGCTGCCGCCCGTGGTGGTGACGCGGACGCAGGAGGTGTCGTCCGACTCGATGTCGTTGGCGCGCAGCAGCTCGGTCTCGATGCCGGCGACGTTCTCGGCGCGGGTGGCGCCGTCGAGTGCGAGGGCGGTGGCCACGGCGTGGGCGAGGGGGTTCGTCAGGACGCCGTCGACGACGTCGGCCCCGTTCAGCCGGCGCCGTCCCGCCCAGGGCGCGCGGCGGTAGTACTCCTCGGCGCGGCCCCAGGCCCCGGCCCCGCCGATGCCGTCCACGCGGCCGATGGTGCCCTTCCCGATCAGCTCCCGGATCGCGGGCACGGCGTGCGAGCCCATCGACTGGAAGCCGATCTGGCACACCACCCCGGCCGCCGCGACCCCGTCGGCCATGCGGCGGAACTCGGCGTACGACGGGGCCGGCGGCTTCTCAAGGAGCAGGTGCACGCCCCTGGCGGCGGCCGTCAGCGCCAGGTCGGTGTGGGTGGGGATCGGCGTGCAGATCACGGCGACCGCGGCGCCGGTGGAGTCCAGCAGGGCCCCGAAGTCGGCGCCCTGCTCGGGCAGTTCACCGGGTGTGGCGAAGCCGGCCAGTTCCTCCTGGGTGAGCGGCGTCAGCTCGCAGATCCCCGCGAGCCGCACCAGGCCCTTGTCCTGGAGGCGGCGGATGTTCTCCAGGTGCCAGCGGCCGTGCCCGCGGGCGCCCGCCAGAACGACGGGAAGAGGTCCCCCGTGGTCGCTCATCCCTTCACCGCCCCGGCGCTGAAGCCCGTGATCAGCCACTTCTGGATGAAGGCGAAGACGATCACGACCGGTACGGCCGCGATGATGCCGCCCGCGGCGAGTGCGCCGAGGTCGACGCTGTCGGCGCTCATCAGGCTGTTCAGACCGACGGGGATCGTCTGCTTCTCCTGGTTGCTGAGGAACATCAAGGCGAACAGGAAGTGGTTCCAGGAGTGCACGAAGGCGAAGGAGCCCACCGCGATCAGTCCGGGCCGCAGCAGCGGCAGGACGACGACCCGGAAGCCGGTGAAGCGGTTGCAGCCGTCGACCCAGGCGGCCTCTTCGAGGGAGTACGGCACGTTCCGGATGAAACCGCTGATCAGGATCATCGACAGCGGCAGCTGGAAGACGGTCTCGGCGATGATGACACTGCCCAGCGAGTTGATCATCTGGAGTTCGGCGAAGATCTGGAACAGCGGCACCAGGAGCAGCGCGCCCGGCACGAACTGCGAGCAGAGCAGCGCCAGCATGAACGCGCGCTTGATCCTGAAGTCGAAGCGGGCGAGCGCGTAGCCGCCGGCCAGGGCGACGAGCGTGGTCATGAAGAGCGTGGCGAGGCCGACGTACACGCTGTTCTCGAAGTAGGTGCCGAAGCTGCGGTCGTTCCACACCTTGTCGAAGTGCTCGAACGTCATCGGCCAGGGCACGAGCGAGGTGGAGCCGGTCGGCCTGAGCGCGAACAGCAGGATCCAGTAGAAGGGGACGAGCGTGAAGACGAGGTAGATGCCGAGCGGGAGGTAGATCTGCCAGCGCGGGGCGTCGTCCCAGGCGCGCCTGCCTTTGCGCGGGCGCTGCGGCGGTTCGTCGGCCACCGGTGCGGACTGCTCGGCCGGAGCGATGGTGTCGATGTCCTTGGTGATCACTTGTCCCCACCCACTCCGAACTTGCTCAGCCGCAGATAGACCATCGAGCAGAACAGCAGGATCACGAACGCGACGGTGGTCAGGGCCGAGGCGTAGCCGAAGTTGTGTGCGTCGACGCTGGTGTTGGCGATGTAGAGCGGGAGTGTCGTCGTCTCCCCCGCCGGCCCGCCGCCGGTGAGGGTGTAGAGCAGGTCGACGTTGTTGAACTCCCACACCGCGCGCAGCAGGGTGGAGAGGATGATCGCGTCCTTCAGGTGGGGCAGTGTGATGTGCAGGAACTGCCGCAGGCGGCTGGCGCCGTCGACCTCGGCGGCCTCGTACAGGTCCTTCGACACGGACTGGAGGTCGGCGAGGATGAGGATCGCGAAGAAGGGGACTCCGCGCCACAGGTCGGCGACCACCACTGCGGGGAAGACCGTGGAGGTGTCGGAGAGCCAGCTGGTGCCGTACTCGCCGATGCCCATGTCCGCGAGGTAACGGGTGATGCCCGTCTGGGAGTTGTAGAGCAGGACCCAGATCGCGGAGGTGAGCACGCCGGAGACGGCCCACGGCGAGAAGACCATGGCGCGGCCGAGCGAACGGCCCACGAAGGTCTGGTTGACGATCAGCGCCAGCGCCAGGCCGAACATCAGCTGGAGTCCGACCTCGACGACGACCCACTTGCCGCTGAAGACGAGCGTGTCCCAGAACTGCGGGTCCTCGGTGAAGATGCGGGTGAAATTGTCGAAGCCCGCGAAGCCGTTGCGCCACGGTTTGGTGGGGTTGTAGTTCTGCAGGCTGTAGTAGAAGACGCTGAGCACCGGGTAGGCGATGAAGCCCAGCATCAGCAGCCCCGCCGGGGCGATCAGCAGATACGGGAGCCTGCGGGGCGTCGCCGAGCCACGGCGCCGCCTCGGTGGCGCGGGCTGCTTCGCCACGGCTGCGGCTTGTGCCATGACTGTTCTCCGTTCTCGGGTGTGCGGGTCGAGCCGGTGGTACGGGTCGAGCAGGTGGTACGGGCGCGCGATCTTGATGGCAAGCGCTTTCACGTACGGTGTGCGGGAGCCGGACCGCGAGGTGCGAGGCGGTCCCGGGTGGTTCGGATCAGCCCGCGTACGGGTCCGGCACCTTGCCCGGCCGGGCCAGGAAGGCGAAGTCGCAGCCGGAGTCGGCCTGGGTGATCTGGTCGTTGTAGAGCGCGCCGTAGCCGCGCTCGTAGCGCTCGGGCGGCGCGGTCCACCGCGCCCGCCGCCGCTCCAACTCCTCGTCGTCCACGTTGAGTTGCAGAGAGCGGGCGTCGACGTCGAGCGTGATGCTGTCGCCGGTGCGGACCAGGGCGAGCGGCCCGCCGATGTACGACTCGGGTGCCACGTGCAGCACACAGGCACCGTAACTCGTCCCGCTCATCCGGGCGTCGGAGATCCGCACCATGTCCCGTACGCCCTGCTTCAGCAGATGGTCGGGGATCGGCAGCATGCCGTACTCGGGCATGCCCGGACCGCCCTTGGGGCCTGCGTTGCGCAGCACCAGCACGGTGTCGGCCGTGATGCCCAACCCGGGGTCGTTGATGGTGCGTTGCATGGTCCGGTAGTCGTCGAAGACGACCGCTGGGCCGGTGTGCTTGAGCAGGTGCGGCTCGGCGGAGATGTGCTTGATGACCGCGCCGTCGGGGCAGAGGTTGCCCCGCAGCACGGCGACGCCCCCCTCGGCGGCGACAGGGTTCTCCCGGGTGCGGATGACCTCGTCGTTGTGGACCTGCGCCGGGGCGAGCTGTTCGCGCAGGCTGTCGTGCGAGACGGTCGGCCGGTCCAGGTGCAGCAGGTCGGTGATCCGCGAGAGGAACCCGGGCAGTCCGCCGGCGAAGTGGAAGTCCTCCATGAGGTACTTCCGGCCGCCGGGCCGTACGTTCGCGAGGACCGGCACCGTACGGGCGATGCGGTCGAAGTCGTCGAGGGTGAGCCGGGCTCCGGCGCGTCCTGCCATGGCGATGAGGTGGATCACGGCGTTGGTGGAGCCGCCGAGTCCGAGGACGGTCGTCACCGCGTCCTCGAAGGCCTCCTGGGTGAGGATGTCGGACAACTTCCGTTCCTGGCGTACGAGTTCGACGATCCTCAGTCCCGACGCCGCGGCCATCCGGTCGTGCCCCGAGTCGACCGCGGGAATGCTGGAGGCGCCGGGCACGGTGACCCCGAGCGCCTCGGCGGCGGCGGTGAGCGTGGACGCCGTACCCATGGTCATGCAGTGGCCGGGCGAGCGCGCCAGACCGCTCTCCAGTTCGGTCATCTCGCAGTCGCCGATGAGCCCGGCGCGCTTGTCGTCCCAGTACTTCCACATGTCGGTGCCCGAGCCGAGGATCTCGTTGCGCCAGTGGCCCGGCAGCATGGGCCCGGCGGGCACGAACACGGCCGGCAGGTCCACGGACGCGGCGCCCATCAGCAGGGCGGGCGTGGACTTGTCGCAACCACCCATGAGGACGGCTCCGTCGACCGGGTACGACCTCAGCAGCTCCTCGGTCTCCATCGCGAGCATGTTGCGGTAGAGCATCGGGGTGGGCTTCTGGAAGGTCTCGCTGAGTGTCGACACCGGGAACTCAAGGGGGAAGCCGCCGGCCTGCCACACACCCCGCTTGACGGCCTGCGCACGATCGCGCAGGTGGACGTGGCAGGGGTTGATGTCGGACCAGGTGTTGAGGATCGCGATGACCGGCTTGCCGAGGTGCTCCTCGGGGAGGTAGCCGAGCTGACGGGTGCGGGCTCGGTGGCTGAAGGAGCGCAGGCCCTCGGTCCCGTACCACTGGTGGCTGCGCAACTGCCGCTCCGGGCACGGGATCCGCCCGCTTTCGGGTGCGGAGGGGCTGACGTCGGTCATATGGACCACCTCCCGGCGATGGCGGCGACCTCGGCCCGTTCGGACTCGGGAAGCTGCCTGCTGGGCGGGCGGACGTCCCGGCGGCACAGGCCGAGTGAGGCCAGGGCCTCCTTCACGACCGTCACGTTGTTGGCGGAGCCGTTGGCCCCGCGCAGTTCCTCGAAGCGGCGGATCTGCTCCCAGATCTTCATCGCGCCCGCGTAGTCACCGGAGCGCAGTGCTTCGATCATGTTCAGCGAGACCGCCGGGGCGACGTTCACGAGCCCGGAGGTGAAGCCCGTGGCACCCGCCGAGAAGTACGAGGGCGCGTACGGCTCCGCGAGACCGGCCACCCACACGAAGCGTTCGAGTCCCGCGTCCCGGGCGAACGCGGCGAAGCGGGCCGCGTCCGGCACGGCGTACTTCACGCCGATCACGTTCGGGCAGGCGTCGGCCAGTTCGGCGAGCCGGGCGCCGGCGAGCACCGGGTTGCGGATGTAGGGGACCACGCCCAGCTCGGGGACGGCCTCCGCGATCGCCCGGTGGTAGTCGACCCAGCCGCCCTCCGACACGTACGGATGCACGGGCTGATGGACCATCACCATCTCGGCCCCGAGCTGCCGGGCGTGCCGGGCGGAGGCGACGGCGGTCGGCAGGTCGTGCCCGACCCCGACCAGGACGGTGGCCCGGCCGCGCGCCTCGTCGACGGTCAACTCCGTGACCAGGCGCCGCTCCTCGGGGCTGAGGGCGTAGAACTCGCCGGTGTTGCCGTTCGGGGTGACGATGCGGACGCCGCCGTCGAGCGCCCGGCGCAGCAGCGCGCGATGGACGTCCCTGTCGATGGAGCCGTCCTCGGCGAAGGGGGTCACGGGGATCGCCACCACGTCGGCGAGGGCGGCCCGTTGGGCCTCGAACGTGGTCGTGGTCGCGGTCATTCCTGCTCACCCTTTCCCTGGGCCCCGGGGAAGGCCCGTTGCACGAACGAGGCGATGTGTGAGTGCAGGGCGCGTGCCGCGCCGTCCGAGTCGCCTTCGAGGGCGAGCCGCAGGATCTCGCGGTGCTCGGTGGCCTCGCGCTCCCAGGACGGGTCGGCGGCCCAGGCGACCGCGGAGACCAGGGCGGCCTGGTCCCGGACCTCGTCGAGCATCCGGCCGAGCAGCGGGTTGCCGCAGCGGACGTACAGGGAGCGGTGGAACTCGCGGTTGGCGAGGGACCGCTGGGCGGTGTCGGTGGCGGTGTCGGCGCGTTCGAGCGCCTCACGCGCCGTGTCGAGGGAGGTGCCGCGCAGGACGGAGCGCCGCAGGGCCTCCGGTTCGAGCAGCAGCCGCACGTCGTACACCTCGCGCGCCATGTCCGCGTCCACCATGCGCACCGTGACGCCCTTGTACTGGTTCATCACGACGAGCCCGGTGCCGGCCAGGGTCTTGAGCGCCTCGCGCACCGGGGTCTTGGACACCCCGAACTGCGCGGCGAGCTCGGTCTCGACCAGGGCCTGCCCCGGGGTCAACTGCCCGGTGAGGATGCGGTGTTTGATCCCCTCCTGCACGAACTGCGTGCGGGAGGGGATCGGCGTGGGCACAGAGGTCATGCTCGCCTCTCGGTGGCGCGGAGCCCTCAGGGATCGAGGGCTCGCGTATCTGATCTCGCGTATCGCGTCTCATATATGACGTACGAAGTACGACGCGACGAAGCTAGAAGCGCCTCTGTGTTTCGTCAATGCTTCCGACAAAAGAAGTTGCCGACGACGACCGGCGGCCGTGGGTTCACCAGTCGACCGCGGCGGCCACCGGCAGGTGGTCGCTGCCGGTGGCAGGCAGCACCCGCGCGCTCCTCGGTTCCACGCCGCGGACCAGGATCTGGTCGATGCGCGCCACCGGGAAGCTCGCCGGCCAGGTGAACCCGAAGCCGTCCCCGGCCGCGTCCTGGACCGGGTGCAACTGCGAAGTGATGCCGTCGAACGCGCGGTCGTCCATGGTGCCGTTCAGGTCACCGAGCAGGACCACGCGCTCGTTCCGTTCGGCGGCGACGGCCTCCCCGAGCGCCTGCGCGTTCCTGTCCCGCGAGTCCGTCCAGAAGCCCGACCTGGGGTTCACCCGGGCGGATCCCAGGTGGGCCGCATACACCGCCAGCGGCCCGTGGTCCGTGGCCACCGTGGCGCGCAGCGCCCGGTTCTCGGCCGAGGTCGCGTCGGCCGGCCTGGTCCTCGCCGGCGGCCCGACGTCCGTCCTGATGTCGACCGGCCGGGTGTCCGACAGCGGCAGCCTGCTCCACAGCCCGACCGTGCCCAGCACCGCGTGATGCGGGTACGCCTCCGCCAGCCCCTTCTCGTACGTGGTCCGGTCCTGCGGGGTCAGTTCCTCCAGCGCCAGCACGTCCGCGCCCAAGGCGGCCAGGGCGCGGGCGGTGCCGGCCGGATCGGGATTGCCGGCGCCGACGTTGTGGCTCGCCACGGTGAGGTCGCCGCCCGGGTGGGACCTGTCGCCGAGCAGCCCGCCGAAGAGGTTCAGCCACACCGTGACCGGCAGCAGCAGCGCGACCACGGCGGAGGCGGAGCGGCGCCACAGGGCCCCGGCGAGCAGCACCGGGACGAACAGGCCGAGCCAGGGCAGGAAGGTCTCCACCAGGCTGCCGAGGTTCCCGATCCGGTTCGGGATCCTCGCGTGCAGCAGCAGGGACAGCCCGAGCAGCAGCGCCGCCGCCGCGAGCACCGGGCCGCGCTTCCAGGGGTCGGGCCGCAGGCCGGCGCGGATCGTGCGGCGGACGGTGCGGATGGCGCGGCGGATGCCGGCCAGGGCCGTCCTGCCCACCGTGTCAGCGACGTCGGCCGTGTCGGTCACGTCGTCCACGCCGGCCCGCGTCGTCGTCCGTCCCGGCTCGTTTCCGGTCACTGTCGCATCACTGTCGCATCCCCGGGTCCTCGGTGGGATCGGCGTACATGTCCGGGCACCGGTGCCCGATCGCCCGGGTACGCGGTTCGAAGTGCCAGGGCTCGTTCCGGTGGATCCGGCACGGCCTCCTGCGCGTGTTCGCGCCGAGGGCGGCGGCGGTGCTGGCGTTCCTGCTGGTGTTCGGCCTCGTCGGAGGGTGGGTCCTGGCCGGCCGGATGCTCGCCCCGCTGACCCGCATCACCGGCGCCACCCGCCTGGCCTCGGCCGGGGCGCTCTCCCACCGCATCCGGCTGCCGGGCCGCAAGGACGAGTTCCGCGAACTGGCCGACGCCTTCGACTCGATGCTGGCCCGGCTCGAAGAACACGTGGCCGAGCAGCGGAGGTTCGCGGCGGACGCCTCGCACGAACTGCGCACCCCGCTGGCGATCTCGAAGGCCCTCCTCGATGTGGCCCGCGCCGATCCCGACCACGACAGCGGCGAGGTCATCGAACGCCTCCACGCCGTCAACGCACGGGCCATCGACCTCACCGAGGCACTGCTCCTGCTCAGCCGCGCCGAGCGGCGGACGTTCACCCGTGAGAACGTCGACCTGTCCCTCCTGGCGGAAGAGGCAGCCGAAACACTCCTGCCCCTCGCGGAGAAGCGTGGCGTCACCCTGGAGACCCGCGGCGACATCACCCCCGCCGCCGGATCGCACGCGCTCCTGCTGCAGCTGACCACGAACCTCGTCCAGAACGCGATCGTCCACAATCTGCCCGACCGGGGCAGGGTGTGGGTGCGGACCGGCGTCCGGCCCGGCGGTGTGGTGCTCACGGTCGAGAACTCCGGCGAGAAGATCTCCCCGGAGCTCGCCGCGACCTTCACCGAGCCGTTCCGGCGCGGCACCGAACGCGTACACACCGACCACGGAGGTGTCGGCCTCGGCCTGGCGATCGTCAGGACCATCGCCCACGCGCACGACGGAACGCTCGCCCTCGCCCCGCGCCCCGCCGGCGGGCTCCGCGTCACGGTGGAACTGCCCGGGGCCTGAGCTCCCCTCAGCGCTCCCCGGCGGCGGCCCTCCACCCCGGGTCCCGCCCGCTCAGCCCGATCACCCGGTCCAGCAGGGGCGCGCCTTCCGGGACGGCCACCACCGGGCCGAAGATGCTGCCGCGCGACGGCTCGTCGACGGACGCGGCGAGCATCCCGTACGCCGCCCGCAGTGCCGCCTCGTCGGGCACGTACTCCTGTCCCGTGGCGCGGGCCAGATCCCAGCCGTGCACGACGAGTTCGTCGGTGGCGACGATGCCCGCGATCTCGCCGGGCAGATCCACACCGCCCGCCCGTGTCTGCCCCGTCCACGCGGCCGGGTCACGCCAGGCCTCAGCCAACTCGTCCAGCAGCTTGGGCAGTTCGCCGCGCCAACCGGGTGTCAGGTCGGGCAGTCCGGCGGTGGGCGCGGTGTCCGTGGTGGCCCCGAGCTCCTTGCGCCCGGCGTCCCGGAAGGCCGCGGAGAGGCCGGTCAGATGCCCGACCAGATGGCGTACCGCGTAGTCCGGACACGGTGTGGCGTCCTCCAGCTGGTCCTCGCGCACCGCGTCCGCGACGCGTGCCACGATCAGGGCCTGCGGCCCCAGGTCGAGGGTGGTCGCGGTGCTCTCGCCGTCGCCCATGGTGGGTTCCTCTCGTCACGGGGTCGTCATGTCGTCATGAGGTCATCAGGGGGTAGACCGCCGGCCGTACGGAAACTCATCGCTTCCGCTCCCGAGATCATGCTCAGGAATCTGGCCAGGCGTCCGAACCGCCGGGATGCTCGGGATCGCCGGGATTCCCG
This sequence comes from Streptomyces sp. NPDC017991, assembly GCF_044328075.1. Classification (NCBI taxonomy): domain Bacteria; kingdom Bacillati; phylum Actinomycetota; class Actinomycetes; order Kitasatosporales; family Streptomycetaceae; genus Streptomyces; species Streptomyces sp. NPDC017991. The sequence goes on along the minus strand of NZ_JBIRGP010000018.1, from coordinate 76,067 downwards.
GTGCCGGGGACCACAAGGGGAGACATGCCATGAAGGCGATCGTCCAGGATGCCTACGGATCGGCGGACCGGCTGGAACTGCGGGAGGTGGAGCGCCCTGTCCCCCGCGACGACGAGGTGCTGGTCGAGATCCGGGCGGCCGGTCTCGGCCCCGAGGTGTGGCACCTCATGACGGGCCGCCCTCTGGTGGCCCGCGCCGTCCTCGGCCTCCGCAGGCCCAGAAATCCGGTACGGGGCTGGGACGGCGCCGGACGGGTCGAGGCCGTCGGGGCGAAGGTGACCGACTTCGAGCCGGGCGACGAGGTCTTCGGCAGCTGCGAGGGGTCGTTCGCCGAGTTCGCGCGCGCCAAGGCCGCCAAACTCGCCCTCAAACCGGCCGGCCTCACCTTCGAGCAGGCCGCCGCCCTCCCCGTGTCGGCCGCGACCGCCCTCCAGGCCCTGAGCGGCCCGGCCCGCCCGAAGCCGGGCCAGAAGGTCCTCGTCATCGGCGCCTCCGGCGGAGTGGGCTGTTACGCCGTCCAGCTCGCCACGATGTACGGGGCCGAGGTCACCGGTGTCTGCGGCCCCGGCGGCGCGGACTTCGTACGGGCCCAGGGTGCCGCGCACGTCATCGACTACACCACCGAGGACATCACCTCCTCGGGCCCGCACCGGTACGACGTCGTCATCGACAACGCGGGCCAACGCCCCCTGCCCGTGCTGCGCCGCGTCCTGGCCCCGCGCGGCACGCTCGTGATCGTCGGCGGCGAGGGCGGCACCGCGCTGTTCGGCGGGCTGAGCCGCGGGCTGCGGGCCGTCCTGCTCTCGCCCTTCGCCGCGCAGAACCTCCGCAACCTCGTCGCCGTCATCCGCCGCAAGGACCTGCTGACCCTCAAGGACCTCGCCGAGAACGGCGCCCTCGTCCCACCCGTCGACCGCGCCTACCGCCTCGCCGAGACCGCCGAGGCCGTCCGCCACCTGGAGAAGGGCCACCCGCGGGGCAAACTCGTCATCACCGTCCCTTAGCGGCCGGCGCTGCGGCGCCCCGGCCGCGTACCCCGTCTAAGGCACCTGCCCGATCTCTCCCCGGGGGCCTTAGCCCCACGATGACCAGGCATGACGGAAGAAACGCCGCGGGCACCGCGGACCTCCCTGGCGGCCCGGCCGGCGTGGGCGGTGGTTCGTGTCCTGCGGGACCGCAACGCGGGCCTGTACCTGGGCGGGGTCGTGGTCTCCGGTTTCGGCTCGTCGGCGATGTGGCTGGTGGCCGGGGTCTGGGTGAAGGACCTGACCGGCTCGGACGGCCTGGCCGCCCTGTGCGTCTTCGCCCTCTGGGCGCCCACACTGATCGGTCCGGCCCTGGGCACCCTCGCCGACCGCACCCGCCGCCGGCCGCTGCTGGTGTGGACGAACCTGGGCCTGGCCGTGCTTCTCCTGCCGCTCTTCGCGGTCGACTCGCCGGGCACCCTGTGGATCCTGTTCGCCGTGCTCCTCGTCTACGGGGCGGCGGGCGTCGTCCATGACGCGGCGGAGGCGGCGCTGGTGGCCACCGCCGTCGACAAACAGCTCCTCGGTGACTTCAACGGGCTGCGGATGACGGCCAACGAGGGCATGAAGCTGATCGCCCCGCTCGCCGGGGCGGGCCTGTACGCGGCGTACGGGGGCGCCCGCGTCGCACTCCTGGACGCCGTCACCTTCGCCCTGGCCGCGGGCCTCTACACACTCCTGCGCGTCCGTGAGACGCCCCCGCGCCCGGCGGAGGGCGCCGCCGGATGGCGGGCCCGGACCGCCGACGGCGCCCGCTACCTGGCGAAACACCCGGTCCTGCGCCCGCTCGTCCTGGCCGGCGGCACGACGATGCTCTTCGCGGGTGTCAACGGCGCGGCGGCCTACGCGGTGGCGGAGGGCCTCGGGCACTCCCCCGCGTACGTGGGACTCCTGTACGTCGCCCAGGGCGCCGGTTCGGTGGCGATCGGCCTGGCCGCGGGGCCGCTCCTGCGCCGGCTGGGCGAACGCCGTTTCGCGCGGTACGGCATCGCGCTGACCGCCGTGGCCGTGACGGTTCGCGCGCTCCCGTACGACGCGGTGGCGCTCGCCTCGGCCCTGGCGGTGGGGGTCGGGCTCCCCTGCGTGCTGATCGCGGCCCTCACCGCGGTGCAGCGGGAGACTCCGGACGCGCTCCTCGGCCGTACGGCGGCGACCGCGAACACGTTGCTGTTCGCGCCGAACGCGGTGGGGCTCGCGCTCGGCGCGGGTCTGGTGGAACTCGTTCCGTATCAGGCGCTGTTGGTGACCGTGGGGGTTGCGCGGCTCGTCACGGTGCTGCCCGGGTGCGGTTGGCCGCGCAGTTCACCGCGCCCCTGAAAGGCGGGGCTGCGCCCCAGCTCTCCACCTCGGAGCACACGGAGTCCCCGGGCCGGCCCTCGCCGTCAGCCCAGCCGTGCCAGCGCCCGCTCCACCAGCGCCAAGTCCCCCTCCGACGCCAACCCCGCGTGGTAGAGCCGTAGTTCGGTGGCCCCTCGTCCGGCCGCCTGCGTCGCGTCCTCGTAGAGGGTCGCCGGGCTGCCGCCCATTCCCGCCACCACGGGGAAGTTGGCCGCCAGCACGTTTCCCTCGACGGCGTGGGCCGCGAAGGGGGTCAGCAGATCGGACCCGCCCGCGCACGGCACGACCACGCCGTCGGCGACCGTCAGGATGTGCTCCGGGTCCACCCCGGCGTTCGCGCCCACGTGGTACGAGTCGGGGTCCGCGTGCAGCAGGATCCGGAACCCCTCGGGGGCCGCCGCCCGGACGGCGCCGACGACGTCCGTCTGGAGGGAGCGGGCGACGGAGTCGCGCCACGCGCGCGTGGCCGTCGCCGGCTCGGCGCCCAGCAGGTTCTCCACGGCCTCCCAGCCCCCGGCGGGCGTCCCGCCGCGCCACACGGGCTCCAGGGCCCGCCGGACCGCCGACGCCAACTCAGCGGCGTCGAGACCCAGTTGCCCGTACCCGTCGCGGCACGACCGGCAGAAGCACAGCGACATCAGGTACGTCCCGGCGTCCCCGATCGCCACGCCCGACGTCTTGTCGTGGGCGTGCAGATGCGGAAGCCCGTACCAGCCGAGGGATTCCAGTTCCGTACCCGCCGCTCCCGGCCGTACGGCCGCCTCGACGGCCAGGTCGGTCAGGTAGGCGCGCGTCTCGGGCCGCGCGATGCAGGGGGCCCACGGATAGCGGTCCCCGTAGGCGTTGACCACGGAGGTGTCCGGGAACTCCTCGCCCATCCTGGAGTTGTGCGCGAGGACCACCCAGGTGTGCACGTCGAGCCCGGCCCGCGCGAGCGCCTCGGCGGCCTCCCCGTACGCGTCACCCGGCGCCCAGTCCCCGGCGGTGTACGGCCGCAGCCTGCGCCCCTGCCAGCGCCCGGTGTCCGGCGGGTAGAGGACGGCGGCGTGCAGCGCGGTGACGATGCGGTGGCGGGGGTGGCGGGGGGTCAGCGCGCGTGTGGAGTGGTAGGCGGACGCCAGGGTCACCTGCCGTACTCCGAGCCCGGCGATGCGTGCCGCCGCCCCGGGGTCGCCGTTGACGTCCCACGGATAGACGAAGGTCGACGCCTTCACTTGCCCTCCTCCAGAAGCGCGTAGCCGCGCTCGATCAGCTGGGCGAGCTGCTTGAGGTGGTCCTCGGACGGCTCGTGCAGCGGCGGCCGTACCTCGCCCACGTCGAGCCCCCGCAGCCGTACACCGGCCTTGACGAGCGAGACGGCGTATCCGCGGCCCTGGGCGCGCAGTTCGACGAGTGGCCGGTAGAAGCCGTCGAGCAGCCGGTTCACGGTCGTGTCGTCGCCGGAGCCCATGGCGCGGTGGAAGGCGAGGGCGATCTCGGGCGCGAAGCAGAAGACGGCGGACGAGTAGAGGGTGATGCCGATGCCCCGGTAGGCGAGGCCGGTGAGTTCGGCGGTCGGCAGCCCGTTGAAGTACAGGAAGTCGCCCGGCACTTCGGACCGTACGGCGCTGACGACGCGCTGCATGAGGTCGAGGTCGCCGGTGCCGTCCTTGAAGCCGATGACCCCCTCGGTGCGGGCCAGCGCGACCACGGTCTCCGGGGTGAACACGGCGTTGTCCCGCTGGTACACGATGATGTCGAGCGAGGTGGCGCCGGCCAGTTCCGTGTAGTGCCGCAGCAGCCCCTCCTGCCCGGCGACCACGAGATACGGCGGCATGGCGAGCAGCCCGTCGGCGCCGGCCTCCTCCGCGAGCCGCGCGTACCGCACCGCGAGGGCGGTCCCGTAGCCCGCGCCCGCGACGACGGGCACCCGGCCCGCCGTCTCCTCGACGGCCGCCCGGACGCAGTCCTGGAACTCCTCGGGCGTGAGCGCGTGGAACTCGCCGGTGCCGCAGCAGGCGAAGACGGCGGCGGCACCGGCCTCGACGCCCCGCCGGACGTGCTCGCGGTAGACGTCGAGGTCGACGGCTCCGTCACGGTCGTACGCAGTGACGGGGAAGAACAGCGGCCCGCTGGGAATACTGAGTCGGGCGGCGAGGGGGGCTGACGACACGGGCTCTCCCTAGAGCATGTACGTACACGCCACCCGTGCACGTTTCTGATTTGCGTCCATATCTCTGAACTCGCCCACGCTAGAGCTCGCCATCGCGACCGGTCAAGCGGGCAAACCCGCATTCCCGGAGCAATTCCGGAGCAAGAAAGGACCGGAAATGAGCCCGACCGGCAGCGGATCCCCACCCTCCGCGCGACACTTGACGCGAGCGGGGAACGATCCTTAGCGTGTCCATGGATGTGAACGCCGTACACGCTTACGCATATGCCTACGGCTACTGATTCTAGGAGACCCGAGGATGCCCGCTCCGCGCACCGCTCCCCGCACCGTCCTGCTCACCGGCGCCGCCGGAGGCCTCGGCACCCTGATGCGCGGACTGCTCCCCGCCTACGGCTACGAACTGCGCCTCCTCGACCTGCGGCCCATCGAGGGCGAGCCCGACGCGATCACCGCGGACCTCGGCGACAAGAAGGCCCTGCGCGAGGCCGTGCGCGGCGTGGACGCCGTCATCCACCTCGCGGGCATCTCCCTGGAGTCCACCTTCGAGAAGATCCTGAAGGCGAACATCGAGGGCACGTACAACCTGTACGAGGCCGCGCGCGAGGAGGGCGTCGGGCGGATCGTGTTCGCCTCCTCCAATCACGCGGTCGGCTTCACCCCGCGCCCCGAGGGCGAGGCACCCCACGAGCCGGGCGCCCTCATCCCCATCGACACCCCGCGCCGCCCGGACACCTTCTACGGCCTCTCGAAGTCGTTCGGCGAGGACCTGGCGCAGTTCTACTGGGACAAGCACGGCCTGGAGACCGTCTCCGTGCGCATCGGCTCCTGCTTCCTGGAGCCGACCACCGTGCGCATGCTGTCGGTCTGGATGAGCCCCGGCGACGGCGCCCGCCTCTTCCACGCGGCCCTGACCGCCGAGCACGTCGGCCACAGCGTCGTCCACGGCTCCTCCGCGAACACCCGCCTGTGGTGGGACCTCTCGACCGCCCGCGCACTCGGCTACGAGCCGCAGGACGACTCCGAGCAGTACGCCGAGAAGCTGATCGCGGAACAGGGCGAACTGGACCCCGAGAACCCGGACCACGCCCGCCTCGGCGGCGCCTTCGTGACCAACCCTCCGGTGTGGCCCTACTGACGCTCCCGGCCGGCCGTACCGGGCCCCGCCGACACTTCCAGCCACTCCACGCGGACGACCCCACAGGGCGGACGGGCACCGAACGGGCCCGTCCGCCCCGCCGTTCGGGCACGCCCCCTGCCCGAATTACGCTCCGCCGCAGGTCCGCAGCGGGCGTCCGTCTCACCCAACGGGCACACACGGGCGCCATCGGACCCGCAACAGACCTGGTCGGTGGCGCGTACCCGCTGTAGAACTTCCCCCAGGGGTCGAACGGGCCCGAACGGGCAGTAGGCACGTACGCAAGGGAGCGGAAGCGGGTGTCGGGCATGAGCGCGGAAGAACGGCAGCGGGCGATCGTGAAGACCGCCCGACGCACAGGTGCCGTCGACGTGAACGAGCTCGCGGCCGAGCTGGGCGTCGCCAGGGAGACCGTGCGCCGCGATCTGCGCGCCCTGGAGGACCACGGCCTCGTCCGCCGCACCCACGGCGGCGCCTACCCCGTGGAGAGCGCCGGCTTCGAGACGACGCTCGCCTTCCGCGCCACCAGCCACGTACCCGAGAAGCGCCGGATCGCGGCAGCCGCGGCCGAACTGCTCGGGGACGCGGAGACCGTCTTCGTCGACGAGGGCTTCACCCCCCAGCTCATCGCCGAGTCACTCCCCAGGGACCGGCCACTGACCGTGGTCACCGCGTCCCTGGCCACCGCGGGCGCGCTCGCCGAGGCCGACAACAAGACGGTCCTGCTGCTCGGCGGCCGGGTCAGGCCCGGCACGCTGGCCACCGTCGACCACTGGACGACGAAGATGCTCGCCGGCTTCGTCATCGACCTGGCGTTCATCGGCGCCAACGGCATCTCCCGCGAACACGGCCTCACCACCCCCGACCCGGCCGTCAGCGAGGTCAAGTCACAGGCCATCCGGGCCGCGCGCCGCACGGTCTTCGCGGGCGTGCACACCAAGTTCGGCGCCGTCAGCTTCTGCCGCTTCGCGGAGATCAGCGCTCTGGAGACGATCGTCACCAGCACGTTCCTCCCCACCTCCGAGGCCCACCGCTACTCGATGCAGGGCCCTCAGGTCATCCGAGTCTGACCCAAGAGTTCGAGAACCCAACCGACCCACTACAGAGGCACACCCTCTCCCCGCCCGTCCTTTGCCATCCCCTTGCCATCCCATTTGTACTGATACATCCAGGAGTGATCCATGCGAACCCAGAGCCGACGGAGGCCGCGCGCGATGTTCGCCGCGGCCGCCGCAGGGACGCTGCTCGCCCCGCTGCTCTCCGGTTGCTGGGCCGGAGCGGGCGGTGCGGGCTCCGGTGGCAACTCCATCAACGTCCTCATGGTCAACAACCCGCAGATGGTGGAGTTGCAGAAGCTCACCGCGGCCCACTTCACCAAGGAGACCGGCATCAAGGTGAACTTCACCGTGCTGCCGGAGAACGACGTCCGCGACAAGATCAGCCAGGACTTCGCCAACCAGGCCGGCCAGTACGACGTCGCGACGCTGTCCAACTACGAGATACCGATCTACGCCAAGAACGACTGGCTGCACGAGATGGACTCGTACGTCGCCAAGGACCCGGGCTACGACGAGCAGGACGTCCTCAAGCCCATGCGCCAGTCCCTCACCGCGGAGGACGGCAAGCTCTACGGACAGCCCTTCTACGGCGAGTCGTCCTTCCTGATGTACCGCAAGGACGTGTTCGCCGAGAAGGGCCTGACGATGCCCGACCACCCGACCTGGGACGAGGTCGCCGACCTCGCCGCGAAGGCCGACGGCGCCGAGCCGGGCATGAAGGGCATCTGCCTGCGCGGCCTGCCCGGCTGGGGCGAGATCATGGCCCCCCTCACCACGGTCGTGAACACCTTCGGCGGCACCTGGTTCGACAAGGACTGGCAGGCGCAACTCGACTCCCCCGAGTTCGAGAAGGCGACCAAGTTCTATGTGGACCTCGTCCGCGAGCACGGCGAGTCCGGCGCGGCCCAGTCCGGCTTCGCCGAGTGCCTCAACAACCTGACCCAGGGCAAGGTCGCCATGTGGTACGACGCCACCTCCGCGGCCGGTTCCCTGGAGTCGGCGAAGTCCCCGGTCAAGGGCAAGATCGGCTACGTACCGGCGCCGGTCGACAAGACGGAGTCCTCCGGCTGGCTCTACACCTGGGCCTGGGGCATCCAGGACGCGTCCCGCAACCCCGACAAGGCGTGGAAGTTCGTCTCCTGGGCGTCCAGCAAGGAGTACGAGCAGCTGGTGGGCGACGAGATCGGCTGGTCCAACGTGCCGGCCGGCAAGCGCGCCTCGACGTACACGAACGCCGACTACCGCAAGGAGGCCGGCGCCTTCCAGGAGATGACGAAGGAAGCCATCGAGGGCGCCCGGCCCACCGACCCCGGCGTGCAGCCGCGGCCCGCGCCCGGCATCCAGTTCGTCGGTATCCCCGAGTTCACCGATCTCGGTACCAAGGTCTCGCAGGAGATCAGCGCGGCCATCGCCGGACGCCAGTCCGTCGAGTCGGCCCTGAAGAAGTCCCAGAAGCTGGCCGAGGAGATCGCCGAGGAGTACGAGGGACGATGACCGCGACAACGACAGCCCCCGTGGCAGCACCACCCGTCCGCACGGCGAAGAAGCCCCCCTCCGGCCGCATGCGCGCCTGGGCGACCCGGGCCCCGCTCCTGCCCGCCCTGATCTTCATGATCGCCGTGACCCAGCTGCCGTTCGTGGCCACGCTGGTGATCTCCTTCTTCGACTGGAACTCCCTCTACCCGGACGCCCGCAGCTTCACGGGCTTCGGCAACTACACCGAGGTCCTCACCGACGCGGCCCTGCGCAAGTCGGTCTGGACGACCATCCTGCTGACCGTCTCCGTCGTCCTGGCCAGTCTGGTCCTGGGCCTCGGCCTCGCCCTCCTCCTGGACCGGAAGTTCCGGGGCCGCGGCCTGGTCCGCACCCTCCTGATCGCGCCCTTCCTCGTGGTCCCCGTGGCGGCGGCCCTGCTCTGGAAGCACGTGCTCTACAACCCCGAGTACGGCCTGCTCAACGGCCTCCTGCACTACGTCGGCGGCCCGGAGCCGGACTGGATCTCCAACACCCCGCTGCTCGCCATCGAGATGTCCCTCGTCTGGCAGTGGACGCCGTTCATGATGCTGATCCTGCTGGCAGGTCTGCAGAGCCGGGACCACCAGCAGATCGAGGCGGCCGAGGTCGACGGCGCGAGCGCCTGGCAGGTCTTCCGCTACCTGACCCTGCCCCACCTGCGCCGCTACCTCGAACTGGGCGCCCTGCTCGGCTCGATCTACATCGTGCAGAACTTCGACGCGGTCTTCACGATCACGTCCGGCGGCCTGGGCACCGCGAACCTGCCCTACACCGTCTACCAGACCTTCTACCAGGCCCACGAGAACGGCCTCGCCTCCGCGGCCGGCGTCCTGGTCGTCATCGGCTCGATCATCATCGCGACCTTCGCGCTGCGTGTGGTCTCGTCCCTGTTCCGCGAGGAGGCGTCCCGCGCATGACCGCCACCGCCGTACAAGCACGCCCCGGCAGCGCCAAGGCCGCCGGACCCGGCCCCCGCCGCTCCAAGGGACGGGGCCTGGGCCTGGTCGCCTGGCTGGCCGGCATCATCTTCTTCCTCCCCATCGCCTGGATGGCCCTGACGTCCTTCCACTCCGAGGAGGACGCGGCGACCAACCCGCCGTCCTTCGCGGCGCCCCTCACCCTCGACGGCTACCGCGAGTTCTTCGGCACGGGCGGCGGCGCGAGCCCCTGGCCGGCTCTCACCAACTCCCTGGTGGCGTCCCTGGCATCGACGCTCCTGGTCCTGATCCTCGCCCTCCCCGCGGCGTACGCGCTCTCCATCCGCCCGGTCAAGAAGTGGACGGACGTCCTCTTCTTCTTCCTCTCCACGAAGATGCTGCCGGTCGTCGCGGGCCTCCTGCCGATCTATCTCTTCGCGAAGAACACCGGGATGCTGGACAACATCTGGCTCCTGGTCATCCTCTACACCTCGATGAACCTGCCGATCGCGGTGTGGATGATGCAGTCCTTCCTCTCCGAGGTCCCGGTGGCGATCATCGAGGCGGCACAGATAGACGGCGCGAAACTCCCCACGATCCTCACCCGGGTCGTAGCGCCCATCGCCCTCCCGGGCATCGCCGCCACCTCCCTCATCTGTTTCATCTTCAGCTGGAACGAGCTGCTGTTCGCCCGCGTGCTGACGGGCGTGGTGGCGGAGACCGCCCCGGTCTTCCTCACCGGCTTCATCACCAGCCAGGGCCTGTTCCTGGCGAAGGTGTGCGCCGCGTCGCTCGTCGTCTCCCTGCCGGTACTCGCCGCGGGGTTCGCCGCCCAGGACAAGCTGGTCCAGGGCCTTTCGCTGGGAGCCGTGAAATGAAGGCCGCCGTCATCGAGTCCGTGGGAAAGGCCGTCGTCTCCGAGGTCCCGGACCCGACGCCAGGGCCCCGCGAGGTCGTCGTGGAGGTGTCGGCCTGCGGGCTGTGCGGCACGGACCTGCACATCCTCCAGGGCGAGTTCGCGCCCAAACTGCCGATCGTCCCGGGCCACGAGTTCGCGGGCGAGGTCGTCGGGATCGGCAGGCAGGTCACGGAACTCTCGGTCGGCGACCAGGTGGCCGTGGACCCCTCCCTCTACTGCTACGAGTGCCGCTACTGCCGTACGGGCCACAACAACCTCTGTGAGCGCTGGGCCGCGATCGGCGTGACCACGGCGGGCGGCGCCGCCCAGTACGCGGTCGCACCGGTGGCCAACTGCGTCAAGCTCCCCGAGCACGTACGCACCCAGGACGCGGCCCTGATCGAACCGCTCTCCTGCGCGGTACGCGGCTACGACGTCCTCAACTCCCGCCTCGGCTCCCACGTCCTGATCTACGGCTCGGGAACGATGGGCCTGATGATGCTGGAGCTGGCGAAGCGGACGGGCGCGGCGAGCGTCGACATGGTCGACATCAACGCGCAGCGCCTGACGACCGCCCAGAAGCTGGGCGTCTCGGCGTCCGCGACGAGCGCCGACGAGCTGGACCGCCCGCAGGGCTGGGACCTGGTGGTCGACGCCACGGGCAACGCGGCGGCGATCCAGGACGGTCTGGAGCGGGTCGCCAAGGCCGGCACGTTCCTGCAGTTCGGGGTGGCCGACTACGCGACACGGGTGTCCATCGACCCGTACCGCATCTACAACCAGGAGATCACCATCACGGGTTCGATGGCGGTCCTCCACAGCTTCGAGCGCGCGGCGGAACTCTTCGCGACAGGCGTCCTGGACCCGGACATCTTCATCAGCGACCGCCTCCCCCTGGAGCAGTACCCCCAGGCCCTGGACCAGTTCGCGTCCGGCATCGGCCGAAAGATCGTGGTGATCCCCTAACCCTTTCCTCGCCCCCGCCGCCCCCACCCTCCCCGTCCACGCATGGGGGCTGCGCCCCTGAAAACCCCCTGGGGGCGCGGGGAACTGCGCAAAGGGGGTGCGGGGGCGCAGCCCCTGCGTCGGTGACGGGAACGGGTAGGGGCGGCGGGGGCGAAAACCCTTCGTCGCGCCCCACCCCACCCCCCTACCATCCCCCTATGCCCCGCCCACACGGCTTCACCTACACCCAGCACCCCGACGACACGGTCACGATCACCCATGGTCCCCGCCCCGCCACCACCCTCCGCGGCCCAAGAGCCACCCAATTCCTCGCGGAGGTGGAAAAGGGCGACCCGCAGCTCGTCATGGCCCGCTGGACGGGCAACTACAAACACGGCAACGAACGAACCGCGCGCAACCACCCCCGCAACCGCCACTGACCCGGTCGGCCGATTCCCCGCTTGGTAAGGGAACGGCAAAGCCGGTCCGCTCGTTCACCCGGCATGACAGCTATGACCCCCGGCTCGAACATCCCTCTCCCCGTCACCCGCGTGACGGTGGACGTCGCCGCCCCGGTGCGGCTCGACGTATCGGGCCTGCTGCTCACCGCCGACGGCAAGGTGCGCTCCGACGACGACTTCATCTTCTACAACCAGCCGTCCGGCCCGGGCGTGACCTACCGCTCCGGCGGCGGCAGCACCCCGGACTCGATCACGGTCGACACGACGGCCGTGGCCCAGGGCATCGAGAAGATCGTCGTCACCGCCAGCCCGGACGCGGCGGGCCAGACGTTCCAGGGTGTCGAGCCGACGGCCACGATCCGCAACGCGGACGACAACTCCGTCCTCGCCTCCTTCACCCCGCCCCAGCTCGGCACGGAGACGGCCCTGGTCATCGTCGAGGTCTACCTGCGCAACGGCGCGTGGAAGGCCCGCGCGGTCGGCCAGGGATACTCGAACGGCCTGGCGGGCATCGCCACGGACTTCGGCGTGACGGTGGAGGAGCCGGCCGCCCCGGCCCCGGTGGCCACCCCCACCCTCCACCAGCCCCCGCCGGCACCCCCGGTCACCACACCGGCGGCCCCGCCCGTGCCCCCGGCGCCCCCGGCGGCACCGCCCGCCCCCGCCCCGGGCACCGGCAAGATCAACCTCGACAAGGGCCGAGTAAACCTCCAGAAGAACCAAACAGTCTCCCTGACCAAGGGCGGCAGCCCCTTCCTCTCCCAGGTGAAGATGGGCCTGGGCTGGGAGCCTGCGTACCGGGGCAAGGACATCGACCTCGACGCTTCCGTGATCGCCTACGGCCCGCAGCGCAACCACATCGACAGCTGCTACTTCGGCAAGCTCTCGATCGTGAACGGCGCGATCAAGCACTCCGGCGACAACCTCACGGGCGAGGGCGGCGGAGACGACGAGGTGATCGTCGTGGACCTCGGCCGCCTCCCCCAGGAGGTCACGGGCCTGGTCTTCACGGTGAACAGCTTCTCCGGCCAGAAGTTCACCGAGGTCGCGAAGGCCTACTGCCGTCTCCTGGACGCCGCCACGGGCGAGGAGCTGGTCCGCTTCGACCTCACCACCGCTGAACCCCAGACCGGCGTGATGATGGCCAAGCTCATCAAGCAGTTCTCCGGCGAATGGGAGATGACGGCCCTGGGCAACTTCGTCAAGTCCCGCACGGTCCGAGGCATGGTAAAGCCATCGGCCCAGTCCCTGTAGTCAGCCCTTTTCCGCCACCACGCGAGGGGCGCCGCCGCCGCACCCGCCGACGAACCCGGCGGCGGGGGCGGGGCCGTGCCGGTGTGTCACGTTCGCAGCTTACGGCTCCCGCTGGAAACGCCCACCCCCGTGGAAACATAGGGCAGTGCGCACGGGAGGCTGCGAACGGACACACCGGCACGGCCCCGCCCCCGCCCACCCACCCACCCACCGCAGGCAAACGCACCCCGTCAACCCGCCCAGGGCCAGTCAGCATCCCGAGCGGCCTCAAGCAACGGAACCATCCGAAAAGCGGCATCCGAGAGCCCCCCGAACACATGCCGGTTCCGGACCTCGCCCCCGATCCCGCCCCCCGACGCCGCATGCCCCGCCCGATACCCCGCAAGGTTCCAGGTGTACACAGGCACATCCGCCGGAACCTGCTCGGTCGGATCCCCGTAATGGCTGTACGTGGCCTGCTCGTCCGTGACGATCAACACCCGGTCGTGCTTGCGGTAATGCCTGCGCACAGCCTCACTCGTATGGGTACCGCCCAGGTCCCCGAACCGCCCCAGCACCTTCAGCACGGACTCGCCGCGCCGAAACCGCACCACATCGCTGCTCGTACCGAACTCGACGAGATCGGCCTGCTCGGCCCGCAGCGCGAGCGCCGCACCGAAGATCGCCGCCGCGTCGGCCCGGTTGAGCTCCGAGCGGTCGGACATCCGCGAGTGGAACATCGAACCGGACCGGTCGACGAGGACGAGCGTCCGCCCGCCCAGCGCCGGCACGCCGGCCAGCGAATGCCCGAGCGCCTGCTCCAGCGGATAGGCCCACCGCAACGAAGGCGCGTTCCGATAGGCGGCAAGGTACCGAAACGGAAACTGCCGTGACCGCGCGACCTCGGCCGGGTCACTGATCTTCGCGGCAACCAGCCCCGCCACCTCGTCCGAGACGCCCGCCTCGTCGAAGTTCCTCAGGTTCCGTACCAACGCCATCGCACCCATGGACGGAATCACGGCCTCCCAGGCCGCGGCGTCCATCGGCCCCTGCAGCCAGCCGGCCAGCGCCTCCCAGGTCATCCCGGCCTCCGCGAGCCACCGGGCACCCTCCGCCGAGGCCACGATCCCCCGTCGCTCCCCCACCGGCACTGCCATCAGCGCGCGGTGCGCGGTGAGCACCCGGTCGGACGCGGGCGGCACGGCGGTGTCGGGGTTGTGCCGACGATCGAGCGCGTACCGGAACAGCTCGCCCTGCCACGGCTTCTCCGGATCCGGCGAAGCGTGCACAAGATTCAGGACGTCGCCGAACCGGTACCCCTTGGACGCCGTGTCGTACTTCAGCAGCGACCTGCTGCCGTACAGCCGCCGCACGGCGTCGGCGATCCCGCGCTTCACGGGCTTGGGCACGGCCCGCCCGTACCGCGAGGTCCAGTACGCGAGCAGCTCACCGGGCTCGTCCGGACGCCGCAGCACGGACGCGACGACCTGCCGGTTCGCCGGACCGTCCGTGGCGCCCGCGTCGAGGCGCGCCTTGACGTACTCGGCGGCGCCCACGATCGACGCGGTCCGCATGTTGCCCTCGCCGCGCAGCCAGTCGAGCAGCGAGGCCGTCCACGACGGGTCCGCGACGGCGAGCCGCCGTACGAGCGCGGCGAACCGGTCGTCGCGCGCCTCGCCGCTCTCGTAGAAGGTCTTCTGTGCGACGAAGTTGGCGATGGACAGCAGAAACAGCTCCGAGCGAGGATCCCGCTCGGCGCCCCGCCCGCCCTCGTGCGTCCGCAGCACCCGCCCCGTGGAGGTGACACGCGAGGTGCCCCGGGCCTTCGCCGCCCTGGTGTTGAACCGCGCCATGGTGAATTCCCCCGAATTCATGAATGTTCCGGAGGGAGGCGCAGCAATGGGAGCGTGCCCGAGTTCTGGGGTCGGCGACGGACTTTTCCAGATGCTCTACCGAATTGAGCTACACCGACCCAGGGCCGATGACGGGAGTCGAACCCGCAACAGTCTGATCCCATGAAGTAACCGCTGCCTGCGCACCGGGCACACACCGTTTGCTGCGCCTCCCGAGATCAAGTCGGCTGCGGCCTGGATTCTTTGAAAGAGAAGTAGCCGCAGCCAGCGCACCGGGAGGTGCGTGAAATTGTGGTGTCCGAAGCGGGAAGCAGGCCCTGCCTTCACACCTGGACGTTGTCCACTGTAGGAGGCATACCGAGGGCCGGGCGAACGATTTAACTACCGCTGAGCGGAACGCATTTCAACGCCGCCTCTGCCGCTTCCAGGGCCCCTTGATCGCCACCATGATGCCCGGCACCTGAATGTTGGCGTACAGGGTCTTTCCGTCGGGCGAGAAGGTGACGCCGGTGAACTCGCTGAACTCGGGCTCCTCGGCGGTGCCGATGTTCAGGTCGTTGCGGGCGATGGGATAGGTACGCCCGCTGTCCGTCGCACCGAAGAGATGCGAGACGCCCTCACCGTCCTCAGCGATCACAAGACCACCGTACGGGGAGACGGTGATGTTGTCGGGACCGTCGAAGGCACCGTCCTTCGACGGGTCGGGGTTCACCCCGAGCAGCACCTTCAGGGTCAGCGTGCGCCGCTTGGGGTCGTAGAACCAGACCTGTCCGTCGTGCTGGACGGGGCTCTCGTCACGGGCGTACGAGGACACGAGGTACGCGCCGCCGTCCCCCCACCACATGCCTTCGAGTTTGCGGGCGCGGGTGACCTCGCCGGTGTCGAACTGCTCACGCACCGGAACGGTCCTCCCGTCCCGGTCGGGCACGTCGACCCAGTCGACCCCGTACACCGTGCCGATCTTCGTGGCGCGGGACAGGTCGTCGACGTAACGGCCGCCGGAGTCATAGCACTTGGGCGCCTGGAGCACCCCCGCGTCGTCGGCGAGGGTACGGAACCTGCCGCGGCCGAGGGTGAAGCCGTGCGGGGGCTTCCAGCGGAAGAACAGGCCGTTGGGCTCGGAGTCGTCCTCGGTGAGGTAGGCGTGGCCGCGCTTCGGGTCGATGACGACGGCCTCGTGGTCGTACCGGCCGAAGAACTTCAGGGGTTTGGGGTCGCGGTTGGCCCGGCGGTCGCCCGGGTCGACCTCGAAGACGTAACCGTGGTCCTTGGTCATGCCGTTCTCGCCGGCCCGGTCGGAGTTCTCCTCGCAGGTGAGCCAGGTGCCCCACGGGGTGCTGCCGCCCGCGCAGTTGGTGGAGGTGCCCGCGATGCCGACCCACTCGGCGACCGCGCCGCCGGGACGCACCTCGACGACCGTGCAGCCACCGGACGCGGCCGGGTCGTAGACGAGGCCCTCGGTCAGCGGCACCGGGTACTCCCAGTTGGCGCGCGGGCCCTTCAGCTCGTGGTTGTTGACGAGGAGGGTCGTGCCGCGCGGGCCGTCGAAGGTGGCCGTGCCGTCGTGGTTGGAGGGGGTGTACTCGCCCGACTCCAGCCTGGTCCTCCCGCTGTGGGTGACGACGCGGTAGGAGAACCCGGCGGGCAGCGCGAGGACGCCCTCGGGGTCGGGCAGGAGCGGCCCGTACCCGACCGCTCCGCCGTGCCGCTCTCCGGCGGCATCACCGTCGTCGCCGTGGTCGCCCGCGGTCTCGGTGTCCGTGGACGCGAGGGCGCCGGGCGCGGTGGCGAGTGTGCCGACGCTGCCGATCAGGGCGACACCGGCACCGGTGATCGCTGATCGTCTGGCGAAGTCCCTGCGGGTGAGCGACATGCTGTCTCCTGTGACGGTGGAGTGTGACCGTGGCGAGGGGCGAGGGGCGGCGGACCCGGGGGTCGGCCACACGGTCCCGCCCGTGACTTAACGCCGGTTGAACGCCACCCGTCTTTCCGGCCCCCCGTTGTGTGAACGCGCCTCGATCCGTCCCTCCGGCCCCCCACCCCCCATACGGCCCATCAGTCCTCGCGTCCGAACTGTTGGCCGGAATAATCTCGACACAAGGACCCGGCCCGACCGCACGACCCCCGACCGCACGACCCATGGGAGGCGAGCCGAAGTGGACGCACGCCAGGCACGTCATCTGCATGAGGAGCGGTTGCTGGCGATGGCCAATGTGAGCGGCGTCGGGACGGGCCGTGACGAGAAGTCCGGCGAGGATGTCGTCGTCGTGTTCGTCACGCGCAAGGTCCCCCGCGACGGGCTCCGCCCCGAGGACACGATCCCGGACACCCTGGAGGGCATCCCGGTGAGAGTCCTCTCCATGGACGAACCCTGACCGGTCCCACCCCTGGGGCTGCGCCCCAGACCCCCCTGTCGCGCTGCCGCGCTCGTCCTCAAACGCCGGACGGGCTGCGGTACCCAGGGGCGCGGGGAACTGCGCAATCCTTCGGGCCCGCCCCCACCGAACCCGCGGACAAACCCACCAGCCCGTCCGGCGTCTGAGGACCGGGGCCCGGGGGCCGGGCCCCCGCCGTCACTGACCTTGCTGCGACCGCGCCTTGAACGCGGCCTTCCGCGCCTCCTTGGCCACCTTCTTGTCCGGATGCAACCGCCCCATCGCCTCCAGCACATCCGGCGTAGCGGGATGCTCCACCCGCCAGGCCGCGGCGAAGAACGACCCGTGCTGCGCCGCGAGCCCCTCCACCAGCGCCTGCAGCTCCTCGGAGTTCCCCTCGGCCGCGAGCTGCGCGGCGATCGTGTCGACGGTCAGCCAGAAGACCATCTCCTCGGACGGCACGGGCACGTCCGGAACGCCGCGCTCGGCGAGCCAGACCCGCGCGAGCCCGCCCAGCTCGGCGTCGTCGAGCACCTCGTGCAGCGCGGGCGCGGCCTGCGTGCCGACGAGGGACAGCGCCTGCTGACAGCGCAGCCGCCGCAGCGGCGCCCCCGGGTCGGCCCCGCGCGCCGCGGCGAGCAACTCCCGCGCGGCTCCGAGGGGTTCACGCCGGGCGAGCCACTGCTCGGTCTCCGCCCGCGCGGCCATGGGCGGGAACGCGGACGTGCTGTCGAGGAGCACGTCGGCACCCTTGTCCGCGAGGTCGCCCACCGCGGGCGCCGCGAACCCGGCCTCCAGGAGACGCGCCCGGATGCCGTACACCCCGAGCGGGGTGAGCCGCACCATCCCGTACCGGGAGACATCCGCGTCGTCCACGGCCTCGCCCGACGGGACGGCGGGCTCCTCCCCCACATCGGCCATGAGTGCCTCGTCGACGGGCTGGAAGTCGACGAGCCCCACCGGCTCCAGCGTCCGGAACTGGTCGTCGAGCCGCATCATCGCGTCCGACACCTGCTCCAGGACGTCGTTGGTGGGTTCCCCCATGTCGTCCGGCACGATCATCGACGCGGCGAGGGCGGGCAGCGGCACCGGGCCGTCGCCGGGCCCGTCCTCGCTGGCGCTCAGCAGATAGAGGTTGCCGAGGACCCCGTCGAGGAACTCGGCCTCGGCCTCGGGATCCCAGTCCAGCGCGGAGAGGTCGATCTCGCCGCCCTCGTCCATGGCCTCCACCAGGTCGTCGAGGTCGGGCACGCTCGCGTCGGCCAGGACCGTCTCCAGGGCGCCGAGCCACAGCCCCAGTACGTCCTGCGGCGCTCCGGACAGGACGAGGGTCAGATCGGCTCCGGCGGCGACCGTGCCCTCCTCCTCGTCCACGACCGCGACGAGCCCGGTGTCCACGGCCACCCGCCAGGCCTCACTGGCGTAGGCCGCGGCGTCCTCGCCGTCGAGCGCCAGTTCCGCGGCGGCGGCAGCCAGCTGTTCCTCGACGAGTTCGCCCCCGGCGCCGACCCGGGTGTCCGGGCCGGCCCAGCGGGCGAGCCGCACGGCACGCGAGAGGAGCGGCGTGGCGAGCGCGTCCCGTGCGAGCTCCGCTTCGGAGTGCAGACGCACCGGCGGCAGGGGGGAGCTGTCTGACATCGGCTGGTTCTCCTAGGACGAACGTCGGACGTCGATCTCGTAGTTCGGCGCCCGGCTGGACGCAACTCGCGTATCCGGCGCCCGTCCGGACGCACGACGCGGCGCCCCGGGGCCGTCCGGGAGGGCACCCTCCGGCCGCCCGGGAACACGACCTCAGCCTAGACGGATTTGGGCCCATGCCGCCCGGTTCATGAACCTGACAGAAGTGTTAAGCCAGGAAACCTTGACAAGTGCCGTGACCGGGCACGAGATTGACGCGCGTAGATAGCAGAGATCGCAGCCTCGTCCCGGCGCCCACGCACGTCCCCGGAGGGATTTCGTTGCCGAGCAAGTCTTCCGCACGCATCGCCGCGCTCACCGTCGCCGCCGTCTGTTCCACGGTCTCCTCGGTGGTCCTCACGTCGCCCGCCCACGCGGACGCCGTGGCCGTCCACGACATCCAGGGTTCCACCCGGACGTCCCCCCTCGCCGGTCAGCAGGTCACGGATGTGGCCGGAATCGTCACGGGCGTACGGACCTATGGTTCGTCCCGCGGCTTCTGGATCCAGGGCCCGTCCGCGGACGCCGACCCGGCCACCAGTGAGGGCGTCTTCGTCTTCACCAGCTCCACGCCGAAGGTCGCCGTCGGCGACTCGGTCACCGTCTCGGGCCTGGTCACGGAGTTCGTTCCGGGCGGTGCCTCGACCGGCAACCAGTCGGTCACCGAGATCACCCGTCCGACGGTCACGGTCGTGTCGGGCGGCAACGCGCTGCCCGCGGCCACGGTCGTCGACAGCCGTTCCGTACCCGCCGCGTACGCGCCCGAGGGCGACCCCGCGGCGGGTGGCTCGGTCAACGGTCTCACCCTGCGGCCGAAGAAGTACGCCCTCGACTTCTACGAGTCCCTGGAGGGCATGAACGTCGCGATCGGCTCGTCGCGCGTGGTCACGGCGACCGACCCGTACTCCGAACTCTGGGTGACGGTCGAACCGCACGAGAACCCGAACCGCCGCGGCGGCACCGTCTACGGCTCGTACTCGTCGCAGAACACCGGCCGGCTGCAGATCCAGTCGCTGATCCCCACCGCCACCCAGCCGTTCCCGACGGCGAACGTCGGGGACACCCTGAAGGGCACCACCGAGGGCCCGCTCGACTACAACCAGTTCGGCGGCTACACGCTGACCGCGCGCACCATCGGCACGGTCGAGGCCGGCGGCCTGGAGCGCGAGACGACCCGCAAGCAGTCGCGCACGGAGCTGGCGGTCGCCACGTACAACGTCGAGAACCTGGACCCGACGGACGGTACGTTCGCCGATCACGCGGCCGCGATCGTGGAGCACCTGCAGTCGCCCGACATCGTGTCCCTGGAGGAGATCCAGGACAACAACGGCGCGACGAACGACGGTACGGTCGCCGCCGACCTGACGATGAAGAAGCTGACCGACGCGATCGTCGCCGCCGGCGGACCGGCCTACGAGTGGCGGTCCATCGACCCGGTGGACCTCGCGGACGGCGGTGAGCCGGGCGGCAACATCCGCCAGGCGTTCCTCTACAACCCGGCGCGGGTCTCCTTCGTCGACCGCGCGGGCGGCGACGCCACGACCGCCGTCGGGGTCACGAAGGTGCGCGGCAAGGCGCGGCTGACGGCCTCTCCCGGCCGTGTCGACCCGGCGAACGCGGCCTGGACGAACAGCCGCAAGCCGCTCGCGGGCGAGTTCGTCTTCCGGGGCGAGAGCGTCTTCGTGATCGCGAACCACTTCGCGTCGAAGGGCGGCGACCAGTCGCTGCACGCGCAGGTCCAGCCGCCGGCGCGCAGCTCGGAGACGCAGCGCCACCTCCAGGCGACCGCGGTGAACGCCTTCGTCAAGGACATCCTGGCGAAGCAGCGGAACGCGGACGTCATCACGCTCGGCGACATCAACGACTTCGAGTTCTCGACGACGACGAAGCTCCTGGAGGCCGACGGCGCCCTCTGGTCGGCCGTCAAGTCCCTGCCGAGCAGCGAGCGTTACAGCTACGACTACCAGGGCAACAGCCAGGTCCTCGACCAGATCCTGATCAGTCCGTCGATCCGCAAGGGCGGCTTCGCCTACGACAGCGTGCACATCAACTCGGAGTTCTCCGACCAGATCAGCGACCACGACCCGCAGGTGCTGCGGTTCCGCCCGTAGCCGTCCGGGTCCCGTCCTGAACGGCTACGGCCTTACGCCGCCGAGCCCGGCCCCGATGTCAGGGGGGCCGGGCTCGGTCGTGTCCGGAGGCGGGACGGCGCGCTGTCAGCGGCCGGGTTCGTAGGTGAGCTGTTTGATCTGGCGCAGGGTGAGCACGGTCTCCACGCCCTGGACGCCGTCGAGGACCCCGATCCGCTCGCTCAGATACGTGTACAGGGCGCCGGTGTCGCGGCAGAGGACCGCGGCGACGATGTTGGCCTGGCCGGTGACGGCCGCGGCGAAGCCGACCTCGGGATGCCCGGCCAGCGCGCGTCCGACCTCGGCGAGGGCGGAGGGGGCCACCGTGAGCCAGAGCATCGCGTCGATGGAGTGCCCCAGCGACCGGCGGTCGTTCTGTACGTCGAAGTAGAGGACCCCGCAGGTACGCAACCGGTCCAGGCGCCGTTTGACGGCCGCCTCCGACTGCCCGGTGATGCTCTGGAGCTCGGTGAGCGGGGTCCTTCCGTCGCGCCGGAGCACGGCGAGCAGCGCCTCGTCCTGCGCGTCCAGGGTGACGGGATCGGTGGGCGTCCCGACGGGCGGCGGGGTCAGGGCGGCCTCCTCGTCGGGATCGAGGGCCCGCAGTTTGTTGAGCCAGCCGAGCGGGCCGCCGTAGTAGGAGTGCAGCAGGCAGTGCGCGCTGACCGAGATCACGCGCGGAGTGCGCGGCAGCCGGTCGAAGAGCAGCTCGTCCCGTTCCTGACTGGACCGCGGCTTCATCGCGCACATCAACTCGGTGCCCCCGGAGAACAGCCCGATGTACGAGGTGTCGGGGCGCCGGGCCAGTGCGGCGGCCAGTTGTTCCGCCGCGTCGGGCGTGCAGCGCAGCCGGACGACCCAGCTCTGCCTGCCGAGCCGGCTCTCGTCGGTCATGCCGAGCACGCGCAGACCCGCCGTGGCGCGCAGCCTCCGGTAACGCCGCGCGACGGTCTGGTCGGAGACGCCGAGCACCTCCGCGAGCCGGCTGAACGGCGCACGGCCGTCCAGTTGGAGCGCCTGCAGCAGTTTCAGGTCGAGCGGGTCGAGGGGGTCGGTCGTGCGGGACTCCACGGGCGCGCTCCCGCTCTTCTCGATGAGGGCCGGTACGGGCGGCGGACAGCGGACTTCCTACCACGGGGCTTCGGACGATCATCGTATCCGGAACCCGAGGAGGCAGCAGTGAGGCCCGGACCCAGGAGTGTGTTCCTGGGTCCGGGCCTCGTACCGGCGCCCTTCCCGTCCCCACGGAGGGCACCCGGTAAGACGCGGGATCACGGCCGCGGGTTCATCCCCACCGGCGATCGGGTTCCGGTTTCGGCGCCCGAGCCGGTTTCGGTGCCCGAGCCGGCCCCGGAGCCGGAGCCCGTCACGGGCGTCGTCGTCCGCCGGGGGCCGCGCAACAGGACGGCCGCGACCGCCGCGGCGAGCAGTGTGAGCAGCGCGGAGACGACCAGACTCAGGTGGAGGCCGTCGAGGAAGGCCTCGGACAGCGCCCCCAGGGCGCGCCCCTGGGCCGGGCCCAGGTCCATCCCCGCGACCGCGCCCAGTCCGCCCTCGTCCACGGCCGAGACGACACTCTGCCGCTGGGCGCCCGTCAGGCCGGCCTCGGCGAGGTGGCCGGGCAGGGAGTCGGTGGCCCGGCTGGTGAGCAGGGCGCCCAGGACTGCGGGGCCGAGGGCGCCGCCGACCTGCCGGAAGGCGTTGTTCCCGGCGGCGGCCATACCCGCCAGGTGATGCGGTACGGAGGCGACCGCGGTGGCGGTCATGGGCGTGATGACCAGGCCCATGCCGAGGCCCAGCAGCGCCAGCCGCCAGACCAGCGAGACGTACGAGGTGTCGGCGTCGATCGTGGTCAGGGACAGCAGGGCGCCCGCGCTGACGAGCAGGCCGCCGGTGATCAGGAGGCGTGCCGACACCCGGTGCATCAGGCGGCCGACCGGCGCTCCCACCAGGATGGCCATGAGGCTGACCGTCACCAGCCGGGTGCCCGCCTCCAGGGTGCTGAGCTGCTGGACCATGCCGAAGTAGAGGCTGAGGGCGAAGAAGAACCCGATCAGGCCGAGGAAGCTGATCATGGCGACCAGGGTGGTGGCGCTGAAGGCCGCGCTGCGGAACAGCTTCAGGTCCAGCATCGGGCTGTCGCTGCGCCGCTCCACCAGCACGAAGGCGACACCGGCGACGACGGCCGTGAACAGGGCCACCAGCACCTTGGTGTCCGTGAAGGACTCGGCGCCGCCCTCGATGACCCCGTAGACGAGTGCGGTGATCGCCAGGGCGGCGGTGAGCTGGCCGGGCCAGTCCAGTCTGCGCGAGCCGGCGGCGCGGGAGTCGCTCAGCAGCCGGGCCGCGCAGACCATGGCGACGAGCGAGGCGGGGACCGCCAGCAGGTAGATCCACCGCCAGGCGAAGTGTTCGAGGACGAGCCCGGCGATGATCGGGCCGAGGGCCAGGGCCGACAGCAGGGACATCGCCCACAGGCCGATGAACTTGCCGCGTTCCCGATGGTCGGGGACGACATGGCTGATCAGCGCAAGGGTCGTGGGCAGCAGCGCGGCGGCCCCGATACCCGCGAAGGCCTGGCCGATCCAGAGGACCTCGATCGACTGGGCGGACAGGGCGACGGCCGCGCCCACGGCACAGAACGCCAGGCCCGCCTGGAAGACCTTCTTGCGGCCGTGGACGTCTCCGACGACTCCGGCGGTGAGGATGAGGGCGGCCATGGGCAGGACGAACGCGTCGGACACCCAGGCCAGTTGGGCGGTCGACGCGTCCATCGCCCGCTGGATGGCCGGCAGGCTCACCGAGACGGTGGTCACCGGCAGATAGGCGACGAACACGCCCACACAGGCCATGGCGAGCGTGGCCGCCCGCCGGCCCTGCGGGACGCTCGCGGTAGTTGTGACGTTCACGGAACTCTCCCCCTCGCGGCGCCACACGCCGCGGTCGGCTGTTACCGCGCCCACTTTCGGCCGCACCGGCGAAGCGGGGCCAGCCACGGCCCCGGTATCCCGGAAATCCGACATCGAGGCCGCATCCGAGCAGGATTTCCGAGACACCTACGGCCAGGGGAGCGCCCGTCAGGGGTGCGGGGAACTGCGCGGCCGACCCCCACCGGACCCGCGGACCCACCGCACCCGCAGGTCGAGATCCGCGCTCCGGACGGAGCGATCACACGGAGCTCACCCGGGCACGAGCCCAAGGGCATAGGTGAAACGGCCGACCGTGGACCGCTTCAGTCCGGGGTACGTCTGCACGCGCTCCCACTGCGGCGTGCGTGACCCCACCCCGCCGCCGCGCCCGGCCATCGCCTCCATGTGGGCCTCCGCGCTCTCCCACTCGGCGTAGTTGAGGACCTTCGTGCCGTCGGTGCTCAGGTGGAAGTGGGCGGAGATCCCGCCGGGATGCGGGTTCGGCTCGCTCTCCAGAGCCTCGAACACGGCGTCCACCCAGGCCCGTTGCCGCTCGGGATCCGCCCCTTCGAACTCGATCTCGACGATCACGACGCAACCGGGCACCCGCGTCTCCGCGGGCCGGACAGCACTGCGCCGGTGCCGGTACCGGTCGAGTCCGACCCGTTCGATGCCGGGCACGGCCACGTCGATCTCGTCCACCCGCTCCTGCCGGTGGACCTTCACGAAGGCCTCGTAGTCCTGCTCGCTCCGCCACTGCGACTGGTGCAGCAGGGTGCTGCCGTCGTTCCCCGTGTGCACGTAGTACCCGAGCAGCCCCTCGGCCGGCCACGGCCGCTTCTCCCAGGTCGCGGCGATCGACTCGACCGTCGCCCGCTGCCGCTCGGGGGTTCCCACCCGCCAGGTGCTGAAGAACGGGGCTCCGACATCGGGACGGGCCGGTTCGGGGCGCACATCGGTACGACGGGTCATGACTACCTCCGGTGATCGCTGCTCGACGCCTGCGACACCCACCCTCCGACCTCGACCAAGCTTCAGGTCAAGCCCGTCCGGGTCCCTGCCGTCCGGATCCCCTCCGTCCGGGTCCCCTCCGTTCGACTCAGGCCCGTTCGACGCGACGAGCGGCGGAGCCGAGTGTTCCGGCTCCGCCGCCCGCTGTGATCCGTCCGCGCCCGCGCGCCCGCCCGCTCAGCGGTGGCCGTTGTGACGCCGCCGCAGCAGCCCGGCCGCGACCACCACTCCGGCCCCGATCAGGACGGGCTTGGGGTTCCGCAGTCCGGCCCGGACGACGGTGGTCGCGGCGTCGCGCACCGGCTGAGGTACGCGTTCCTGGACCGCGTGGCCGGCCCGGGTCGCCTTCTCCTGCACCACGTGCCCGGCCTCGGTGGCCTTGCCCTGCACCACGTGCCCCGCCTCGGTGGCCTTCTCCTGTACGACGTGACCGGCCTGGACCGCCTTGCCCTGGACGGTGTGACCGGCCTCGGACGCCTTGTCCTTCAGCTCGGCACCCCGGGCCTTCGCCCGGCCCTTCACATCGGCCTTCGCCGCCAGCTCTTCCACGGTGTCGCCGAGCTGACTACGGGTCTCCTCGATCTGGCGCCTCAGTTCGTCCGGCCCCTCGGCCCCTGCGGCGGGCTTGTCCGAGGCCCCGCCGATCTCGACCGGATCATTCGTGTCCTTCATCGGTGCGCCCTTTCCTTGATCTCGTCGACGTCGGCCCGAACGCTGTCGAGTGTCTCCTCGGGCGTCGGAGGGGTCGCGCGGCCGAGTTGCGCACGGCCGGTCTTCGCCAGCACGGCCGCCACCACGAAGAGCACAGCGGTGACGATGAGGGCCGCCGCCCACACGGGCAGCACCAGCGAGAGTGCGGCGGCGCCGGTCGCCGAAAGGGCCATCAGCCCCACGTAGGCGACGGCACCGGCCGCGCCGAGCAGCCCACCGCCGCGCCCCGCGCGCCGCCCCTTCTCGGTCAACTCCTGTTTGGCGAGCCGCACTTCCTGTCGTACGAGTTCGGAAAGCTGTTCTGTGGCCTGCCCGACGAGTTCACCCACCGAGTGCTGCTCGTCCGGCCGCCGGTCCGTGGTCCCGGTCATGGCGTTCCGCCTCCTTTCGTCCGGGGGGAACGCCCGGGTACCCGGCTGGGCCATCACTACCCCTTCCCGGAGCGGCAACCCATCCAGTAGCTGAACTTACCGGTAGGCCGTAGAAGAATTAAGTGGAGCTTCCATGTCGGCGGGCCGACACTACTCCCATGACCACCACCTCACCCCCACACCGCCGCCCTCACATCCGCCCCCGCCCCCGCCCCTTCGGCCGCGCCCTGTGCGCGATGGTCACGCCCTTCACCGAAGAGGGACTGCTCGACCTGGACGGCGCCCAGCGGCTGGCCGCGCGATTGGTCTCCGAGGGCTGCGACGGACTGATGCTGTCCGGGACCACCGGGGAGTCGCCGACCCTGACGGACACCGAGAGGTCCGCGCTGGTGCGGGCGGTGACCGAGGCCGTCGGGAACCGCGCCTCGGTCGTCGCGGGCATCGGGACCGCAGACACCCGCCACTCGGTCGAACTCGCGCTGGCGGCCGAGAAGGCGGGCGCGGACGGCCTGCTGGCCGTCACGCCCTACTACAGCAGGCCTCCGCAGGACGCCGTCGAGGCACACTTCCGGGCGATCGCGGACGCCTGCGGACTACCGCTCGCGCTGTACGACATCCCGGGCCGCACCGGGACCCGTATCGAACCGGAGACGCTGCTGCGGCTCGCGGAGCACCCGCGGATCGTGGCGGTGAAGGACTGCGCCTACGACCTGCTGGGCACGCAGAAGGTGCTGGCCGCAACGGAGTTGGCGTACTACACGGGCTGCGACGAATACGTACTCGCCCTCTACGCGATCGGCGGCGCCGGATACATCAGCACGGTGGCCAATGTGACGCCACGTCACTTCCGGTCGGTCATCGACGCGTTCGACAGGGGCGAGACGGACGAGGCGGCCCACCTGCAGCAACTCGGCATCCCGCTGATCGAGTTGGTGATGGCGTCCGGGCTTCCCGGCACGGTGACGACGAAGGCGCTGCTGGGCGCCCTGGGCCTGCCGGCCGGCCCGGTGCGGGCACCGCTGCAGCCCGCCGGCCAGGAAGCGACCGACGGGCTACTGACCGCATACGAAAGACTGACGGCCGCGTCGATCAGCGATCAGTAACCAATGGGCAGTGATCGGTGATCAGCGTTCGGCGAAGATCGGCTCCCAGCGCCCGTCCGCGCCGTCGTTCCCCTGGCGGAAACCGCTCAGCGGAACGGTCTTCTTGTTGCCGATCGTGACGAGGACGAGCCGGTTGTGGAACTCGTTCGTGCCGGGCGTGATGTCCCAGGCGATGAGCCGTTTGTTGTCGGCCCAGGCGAGCAGTTGCTGACCGGGGATCTTGAAGAGCCGCTTGCCGGTGAGGGGATCGTTGATCGCGGAGGCGGTGGTCCTGGCACCGCCCGCGAAGTCGCCCGCGGCGAGCTTGCCGTTCGGCGACAGTCCGGCCTGGACGAACCAGTGCAGGTACTTCTCGTTCGCGGGCTTGTCGACCTCCTTGCCCTTGAAGTCGTAGTACTGCATCTGGGGTTCCGAGGTGAGTCCCGAGTAGACCAGCTTGCCGTCCTCGCTGAAGGCGAAGTCCTGGCGGACGTTGAGGTCCTTTTCGTGGCCCGTGACCCTGCTCCAGGAGCCGTCCCCCGAGTCGACGTCGAGAATGTAGAAGCCGGTCCGGTCCGACTGGCCGAACCGCGCCTCCCAGTCGTTCTTCTTGCCGTCCCCGTCACTGTCGTAGTCCGCCCGGAACCGCAGGTCGGGGTTCTTGCTGTACGTCGTCGCGACGAGCTTGGTCCCGTCGGGCGAGAACTCGACGCTCGCGACGGCACGGTCCACGGTGATCCAGCGCTCGACCTCGCCGGTCAGCAGGTCGAGCAGCCCGATCCGCCTGGTGGGCAGGTCCTTCTCCAGGACGGCGGCGGTGCGCATGCCGGGGGCGACGTCGAGGAAGGACCACTTGGTGGTCTTCACGTATTTGCCGCTCTCCTGGTCGAGGAGGCTGTAGGTGCGCACGTAGGCACCCCGGTCCGGGGTCTCCTTGACCGTGCGGGTCGTGTAGTAGGCGGCCATCGCGGTGTCGCCCGCCGCGATGAGGTCGCGCGGCGGTGTCTGGTCCGGGTGGGCGATGATGTCGCTCCGGTTCATCTGGCTGGCGAGCCGCGGCTCGTCCTGGCCGTTCAGGACCGGCACCCCCACTCCGACGGCGACCGCGACCGCCGTGGCCACCGCGGCGCCGGCCAGCCTGCGGGTGCGGCGGCGGCGCCGGACGGCGAGGACACGGATGCCGAAGTCGGGCGGCGGGGCCGTGGCCTCCGATGCCTGCTCGTGCAGGGCGTCGCGTACGAGCTGATCCATGTTCACGGACGAACCTCCACGGGCGAGAAGTCGCGGGAAGGGCTCTGTTCGGCGTCGGCCGGACCGAGTGCGGTCAGCTCCGGCGCGAGCGCCCGCAGTCTGGCGAGCGAGCGGTGTGTCGTGGACCGCACGGTTCCGACCGAGCAGCCGAGGATCCGGGCCACGTCGGCCTCCGGCAGGTCCTCGAAGTACCGCAGGACGAGCACGGTCCGCTGCCGTGCGGTGAGCCGCGCCAGCGCTCCGCGCATCAGGATCCGCAGCTCGGTCGCGGAGGCGGCGTCCGCCCCGCCCGCCGTCCCGCCCGTCGCTCCGCCCGTCGTCTCGGGCGGCTCGGCGACGGTCAGCTCCCGGCGACGCCACTTCAGCCGCCACCGGCTCACCTGCTGCCGGTACAGGATCTGACGTACGTACGCCTCCGGTTCGTCGATCCGGTGCCATCGTCCGGCAGCCTTGATCAGCGCGTTCTGCAGCAGGTCCTCGGCCGCGTGGCGGTCGCCGCCGCTGAGCAGCACGGCGGTCTTGAGCAGCGCCGTCGACCTGTTCTCCACGAACTCCTTGAACGCCTCGTGCCCCTGGGCATCCATCGTCACCGTCTCTTCCCCGCGGGCGTCTCCCCCGCTCCCACCCGTACTGACGCCTCGACCGAACCCCCGCTATGCCTCGACGAACAAATTTCCTCACCGACGCGCGCAGCCCCGTTTCAGGGGCGCGGGGAACTGGGCGACAAGCCCCCACCGGACCCGCACCCGCACACGACGAACGCCCTCCCGCTCAGCGACAGCGGAAAGGCGTTCGCGTCAAAACAACAACGGCACAGCTCAGTTGTGACTGTGCAGAACCTCGTTCAGCCCACCCCACACCGCGTTGTTCGGCCGAGCCTCGACCTTCCCGGTGACCGAGTTCCGCCGGAACAGGATGTTCGAGGCCCCGGACAGCTCACGGGCCTTGACGATCTGCCCGTCGGGCATCGTCACCCGCGTACCGGCGGTGACGTACAGCCCGGCCTCCACCACGCACTCGTCGCCGAGGGCGATACCGACCCCCGCCTCCGCCCCGATGAGGCACCGCTCCCCGATGGTGATGCGGACGTTGCCGCCGCCCGACAGCGTCCCCATGGTGGACGCGCCACCACCGATGTCCGAGCCGTCACCGACCACGACACCGGCGGAGATGCGGCCCTCGACCATCGACGTGCCGAGCGTGCCGGCGTTGAAGTTCACGAAGCCCTCGTGCATGACCGTGGTGCCCTCGGCGAGGTGCGCGCCGAGACGGACCCGGTCGGCGTCGGCGATACGGACACCCTTGGGCGCCACGTAGTCCGTCATGCGCGGGAACTTGTCGATGGACGTCACGGCCAGGTGCAGACCCTCGGCGCGGGCGTTCAGCCGTACCTTCTCCACGTCGTCCACGGCCACCGGCCCGAGCGAGGTCCAGGCGACATTGGCGAGGTGGGCGAACAGGCCGTCCAGGCTCTGCCCGTGCGGCTGCACCAGCCGGTGCGAGAGCAGGTGCAGACGCAGATACGCGTCGTGCGCGTCGACCGGCTTCTCGTCGAGCGAGGCGATGACCGTGCGGACCGCGACCACCTCGACGCCCCGGCGGGCGTCCGGGCCGACCGCTTTCACGGCACCTTCGCCGAGCAGTTCCACGGCGCGTTCGACGGGCAGCCGCTCGGAGCCCGAGGGGCCGGGTTCGGCGGCCAGCGCGGGGGCCGGGAACCACGTGTCGAGGACGGTGCCGTCGGTGGCGATCGTGGCGAGTCCGGCGGCGACGGCGCCGGTGGTGGTGCGTGTAGCAGTCGTGTCGGTCATGACAGAAACCTAACTTGGCGAACCCCGCCCGAGCCAACCAGCGCCCTCGCCGTCTCAGGTACCGGCCACCCGCGCCAGCACCTCCCGCGCGTACTCCTCGTCGTACGGCGCCCCCGTCAGCAGCACGTGCAGACAGATGCCGTCGATCAACGCGACCAGCGCCCGCGCGGTCACCGGATCGGTCCGGCGGGCGAGGAGGTCGGCGAAGTCCCGGCCGCACTCGTCGGCGACGGGCCGAAGGGCGGGCCGGCGCAGAGCGGCGAGGTAGAGCTCGTACTCCACCTCCACCTCCGTACGGTCGTCCGCGAGCCATTCGCCGACGAGTCCGGCCAGCTCGGCGGCGAGGTCGGTGCCGACGTCCCGCAGGGCCTCGCGGGCGGCGACCGTTTTCGCGAAGCCCTCGTTCGCCTGGCGCAGCGCGGCGACCAGCAGCTCGTCGAGGGTCTTGAAGTGGTACGTCGTCGAGCCGAGCGGCACGTCCGCCTCGGCCGCGACCGAGCGGTGGCTCAGCCCCGCGATGCCCTTGGCCGCCACGACCCGGATCGCCGCGTCGATGATCCGCTGCCGCCGCTCGGGGTCGTACCGCCTGGCCATCAGCGGTCACCGCCCGAGCGGCCCGCGTACGCGCCGCCCTCGGCCATCAGTGCGCCCCGCCCAGGTTCAGCACCACGACCCCGCCGATGATCAGCGCGATACCGGCGAACTTGGCGAAGCTCATCCCCTCCCCGAGGAAGACCGCCCCGATCAGCACGATGGCCGCCGTGCCGAGCCCGGCCCAGATCGCGTACGCCGTGCCGACGGACACCGTCTTGAGCGTCTGCGCCAGCAGCAGGAAGGCGACGACGTAGCCGAGGGCCGTCAGCAGTGAGGGCCAGAGCCTGCTGAAACCGTCGCTGTACTTCATGGCGGTCGTGGCGGCCACCTCCGCGGCGATGGCTCCGGCGAGCAGCACATATCCCATGCGTACGAGTGTACGCATCGATACGTACGCCCGTACACAGAACCGGGCCGGTCCGTGGGGCGCCTGTGGAAATGTGCGCGGCACGCACCCCTCGTTCGCTCATTTCCCTTATGGCGCACGGAAGTTACCCGTAGGTACCGTGCGGCACTCCGGACCACTGGCGCCGAGCCGCCTCCCCTTCCCCCTCCGCTGGAGAGAATCATGAGCACAGGAGTCCCCCCTCGCCGTGCCCGATGGCCGCGCCCCCTGGTCGCGGGCGCGCTCGCCGTGGCCGCGCTGACCGCGGCCCCCTCGGCAGGCGGAGCACCCGCCGACGGAACCCCGGCCGCCGCCGGCACGGCCCGCACCGAGACACCGGTGTCCTCCGCTTCCCCGGTCGCGGGCATCACCGAGACCCAGGTCTCCCTGCGGATCCCGCTGCCCGCCTCCGCGGGGAGCCACCCGGCCCGCTGCGACCGGCTGTCGTACCTGCGCTACCGCTCCTCGGACGGGCCGTCGGAGTCGGCCGGCGCCGACCGGATCCTGGTCGCGCAGCCGGGCATCCTGGAGGGCGCGGGCGCCTTCGACAGCGTGGCCCGCAACACGGTGCGGGCGGCGGCCGACAGGGGCGAGCACATCGAGTTCTGGGCCCTGGACCGGCGCTCCAACTGCCTGGAGGACAACGCCGGGGTCGCGACGGGCAGCGTGCGCCGGGCGGTCGGCTACTACTACGAGGGCCAGAAGATCGACGGGCACGCTTTCGACGGTTTCCTAGCCAGCGACCAGGCCGGCTGGCTCGCCGAGGTCGGTCTGGAGCAGACCGTCCGGGACCAGTACGACCTGCTGAGCGCCGAACTGCCCGACCGGAGGCTGCGCAAGGAGAAGGTGCTGTGCGGCGGGCACTCGCTGGGCGGGGTGCTCACCGGCGTCTTCTCCACCTGGGACTTCGACGGGAACAGCGCGACGACGGCGGACGCGGGCTACAACCAGTGCGCGGGCTACTTCGCCCTGGACACGACGATCGCCGTCGACCTCGACGACCTGAACGGCGGTTCGGACACGCTCAACGGCGGCGTGCTGCCCAAGGGCACGGTCCCGGAGACGGGCCTCGGCTACACCGTCGTACAGGCCGGTCTGCGCTCCGGGGTCCTGCCCCGCTTCCTGGCGCTGCCCGCGGTGATCAACCCGGAGATCATGAACGTCCTCGCCATCAGCGGCCTCGCCGCGCGCACCGCGCCCGCCGCCCGTTCCACGCTGCAGAGCGACCTGCCCGCGAACGACAACATCGAGACGACGACGCGCACGATGTTCTCGAAGAACGCGGCCGTGTTCCTGAGCGGCAGGCCGACGATCCGCGACTTCCGGCTCACCAACGAAGCCGTCCTCGGCGCCTTCATGGACGACAACTCGGCCCCGCTGTCCTTCATCCAGACCAGCGTGGGCCTCTTCGACGGCGGCCGTCTCGCCGACAAGGACTTCCCCGTCTCGAACGACGTCCAGGGCTCCCCCGCCCTGTTCGGTACGGAGCTGAAGGCGATCCCCGACGAGCCGGGCGGCCCCCTCTACACCTGGCGCGACTTCGACCGGGTGGGCGCGCCGGACGACCCGGTGCACCGCTCGGCCGACGGCACGCCGTTCACCACGGCCGCCAAGGAGGTCTCGGACATCGGGGAGCTGGCCCGCAGCCTCTCCGAACAGCCACTGGACTTCACCGAGGACTACTTCCCGACGAAACTGGTCACGGACCTCTCCCTGGTGGACGACCCGCGGATCGCCCGGCACATGGCGCACCCCGAAGGCCCGACCGCCAACCCGGCGATCACCTTCGTCGCGGGCGACGGCATCCTGGCGGACCGCGTCCCGGCGGACAAGAACCCCGTCGTCCTTCCCGGCTACCAGCACCTCGACGTCCTCACGGCGGCTCCGGTCCAGAACGACGGAAGCCGCGAACGGATCGCCACACTCCTGTCCGCCTTCGGAAGGCGTTAGGACCCGTGCCCTGAGAGGAAAACCTCCGGCCCCACCGGAAGCTCCCCCATCGGCGCCCCGGGCTTCCCCCCTCGGGCGCCGAGACCTCCCCTTCAGGGCCCTGATCTCGAATCCTTGAGCCGTGAACCGCCCTTCCCGGCCGCCGAGTCCGAGGTCCGGTGCCAACTCGTCCACCGGCGCCGCCGGTTCGGGCAGAAACCGCTCTCAGGAACGCTTACTCGACCCGCACAAGTTCCACTAATGTTCCCCTCGTCGCGCACACGGATCGCCCGGCCGTGGCCGTCCCGTGTGCCCGCGACCTCCGCCTCCTCATGTGCCACGACCGATGACCGAACCGCGTCCGCCATCGGCGACGCCGGGGGGAACAGCGCATGCCCGAAAGAAACACCGAGTCCGCTCCCGACCCGTCCCCCCACCTCCCGAAGGTGTGGGAGACCGGCGAGACCCTGGACCAGGCCCCCATACCCGGGACCCGCAGGCTCTGGCTGGCCGGAGCGCTGCTGCTGGCGGTCCTCGCCGCCACGGTGACCGCGGTGACCGTGCTGGACGAGGACAGGGGGACCGCACCGGAGGACCGGACGGAGAACACCTCCGCCAAGGACGAGCCGCTGGTCGCCGCTCCGCCCGTCGCCGCCACCGCTCCCAGTGGGAAGAGCGGGCTGGCCGCCCCCTCGCCCGCCGGCAGCACCCCGGACAGCTCCACGTCACCCGCCGGGCAGCAGGGCGGTGCCGACCCCGTACCGAAGCCGTCGGCGTCGAAGTCGAAGCCCGCGTCCGGCGACAGGCCACCGGAGTCCAAGCCCTCGTCCGCGCGGAAGTCCGTCCAGGCGGTGAACTACCCCGACCACTACTGGCGTCTCGATCACGACTCCGTGCGGCTCGACCGGGTGGACTCGCGCACCTCCTCCCGGACCCGGCAGGAGGCCTCCTTCAAGCTCGTCCCGGGCCTCGCCGACGCCGACTGCGTCTCCTTCTCGCTGGGGAACGGCCGCTATCTGCGGCACGCCCACTTCCGGCTGCGCGCCGACCGCCGCGACGGCTCCGAGCTCTTCGAGAAGGACGCCACGTTCTGTCCGCGCCCGTCGGCGTTCTCCGACGCCGTCATGCTGGAGTCGGTCAACCACCGCGGCCACTTCCTGCGCCACCGCGACTTCCGGCTCCGTCTGGACCCGTACGACAACAGCCGTCTCTACCGGGCCGACTCGGCGTTCCGCCTGGTCAAGGGTCTGGGCTGAGCCGCACAAGACCCGGCTCACCACGCACGCGGCCCCCGGCGCAATCGCCGGGGGCCGCACACGTACAGACGGGATCCAGGGGTGCTCAGACGTTGAAGCCGAGCGCCCGGAGCTGGTCACGGCCGTCGTCCGTGATCTTGTCCGGGCCCCACGGCGGCATCCACACCCAGTTGATGCGGAGCTCGTTCACGATGCCGTCCGTGGCGGACTTGGCCTGGTCCTCGATGACGTCGGTGAGCGGACACGCCGCCGACGTCAGGGTCATGTCGATCGTCGCGATGTTCGCGTCGTCGATGTGGATCCCGTAGATCAGTCCGAGGTTGACGACGTCGATGCCCAGCTCGGGGTCGACGACGTCGTACAGCGCCTCGCGGACTTCTTCCTCGGAGGCCGGTTTCATCTCGATGGTCTCGCTCATGCCGTCTTCCTCTCGGCGCCGGCCTCGCCCAGGGCCTGGGCCGTCGCGTCCTTCCAGGCCATCCAGCTCAGCAGTGCGCACTTCACGCGGGCGGGGTACTTGGAGACCCCGGCGAACGCGACCGCGTCCTCCAGGACCTCCTCCATCGCGTCGTCCGGCTCGATACGACCCTTGGACTGCATCAGCTCCAGGAAGGTCTCCTGGATCTTCTGCGCCTCGGCCAGTTCCCGGCCCACGAGCAGCTCGTTCAGCACGGAGGCGGAGGCCTGGCTGATGGAGCAGCCCTGGCCCTCGTACGAGACGTCACTGATCGTCGTGCCGTCGTACTTCACGCGCAGGGTGATCTCGTCGCCGCACGTCGGGTTGACGTGGTGCACCTCGGCGTCGCCGTCCCGGAGACCGCGCCCGTGGGGGTGCTTGTAGTGGTCCAGGATGACTTCCTGGTACATCGAATCAAGCCTCACGACTCAGCCAGCTCCTCAGCCGAAGAAGTTCCGTACGTGCTCCAGGCCGTCGACCAGTGCGTCGATCTCGGTCGGCGTGGAGTACAGATAGAACGACGCTCGTGTGGTCGCAGGAATTCCGTACCGCAGGCAGACCGGCCGTGCGCAGTGGTGTCCGACCCGGACCGCGATGCCCTGTTCGTCGAGAACCTGGCCCACGTCGTGCGGGTGGATGTCACCCAGCGTGAACGAGATCGCCGCGCCGCGGTCCTCGGCGGTCGTCGGGCCGATGATGCGCAGGCCCGGGACCTCGGCGAACCGCTTCACCGCGTACTCGGTGAGCGCGTGCTCATGGGCGAGGATCCTGTCCATGCCGATCGCGCTCAGATAGTCGATGGCCGCACCGAGACCGACCGCCTGGGCGATCGGCGGGGTGCCCGCCTCGAACTTGTGCGGGGCGGGAGCGTACGTCGACGAGTGCATCGACACCGTCTCGATCATCTCGCCGCCGCCCAGGAACGGGGGCAGGTCCTCCAGCAGCTCCTGGCGGCCCCAGAGGACGCCGATGCCGGTCGGGCCGCACATCTTGTGGCCGGTGAAGGCCACGAAGTCGGCCTGCAGGGCCTGGACGTCCAGCGGCATGTGCGGGGCGGCCTGGGAGGCGTCGATGCAGACCAGCGCGCCGACCTCCTGCGCACGGCGCACTATCGCCTCGACCGGGTTGACCGTGCCCAGGATGTTCGACACCAGCACGAAGGAGACGATCTTCGTCTTCTCCGTGATGATCTCGTCGATGTTGGACAGGTCGAGCCGGCCGTCGTCGGTCAGGCCGAACCACTTCAGCTTCGCGCCCGTGCGCTGCGCGAGCAGCTGCCACGGCACGATGTTGGAGTGGTGCTCCATCTCCGTGATGACGATCTCGGTCTCGTGGTCGACCCGGTAGGGCTCGTCCGCCCAGCCGAGCATGTTGGCCACGAGGTTGAGCGACTCGGAGGCGTTCTTGGTGAAGATCACCTCGTTGCGGCTCGGCGCGTTGATGAACGCGGCGACCTTGTCGCGCGCGCCCTCGTACAGCGCCGTGGCCTCCTCCGCGAGCACGTGCACACCGCGGTGGACGTTGGCGTTGTAGTTCTCGTAGTAGCCACTGAGCGCGTCCAGCACCTGGCGCGGCTTCTGCGAGGTCGCCGCGTTGTCCAGGTACACGAGCTTCTTACCGTCGTGGACCCGGCGGTCCAGGATGGGGAAGTCCTTGCGGATCGCCTCGGTGTCGAGGAGGCCCGACAGCTGCGTCACGCGGATGCGCCACCCTTCACGTACTTGTCGTAGCCCTCGGCCTCAAGCTGGTCGGCGAGCTCGGCGCCGCCGGACTCGGCGATGCGGCCGTTCGCGAACACGTGCACGTGGTCGGGCTTGATGTAGCGCAGGATGCGCGTGTAGTGCGTGATCAGCAGGGTGCCGACCTCGCCGCTCTCACGGACGCGGTTGACGCCCTCGGAGACGACGCGCAGGGCGTCGACGTCCAGACCGGAGTCGGTCTCGTCGAGGATCGCGATCTTCGGCTTGAGCAGCTCCAGCTGAAGGATCTCGTGGCGCTTCTTCTCGCCGCCGGAGAAGCCCTCGTTCACGTTGCGCTCGGCGAAGGCCGGGTCCATGTTCAGCCGCTGCATGGCCTCCTTGACCTCCTTGACCCACAGGCGGAGCTTGGGGGCCTCGCCGCGGATCGCGGTGGCGGAGGTGCGCAGGAAGTTGGAGACGGAGACACCGGGCACCTCGACCGGGTACTGCATCGCCAGGAACAGGCCCGCGCGGGCGCGCTCGTCGACGGACATCTCCAGGACGTCCTCGCCGTCGAGGGTGACGGTGCCGCCGGTGATCGTGTACTTCGGGTGTCCCGCGAGCGAGTAGGCGAGAGTCGACTTGCCGGAGCCGTTCGGGCCCATGATGGCGTGGGTCTCGCCCTGCTTCACGGTGAGGTCGACGCCCTTGAGGATCTCCTTCGTGGCGTTGTCGGCCTCGACGGTGACGTGCAGGTCGTGGATTTCAAGCGTTGCCATGGGTTCCTCAGGACTCCTGGGTGAGGGGGGCGCATACGTCGACGAAGACGCTGCCCCCTTCGATCTTTACGGGGTATACGGGGACGGGGCGCGTCGCGGGAAGACCGGACGGCTTGCCGGTTCTGAGGTCGAACGCGGAGCCGTGCAGCCAGCACTCGATCTGACAGTCCTCCACCTCGCCCTCGGAGAGCGAGACGTTCGCGTGCGAGCAGATGTCGTTGATCGCGAACACCTCGCCCTCGGTACGGACGACCGAGACCGGCGTGCCGTCGAGTTCCACCCGTTTGGGGGTGTCCTCCTCCAGCTCGCTCAGCCCACAGGCCCGAAGGAATTGAGCACGGTCGGCGGCAGTCATCAGACGGACGCCTCCAGCTCCTCGTCGATCCTGGCGAGAAGGCGTTCCTGGATGTCGGGGACGCGGATCTGCTGGACCAGCTCGGCGAAGAAGCCGCGGACCACCAGACGGCGGGCATCGTCGGCCGGGATGCCTCGGGCCATCAGGTAGAAGAGCTGCTCGTCGTCGAAGCGGCCGGTCGCCGAGGCGTGTCCGGCGCCGACGATCTCGCCGGTCTCGATCTCCAGGTTCGGTACGGAGTCGACCCGGGCACCGTCGGTGAGAACCAGGTTGCGGTTCATCTCGTAGGTGTCCGTGCCCTCGGCGGTGGCCTCGATGAGGACGTCGCCGATCCACACCGCGTGGGCGCCGTCGCCCTGGAGCGCGCCCTTGTAGGCGACGTTCGACTTGCAGTGCGGGGTGTTGTGGTCGACCAGGAGGCGGTGCTCCTGGTGCTGGCCGGCGTCCGTGAAGTACAGGCCGAACAGCTCGGCCTCGCCGCCGGGTCCCGCGTAGGCGACCCGCGGGTGGAGGCGTACGAGGTCGCCGCCGAAGGTGACCACGAAGGACTTGAAGGTGGCGTCACGGCCGATCAGCGCGTTGTGCTGGCCGACGTGGACGGCCGTGTCGTCCCAGTCCTGGACGGAGACGACGGTGAGCTTGGCGCCGTCGCCCAGGACGTAGTCGACGTTGGCGGCCAGGACGGCGTCACCGGTGTGGTCGATGACGACGACGGCCTCGGCGAAGGCTCCCAGCTCGATGACCTGGTGGCCGTAGGCGACACCGCCCGCGCCGTGCACGGCGATGCGGATCGGCTCGGTGAGGACCGTCTCCTTGGGGACGGTGACCACACCGGCCTTCTCGAACGCCGAGTAGGCCTGGGCGGCGACGCGGTCGACCGGGGTCGCCCGGCCGAGCCGCTCGTCGTCACGGCCGACGGTCTCGACCGTGACGCCCTCGGGCGCCTCGATGTCGACCTTGACGCCGTCGCCGGTGGCCACCGCGGTGCCGTCGTGCAGCCCGCGCAGCCGCTCCAGCGGCGTGAACCGCCACTCCTCCTCGCGGCCGTGGGGGACGGGGAAGTCCGCCACGTCGAAGGACGGGGGCGCGCTCATGCGCGTGGCGACGGTCGACTCGGCGGCGACCGCGATCTGGCCGGCGGTGGTACTGCCCACCGGGATGTTCTGAGCCTCAGCCATGGCTGTGGGTCTGCTCTCTTCCTACGTCTACGTCAGAAATCTGGCGACTGCTTCGGGGGCGGGTCCTAACCGACCGCGCCTTCCATCTGCAGTTCGATCAGCCGGTTGAGCTCCAGGGCGTACTCCATGGGCAGCTCCTTCGCGATGGGCTCCACGAAGCCGCGCACGATCATGGCCATCGCCTCGAACTCGGAGAGGCCACGGCTCATCAGGTAGAAGAGCTGGTCGTCGGAGACCTTGGAGACGGTCGCCTCGTGGCCCATGGACACGTCGTCCTCACGGACGTCCACGTAGGGGTACGTGTCCGAGCGGGAGATGGTGTCGACGAGCAGCGCGTCGCACAGCACGTTCGACTTGGAGCCGTGGGCGCCCTCGCCGATCTCGACGAGACCGCGGTAGGACGTACGGCCGCCGCCGCGTGCCACGGACTTCGACACGATGTTCGAGGACGTGTTCGGCGCCATGTGGACCATCTTGGAGCCGGCGTCCTGGTGCTGGCCCTCGCCCGCGAAGGCGATGGAGAGGGTCTCGCCCTTGGCGTGCTCGCCCATCAGGTAGACGGCCGGGTACTTCATGGTGACCTTGGAGCCGATGTTGCCGTCGATCCACTCCATGGTCGCGCCCTCGTACGCCACGGCGCGCTTGGTGACCAGGTTGTAGACGTTGTTCGACCAGTTCTGGATGGTCGTGTAACGGCAGCGGCCACCCTTCTTGACGATGATCTCGACGACCGCGGAGTGCAGCGAGTCCGACTTGTAGATCGGGGCGGTGCAGCCCTCGACGTAGTGCACGTAGGCACCCTCGTCAACGATGATCAGGGTCCGCTCGAACTGGCCCATGTTCTCCGTGTTGATACGGAAGTAGGCCTGGAGCGGGATCTCGACGTGCACGCCCTTCGGCACGTAGATGAACGAGCCGCCGGACCACACCGCGGAGTTCAGCGACGCGAACTTGTTGTCGCCGACCGGGATGACGGTGCCGAAGTACTCCTTGAAGAGCTCCGGGTGCTCCTTCAGCGCGGTGTCGGTGTCCATGAAGATGACACCCTGCGCCTCCAGCTCCTCGTTGATCTGGTGGTAGACGACCTCGGACTCGTACTGGGCCGCGACACCGGCGACGAGGCGCTGCTTCTCCGCCTCGGGGATGCCGAGCTTGTCGTACGTGTTCTTGATGTCCTCGGGGAGGTCCTCCCACGACTGCGCCTGCTTCTCCGTGGAGCGCACGAAGTACTTGATGTTGTCGAAGTCGATCCCCGAGAGGTCCGAGCCCCAGTTCGGCATGGGCTTCTTGCCGAACAGGCGCAGGCCCTTGAGACGGAGATTGGTCATCCACTCCGGCTCGTTCTTCTTCGCGGAGATGTCCCGGACGACGTGTTCGTTGATACCGCGCTTGGCAGAGGCACCAGCCACGTCGGAGTCGGCCCAGCCGTATTCGTAGTTGCCCAGACCCTCAAGCTCGGGGTGGGCGGTCTCCTCGATGGGGAGCGTCATGCGGGGTTCCTCCCGGCGGTACGTGCGGATGCGTTATCAGTGGCCTTGGCAGGCGTGGAGACTGGTGGAGCCTTGGAAATCTTCGGGGCGTGGGAAATCTTGGGGATGAAGGTCGTGCAGACGCCGTCGCCGTGGGCGATGGTCGCCAGCCGCTGCACGTGAGTACCCAGCAGCTGGGAGAAGAACTCGGTCTCCGCCTCGCACAGCTGCGGGAACTGCTCGGCGACATGGGCGACCGGGCAGTGGTGCTGGCAGAGCTGCTCACCGACCGGTGCGCTGCGCGCCGTAGCAGCGTACCCGTCCGCGCTCAGGGCCTTGGCCAGGGCTTCGGCGCGCTTCTCGGGGGCGGCGGACTCTACGGCCTCGCGGTACGCGCCGGCCTGGGCGGCCATCCGGGCGCGGGCGAAGGCGACGAGCGCCCCCTCCCCGCCCTCGCGCTCGGCGATCCAGCGCAGGGCCTCCGCGGCGAGCTTGTCGTAGGACTGGTCGAAGGCGTCCCGGCCGCAGTCGGTCAGGGCGAACACCTTGGCGGGCCGTCCGCGCGTACGAGCGCCGTAGACCCGCTGTTCGCGGGGTTCCACGACGTCGTCGGAGACGAGGGCGTCGAGGTGCCGGCGGACGGCCGCCTGGGTCAGGCCCAGCCGCCCGGCGAGATCGGCCACGGTCGACGGGCCGTGGTCCAGGATGGATCGCACGACCCGGTTGCGCGTGGAGTGGTCCGAGCGCAGCCCGGTCGCGAGTTCCTCCTGAGGGACCCCCGTGGGGGTCTCCTGGGCCTCGCCGACGTATTTCACAACACCATTGTTGCGTAATTCCTCAGAGAGTGCCAAGCCGTGTCCGCGCCCGATGGGGTGCGGTGCATCACTTAGGTAAACCTAATCTGACCTGCGGGAACGATCTTTGATCGATCAATTCGGTGGCACGGCCCGGGGGCGTCGGCAAGACTCCCGAACCATGCCCACACCCCCTCCCACCGGCCCTCTCGTCACGCGCGCCACCCTCGCCGCGGACCTGCGCGCACTGGGCGTACGCCCCGGCGAGACGCTCCTCGTACACGCGTCGCTGCGTTCCCTCGGATGGGTCAACGGCGGCGCGGTCGCCGTCGTCCAGGGGCTGCTCGACGCACTCGGTCCCGACGGCACGCTCGTGGTCCCCACCCAGTCCGGCCAGCTCTCCGACCCGGCCCTGTGGAGCAGCCCTCCCGTACCCGAGGAGTGGTGGCCGACGATCCGCGCCACGATGCCCGCGTACGACCCGCTCCTGACGCCCTCGCGCGGGGTGGGCGTGGTCCCGGAGACCGTGCGCTCCTGGCCGGGTGCCCGGCGCAGCGCGCATCCGCAGACCTCCTTCGCGGCCGTCGGCCCGGCCGCGGCGGTGATCGTCGAGGACCACGCGCCGGACTGCCGGCTGGGCGAGCGCAGCCCGCTGGCGCGCCTTGAGGAGAGGGGCGCGCGGATCCTGCTGCTGGGCGCGGGCTACGACACCTGCACCGGCTTCCACCTGGCCGAGTACCGCATACCCGCACCCCGCGTCGGAGTGGGACGGCCGGTCCTCACCCCGGAGGGGCCCCGCTGGGAGACCGTCACCGAGGTCGCGATCAGCTCGGACGAGTTCGGCACCCTGGGCGCCGACTTCGAGCGGGACCGTCCTGTCGTACGGGGCCGGGTGGGCGCGGCCGACGTACGGCTGTTCCCGCTGGTGGACGCGGTCGCCTACGCGGAGCGGTGGCTCGCGACGCACCGTTCGCGCGAGGAGTGGATCACGAGCGACGTGCCCCTCTCACGCGCCGTCCCGCGCGCTGTCCCGCGCCGCTCGTGACGCGCCCCGCCCTCATGCGCCCGCCCGGCCGTCCCTAGACTTGGCGACCATGCGAAGTGAGGCCGCCCATGCGAAGTGACCCCGTCGTCCAGGTCGGCGGTCTGGTGAAGCGTTACGGCGGGAAGACCGCCGTGGACGGCCTGGATCTGGTGGCCCGGGCGGGCATCACGGCCGTACTCGGACCCAACGGCGCGGGCAAGACCACCACCGTCGAGAGCTGCGAGGGATACCGGCGCCCCGACTCCGGAACGGTCCGGGTGCTGGGCCTCGACCCGGTGCGCGAGGCCTCGGCCCTGCGCCCCCGGATCGGTGTGATGCTCCAGTCCGGCGGCGTCTACTCCGGCGCCCGCGCCGACGAGATGCTCAGGCACATGGCCAGGCTGCACGCGCATCCGCTGGACGTGGACGCGCTGATCGAACGGCTGGGCCTCGGCAGCTGCGGCCGGACCACGTACCGGCGGCTGTCCGGCGGCCAGCAGCAGCGCCTCGCGCTCGCCATGGCCGTCGTCGGACGCCCCGAGCTGGTCTTCCTGGACGAGCCGACCGCGGGCCTCGACCCGCAGGCACGCCGCGCCACCTGGGAACTCGTCCGCGATCTGCGCGCCGACGGGGTCTCGGTGATCCTGACCACCCACCACATGGACGAGGCCGAGCAGCTCGCTGACGACGTGGCGATCATCGACGCCGGCCGGGTCGTCGCACAGGGCTCCCC
Source organism: Streptomyces sp. NPDC017991 (assembly GCF_044328075.1). Lineage (NCBI taxonomy): Bacteria > Bacillati > Actinomycetota > Actinomycetes > Kitasatosporales > Streptomycetaceae > Streptomyces > Streptomyces sp. NPDC017991. The sequence continues at coordinate 33,578 of NZ_JBIRGP010000018.1, read as the reverse complement.
CGAGGAGCTGTGCCGCGGCGGCGCCGAGAACACCCTGCGGTTCGGCGGGCGCCCCGGCCTGGACGTGGCCTCCCTCCTCAAGGCCCTCCCGGCGGACTCCACGGCGGCCGAGCTGACGCCGGGTTCGTACCGGGTGGGGGGCAAGATCGACCCGCAGCTGCTCGCGACCGTCACGAGCTGGTGCGCCCAGCACGGGGTGATGCCGGAGAAGATCTCCGTGGAGCGGCACACCCTGGAGGACGTCTTCTTGGAGCTCACCGGTAAGGAGCTGCGCGGATGAGCGCGGAAACGACGGGACCGGGAACGGGCGCCCGATCGACGGCCGCGGGCGCCTACGCGCCGAGGCCGGGAGCGGCGCCGCTGCCCCGCATGATCGCGGCACAGGCGGCGCTCGAAACGAAGATGCTGCTGCGCAACGGCGAGCAGCTGCTGCTGACGGTGATCATCCCGACGCTGCTGCTCGTGCTGTTCAGCGCGGTGGACATCGTCGACACGGGCGACGGAAAGGCCGTCGACTTCCTCGCGCCGGGCATCCTCGCGCTGGCGGTGATGTCGACGGCGTTCACCGGCCAGGCGATCGCCACGGGCTTCGAGCGGCGGTACGGCGTGCTGAAGCGGCTCGCCGTCTCCCCGCTGCCCCGCTGGGGCCTGATGACAGCCAAGACCCTGTCCGTGCTGGTCACGGAAGTCCTCCAGGTGATCCTCGTGACGGCGATCGCCCTCGTGCTGGGCTGGTCTCCGCACGGCAACCCCTTCGCCGTGCTGCTCCTGCTGGTCCTGGGCACGGCGGCGTTCTCGGGGCTCGGCCTGCTGATGGCCGGGACGCTGAAGGCGGAGGCCACGCTGGCCGCCGCGAACCTGGTCTTCCTGCTGCTGCTCGTCGGCGGCGGCGTGATCGTCCCGCTGGACAAGTTCCCGCAGGGGGCGCAGGACGTCCTCGGCCTGCTGCCGATCTCGGCGCTCTCGGAAGGGCTGCGGGACGTGCTCCAGCACGGGGCCGGGATGCCCTGGGGCGATCTCGGGATCCTGGTTGTGTGGGCGGTCGCGGGCCTGGCGGCGGCCGGACGGTTCTTTCGCTGGGAGTGACGGCACGCGGACACGCGGCCTCAGCGAGGGGGCTCGTGAACGCGTGCACAAGCGGCCCCCTACGATGGAGCCCGTGCCGAACGTGACCCGAGCGGATGCCGCTCAAGCCGTGCGCAACCCGCTCGCCTTCATCGCCGGGCGCTGGACCCCGTCCCCCCGGACGGTCCGGCGCGCCGCTCTCGCCGCTCTCGTCATGGCGGTACTGATCGTGGTGACCGGTGGTGCCGTCCGGCTGACCGGCTCGGGCCTCGGCTGCCCGACCTGGCCCAAGTGCACCGACGACTCGCTCACCACGACGAGCGCGATGGGCGTCCACGGCGTCATCGAGTTCGGCAACCGCATGCTGACGTACGTGCTGTGCGCCGCGGTCGGCTGGGCGATCATCGCCGCGCGCTCGCAGAAGCCGTACCGCCGCAGCCTCACCCGGCTCGGCTGGACGCAGTTCTGGGTCGTCATGAGCAACGCGGTCCTCGGCGGAGTCGTCGTCCTCGTCGGCCTGAACCCGTACACGGTCGCCGCGCACTTCCTCCTCTCCACCGCGCTGATCGCCGTCGCCACGGTGATGTGGCAGCGCACCCGTGAGGGCGACGACCCGCCCCGTCCACTGGTCGGCAAGCCGGTGCGGCAGATGGGGTGGATCCTGGTCACCGTCACCGTCCTGCTGATCGCGGTGGGCACGGTCGTGACCGGCGCCGGTCCGCACGCCGGCGATTCGAGCGAGGTGCACCGCATCCCGCTGAACTGGGAGAACGTCACCAAACTGCACGCCGTCCTGGCGTGGATCGTGGTGACGCTGGCCTTCGCGCTGTGGTTCGTCCTGAAGGCCGTCGACGCGCCCCGGGGCCCCCTGCACCGCACCCGCGACCTCTTCCTGGTGCTCCTCGCCCAGGGTGCCATCGGGTACGTGCAGTACTTCACCGATCTGCCGGAGGTACTGGTCGGCCTCCACATGTTCGGCTCCTGCCTGGTGTGGATCGCCACACTCCGCGTCCTGCTGGCGCTGCGGGAACGCCCGGAGACCGTGGCGGACCTGCCGGGCCAGTCGACGGAATCGGCGCTCAGCCGCACCTGACCCACCTCGGGTGCGGCGCTCGGGAACAAGAACAGGAACAGGTCACGTGTACGCGGCCACGAGGCGGTCGATCGCCGGGCCGAGGTAGTCCCTGGTCAGCCGCCCCCTGCGGGCCGACCACTCCTGGACCTCCCGAGTCTCCCGAATCTCCCGGAGCGGTGTGCCCGGCCCCGGGTAGCGCCGCCTGCGGATGTCCTCGACCACCTCGACGGGCGCGCCGAGGCCGGGCATCAGGTCAAGGGCCTCGCGCTTGGTGATCAGCCGGCCGTCCTTCAGTGTGACCGCGGCGCGCGCGTGGGTGGTCATGCCGACGTCCACCCAGGCGTCCTGGGTCCAGTTGCCGACGCGGTCCACCTCGCGGCGCCAGAAGTCCCGCTGGTCCCGGACCACGAACGCGGCGAGTTCACCGTCCGTCACCGGCGGCAGCAGGGTGTCGGGCCGCTCGCCGGACAGGACCAGTCCGAAGGCGTGCAGCTCGCGCCGGGTCACCGGTGTGACCGGCCGTCTGAAGAGTCGCTCGTGCGCCCAGGTGAGGTGCCGCCGCTCCGAGTCGGCGGCGGTGCCGGGCGTCAGATAACTGCAGTGCAGCTTGGCGACGAGCGGTTCGCCGCGCAGACGGGCGTGCAGCCGGGCCACCCGCCAGACCGTGCTCGCGGTGATCGGGCCGTCCAGGAGCACGATCAGGTCCAGGTCGCTGCGGCCCTCCTGGTAGTCGGCGCCGCCCACCGAGCCGAGCGAGCCGTGTGCCCACACGGCCAGGGGGTCGAGGCCACGCAGTTCGGTGAGGAAGCGGTCGAGGAGCCGGTCGGTCGCGTCGCTGCGAGTCATGCGCCCAGTCTGTGCACCTCACCGCACTCCGTACACCCGCTTCGCGTTGCCCGCCGCGATCAGTCCCGCGACCCGCTGCGCGTCGGCCGGCGACCAGGCACCCTCGGCCACCCAGGCGCCCAGCACCCGCGCGAGCGCCTCACGGAAGAGACGTGCGCCGACCACATGGAGTTCGGGCAGTCCATGGGCCCCGCTGGAGAAGAGGAGCTTGCCGAAGGGGGCGAGCTCCAGGATCTCGGAGAGCACGGCCGCCGCCCGCGCGCCGGTACGCACGAGCGCGGCGCCCAGATCGGCGTACACGTGCGGGAACACTCCGGCGAGATGCGCCGCGTGGCGGTGGTACGGGTAGCCGTGCAGCAGTACCAGGTCGGTGCCGAGCCCGGCCGTGGCGCGGGCGAAGTCGGTGAGCAGGACGGGGTCGGTGCGGTCGATGCGCAGGCCGGGCTCGCCGAGCCCCGCGTGCAACTGGAGCGGCCGGCCGGAGGCGACGGCGATCCACAGCAGGTGTCTGAGCAGGACCGGATCGCTCAGCGCGCCGCCCACCCGGCGGCCCGCCAGCCAACGGCCCGCGGCGCCCCGCACCTCGCCGGGTCCTGGCGGTTCGGGCGCGAGCGCCAGCCCGTGGCGTACGCCCGCCACCGAGGTGAAGGCCACGGCGGTCGCGGCGGCCCCGTGCACCGACTCGGCGAGGTTGGCGAGAAACGACTCCACGGTGCCGGAGGTGTCGGCGACCTGCTCGGCGAGGAGTTCGAGACGGACGATCTCGTGGGCTTCGGCGGCCCCCGTGGAGGCCATCTCGCCGGGACCGGTCAGATCACCCGGCAGCCCGGTGTCGACCAGGTACGTCGTGATGCCGCTCCCCCGCAGCAGCTTGCGCCCCGCCTCCAGGACGCCGAGTTCGCGGCGGCGTGCCAGGTAGAGGGCGGGCCGGCAGTGGGGTTCGAGCCCCAGCAGAGGAGGGCACCAGCGGCGTACGGCGAAGCCGGTCTGGGTGTCGAAGAACGTGGTGCCGGCGGCGGGCAGGCCCTCGCCGCGGGCCAGGTGGGCCTCGAAAGTGCCGAGGCCCAGCTCCGTCCGCAGTACGCCGTGGCAGTACTGGTCCACCAGCGACGGCGTTTCGATCATCCGGACCTACCCCACGTGTGGCTCCGCCTGGTTGCAGGGCTTAACGGGGGAGGTGCGTCGTCGGGTGCGGGTGCATCGTGGCCGGCCGCGCAGTTCCCCGCGCCCCTTGAAAGCGCCCCCCTTTGGGGCGCTGTCAACCGTTGCTGGGGCCGCCCACCTGGATGCCCGCCATACGGGTCCACTCGTACGGGCCTGTCCTGACCTTGTTCGCGAAGTCGCCGTCGAAGTCCTCGTGGACGGTGATGCCGGACTGCTTCACGGCTTCCTCGGCGAGGGCGTAGGCCGGGGCCATGAGATCGCCCCACTCACCGTCCTCCCCCACGAGCACGATCCGGGCACCCTTCTGCCCGAGATACGCGATCTGCCCCTCGGCCCCACCATGGGCCTCGGCGAAGGAGGAAATCTGCTTGACGAGCTTGGCCACTCGACGCTCGCCCTTGACGTCCCGCTCCGTGCCCGCGCCCTCGTCAACCTGCTGGATGTCTGCCATACGAGGATGCTACCGACGGGTAGATCACCGGGCGACGCCAAGGCCAAGTGGCCTTGCCCACGAACCACGCCCCCGGGTCCCCTTCAGGGGCGCGGGGAACGGCGCAATCTTTTGCCCTTAGGGGCGCGGGGAACGGCGCAATCTTTTAGGGGCGCGGGGAACTGCGCGACCGGCCATGACGGACCGGCACCCGACAACGCACCCCGGCCACCCCGACAACCACGCGGAGCGTCACCGCAAGAAGGGGTCCACCGCAACCGCCACGAACAGCAGCGACACATAGGTGATCGACCAGTGGAACAGCCGCATCTCCTTGAGCTTCGCCCCCACGGCCCCCCCCTTGGCCCGCGACTGCAACCCATGCGCCTCGTAGAGCCAGAACCCACCCGTCACAACGGCGACAACCGTGTAGAACCACCCCGTGTACCCGAGCGGAGTGAGCAGCAGGGAGACACCGACCATGGCCCAGCTGTAGAGGACGATCTGCCGCGCGACGACCGTGTTGGAAGCGACGACGGGCAGCATCGGCACACCCACGCGCGCGTAGTCCTCCCGCACCTTCATGGACAGCGGCCAGTAGTGCGGCGGCGTCCAGAAGAACATGACGAGGAAGAGGATGACGGGGGCCCACGACATGGAGTTGGTGACGGACGACCAGCCGATGAGAACGGGCAGACAGCCGGCGATCCCACCCCACACGATGTTCTGCGACGTACGCCGTTTGAGGATCATCGTGTAGACGACGACGTAGAAGAGGAGGGCTCCCAGCGACAGCCAGGCGGACAGCCAGTTGACGGTCAGACCGAACAGCAGCGTGGAGACCACGGCGAGCGTGATGCCGAAGGCGAGGCACTCGCGGGGGCTCACCATGCCGGTGACGAGCGGGCGCTGCGACGTACGTTCCATGAGCGCGTCGATGTCACGGTCGATGTACATGTTCAGCGCGTTGGCGCCACCGGCGGAGAGGTAGCCGCCGAGGCAGGTGAGGAGCACCAGCTTCAGGTCGGGCACCCCCTGCTGCGCCAGGAACATCACCGGCACGGTGGTGATCAGCAGCAGTTCGATGATCCGCGGCTTCGTGAGAGCGACGAACGCCTTGACCCGGGCCCCGAACGGCCGGTGGTTCGTGCCCTGACTCGTCCCGAGCACTCCCGCAGGACGGGATTCAACGGCCGTCACGCACACCCCTGACAGAGACATCCCAGCGAGCCCCGGGTGTGAACTCCCGGTAAAGGCTCGCGCGTACCACGCCACTGTAGACGTTGCCCAGACCCCGGCCTTCGCGGGGGTCAGGTCGTGTTGAAAGGGTCCCGCGAAGGACTGATCACCTTCTGATTGAGCAGTCGGATGACCGGCTCCGTATTCACTTGCCGAATACGGAACCCGCCGGTCGGGAGGCGGAAGAGGGCAAGTCCCGGCAGTCTGGAATGACTCGAAAGAATGCGCGTTGCCACGGGGGTAGGCTCGACAGCGAGCCGGTGGGCGCCACGTGCACCGGCATTCAACATGTGCAACATGTGGAGAGGAGCCCTGACCCAGGGTGAGCACCAAGCCGACCACAACAGACATCGAGTGGACCGAATTGGACCAGCGGGCGGTCGACACCGCCCGCATCCTGGCCGCCGACGCCGTACAGAAGGTCGGCAACGGCCATCCGGGTACGGCGATGAGTCTGGCACCCGCCGCGTACACCCTCTTCCAGAAGGTGATGCGGCATGACCCGGCGGACGCCGACTGGACCGGCCGCGACCGCTTCGTGCTGTCCGCCGGCCATTCGTCCCTGACTCTCTACACCCAGCTGTACCTGGCCGGCTTCGGTCTGGAGCTGGACGACCTGAAATCGTTCAGGACGTGGGGTTCGAAGACCCCGGGACACCCCGAGTACGGGCACACCACCGGCGTGGAGACGACGACCGGGCCGCTCGGCCAGGGTGTCGCCAACGCGGTGGGCATGGCGATGGCCGCCCGCTACGAGCGTGGTCTGTTCGACCCGGAGGCGGCCCCCGGCACCTCCCCGTTCGACCACTTCGTCTTCGCGATCGCCGGTGACGGCTGCCTCCAGGAGGGCATCTCCGGCGAGGCGTCCTCGATGGCGGGCCACCAGAAGCTCGGCAACCTGGTCCTGCTGTGGGACGACAACCACATCTCGATCGAGGGCGACACCGAGACGGCCGTCTCCGAGGACACCCCCAAGCGGTACGAGGCCTACGGCTGGCACGTCCAGCGGGTGGAGCCGCAGGAGAACGGCGACCTCGACCCGGCCGCCCTGTACGCGGCGATCGAGGCCGCGAAGGCCGTCACGGACAAGCCGTCGTTCATCGCGATGCGCTCGATCATCGCCTGGCCCGCCCCGAACGCGCAGAACACCGAGGCCGCGCACGGCTCGGCGCTCGGCGACGACGAGGTCGCGGCCACCAAGCGCGTTCTCGGCTTCGACCCGGAGAAGTCCTTCGAGGTCGCCGACGAGGTGCTGGCGCACGCGCGCAAGGCGCTCGACCGCGGCCGTGAGGCCAAGGCCGAGTGGGAGAAGGGCTTCGCCGCGTGGCGGACCGCCAACCCGGAGCGCGCCGCAGAGTTCGACCGCATCGCCGCGGGCGAGCTGCCGGCCGGCTGGGAAGAGAAGCTTCCGGTCTTCGAGACCGGCAAGGGCGTCGCCACGCGTGCCGCGTCCGGCAAGGTCCTCCAGGCCCTCGGCGCGGTCGTCCCCGAGCTGTGGGGCGGCTCGGCCGACCTCGCGGGCTCGAACAACACGACCATCGACAAGACGTCGTCGTTCCTCCCGGCGGACAACCCGCTGCCGGAGGCGGACCCGTACGGCCGCACGATCCACTTCGGTATCCGCGAGCACTCCATGGCCGCGGAGATGAACGGCATCGCGCTGCACGGCAACACCCGTATCTACGGCGGCACCTTCCTGGTGTTCTCCGACTACATGCGCAACGCCGTCCGTCTGTCCGCGCTGATGCACCTGCCGGTGACGTACGTGTGGACGCACGACTCCATCGGACTCGGCGAGGACGGCCCGACCCACCAGCCGGTCGAGCACCTGGCCTCGCTGCGCGCCATCCCGGGCCTGAACGTCGTGCGCCCGGCCGACGCCAACGAGACCGCGATCGCGTGGCGCGAGATCCTGCGCCGCTACACGAAGGTCTTCGGCAAGGGCAACCCGCACGGGCTCGCGCTGACCCGGCAGGGCGTACCGACGTACGACGCCAACGAGGACGCGGCGAAGGGCGCCTACGTGCTCTTCGAGGCCGAAGGGCCCGAAGGGCGGAGCGCGGAGCCCGAGGTCATCCTGATCGCCACCGGTTCCGAGGTGCACGTGGCCGTCGAGGCGCGTGAGCAGCTCCAGGCGGCGGGGACCCCGACCCGGGTCGTGTCCGTGCCGTGCGTGGAGTGGTTCGACGAGCAGGACCAGGGGTACCGGGACTCGGTGCTTCCTCCGTCCGTGAAGGCGCGGGTCGCGGTCGAGGCCGGTATCGGTCTGACCTGGCACCGCTTCGTCGGGGACGCGGGCCGCATCGTTTCCCTGGAGCACTTCGGTGCTTCGGCCGACGGCAAGGTCCTCTTCCAGGAGTTCGGCTTCACTGCCGAGAACGTCGCGAACGTCGCCAAGGAATCGCTCGCCGCAGCCAAGCGCTGACGCAGACAGCTGTGAACAGCTGCCGCTGACATACGACACGTAGGAGATGCATTTTCCATGACAGACGCACTCAAGCGCCTCTCCGAGGAAGGCGTCGCGATCTGGCTGGACGACCTGTCGCGCAAGCGGATCACGTCCGGCAACCTCGCCGAACTGATCGACCAGCAGCACGTCGTGGGCGTCACCACCAACCCGTCGATCTTCCAGAAGGCGATCTCGCAGGGCGACGGCTACGACCAGCAGCTGTCCGACCTCGCCGCCCGCAAGGTCACGGTCGAAGAGGCCATCCGCATGATCACGACGGCGGACGTCCGTGACGCCGCCGACATCCTGCGTCCGGTCTTCGACGCGACGCAGGGCCAGGACGGCCGGGTCTCGATCGAGGTCGACCCGCGCCTGGCGCACAACACCAAGTCGACCGTCGCCGAGGCCAAGCAGCTCGCCTGGCTCGTCGACCGGCCGAACACGCTCATCAAGATCCCGGCGACCAAGGCGGGCCTGCCCGCGATCACCGAGACGATCGCGCGGGGCATCAGCGTCAACGTCACGCTGATCTTCTCGCTTGAGCGCTACCGCGAGGTCATGGACGCGTACGTCTCGGGCCTGGAGAAGGCCAAGGCCGCCGGCCTGGACCTCTCCAAGATCCACTCGGTGGCGTCCTTCTTCGTGTCCCGGGTGGACACCGAGATCGACAAGCGGCTCGACGCGCTGGGCACCGACGAGGCCAAGGCCGCCCGCGGCAAGGCGGGCCTCGCCAACGCGCGGCTCGCCTACCAGGCGTACGAGGAGGTCTTCACCTCGGACCGCTGGAGTGCCCTGGACAAGGCGCAGGCCAACAAGCAGCGTCCGCTGTGGGCCTCGACCGGCGTCAAGGACCCGGCCTACAAGGACACCCTGTACGTCGACGACCTGGTCGCGCCGAACACGGTGAACACCATGCCGGAGGCGACCCTGTTCGCCGCCGAGGACCACGGGAAGATCACCGGCAACACCGTCGCCGGTACGTACGAGCAGGCCCGTGCCGAACTCGACGCGGTCGAGAAGCTCGGGATCTCGTACGACGAAGTGGTCCAGCTTCTGGAGGACGAGGGCGTCGAGAAGTTCGAGGGCGCCTGGACCGACCTGCTCAAGTCGACCGAGGCGGAGCTCCAGCGCCTCGCCCCCTCGGAGGGCTGAAATCTTGTCAAGCAGCAATCCGCTGCGTGACCCGGCGGACCGACGGCTCCCGCGTATCGCGGGGCCGTCGGGCCTCGTCATCTTCGGGGTCACGGGCGATTTGTCCCGTAAAAAGCTTATGCCTGCCGTTTATGACCTTGCCAACCGCGGCCTGCTGCCGCCGGGCTTCTCCCTCGTCGGCTTCGCGCGCCGCGAGTGGGCGAACGAGGACTTCGCCCAGGAGGTCCACGACTCCGTCAAGGAACACGCCCGTACGCCGTTCCGTGAGGAGGTCTGGCAGCAGCTCATCCAGGGGATGCGCTTCGTCCAGGGCACCTTCGACGACGACGACGCGTTCGAGCGACTGCGCGAGACGATCGGTGAGCTGGACAAGGCGCAGGGCACGGGCGGCAACTTCGCCTTCTACCTGTCCGTGCCGCCGGGCGCGTTCCCGGTGGTCATCCAGCAGCTGAAGAAGCACGGTCTCGCCGACCAGACGGGCGGCTCCTGGCGGCGCGCGGTCATCGAGAAGCCCTTCGGCCACGACCTCAGGTCGGCCGAGGACCTCAACACCACCGTCGAAGAGGTCTTCGCCCCGGACCAGGTCTTCCGCATCGACCACTACCTGGGCAAGGAGACGGTCCAGAACATTCTGGCGCTGCGCTTCGCCAACCAGATGTTCGAGCCGATCTGGAACCGGTCGTACGTCGACCACGTACAGATCACGATGGCCGAGGACATCGGCATCGGCGGCCGGGCCGGCTACTACGACGGCATCGGCGCCGCCCGTGACGTCATCCAGAACCACCTGCTCCAGCTGATGGCCCTCACGGCCATGGAGGAGCCCGCCTCCTTCGACGCGGACGCGCTCGCCGCCGAGAAGACCAAGGTGCTCGGCGCGGTCAGGCTGCCCGCCGACCTCGGCGCGAACACCGTCCGCGGTCAGTACGCCGAGGGCTGGCAGGGCGGCGAGAAGGCCGTCGGCTACCTCCAGGAAGACGGTATCGACCCCCAGTCGAAGACCGACACGTACGCGGCGATCAAGGTGGAGGTGGACAACCGCCGCTGGGCGGGCGTCCCCTTCTATCTGCGCGCCGGCAAGCGCCTGGGCCGGCGAGTCACCGAGATCGCCGTCGTCTTCCAGCGCGCCCCGCACTCCCCCTTCGACCACACGGCGACGGAGGAGCTGGGCCAGAACGCGATCGTCATCCGCGTCCAGCCCGACGAGGGCATCACGGTCCGCTTCGGCTCCAAGGTGCCCGGCACCTCCATGGAGATCCGGGACGTCTCGATGGACTTCGCGTACGGCGAGTCGTTCACGGAGTCGAGCCCCGAGGCGTACGAGAGGCTGATCCTCGACGTCCTCCTCGGCGACTCGAACCTCTTCCCGCGCACCGAGGAGGTCGAGCTGTCCTGGAAGATCCTCGACCCGATCGAGGAGTACTGGGACAAGCACGGCAAGCCCGCGCAGTACCAGTCGGGCACATGGGGGCCCGTCGAGGCCGACGAAATGCTCAAGCGAGACGGACGGAGCTGGCGTCGGCCATGAAGATAGATCTCACGGACACCACGGCCAGCAAGATCAACAAGGCGCTCGTGAAGGGCCGCCGGGCTATCGGCACACCGGCCGTCGGCATGGTGCTCACCCTCGTCATCGTCACCGACGAGGAGAACGCCTACGACGCCCTGAAGGCCGCCGACGACGCCTCGCTCGAACATCCCTCGCGCACCCTCGTCGTCATCAAGCGCGTCTCGCGCTCGCCCCGCGACCGCACCAAGTCGCGCCTGGACGCCGAGGTACGGGTCGGCGCGGACGCGGGCACCGGCGAGACGGTGATCCTGCGGCTGTACGGCGAGGTCTCGGACCACGCCCAGTCCGTCGTCCTGCCCCTGCTGCTCCCCGACGCGCCGGTCGTCGTCTGGTGGTCGGTGGACGCGCCCCGCGATCCGGCGGGCGATCCGCTGGGCGCCCTGGGCCAGCGCCGGGTCACCGACAGCTACGCGGCGGAGAAGCCCGTCGAGGAGCTGCGGAGCCGCGCCGAGAGCTACGAGCCGGGCGACACCGACCTGGCATGGGCCCGGATCACCCCGTGGCGTTCCATGCTGGCCGCCGCCCTCGACCAGATCGACTGCGAGGTCGTCTCCGTCGAGGTGGCGGGCGAGGAGGCGAACCCGAGCGTCGAGCTGCTGGCCATGTGGCTGGCCGACCGCCTCCACGTGCACGTGCGCCGAGCCGTGTCCGCGGGGCCCGGTCTGACCCAGGTCCGCCTGGAGACGACCGGTGGCCCCATCACCCTGCACCGGTCGGACGGCTCCATGGCCACCCTGGCCCTGCCCGGCCAGCCGGACCGCGCGGTGGCGCTCAAGCGGCGCGAGACGTCCGAGCTGCTCGCGGAGGAGCTGCGCCGGCTCGACCCGGACGACACGTACGCGTCCGCGCTGCGGTTCGGGGTGGACCGGCTGGGAGGCATCCAGTCGGCCTCACAGCGGCCCGAGGCGGCCACCTGGACGCCGGGGGAACTCCCGGTGCGCCCGGTGCACGACACCCCGGAACCGGCCACGAAGCCGGCATCGATACCGGCCTCCGCACCGGCCTCCTCGGCAGGCGAGGGGGATCCGGGGCGCCCCACCCCCGCCCAGATGCCCCCGGTCAAGAAGGCGGACCCGCAGTGAGCACTCCCCAGCTGGTCGTCCACCGCGACAAGGAGCTGATGGCCCAGGCCGCCGCGGCCCGGCTCATCACGAAGGTCGTGGACGCGCAGGCCTCGCGCGGTCACGCCTCGGTGGTGCTGACCGGTGGCCGCAACGGCAACGGCCTGCTGGCCGCGCTCGCGGCGGCGCCCGCCCGGGACGCCGTCGACTGGAGCCGGCTCGACCTGTGGTGGGGCGACGAGCGGTTCCTGCCCGAGGGCGACCCCGAGCGGAACGTCACCCAGGCCCGGGAGGCGCTGCTCGACTCGGTGCCGCTCGACCCGAAGCGCGTGCACGCCATGCCCGCGTCGGACGGTCCCTGGGGCGCGGACGTGGACGCGGCGGCGGAGGCCTACGCGGCCGAACTCGCGTCGGCCGCCGGGCCGGAGAACCACGCTCCTGTCCCGTCCTTCGACGTGCTGATGCTGGGCGTCGGGCCGGACACGCACGTGGCGTCGCTGTTCCCGGAACTGCCCGCCGTCCGTGAGACGGAGCGGACGGTGGTGGGTGTGCGAGGCGCACCGAAGCCGCCGCCCGTCCGGGTCACGCTCACGCTGCCCGCGATCCGGGCCGCGCGGGAGGTGTGGCTGCTCGCCGCGGGCGAGGACAAGGCGGAGGCGGCGGCGATCGCGCTCTCGGGCGCGGGTGAGATCCAGGCGCCGGCGGCGGGCGCGCAGGGCCGGGCCCGCACGCTGTGGCTGCTGGACGCGGCGGCGGCGACCCAGCTGCCGCGCGCGCTGTATCCGCCGGCTTCACCCTGACGGACGGGGAAGGGGGCGGCAGGGGCTTTCTTTCGCCCCCGCCGCCCCCTTCCCGTTCCCGTCACCGACGCAGGGGGTTTTCAGGGGCGCGGGGAACTGCGCAAAGGGGGGCGAGGGGGCGCAGCCCCCATGCGTGGACGGGAACGGGTAGGGGCGGCGGGGGCGCGAAAAGCCCGTTACTTCACCGACCCCGCCATAACCCCCTGCACGAAGTGCCGCTGGAAAGCGAAGAAGACAACCACCGGCACCACCAGCGAAAGAAACGCCCCCGGCGCGAGCACATCGATATTGCTCCCGAACTGCCGTATCTGCGACTGCAGTTCAACCGTCAACGGCTGCGCGGAACTATCCGCGAAGAGCAGCGCGACCAGCATGTCGTTCCAGACCCAGAGGAACTGGAAGATGGCAAGACTGGCCAGCGCCGGCCGCCCCACCGGCAGCACGAGCCGAGTGAAGATCCGCCACTCCCCGCCACCGTCCATCCGCGCGGCCTCCAGCATCTCCTTCGGCATCTCCGCGAAATAGTTCCGAAGAAGGAAGATCGCGAACGGCAGCCCGTACGACACGTGGAAAAGGATGACCCCGGGAATCGTGCCGAACAGCCCCAGCTGCCCGAAGAGTTTGGCCACGGGGAGCAGCCCGATCTGCACGGGCACCACCAGCAGCGCGACCACGACCAGGAAGACGGTGTCCCGACCGGGGAAGTCCAGCCACGCGAACGCGTACCCCGCGAGCGCGGCGATGACGACGACGAGGAACGTGGCCGGCACCGAGATCAGCACGGTGTTCCAGAACGCCCGCGTCATCCCCGCGTTGCCCAGCAGCGCCGAGTAGTTGTCGAAGGACAGCTGCCGGGGACTGGTCAGCACGGTCCACCAGCCGCCCGTCGCCGTCTCCTGGGCGGACCGCAGCGACGACAGGAAAAGGCCGGCGAGCGGGGTGAGCCAGACCAGGCCGATCACCACCAGGAACGCCTGGACCAGGCTGTTGCCGAGCCCCCGCCTGAGCGCGTTCATCGTTGACTCCCTCGGAAGCGGCGGACGTTGAAGACCATGGCGGGGATCACCAGGAGCAGGAGCAGTACACCCAGCGCACTGCCGAGCCCCTGGTTGTTGCCGCCTCCGAAGGACACCAGCCACATCTGGGTGGCGAGCACGGTGGCGTCCTCCTGCACGGGCCCCGGCGCGATGATGTAGACGAGGTCGAAGACCTTCATCACGTTGATCACCAGGGTCACGAAGACCACGGTGAGGACGGGCGCGAGCAGCGGCACGGTGATCCTGCGGAAGATCTGCCACTCGTTCGCGCCGTCCATCCGGGCCGCCTCCAGCGCGTCACGCGGCAGCGCGGCGAGCCCGGCCCCGATCAGCACCATGGCGAAGCCGGTCCAGATCCACAGGTACGCGCCGATGATGGCGGGCGTGACGAGCGCGGGTCCCAGCCAGGAGATCCCCTCGTACGGCGGGGCGAAGTTCGCGCCGGGCAGCCGCACGGTGTACGAGCCCGGGTCGAGGCCCTCGAAGCGGAAGGAACCGTCGGCCGCGGTGGTGGCGCTCGCGACGGTCCTCCCGTCGCGCACCGCCTCGACGCCCATCCCCGGCAGCCCGCTCTCGGCCGTGTCGACCTCGCCCTGCTTCCCTCCCCCGCCGCGGGTGAAGTCCAGGTAGACGACACCGCGCAGTTCGTCGGCCGCCGCCTTTCGTGCCGCCGCCGGGTACGCGGGCCGCGCGTCCCCGGGCAGGTCGTCGGCGCGCACGCCGACCAGACCGAGCCCGACGGTCTCCCCCGGGGACACACCGGCGGTCGTACCGTACGAGCCGTCGGCGCCCTTGGTCAGGCCCTGGCCCTCGCGGGCGCGGGCGGTCGGGTAGGACGACTCGCCCTTGAACACGTCGTGCACGGAGACGACGGCCGCGTTCAGGACGCCCTTCTCGGGGTCCTCGTCGTACGCGAGCCGGAAGATGATGCCCGCCGCGAGGAAGGAGACGGCCATCGGCATGAAGAGCAGGAGCTTGAACGCCGTCGCCCAGCGCACCTTCTCGACCAGCACGGCGAGGACGAGGCCGAGTCCGGTGAGCAGGGTGGGCGCGATGACGACCCAGATGGCGGTGTTCCGGACGGCCTTGACCGTGGCGGGGTCGTGGAACATCTCGGAGTAGTTGTCGCCGCCGACGAACCGGTCGCCGGAGGCGTCGAAGAAGCTGCGGCCCATGGAGAACAGCACGGGGTAGACGACGAGCGCGCCGAGCAGGAGCAGCGCGGGGAGGACGAAGACGACGGCGACGACCCGGGCCCGGCGCCGGGCGCGCCGTCTGCGGTCGCGGTCGGCCCGCGCGGCGGACGGTGGACCCGCCCCTTTCGGGCTCTTCGGGCCTTTCGGGTCCTTCAGGTCTCTCAGGTCTGTGGCGGTCATGGCGATCAGTCCTGGTACGCCTTGGCGGCGGCCTTCTCCAGCGCGGCGGCGGTCGCCTTCGGGTCGGACGGGTCGCGCAGGAAGTCCTGGAGGAGCTTCCACTCGCCCGCGCCCTTGGTACCGCCGAACGCGGCCGGGGCCTGGTCCGACATGTCGAAGCGGACCGAATCACCGGCGTCGACCAGGGACTTGGCGGTCTCGCGGGTGATGTCGTCGCCGTAGGAGGCGAGGTCGAGCTTCTTGTTCGGGGAGAGGAAACCGCCGACCTCGGCCCAGACCGCGGACGCCTCGGGGGTCGCGAGGTACTCCAGGAACGCCATGGCGGCCTTCGGGCTCCTGCCGTCCTTCAGGACGACCGCCGCGTCGCCGCCACTGACCACGGGCGCCTTGCCGTCGCCGACGGCGGGGAAGGGGAAGAAGTCCGCGTCCTCGCCGATCTTCCTGCCGAACTGGTCCTTGGCGACACCGGCCACGAAGTCTCCCTCGTACACCATGCCCGCGGCGGGTTCGGGTCCGAAGACCTTCTCGACCGAGCCGGGGAAGTCGGTGTTCAGGGCGCCCTTCTGGCCGCCGGCTATCAGCTCCTTGTCCTTGAAGAGCTTGCCGAGGGTGGTGAGGGCGTCGACCACGGTCGGGTCGGTCCACTTGATCTCGTGGGCGGCGAGGGCGTCGTACTTCTCGGGGCCCGCCTGCGAGAGGTAGACGTTCTCGAACCAGTCGGTGAGGGTCCAGCCGTCCTGTCCGGCGACGGAGAAGGCCGCGAGGCCCGACTCGGAGACGGTCCGCCCGGCCTCCAGCATCGCGTCGTACGCCTTCGGCGCCTCGACGCCCGCCTCGTCGAGGGCGTCCGGGCTGTACCAGACCGTCGACTTGTGGGCGGCCTTGAAGTAGAGGCCGTACAGGCTTCCGTCGACGCTGCCGTAGTTCTTCCAGACGTCCGCGTAGTTGGCGTCGACGGAATTCTGGGCCGTCCTGGAGAGCGGCTTGAGCCAGCCCTCCTCGGCGAACTGCTGGAGGACGCCGACCTGCGGGACCATCACCACGTCGGGCGCGTTGCCGCCCTCGATCTTGCTGCCGACGACCGTGGAGACGTTGTCGCCGGTGGAGGTGAACTGGGTCTTGGCGCCGGTCTTCTCGGTGAACGCGTCCAGGACCTTCTGGAAGTTCTTCTGCTCGCTGCCGGACCAGACACCGGCCACGTTGATCGTCTGGCCGCTGAGCGGCTTGTCGCCGCCGCCCGCCGAGACAGGATCGCCGCCTCCGCACGCGGTGGCACCGAGGGACAGGACGAGGGCTGTGCAGCTCGCGAGCAGGGTGGTACGTCGTCGCATCATCGTTGATGTTCCTTCGTGAGAACGGTATGTGACGGATGGTCAGCAGGTGTGTCCGGTTCAGGGGTTGGTGCAGTCGCTGATCCACCAGGCGGCCGTCGAGCCGGGCAGGACGCCGGGCGCGCAGGGGCCGCTGGACAGCAGGGGGGTGCCGGCGACCGGCGCGGGCGTCGGCGCCGTACCGAAGTTGACGGCGCACACCAGGCCGTCGCCGCGGACGAAGCCGAGGACGCCGGGCGGGGTGTCCAGCCAGCGCAGCGGTCCTTCACCCAACTGGGGCATTCCGGCCCGCAGTTGGAGTCCGTCGCGATAGAGGTGCCAGAAGGAGCGGGTGTCGGCGAGGGCGCGGTCGGTGGCGTACTCCGCGAAGTAGGCGGGCTGCGGCAGCCACGGTTTGGCGCTCTCGGTGCCGGTGGTGAAGCCGAACGGCGAGGCGTGCCCCGACCACGGCAGCGGCACCCGGCAGCCGTCACGGACCCGGGCCCGGCTGCCGGTACGGCGGTAGATCGGGTCGGTGAGCACGTCGTCCGGCAGATCGACCACCTCGGGCAGCCCCAGCTCCTCCCCCTGGTAGATGTACGCGGCGCCGGGCAGCGCCAGCATCAGCAGCGCGGCGGCGCGGGCGCGGGCGGCGCCCAGACCGCTGCCCCCGGCACCCAGTTCGCCGTAGCGGGTGACCGTGCGGACCTGGTCGTGGTTGTTGAGGACCCAGGTGACCGTCGAGCCGGTGCCCGCGATGTCCTGCATGGCCTCCGAGATGACCTTGCGGAAGGCGTCGGCGTTCCAGGACGCGCTGAGCAGGTCGAAGAAGAAGGCCTGGTGCAGCTCGTCGTGGCGTACGTAGTGGGCGTGTTCACGGGCGGAGGGCACGGAGACCTCGCCGACGAGCAGCCGCTCCCGGCCGTCGCGGACGGTGTACTCCTCGCACACCGAACGCCAGTGCCGCCAGACACCGTGCACCTCGGGCTGGTTCCAGGCGAGCGGGTTGACCGAGTCCCGGGTGCGGGCGTCGGCCATGGGGTCGGGCGAGTCGGGCAGGTCGGGGTGCTTGTAGAGGCCGGCGGCGACGTCGACGCGGAAGCCGTCCACGCCCCGGTCGAGCCAGAAGCGCAGTACGTGGTCGAAGTGGGTGCCGACCTCGGGGTTGCGCCAGTTCAGGTCGGGCTGTTCGGGCGTGAACATGTGCAGGTACCACTGGCCGGGCGTGCCGTCCCGCTCGATGACCCGGCTCCAGGCGGGGCCGCCGAACATGGCGTGCCAGTTGTTGGGCGGCTCCGCCCCGCCGGGGCCGCGGCCGTCGGCGAAGTGGAAGCGGGCGCGGGCCTCGCCGCCCGGTGCCTCGGCGAGGGCCTGCCGGAACCAGGGGTGCTCGCTGGAGCAGTGGTTGGGGACTATGTCGAGGAGCACCTTGATGCCGAGCCGCCGGGCGTCCGTCATCAGCAGGTCGAACTCGCCGAGGTCGCCGAAGAGCGGGTCGACGTCGCAGTAGTCGGCCACGTCGTAGCCGTGGTCCTGTTGCGGCGAGGGGTAGAAGGGGCTCAGCCAGATCCCGTCGACCCCGAGCTTCTTCAGGTACGGCAGTCCGGCGCGTACCCCGGCGAGATCGCCGATGCCGTCCCCGGTGCTGTCGAGGAAACTGCGGACGTAGACCTGGTAGATCACTGCGTCGCGCCACCAGCGGTGCATGTCGATCGTCACCCGTTGACCCGTCTGTGCGTGCTCCGGTTATACATGCATGTTAAGTAGGCATGTCGTGTGAGTGTCAACGAGCAGACCGGGGCCGCATCAAAGCTTGGGTACTTATGTCCCTGCATTTCCGCACGCGAAATGGCAGATGAGACGGGCGCGTTACCTAACATGAAACTATGATCTGACCGAAGCGGGAGTGAGCGGGCCCTGGGGGCTCAGCCTCGCCGCGAGATGTCCGCCAACTCGCGCGCCAGCCGCCGCACCGCGGCCTCGGGCGTCTGATGCCCGGTCATCGCGTCGTGCACCACGGCCTGCACGGCCAGGCTGACCTGGTCGTAGCGCGGACTCTTGGGGCGCGGCGCCGCCGCGAGGACGCTCGCGCGGAGCGTCGGCAGATAGGGGAACCGCCGGATCAGCTCCGGGTCCTCGTACAGCGCGGCCCGCACGGGCGGCAGCGCTCCCTCGGTGAGCACCTGACGCTGGGTCCGCTCGCTCGTGAGGTAGGCGATGAGCCGGGCGGCGGAGTCGGGGTGCCGGGCGTGGGCGCCGACCGCGAGGTTCGAGCCGCCGAGCACGCTCGCGCCCGGTCCGTCGGGTCCGGGCAGCGGCACCGCGCCGATCTTCCCGGCGACCGGCGAGCCCTCGGCGGAGGCGCCGACGTAGGCGTACGGCCAGTTGCGCAGGAAGAGGAGGCGGCCGTCCTGGAAGGCCTTCTTGGACTCCTCCTCCTTGTACGTCAGCGCCTTCTCCGGGATCCAGCCGTCGCGTACGCCGCGGGCCAGGAAACCGATGCCCTCGCGCGCCGCCGCCGAGTTGACGGTGACGCGTTCGCCCTCGTCCCCGAGGATGGTGCCGCCCGCCGAGTAGACCGCCTCGGCCGCGTTCACCGTGAGCCCCTCGTAGGGCAGGAACTGGCCGGCGTAGCCGTCGAGTCCGTACTTCGGAGCGATGCCTTTCGCCTGTTTCTCCAGCTCGGCCCAGGTGCGCGGCGGAGCGACGCCCTCCTTGCCGAGGAGGTCCTTGCGGTAGAGGAGCAGTCCCGCGTTGGTGACGTAGGGGACGGCGTACAGCCGTCCGTCGTAGGTCGCGGTGTCCACGACCGGCGGCAGGAAGCCGTCGAGCGGGAAACGCCCCGCGGGCAGCGGGGAGATCCAGCCCGCGGCGGCGAACTCCGAGGTCCAGGCGACATCGATGTTCAGGACGTCGAAACGGCCCCGGCCGCCGCCGCGCAGGTCGGTGGCCATCTGCGCGTGGGTCTCGTCGGCGGAGTCCGGGAGTTCGACGAGGGTGACCCGCTCGCCGGGGTGGGCGCGGTTCCAGCCGTCGAGCAGCGGCCCCAGATAGCCGGTGAGATCCCCGGCGGTGGCCAGTGTGAGCGGGCCCCGACCGCCGCCGCGCGCCCCGTCGGCCTGGGCGCCCGAGGCGACGTAACCGGTCAGAACCACCACCGCGACCAGGAGCCCCCTACCGGCGGCATGTATCCACCGCATAGGTTCCTCCCTGGTGCACCCGGCTGCCGGGCACCTTCGCCCGGAGTCAGAGGCCATGTATACCCGTTAGGTATGGGCGATACTAGGGCCCGCGGCACATCGGCCCCTGACGCGCGGGCCCGCGGCACCTCACAAGGACCTACGGCGGAGGAAGGGGAGAGCACGAGTGCGGCTGCCCCTCCTGGCCCTGCTGGCGCGCGGCCCGGCCCACGGCTACGAGCTCAAGCAGGACCTTGAGCAACTGCTGGGCTCCGCGTACCCTCAGCCGAACGTCGGCCAGATCTATGTGACCCTCGGCCGCCTTGAGAAGTCGGGACTGATCGAGGGCGAGGAAGTCGAGCAGTCGAGCCGGCCCAACAAGAAGATCTACCACCTCACCGACGCCGGACGCGAAGCACTGCGCGCCTGGTACGAGGAGACGGCGGACGAGCCGCGCGTACGGGACGAGTTCTTCATGAAACTCGCCCTGGCACCGCGGACCGGACTGGCCGACCAGATCGCCCTGATCAACAAACAACGGCGCGAGTACCTGAACACCATGCGCAATCTGTCGAAGCTCGCCGCGGCCGAGAGCCGGGACAACCGCATCTCCCAGCTGCTCATCGAGGGCGCCATGCTGCATCTGCAGGCCGACCTCGACTGGCTGGAACGCTGCCAGGAGGAACTGGAGGAGCTGGAATGAACCGCGCCTCTCCCCGTGGCGCCTCTCCCCGTGGCGCCTCTCCCCGTGGCGCCTCTCCCCGTGGCGCCTCTCGCCGTGGCGCCGCTGCCCGTGACGCCACTCCCCGTGACGCCGTTCCTTCGCCGCGCGCCGGGGACACCCCGCTCCTGCGGGCCGAGGGCCTGGTCAAGACCCACTACGGCGAGGGCGCGCCCGCGCACGCCGTACGGGGCGTGGACCTCTCCGTACGGCAGGGCGAGTTCGTGGCCGTCACGGGCCCCTCGGGCGCCGGGAAGTCGACGCTGCTGCATCTGCTCGGCGGGCTGCAGCGGCCGGGCTCCGGCAGCCTCTGGCTGGACGGCGAGTGCACGGACGCGTACAGCGAGGCGCGCTGGGCGGTCGAGCGCCGGCGCCGGATCGGCATCGTCTTCCAGTTCTTCAACCTGGTCTCGAACCTGTCGGTCGCCGACAACGTCGAGCTGCCCGCCCTGCTCGCCGGCCTCTCCCCTCGGCAGGCGCGCGCCGAGCGTGCGCTGCTCCTCGACGAGCTGGGCCTCGCGGGCAAGGAGCGCAGCATGCCGGGCGAGCTGTCCGGCGGCGAGCAGCAGCGGGTCGCGCTGGCCCGCGCCCTGGTCAACCATCCGCGGCTGCTGCTGGCCGACGAGCCCGCGGGCAGCCTCGACAGCAAGGGCACCCGCGAGGTGACCCGGCTGCTGTCGCGGTTCCACCAGCGGGGCCAGACGATCGTGCTGGTCACGCATGACGCGCGGCTCGCGAGCGCCGCGGACCGGGTGATCAGCTTCTTCGACGGCCGGATCGCCGACGACGCGGTCCTCGACACCGCGCCCGCCCGCGGCACCGGGATATCCGGCGTGCTGGAACTGAGGGACTGAGCGGCGTGCGGGCCACTCTGCGCTGGGCGCACGCCGATCTGCGCTCGCATCGCGGCGAGGCACTGTTCATCGTGCTCGCCACCGCCGGGATCGTCGCCTCGCTGCTGCTGGCCACGGCGCTGTTCGGCTACGCGACCAACCCCTGGCAGCGGGTCTTCACCCAGTCGCAGGGCGCGCACGTGTGGATCCACACCGGCCCCTCCGCCGACGCGGCCGGACTCACCGAGCTGGACGGTGTCGCGTCCGTCGCGGGCCCGTATCCCACCGCCGCCGCGACCCTCGCCTCGCGCGGCACCCGCGCCTCCGTCGAGCTGCGCGGCACCGTCGACCGCCCTGCGACCGGCCGTCCGCTGCTCACCTCGGGCCGCTGGCTCGACTCCGGTGTCCCGGACGGTGTGGTGCTGGAGAGCGGCCTCGCGCGGACGCTGTGGGCCGAGCCGGGGGACACGCTCACCGTGCCCGGCGCCACCCGGACCCTGACCGTCCTGGGCATCGCGGACAGCGCCGAGCCCCGCTACCGCCCCGGCGAGCGGCCGGGCCTCGTCTGGGCGCTCCCCGCCGTCGTGCGGAGCGCCGACGGGCGCGGCGGCCAGGTGACCGGACTGCGGCTGACCGACCCCGACGACACGGACTACGCCGTGCAGCGCGCCGTCACCCTCCTCGGCGCCAAGGCCGTCACCGACGTCTCCCACTGGCAGCAGGCCCGTGCCGAGGCGCAGGGCGGCAACCGGCTGCTCGGCCAGGTCCTCGGCCTGTTCGGCCTGGCGGCCCTGCTGGCCGCCGCGCTGGCCGTGCACGGGGCGATCGGCACCCGGATCCGCGGTCACCTGCGGGACATCTCGGTGCTGAAGGCGATCGGTTTCACCCCGGCCCAGGTGGTACGGATCTTCCTGCTCCAGCATGTGGCGTTCGCGCTCCTCGGGGCCGTGCTCGCCGCGGCCCTCATCCAGGCCCTGGGCAGCCGGACACCGGGGCGTCTCGGGGACGCGGTCGGCGTGTGGCAGGGCCTGCCGGGGCACACGCCCGCGCTCCTCGGCGTACCCCTGGCGGCGGTGCTGTTCATCGCCGCGACCACCGGACTCGCCGCCTGGCGCGCCGGACAGGTGCCTCCGGTGCCGGGGCTGCGGGCCGCGGCACCACTCGGCGGCGGGCTGTCCGGGCTGTCGCGCGGGGCGCTCGGACTGCGGCTGCCGTCGGCGCTGGTCCTGGGCTGGCACAAGGCGTTCACGCGCCGGCCGCGCTCGCTCGCCGCGGTGGCCCGGCTCGCGCTGCCGCTGCTGCTGATCGTCGTGGCCATGAGCGCCTGGACCACCATCGACCGCTTCCAGCACAGCCCGGACCGGATCGGCCTCGCGGCGGCGCTCACCGTACGGGCCGACGACTCCCTGACCGATCCGGACGTACGGGCCCTGCTGGCCCGCGATCCCGAGGTCGCCGCGGTCCATCCGGGCGTCGAGGTGGCCGCGCTGGTCCCGGGCCAGACGGGCACGATCGCGCTGCGCGGGCTCGGCACCCGCGAGGACCCCTATCCGTTCGCGCTGGCCGAGGGCCGCCCCGCGCGCGGCCCCGACGAGGCGGTGGCCGGTCAGGGGCTGCTCGACCTGCTGGACGTACGGGTCGGGGACTGGGTGCGGATGACGGTCGGCGCGCAGCCGCAGGTCCTGCACATCGTGGGGCGCAGCATCGAGCCGGAGAACGGCGGCCGGGTCATCTCCACCTCGCTCGACACCCTCCGGGAGAACGACCCGGGGCTCGAAGCGGCGCTCTACCAGCTCCAGTTGCGTCCCGGCGCCGACCCGCACCGGGTGGGGGCCGAGCTGACCGAGGCCGCGCACGGCGGTCTCAGCGCGCACGCCGTGCCGAACCCGGCCGACGGGCTCTCGCCGCTGCGCGGGGTCGTCGTGGGCCTCATCGCCGTGCTGGCCCTGATCGGTCTCATCGAACTGCTCACCGCGATCGGCGGGACGGTCCGCGAGGGGGAGCGGGATCTGCTGGCGCTGAAGGCGATCGGGCTGACCCCGCGGCAGATCACCGCGATCACGGTGACGGCCACGGGGTGCACGGCGCTGGCCGCGGTCGTCGTCGGCACGGCGCTGGGGGTGCCGCTCGCGCACTGGCTGATCGACGCGCAGGGCAGGTCGAGCGGCATCGGCGCCGGGATCGCGCAGGGGCCGTCGCCCGCGCTCCTCGCGCTCTTCGCGACGGCCGCCGTCCTGGGCGCCGCCGCGCTCGCCGCGCTGCCGGCGTCCCGCGCGGCCCACCGCCGCCTCGCGGACACGCTGAGCGCGGTGGCCTGAGCGGGGAGGTTCGGACCGATGCGAATCGTGCGGGCCGGTGGGGGCTTGTCGCGCAGTTCCCCGCGCCCCCCTGCGGGGCTTGGGCCGGACGTGTAGTGCGGGCCGGTGGGGGTTGGCCGCGCAGTTCCCCGCGCCCCTGAAGGGCAAAAGCCGGGGCGCAGCCCCGCTTTTGAGGGGCGCGGGGAACTGCGCGACAAGCCCCCACCGAGCCGCAGGTGAAATGCCGGCCCCGCCTCCACCCCCGGCGCTAGCCGCGCCCGCGCAGCGCCCGGTACCGGCTCACGAGCGCCTTCGTGGACTCGTCCAAGCCAGGAACGTCAGCCCCCTCCGTGAGCGCCGGCTCAACCCGCTTGGCGAGAACTTTGCCCAGCTCGACCCCCCACTGGTCGAAGGAGTCGATGTGCCAGATCGCGCCCTGCACGAACACCTTGTGCTCGTACAGCGCGATCAGCTGACCGAGAACCGACGGAGTCAGCTCGCGCGCGAGGATCGTCGTCGTCGGGTGGTTGCCCGCGAACGTCTTGTGCGCCACCAGCTCCTCGGCCACGCCCTCCGCCCGCACCTCCTGCGGCGTCTTGCCGAAGGCCAGCGCCTGCGTCTGCGCGAAGAAGTTGGCCATCAGCAGATCGTGCTGGGCCTTGAGCCCGTCGCTCAGCTCGGCGACCGGCTCGGCGAAGCCGATGAAGTCCGCAGGGATGACCTTCGTGCCCTGGTGGATCAACTGGTAGTACGCGTGCTGCCCGTTGGTACCCGGCGTGCCCCACACCACCGGCCCCGTCTGCCACTCGACGGGGTGTCCGTCGCGGTCCACGGACTTGCCGTTGGACTCCATGTCCAACTGCTGGAGGTAGGCCGTGAACTTGGAGAGGTAGTGCGAGTACGGCAGCACCGCGTGCGACTGCGCGTCGAAGAAGTTGCCGTACCAGACGCCCAACAGTCCGAGCAGCAAAGGCACGTTGGACTCGGCGGGCGCGGTGCGGAAGTGCTCGTCGACCAGGTGGAAGCCGTCGAGCAGCTCCCGGAAGCGGTCCGGGCCGATCGCGATCATCAGGGACAGGCCGATCGCGGAGTCGAACGAGTAGCGTCCGCCGACCCAGTCCCAGAACTCGAACATGTTGGCCGTGTCGATGCCGAAGTCCGCGACCTTCTCCGCGTTCGTCGACAGCGCCACGAAGTGCTTGGCGACGGCTTCCTGACCGGCCTTCAGCTCGGTCAGCAGCCAGTCGCGCGCCGAGGTCGCGTTGGTGATCGTCTCGATGGTGGTGAAGGTCTTCGAGGCGATGATGAAGAGGGTCTCGGCCGGGTCCAGGTCCCGTACGGCCTCGTGCAGGTCGGCCCCGTCGACGTTCGACACGAACCGGACCGTCAGACCCCGGTCGGTGAAGGCGCGCAGCGCGTCGTACGCCATCGCCGGGCCCAGGTCGGAGCCGCCGATGCCGATGTTGACCACGTTCTTGATGCGGCTGCCGGTGTGCCCGGTCCACTCGCCCGAGCGGACGCGCTCGGAGAAGCCGGACATCTTGTCGAGGACCGCGTGCACCTTCGGTACGACGTTCTCGCCGTCGACCTCGACGACCGCGTCACGCGGAGCGCGCAGCGCGGTGTGCAGGACCGCCCGGTCCTCGGTCGTGTTGATCCGCTCACCGCGGAACATCGCGTCCCGCAGACCGGACACGTCCGTCGCCGCGGCCAGCTCACGCAGCAGCCGCAGCGTCTCGTCGGTGACCAGGTGCTTGGAGTAGTCGACGTGCAGATCGCCCACCTGGAGCGTGTATGCGGCGCCGCGTCCCGGGTTCCGCTCGAACAGCTCGCGCAGGTGCGCCTCGGCGAGTTCCTCCCGGTGCTCCGCCAGAGCGGTCCACTCGGGCGTCTGGTTGAGCCTCGTACGGCTTTCTGCGTTCATCTCGGACTTCCGCCTCTTTCCTGCCAGTGCCGCGTGCCTTGCCCCGCTAACGGTCCCAACCTAATGGAGCAGGGTGACGCGAGTTGTCGTCCCGCCGTCGTCCGGCTCAACAACAGATACGTGCGGTTCACCCGCAGGTGTCAGCACGGCGAGGGAGAAGCCGAACAACCTCGGGCGTACGGAAAATACGCCGCGAAAAAAGAGCGTCCGGCACGAGACACGACCGGCCGGACACCTTTCGGTGTCCGGCCGGCTCGCAACTCCTGGATCTCGCGCCGCTCCTGGGGTGCGCGTCGCTCCTAGATCTCGCCCCGCAGTTTGGCGAGCGCCTCGGCGAGGATCGCCTCGCCGTCCGCGTCGCTGCGCCGCTCCCGTACGTACGCGAGGTGCGTCTTGTACGGCTCGGTGCGCGGCGGGGCGGGCGGATTGTCCCGGTCCTGTCCGGCGGGAAAGCCACAGCGGGGGCAGTCCCAGGTGTCGGGGACCTGCGCGTCGCTGGCGAAGCTGGGCTGCGTCTCGTGCCCGTTGGAGCACCAGAAGGAGATGCGCAGCCGGGGCGCGGACTCGCCGCGCTCGGCCTCGCCCATCGGCCCCGCCCCGACCCGGCTTCCTCGGATCGCGTTGCCACTTGCCACGGTCGTAACTCCCTGCGTGATGGTGCCGCGAAGCGAGTCGGCGTGACGCTTCGCTGCGGGCGCCTCAGTCTACGTAAGGCCCAACGCGCGTCCAGTGATAGGAGTTACACCCCCGCGCACAGACGCAAGCCCCATGATAGGCCGCGCCTGCGGGCGCGTACCGGACATGGGGCCTTACGTGCGGAATGTGCTTGCGTAATGTGCGTTCGTGCTGCGGTGCCGGCGTCGGCCGGTGGTCAGTTGTTGACCTTCATCAGGATGCCCAGCACCACGATGGAGGCGAACCACAGCAGGCCGACCACGAGGGTGATGCGGTCGAGGTTGCGCTCGGCGACCGAGGAACCGCCGACGGACGACTGCATGCCGCCGCCGAACATGTCGGACAGGCCGCCGCCCTTCCCCTTGTGCATCAGCACCAGCAGCATCAGCAACAGGCTGAAGACGATCAGGGCGATCGAGAACCCCATAACCACGGCTGGACCAACTTCCTCGGACTTGGACGGACGACTCTTGGACGGACGACGGGGGCCGGTGCTTCGGGTACGAAGCCGCCCGGCCCCCGCAAGGGTACGACGTAACACCGCTACCGCATACTCGCAGCTCGGCGCTTCACATCCGGAGCACGCTCTACTGGTCGCGGAACCGGACGATCTTGACGAAGTCGTCGGCGTCCAGCGCCGCGCCACCGACCAGCGCACCGTCGATGTCGGGCTTCGCCATGATCTCCGCGACGTTCCCGGACTTCACCGAGCCGCCGTACTGGATCCGGACGGCGTCGGCCACTTCCTGCGAGTACAGCTCGGCGAGCTGGCCGCGGATCGCCGCGCAGACCTCCTGGGCGTCGTCGGCGCCGCAGACCTTGCCGGTGCCGATGGCCCAGACGGGCTCGTACGCGATGACGATCGACTCGGCCTGCTCGGCGGGGAGGTCCTTGAGACCGCCCTCGACCTGGCTGAGCGTGTGCGTGACGTGGTTGCCCGCCTCGCGGACGTCCAGTTCCTCGCCGACGCACAGGATCGGGGTGAGGCCGTGCTTGTACGCGGCCTTCACCTTGGCGTTGACGATCTCGTCGGTCTCGGCGTGGTACTGGCGGCGCTCGGAGTGGCCGATCGCCACGTACGTGCACTTGAGCTTGGCCAGCATCGAGCCGGAGATCTCGCCGGTGTAGGCACCGGAGTCGTGCGCCGAGATGTCCTGGGCGCCGTACTTGATCTTGAGCTTGTCGCCGTCGACCAGGGTCTGTACCGAGCGCAGGTCCGTGAAGGGCGGCAGGACCGCGACCTCACAGGCGTCGTAGTCCTTGTCGGCCAGGGCGAAGGCGAGCTTCTGGACATGGGCGATGGCCTCAAGGTGGTTGAGGTTCATCTTCCAGTTGCCCGCCATCAGCGGCGTGCGAGTGGTCATACGGGGTCAGTCCTCCAGTGCGGCGAGACCGGGGAGCGTCTTGCCCTCAAGATATTCGAGGGAGGCGCCGCCACCGGTGGAGATGTGGCCGAATGCGTTCTCGTCGAAGCCCAGGATGCGGACGGCCGCGGCGGAGTCGCCGCCGCCGACGACCGTGAAGGCCTGGGAGTCGAGCAGGGCCTGGGCGACCGCCTTGGTGCCCTCGGCGTAGTCGGGGTGCTCGAAGACGCCCATCGGACCGTTCCAGAACACGGTGGCCGCGTCGGCGAGCTTCGAGGCGTACAGGGCACCTGTCTCGGGACCGATGTCCAGGCCCATCCGGTCGGCCGGGATGGCGTCCGCGGCGACGGTGGTGGGGTCGGACGGCTCCTTGGTCTTCAGGTCGGGGAAGCCGGCCGCGACCACGACGTCGACGGGGACGACCAGCTCGACGCCGTTCTTCTCGGCGCGCTCGACGTACTCCTTGACGGTGGGCAGCTGGTCGTCCTGGACCAGGGAGGCACCGATCTCGTACCCCTTGGCCTTGAGGAAGGTGAAGGCCATGCCGCCGCCGATGAGGAGCCGGTCGGCCTTGCCCAGCAGCTCGTCGATGACGGCGAGCTTGTCGGAGACCTTGGAGCCGCCGAGGGCGACCACGTAGGGACGCCGGACGTCCTCCGTGAGCTTCTTCAGGACGCCGACCTCGGTGGCGATGAGGTAGCCGGCGTAGTGCGGCAGCCGTGCCGGGAGGTCGAAGACCGAGGCGTGCTTGCGGTGCACGGCACCGAAACCGTCGCCCACGTAGACCTCGGCCAGGGCCGCCAGCCGGTCGGCGAACTCGCCGCGCTCGGTGTCGTCCTTGGACGTCTCGCCGGCGTTGAAGCGCAGGTTCTCGACGACCGCCACCTGGCCGGGCTGCAGCCCGTTCACAGCGTCGTGGGCGGCGGGGCCGACGGTGTCCTGGGCGAACGCGACGGGCGCGCCGAGGAGCTCACCGAGCCGCTCGGCGGCGGGCAGCAGCGAGAAGGCGGGGTCCGGGGTGCCCTTGGGGC
Source organism: Streptomyces sp. NPDC017991 (assembly GCF_044328075.1). Classification (NCBI taxonomy): domain Bacteria; kingdom Bacillati; phylum Actinomycetota; class Actinomycetes; order Kitasatosporales; family Streptomycetaceae; genus Streptomyces; species Streptomyces sp. NPDC017991. The sequence goes on along the minus strand of NZ_JBIRGP010000018.1, from coordinate 4,980 downwards.
GGCCCAGGTGCGAGGCGACGATCACCTTGGCACCGGCCTCGGCGAGGGCCTTGACGGTCGGCAGGACGGCGCGGATGCGGCCGTCGTCGGTGATGAGACCGTCGGCCAGCGGCACGTTCAGGTCGGCGCGCACGAAGACCCGCTTGCCGTCGACCCCTTCGGAGAGAAGTTCGTCGATCGTCTTCATGAGTGGACTCCTAGGGAAGCTCTTTTGTCCGAGAGAGGGCTGATCGCTCAGCACGTGCCACAGGGCCCGGGGTGCGCGGCTCTGCGCTGCCCGGGCCCTGTGCTCACACGAGGTGCCTTGCTTCTTGGACCTAGAGCTGTTCGCCGACGAAGACCGTGAGGTCGACGAGGCGGTTGGAGTAGCCCCACTCGTTGTCGTACCAGCCGAGGATCTTCACCGACGTGCCGTCCTGGACCATGGTCAGGGAGGAGTCGAAGGTGCAGGAGGCCGGGTCGCCGACGATGTCCGAGGAGACGATCGGGTCCTCGGTGTAGGTCAGGTAGCCCTTGAGGTCACCGTCGTCGGAGGCCTTCTTGAACGCGGCGTTGACCTCGTCCTTGGTGACCTCGCGCTGCAGCGTCACAACCAGGTCGGTCGCGGAGCCGGTCGGGACCGGGACGCGCATCGCGATGCCGTCGAGCTTGCCCTTGAGCTGCGGGAGGACCAGCGCGGTGGCCTTGGCGGCACCCGTGGTGGTCGGGATGATGTTCTCGGCGGCGGCGCGGGCGCGGCGCAGGTCCGAGTGCGGGAAGTCCAGGATCCGCTGGTCGTTCGTGTACGCGTGGACCGTCGTCATCAGACCCTTGACGATGCCGAAGTTCTCGTCGAGGACCTTGGCCATCGGCGCCACACAGTTGGTGGTGCAGGAGGCGTTCGAGATGACGTGGTGGTTGGCCGCGTCGTACTTGTCCTGGTTGACGCCCATCACGATGGTGATGTCCTCGTCCTTGGCCGGAGCCGAGATGAGGACCTTCTTGGCGCCGCCCGCGATGTGCTTCTCGGCGTCGGCCTTCTTGGTGAAGATGCCCGTCGACTCGATGACGATGTCGACGCCGAGGTCGCCCCACGGGATGTCGGCGGGGTTGCGCTCCGACAGCACCTTGATGGTGTGGCCGTCGACGGTGATCGTGTCGGCGGTGTGCGACACCTCGGCCTTGAGACGGCCCAGAATGGTGTCGTACTTGAGCAGATGCGCGGTGGTCGCGGTGTCACCCAGGTCGTTGACAGCCACGATCTCGATGTCTGCACCCTGCTCCAGCAGCGCGCGGAAGTAGTTACGACCGATGCGGCCAAAGCCGTTGATGCCTACGCGGATCGTCACGAACCGATCTCCTCGTTAGGTACGCCGGCTGTTGACGCCGGCGAGTTGTATGGGATGTCCCCGACCGCCTACGACCCTACCTCTCCGAGGCTCCCGGAGTGACATCGAGATGCCCCATACACGGCAGGGCGGTCCGTACCCGCCAGTAGGGGTACGGACCGCCCCAGGAACCGCCCTGGGAACCGCGCCGGGGACGGCTCATGGAATCGCCCCCGGGATCGGTGCCCTCGCGGGACGGGTCAGCCGCGCAGCGCGGCCAGTGCCTTGCCCAGCAGGGCCGTGCGGTCGGCCGCCGCGGTGACGTGCTCCAGGCCGAAGCCGAGCAGCACGGTGTCACGGGTGGTGATCGCGCCGTACGTCTTGAAGAGCTCGCCGGACAGGCCCCAGTCCTGGACGACCGCGGGGCTGCCCGCGGGCGGCCCGGAGACCTTCCAGGCGCCGAGGGACGTCTCGAAGCCCTCGGTCGCACCGGCCGTGCCGCCGGTCACCACGGAGGCGTTGTCGGCGAGGACCCCGTGTCCGCCGGAGCCCGGGTCGGTGATGTAGCTGATCGACACCTCCACCGTCCTCCCGGCGTACGCGGACAGGTCGAACTCGACCTGCTGCCAGCCCGCGGAAGCGCCGGTGAAGCTGTTCCAGGAGCCGCTCGTACCGGACGGGGTGCACGCGGTCGCGCCGCGGGTCAGATAACGCGCGAGGGCGGGGTGCCCCTGCATGAAGAACCCGGCCTCGCACTCGGCGGGTACGGCGGTGCTGGTGGCGCCGCCCTTGTCGGGGAGCGTGGTCCAGTCGTCGGCCCCGGCCGTGTGCGCCTCAAGCACCGCGTGGTCGTAGCCCTCCTCGGTGTCCCACAGGAGCTGGGTGCGCAGGGCGGGCGCGTCGGCCGCGCTCACCCCGGTGAGGTCGATGGTGCGGGTGAGCCGGTTCCAGGCGTAGTCGGTGTGCGTGACGGCCGCCATGGAAGCGCCCTCGTAGGGGCCGTACGGGTTGACGGTGCCCGGGTAGGCCCCGGCGCCCGCGCTGGCGAACTGCGGGTACCGGTCGGCCGGCAGGGTGTCCGAGGTGACGCTGTAGGCGCCCGCCGCGTTCAGCGGGTTGCCGGGCGTGTCGCCGAGCGGTCCCCCGGCGCCCGCGAGCTTCCCCGAGCCGGTGAAGGCGCCGGCGTCCGGAGTCGTCGTACGGGAGTAGGCGCCCAGGTAGTACTGGCTGAAGTCGTTGGTCAGGGCGCCCGGCAGTGCTACCTGGCCGCCCGCCTGCTCGCCCGCCTCGATGAGCTTGCCGCCCTCGTTGAGGTAGGCGCGCAGCTGCAGCTGGGTGGTGTACCCGGGCCGGTCGGCGCCGGTGTGGTGGACGACGGTCCCGAAGTGGCCGAGGATCCCGAGCGCGTCGGGCGCGCCCTGGGTGCTGACGTCCCAGACGACGGCCTTGCGGCCGTTGGCCTTCAGGGCGTCGACGTAGGTCTGCGCCTTGGTGGTGGCCGCCCCCTCTTCGGCGATCACCAGCGTGTCGGCGCGCGGCCGTTCGGCGACGGTGTACGTGAAGTGCGTGCTGGAGGTGGGCTTTCCACTCCGTGTCTTGCCGGTGAACCAGACCTCGACCTTGTCGCCAGGAGCCCCGTCCCGGACCTTCGCGCGGTACTCGTCGAAGTAGAGGTTGTCCTCGCCGCCGTAGGTCTCGCCGCCCTTCCAGGCCCTGAGGTCCTGGTCCTTGGTACGGCCGTTGTTGACGCGGTACCTCAGTTCCTTGTCGCGTACGGACCTGCGGGCGACCACGGAGACTTCCTGGTCGGCGCCGCGGGAGTACGAGGTGGCGAAGGGTGCCGGGGTGAAGTCGGGGGCGTCGATGCCGACCGAGGACTTCGGCCGGTCGGGCTTGGCCGCCGCCTCGGCGACGGAGAGCGCGAACGGAATGTTCTTGACGAACTCGTCCTGGATCAGCTTCTCGTCGTCCGGGAAGGTGAAGACCGACGCGCAGTCCGCGGCGTTCCAGGGATCGTCCGGGTAGAGGTTCGACACGGTCTGGCAGGTCGACATCTCAGGGGTGAACATCGCCGTGCCGTTGACGTTGGACGCGTGTCCGTCGGCTTCGCCGTTGGTCGTGTAGAGCTCGGAGGAGACCTGCGGGTGGTAGCCGGGGATCGCCGAGTTCTCGGGGGTCCCGGCGAGGGACTTGTAGAGCACGTCGTCGGGGCTCGGGGTCGCCACCTGCCAGCCGACTCCGTAGAGGAGCAGTTCGGCGGCGGAGTGGTAGTTGATGCCGTACTCGAAGCCGATGCGCCTCTCGAAGGCGTCGATCGCCTTGGTCTCGGGCTCGGAGCCGGGGCTCGCGCCGCGGTAGGTCTGACTGGTCGGATACGGCGAAGACCCCTCGTCGTCGTATCCCCACTTGTAGGCGAAGTTGCGGTTGAGGTCGACGCCGTCGCCGACGGTCAGGGCCCCGTCGCCATTGACGTCCCGCACGTTCTTACGCCACTGCCGGTCGCCCTCCGCCTCGAACGTCCAGTCGTAACCGTCCGGGTTGGCGGACAGGACGAACCACAGCTCGGTGGAGTCCACGAGCTTGGTGATGCGCCGGTCCTTGCCGTAGTTGTCCAGGTAGTGGTGGAGCAGGCGCCGGGTCATCTCGGGCGTGATCCACTCACGGGCGTGCTGGTTGGACATGTACAGCACGGAGGGCTTGGCGCCGTCCTTGGTCTTCTTGGCGCCCTTGGAGAGCTTGACGGCCAGGATGTCCTGCCCCTGGAGGGTCTTGCCGATGGAGACGACCTTCGTCAGGTTCGGGTTCTGCTGTCCCGTCCTGACGATCTCCTCCTTGAGGTTGCCGGAGCCGCTGTACGGCCGGAAGACGCCGTCCCCCGCGGCGGCCACGCGTGCGCGTGCCTTGGCCGAGAGCTTGTGCTCGGCGAGGTCGACGCCCTGGTCCTCCAGCTGGTCGGCCTGCTTGTCGGTGAGGTAGACCTCGACGTCGGCCGTGCCCTTCTGCGGTACGCGTTCACTCAGCTCGTGGCCGTCCTGGCCCGCCGCGAGGAGCAGGGGTACCTGCTCCTTCGTGACGTCCGCGCGGAACACCTTGACCTCGTCCGCGCCCGGGTCGGCCGCGGCGCCTGGTTCCGCCTGCGCCATGGGTGCGACGGCCACTCCACCGAGCAGGAGTGCGCCGGCAGCGAGGATCGATCTCGCTCTTCGTCTCATGAGCCCCCCTTGCAGTAGTTCGCCACTGCGGCGAACAGATGCCAGGCTTATGACAGTCCATGGTCAAGTCAATAGCACACCACGCTCCACGAGCCGCCGACACGATTAGCCCAAATGGGGTTGGGCGGGGGTTAGTTGGTGGGGGTGGCGGCGGGCGGGGGGGTGGCGTGGGTGAGCTGCCGGGTGCGGGTCGCAGCGGGTTGCCCGCGCAGTTCCCCGCGCCCCTGAGCGAGCGGGGGCTGGCGTGGTCCGCGACGCGGGGCCGGTCTTGAGCTGCCCACGCGGGTCCCGTGCCGGGGGGGGTGGGGCCCGCGTGAAGTGCCGTGTGCGGGTCCCGTTCGGTTACCCGCGCCGTTCCTCGCACCCCTAGGTCGTGTCTTCAATTGATCTTGAGTAGTGGATCATGGTCGGGTGATACGTCGACATGAACTGTCCGATGAGGAGTGGGAGTTCCTCCGTCC